>CAZGIK010000023.1:0-82913 GCA_964525755.1 uncultured Verrucomicrobiota bacterium
CGGAGCGGAAGCCAAGCCCCGGCGGATTCATCATCCGCCGCCACTTGGGCGCGTTGGTGGCGGAGGCCGGTAGGCCGCCGTGGCCCCGGAGCCACCCCACCGCCCCGCTCACCCGGGCACTCCGCGGAGCGGAAGCCGGGCCCCGGCGGATTCATCATCCGCCGCCACTTCGGGGCGCCCGTGGCGGCGGCCGATAGGCCGCCGTGCCCCCGCGCCACCCCACCGCCCCGCTCACCCGGGCACTCCGCGGAGCGGAAGCCGGGCCCCGGCGGATTCATCATCCGCCGCCACCTGGGATCGAAGCCCTCCGAGCGGATCAATCCACCGGGCACTCCGCCAGACGCCGACGGTAGACCGCCCGGGCATGGTCGTAGGCCGCGACCGCTTCGGCATGCTCCGCCCCCTTGTAGAACCGCTCCTTCTCCTTCCAGCACCGCTCCACCCCGTCGAGACACCACTGGACACTCCGACGGGACGCGCGGATGGGCTGGTCGCCGACCTGCACGAAGATGGGATTGGTGTGGGAGCTGGCCCGGATCCGCAGCGCCACCCAGCCGGAACGCTCCATCGGCACGTCGAACTCCACGTCCCTCGCCGTTCCGTCGGCCACGATGCGTCGGGTGGCGACCACCCGGCCGTTGAGGATCACCTCGACCGGCACCTCCCGGCTGTCGCCGACCCGGGCGCGCTCGAGGTGCCAGTACGGCTGCTGGGAATAGTGACGGGACCGGATCTCGCGGTCGGGCACCTCGTCCAACCGGGCCGCCACCCGGGCGCCCACCCGGACCGTTCCCGGGGCCCCCAGCCGCAACTCGCTCCCCGACTCCCCCATGGCCACCGAAACCCCGCCCGCCTCGGCGCGGAAATCCATCAAGTGGCTCAGGCCGTCGCCGACGTAGTTGCGCCCCGCCCGGATCCCCTCGCACCAGTCCTCATAGGTCCAGTCCTTCCCGAGCTTCACGTAGCTGCGCCCCAGGCCGACCCGCTCGCCGTAGATGCACGGGAAGTCCGTCTCCCCGCTGATCCGGGTGCGGAAGCCGGCGTTCAGGGTGTGGTACCAGATGTTCAGCTCCCAGACGTGGGGGGTGTCGACCGTCGAGATGAAGTCCACCGCCGGCACCGGGGCGCCGTCGGGACCGGGCACCTCGTGGGTCACGTCGACGATGTACTCGTTGGCGCCGATCCCGTTGAACGGGGGCGGGTCGAAGTTCGGAAGCTCATCCGTCCGGACCTCGAGTCCCCATCCGCTGTGGGCCGGTCCCACGAGGGCTCCCTGGCGCTTGGCCCAGCGGAGGGTGTTCAGCCCGAGCCGCGGCCAGTGGTGCTTGGAATCGCCGCCCGGATACATCTGCTCCCGGAGGCGCAGCAGGCACAGGTGGCCGGATTCGTGGGAACCGAACCCGCTCACCTCGACATCGTACCGCAACACGTAGGGCCAGCGGCTCACCCGGTCGTCGACCCCGGTGAAGAACCGCTTCTGGTAGTCGAACCCCGGCCCCCACGTGAGGTTCGCCCCGACCTTCAGATCCTCCCCGAGCACATGCCGGATCATGTCGGCCGCATGCACCCCCTCGGTCGGGTTGGTGTAGTGGGCGCAGCCGGCCGCGTGGATGTGGTGGTCGCCGGAGATCCATCCGGCGGCGGCCGGATCGACCCAGCGCCGCACCGCGAACCGCCACGCCGCCGGGCCGTCCCCCACCTCCAGATCCCGCACCTCGGGCACGGACTCGGGCCCGCGTCGGAACTCCACCCGGTACCGGCCCGCCGGCAGCCGAAGCTCCTCGGCATCGGCCCGGTACACCTGGGGATGGAAGAAGAAGTCGGGGGCCAGGCGTTTCGACGGGGCCGGGTAGACGTGGCCCTGGTTGTCGGTGATCCGCAGGGCGGCGGTGGTCGGCGCGCCGTTCTCGTCGACAATCGTCAACCGGACCGGCCACGCCGGGCGGCAGGTGAAGAGCACATTGGCCTCGCTCCGGAACCCCAAGTCCTGGGTCCCCTGCCCGACATTGAACGAGACGGTGGCCTCGCGGCGGCCGGCGTCGCGGGAATACAGCTGGACGATCCGGTACTCGAGCGGCAGCCCGCCGAGGGTCTTCTGGAGCGGCTGGCCGTCGAACAGGTCCAGGTCCAGCCAGCGGTCGGCCACGTCGCCGGCGGGCGAGTTGAACAGCCGACGCCCCTGCGGGCTGGTCGCCCGGAGCTCGGCGGTGGTGCCGGCCTCGTTGTGGACCTTCACCAGGAAGGTCCGCCACCCGCCCTCGACCAGTTCCGGGGTCGCCTCCCCCGCCGCCACCTTGACCCGCATCTCCGGGTTGATGTGGACGCCGAACAGCGCCCGGGTGTCGAGCACCGCCTGGATCTTGGCGGCGCCGAGCTCGGGATCGGGCTCCGAAAGCGCCTGTTCGAGGGCCGCACGCTGGTCCGGGCCCAAGGGGGCCCCGGCCACCGCGAGGGCATCGGCCACCCGACGCACCTGCGCCTTGAGCGGCTGGAGATCGGGGACATGGACGACCGGGAGGGCCGTGAGCGACGGGGCGGCCAGCAGGGCCGCGCCCACGGCGAGGAAGCGCAGGACGGGGTGCATGATCGGGACGGGGAAGGCTTGCGGGGAGTCTGCGCCCCGATCCGGTGCCGGCCAGCGAAAAGTCCCGTCCCGGGGCCATCCTGCCAACTTCCCCTTTTCTGTCCGGCCGGAACTTGGAAGGCTGTCGCCGTTCCCCCGAGGGGCCGGATCGGACCGGCCCACACCGGAGAGGACCCGTCATCACCATGCACACCCTTCCCATCCAGATCCGCCGGTGGTTCACCGGCCTCGCCCTGCTCGCCCTCCCCGTCCTGCAGGCGCACGAAACCGGCGGCACCCCGCACGAACACGTCCTCAACCCGGTCGACCTCCCGTTCGTCACGGAACAGCGCGGCCCGGTCCGCGTGCCCCGCACCCGCGACGCCGCGGGCCGACGACTCAGCGGACAGGGCTACTGGAAGTTCACCCCGGTCACCGGGGCCGTCCCCGTCCCGCCCGAGGCCCAGCCCAAGCTCCAGGGCGCCCACGGCACCCTGGTCGCCGACCCGGCCACCGACACGGTCTACTGGGGACTCCAGGATGTCGGATGGATCGCCTTCACCGAGCGCCTGATGCGCTCGGAGATCGTCGAACAGGATGCCGCCTTCCGGAAGGGCAACCTCCACGGGGCCGACCTCCTGCCGCGCCGAGGCCAGAAGCCGCTGGTGGTGGCGGCGGACAACGTGGAGGGCGACATCTACCTGTCGGACACCTCGTTCCAGGCGCCGCAGAAGTTGCGGATCCCGGAGGGCGAGCCCTATGCCGACGGCAAGGGCTGGGCGCCGACCGACGCGGCGTTCGCCGGTCCGGACGAGGTGTGGGTCACGGACGGGTACGGCAAGGCGTGGTTCATGCCGGCGAGCGTCGAGCCCTACCGCTATCGCGGGGAGTTCCTCGGCGGAAAGAAGGTCAGCAACACCCCGCACGGCATCACCCATGACGCGCGGCGCGGCGAACTGTACCTCTCCGCCCGGCCCGAGGCCCAGATCCGGGAGTTCTCCCTCGCCACCCGCCAATGGCTCGCCGTCCACCAGCTGCCCAAGGGCAGCACGGTGTGCGACGTCGACCTCTGGGGCGACTACCTCCTCGCCCCGTGCCTCGACGGTCCCGACAAGACCCCGGGCCCGATCTACATCGTCAACATCCGCACCGGCGCGATCGTGAGCACCATCAAGCCCAAGGAGGAGCTCGGCTACGCGACCGCGGACCACATCCACGACGCCTGCTGGTACGTGGTCCGCAAGGGCCTGCGGCGCGAGGTGTACGTGGTGTTCACCGCGTGGAACCCGGGCGGCATCGGCGCGGTGAAGCTGGTGAACGTGGCCGACTGATCCGGCCGGACGCCGCCGGATGAGGATCCCCCCCCATGAACGCTGCCGAATCGTCCTGACGGGCGGCCCCGGTGGCGGCAAGACCACCGCCGCCGATCTCTTCCGACGGGAGATCGGCGAGCGGGTGGTGGTGGTGCCGGAATCGGCCACGCTCCTGTTCTCCGGGGGATTTCCCCGCACCCGCGAGGAGGGCGCGGTGCGCTCCGTGCAGTCGGCCATCTATCACGTCCAGCGGAACCTCGAGGACGTCCAGAGCGCCCAGTATCCCCACCGGATCCTGCTCTGCGACCGGGGCACCGTGGACGGGGCGGCCTACTGGCCGGGGGAACCGGAGGGATTCTTCCGGGAAGTCGGGACGAGCCTCACCCGGGAACTGGCGCGCTACGATGCGGTGATCTTCTTCGAGAGCGCCGCGGTGGGCGGGATCGCCATCGAGGGCGGCAACCCCGTCCGGAACGAGACGCTGGAGGAGGCGATCCGACTCGACGCCCGGTTGCGGGCCCTGTGGTCGCGTCACCCGCACTTCATCCTCGTCCCCCACAACCCCTCGTTCTTCAAGAAGATCAGCTTCGGACTGGCCTCGCTCGAGAGCATCGTCACCCAGTGGGAACAGCGGAAGGCGAGCCGGGCCCGGACCCGGGGCGGACGCCGGTAGCGCGCCGGTCCCGCCACCTGCCCCGTCGGAGCTGTCCGGAAACTCCGGACAGCCCTCACCCGCCGATCCAGGCGCGGTGACGTCCGAAGGCCCCCCGGAGGGAGCGCCCCACCTCGTCCTGCAACGCCTGCAACCCGGCATAGACCTCCGGGGAGCGGGGAGCGGTCGTCTCGCGCGGATTGAGGGCCACGAAGGCGTCGGTGATCTCCTCGATCCCCACCGCGTCCCCGGCCGCCCGGCGCCAGCTCCAGAGGGCCTGCAGCGCCGCCCCGTAGGCCGCCCCCTCGGCCACCTTCAACGTCACCACCTCGGCCGCGAAGACATCGGCCATGATCTGACGCCACAACCGGGAACGCGCACCGCCCCCGGTGGCCCGGACCTGGGTGGCCTGCACCCCGAGGGTCGCCAGCCGACGCAGCCCGTAGTTCATCCCCAGCGTCACCCCCTCCATCGTCGCCCGGGCGAAGTGGGCGGCGGTGAAGGTCTTCGGCCGCACCCCGAAGTACACCCCGGTGCCATCCGGCACGTTGGGCGTGCGTTCCCCCTCCAGATACGGCAGCAGCACCAGGCCGTCGGATCCCGGCGGAGCCTTCGCCGCCGCCCGCTCGAACCCCGCATGGTCGAGCCCGAAGTCCCGTCGGACCATCTCGGTGGCCACGGTGACATTCATCGTGCACAGGAGCGGGAGCCAGCGGTTGGTCGAGTCGCAGAAGGCGGCGATCTCGCCCGACGGATCCACCACCGGCCGCGCGGCACAGGCGTAGATGGTCCCGCTGGTGCCGAAGCTGGCCGTGACCACGCCGGGTCGGGTGTTCCCGGTGCCGATGGCCCCCATCATGTTGTCGCCGCCGCCGGCGCTCACGAGGACCCCCTCCGGCAGGCCCAGTTCCGCGGCCGCGCCGGCGGTGAGACGGCCGGCCGGCTGGTCGCTGGGGGAAAGGGTGGGCAGACGGCCCATCAGGTCGGGGTCGATCGCCCCCACCGCCGCCTCGCTCCAGCGTCGTCGCCGCACGTCCATCAGGGCGGTTCCCGAGGCGTCGCCGTACTCCATGAACCGGTTCCCGGTGAGCCGGAAGTTCAGGTAGTCGTGCGGGAGGAGCACGGTGTCGAGCCGGGCGTAATTCCGCGGTTCATGGCGTTTGAGCCAGAGAATCTTGGGCGCGGTGAACCCGGGCACCACGGCATTGCCCACGGCCCGCACCGCCCCCTTCACCCCCCCGAGAACCCCGTGGATCGCCTCGCACTCCGCGGCCGTGGTGGTGTCGCACCAGAGCTTGGCCGGCCGGATGACCCTCCCGCGGGCATCGAGCGGGACGAACCCGTGCTGCTGGCCGCTGACCCCGATCGCCACCACCTCGCCCGCCCGCGCCCGGGCCGCCTTCAACGCCCCCTGCACCGCCCCGACCAACGCCCGATGCCATTCCTCCGGATCCTGCTCCTTCGCGCCGGCCGGAAGGCCGGGCAGCAGGGTGTGGGGAGCGCTTCCCTCGCCCAGCACCCGACCCGACCGGGCATCGACCACGAGGGCCTTGGTGGACTGGGTTCCGGAATCAACGCCGATCAGAAGAGTTCGGGCAGGCATGGCTGTTGGAGGAAATCCTGCCCGGGCCAGCCCCCCCGTGTCGAGTCGACGAACCCTTTCCGCCCCCCGCCCGCATGGCGGCCGCCGGAGCTCGTCCTCGTACTCAGCCCCAAAGGGGCGGTCCTCGTCCTCGAAGGCGATGCCGCGGGGCCCGAGGACGAGGACGAACGCGTGGCGCACGCCAGGGCAACCCCCTCGGGCCGTGGAGGGATGAGCCCGCGTCAGCGGGTGAGTCCGACGGGGTCCGCCAGGACCCCGCAGGGCTGGGCGGGGTGAAGCCGGACCGGCCGCCTATCGGCGACAGCTACGGGCGGAGGGCGTCGGTCCCTGTCGGGACCGATCGGGCTCGCGGGGACGCTCGCGCCACCGACCGGGTGGCGTCCGCCGGAACCGTTCAACCCGGCAGGCCGCCAGCCCATCGGAAAGCCATCTGGCGCATCCCCGTCTCCCTCAATCCCCCCGCCCCGAGTCCGAGGAGCCTCAGGGGACGGTCGGCCAGCCGGTCGCGCGCCAGCAGCCAGCAGCCCAGCCGGTACAGGTCACGGTCACCCGACACCGGCTCATCCAGCGACACCTGCCGCGTGAGGGTCGTGAAGTCCCCGTACCTCACCTTGACGTGCACCGTCCGCGCCTCGAGCCGTCGCCGCGCCAGGCGTCCCGCCACATCCCCCGCCAGCTCCCGCAGGCACGCCCGCAACACCCCCCGGTCGGCCGTGTCCACGTCGAACGTGTTCTCCGCGCTCACACTCCGGACCTCGTCGCCCAGGTCCAGCGGCCGGTCGTCCTCGCCGAACGCCAGCCGCTTCAGCTGCGGTCCCCAGGATCCCACCAGCGCCCGGAGGTCGCCGCGATGGTCCTGCAGGTCGGCGATGGTTCGCAAACCCGCCCGCTCGAGAACCTCGCCGGTCACCCGTCCCACTCCGTGGATCGCCCGGACCGGCAGGGGCCGGAGAAACAACGCCCGGCCCGACCCGGGGACCACCGTGAGTCCGTCGGGCTTCCGATGGTCGCTGGCGACCTTCGCGAGGAACTTGTTCGGGGCCACCCCGATGCTGGCGGTGAGCCCGCGTTCGCGGCGGATCCGCCCCCGCAACGCCTCGGCCACCGGCACCGCCGCCCGGAGCGCCGCATCCGGATCCCCCACCCGGGGGCCGTCCGCCCACTCCAGATAGGCCTCGTCCACCGACACCTGCTCGATCACCGCGCCGGTGTCGGCGAGGATCGCCATCACCGCCCGCGACTCCTCGCGGTACCGGTCCATGCGCGGCGGGACGAAGATGCCGGCCGGGCACAGGCGCGCCGCGGTGCGGGTGGGCTGGGCGGAGCGGACGCCGAACCGACGGGCCTCGTAGCTCGCCGCGCAGACCACGCCCCGCCGGTCGGGCGCCCCGCCCACGATCACCGGCAGCCCCCGCCACTCCGGACGGTCCCGCTGCTCCACCGAGGCGAAGAACGCATCCATGTCCACATGCAGGACCACCCGCGACACCCCCCCACGCTGCCCGCGTCCCGCGTCGGCTGTCGAGCCGACGCCGGGTTGGCACCCGGCCGGCCGCGGTGCAGGATCCCGGGGTGCAGCGACTCGGAAGGAACCGCGACGGCTACCACGGGGAACGCGTGGATGTGGGGGAGATCCTGCGCGACCTGCTCCCGGCCGCGACGGCGGCGGAGTGGCGGATGGAAACCCGGGAGGCGGCCCCCGGCCGGCCCCTGACCTTCCTCCACCGACCCGCCCCCGACGGTCCCCGTCGACACCTCTACCTCTCCGCCGGCATCCACGGCGACGAACCCGCCGGGCCGCTGGCGCTGCTGGAGCTGATCCGGTCCGACGCCCTGCCCCGCGACGCCCACGTCTGGCTCTGTCCGTGCCTCAACCCGACCGGCGGCCGACGGTCCACCCGGCACAACGACGACGGCCTCGACCTCAACCGGGACTACAACCACCTCCGCTCACCCGAGGTCCGCAGCCACATCGACTGGCTCCGCGGCGTGCCGTCGATCGACCTCGCCCTGCTGCTGCACGAGGACTGGGAGGCCGACGGGTTCTATCTCTACGAGCTCAACCCGGCCGGGTCGCCGTCCCTTGCGTCGACGATCGTCGACGCCGTCGCGGCGGTCTGCCCGATCGAGCGGGCGGCGGTGGTGGACGGGCGTCCCACCACGGCACCGGGGATCATCCGGCCCTCGGACGACCCCCTCGAACGGCCCGACTGGCCCGAGGCCTTCTGGCTTCTCCAGCATCACGGCCCCCTCAGCTACACCCTCGAGGCCCCGTCGGATTATCCCCTCGCCACCCGGGTGGCGGCCCTGGTGACGGCCGTCCGGGCCGCGGTCGGGGCCCACGTCCGGCCGGTCGAAAACCCCGCTTGAGCGGCCCGGGCGGCCGGGCGCACACTCGGCCATGCTCGGCGGCAACCTGGCCCTCGTCCTGGCGGCATGCGCCGCCTGGGGGGTCGTCGCCCTCGCCCGGGTCTACTGGGACCGCTACGCGCGACGTCCCGTCGCGGAGGAAACCCTTCCCGACTTCGGCACCTGGATCCTCCGGGGCCTGGCCACCCCGGTCCTCGTCATCGCCCTCTGGAACCTGCTGGTCCTCGGCGGCGCCCTCTCCGGGGTGGCCCCGATCGCCCCGGGCCTCACCGTCCGGGCCCAGGCGCCCCCCACCGCCGCAGCCGCCTGGATGTTCGGACTCGGCACCGTGACGCTCGGGACGGCCTCGCTCTGGGGAACCGTCTCCCTGGCCTGGCTGCTTCCCCGGATCCGGGCCGGCGAACTGGACCGGGGCGAACTGAAGGTCCTGCTGGGCCTCTACGCCGTGATCTTCCTCCTCCCCGCCGGCGCCCTCCTCTGGTGGATCGGCCCCTGGGCCACCGGGTTCGCCGGCCTGCTCGCCGTCTGGCCGCTGGTCCACTTCGGCTCGCCCGAACGCCCCCCGGCCGCTCCCACCTACGGGCGGGCGATCGGCCGGATGAAGTTCGGGAAGTACGCCGATGCCGAGGCCGAGGTCCTGGCGCAGCTGGAGGCCTGCGAGACGGATTTCCAGGGATGGATGCTGCTGGCGCAGCTGTACGCCGAGCATTTCCGCGAACTGGGCGAGGCCGACGCCACGATCTGGGACCTCACCAGCCAGCCGGGACTCACGCCCTACGAGCTGTCCCAGGCCTTCACCCGGCTCGCCGACTGGCACCTGAACCTCGGCCAGGATCCGCATGCCGCCCGACGCGCCCTCGGCGAGATCGTCAGCCGATGCGCCGGCACCCCCTTCGCGGTCACCGCGGGCCACCGCCTCGCCCAGCTTCCCCGGGACCGGGCCGAGCTGAAGGACCGGCAGGCCCCCCGGACCCTCGCCCTGCCGGCGCTGAGCGCCACGGCACGGGTCGCCGGCGACCGCCCCACGCCGGCCCGCGACCGGGCCGCCCGCCTGCGGGAACGGATCGCGGAATCCCCGGACGACCCCGCCCCCAGGGAACATCTGGCCGTCCTGCGCGTCCGCGAACTCGGGGAGGTGGCCGACGGGATCCGCGACCTGGAGGCCCTGCTCCGGGATCCCGCGTCCCCGGCCGACCGGCACCCGGTCTGGCTGGCCCACCTGGCCGAATGGCACCTGGCGCACCGGAAGGACATCCCCGCCGCCCGGCGCCACCTCGAGCGGATCGTGCGCGAGCATGCCGACACCCCCCACGCCGTGGCCGCCAGCGGACGCCTCTGGGCCCTCGAACAGGAGGAACTGGACGCCCGGGCCGTGCCCCCCTCCGGATCCGAGCCTCCCCGGATCGTCGTCCGCCTGCCCGGGCCGGCGCCGACGGATTGAGCGGCCGGCCCGGGCCGTGGACGGGGACCCGATGGGAAGGGCCCGACGAACTTCCACCTGACAGACGGACCCGGATCCGCTTCGTTGCTGGCCATGAAGAAAGTCCTCCTGCTGGGTGTCGCCGCGGTCGGCGTCCTGCTCCTCGGGCTGGTGGTCGGCGGATGCAGTTCCTACAACGGGTTCGTCGCCGGACGCCAGGAGGTGAACCAGGCCTGGGCCCAGGTGGAGACGGTCTACCAGCGCCGGGCCGACCTCATCCCGAACCTGGTCCGCACGGTCGAGGGTGCCGCCGGGTTCGAGCGCTCGGTCCTCCGCGAGGTGACCGAGGCCCGGGCATCGGTCGGGCAGATGCGGCTGAACCCCGGCGAGGCCCCGTCGACCGCCGAGGATCTCCGCCGGTTCCAGGAGGCCCAGGGAATGCTGGGCGGCGCCCTCTCCCGGCTGCTGGTGGTGGCGGAGCGATACCCCGACCTGAAGGCCAGCGCCGCCTTCCGCGACCTGCAGGTCCAGCTCGAGGGCACCGAGAACCGCATCACCGTGGAACGGCAGCGGTTCAACGACGCCGTGCGACGCTACAACACCCGGGTGGAACAGATGCCGGGGGCCCTGATGGCCCGGCTGTTCAACTTCCAGACCCGGCCCTACTTCCAGTCCGACGCCGGTGCCGCCACCGCCCCACGGGTGGAGTTCAACACCAACCCGACGCCGGAGGCCCGCTGATGACCCGATCCGCCCCCGGGACCTTCCCGGGCCGACACTCCCCCGGCCGCGGCGCGGTGCGGATGTTCGTCCTGTGGACGCTCCTCGCCCTCCGGATCCCGCTGGCGGCCCAACCCGCCCCGCCCGACCCGCCGGCCCGACACGTCGCCGACCGCGCCGGCATCCTCCGACCCGCCACCGTGGAGGCGCTCGACCGGAAGCTGGTCGAGTTCGAGCGGGCCACCTCGTCCCAGGTCGTGGTCTGGACCGAGCGCAGCCTGCCGCCCGGGACCACCCTGGAGGAACACGTGAACCGCACGTTCGCCCACTGGGGCATCGGACGGAAGGACATCAACAACGGGGCCCTGCTGGCGGTGTTCGTCGACGACCGCGAGATGCGGATCGAGGTGGGTTACGGCCTGGAAGGGGCCCTGCCGGACGCCCTGGCAGGACGGATCCTCCGCGACGAGCTGACGCCGCGGTTCCGCGCCGGGGACTTCGACGGCGGGATCACCGCCGGGGTGGATGCCATCCTGGCGGCGACCCGGGGCGAATACCGGGGTTCCGGACGGACGGTCGCCCAGGGCGGCGGACGGAGCGTTCGGGTCGGTCCGTTCACCCTGTTCCTCGCCATCGCGGCCGGCCTGGTCGGGGGCACGGTGGGATTCTTCGTCCGCGGCCGGGTGGTCGGCGCCCGACACGGCGCCGCCGGCGTCATCCAGCGCATCCCCGGCGCGTTCATCGGCGCCATCGGCCACTTCGGCACCGTCGTCGCCGCCCTCGCCGGTGGGGTGTTCGTCGGGCTCGTCTTCCTCGTCATCACCTGGTCGATGCTCCTCGGACGCAACACCGGTGTGTACTACGGCGGCCGCGGAATGCGGGGTGGCTCGGGCTGGGGCGGCGGCGGGTTCTCCGGGGGCGGCTTCTCGGGCGGCGGGGGATTCTCCGGGGGTGGCGGGGCCAGCGGACGCTGGTAGGCTGGGGCGCATTCCATGGACACCTCCGACTTCTTCGACCGGCTCGACGACGACCGGGTTCTGGCCGCGATCCGCGAGGCCGAGGCGGGCACGTCGGGTGAGATCCGGGTGTTCGTGAGCCGCAATCCCGCGCCGGATGCCCTGGCCGTGGCCCGGGCCCAGTTCGCCCGGCTCGGGATGGAGCGCACCCCGATGCGGAACGCGGTGCTGTTGTTCCTCGCGCCGAAATCCCGGACCTGCGCCATCCTCGGCGACGAGGCCATCCACCTGCGCGCCGGCCAACGCTTCTGGGATGCCACCGAGGAGGCGCTGGAGCAGCAGCTGAGGTCGGGGGATGTCACCCCGGCCATCACGGGCGCGGTCGCCCGGATCGGCGCCGAGCTGGCGCGTCATTTTCCCAAGAACGACGGCGACCGGAACGATCTCCCCGACCAGGTCCTCCGGGACTGACCTGAAAACGGCGGTGGTGGGAGGGAAAGACGGGAGATCGATTCCGATTCCGACCCCGAGGGGGACGCCGGGAGCGGAGCGCCACCCGGCAGCGCGGCCGGAGCCTCGCGCCTCCACGCCCATCCGGAGCCGCGAGCTCCCGCGAGCGGTTCGGTCCCGGGAGGGACCGACGCCCAACCACAGGCAGGCCCCTGCACGGTCAACCCGGTCATTCGCCCCGCCGTGTCCAGCGTCCGGCTCACCGCGTCCTCCGCCCACGGGCCTCAAGCGGGTGCGAGATCCAGTCACTTGTGTCAAAAGCGGGCTTTGACCCCTTTGACCGCCGTCATGTCGAAACGAACCATGTTTATCGACATGTCCAATTGATGGGTCGAGCCCATCGACATAACGTCCACCCATGCCGTCCGGCCCAAATCGTCCGTCGATCCGGCCGGGATGGCGTCCCGAGGCACCCTTCAACGCCCTGCCGCTGCTGCCACCCTCGGTGGATTTGGAAACCAAGGCGGTGCTCAAGCGGTGCATTGCCGCCCGGGCCGCCTTGGCGGAACTGAAGCAGGCGGCGGAGTTGATCCCCAATCAGGGGGTGCTGATCAACACGCTGCCCCTGCTGGAGGCACAGGCCAGTTCGGAGATCGAGAACATCATCACCACGACGGATCGGCTGTTCCAGTTCCGCGACATGGATGAAGGCGCGGACGCATCCACGCGGGAGGCGCTGCGATGCAGCCGGGCGTTGCTGGAGGGCTTTCAGTCGCTGCAACGGCGCCCGCTGGCCACGCGCACGGCGGAGGAGGTGTGCAGCCTGGTCAAGGGGCAGCCGATGACGGTGCGGAGGATTCCCGGCACGGCGCTGGCCCGGGCCGACGGTGAGATCGTCTATACCCCGCCCGAGGGCGAGGCATTGCTGCGCGGGCTGCTGGCGAACTGGGAACGGTTTCTGCACGACGCGACGGAGATCGATCCGTTGATCCGGATGGCGGCGGCCCATTACCAGTTCGAGGCGATCCACCCGTTTACGGACGGCAACCGCCGGACCGGCCGCGTGCTGAACAGCCTCTTCTTCATCAGCGAAGGGCTGCTGACGCTGCCGATCCTCTACCTGAGCCGCCACATCATCAGCCACAAGGCGGATTATTACCGGCTGCTGCGCACGGTGACGCAGACGGACGGGTGGGAGGAATGGGTTCTGTTCATGCTCCGGGGCGTGGAGGACACCGCACGTTGGACCGTGGCAAAGGTCGCGGCGGTGCGAAGGCTGCAGCAGCACACCTCGGACCACGTCCGCGTGTCCGCGCCGAAGATCTACAGCCATGAGCTGATGGATCTGGTGTTTGAGCTGCCGTACTGCCGGATCCAGAACATCACTGCCCGGAAGATCGCCGGGCGCCAGACCGCCTCGGTTTATCTGAAGGCGCTGGTGAAGGTCGGCGTGTTGGAGGAACGGAGCGTCGGTCGGGAAAAGCTGTTCATCCATCCCAAGCTGATGGGCTTGCTCACGCGCGAGCCGAACGAGTTCACGCCTTACCCATGACCGAAGCCGAAACCTGAGCCGGAATCACGCAGTCGGATCGGTCGTGTCGGCTGGATCTTCTTCCGCAGGTCCTTCGTCGTTCGCTCGTTGTCCCGCGGCCGCGTGGACGCCTCGCTCATTCCTCGGCCTGCGGAAGAATCTGCTGCGCCGCCACTTCCCTACCGACGGCATGCTCCCGGCCGAGGGGCGTGGCGCTGACGCTTCCCGCCGCACTCCACATCGCGCGACGCCCCGAAGCTGCGGATGATCATCCACGGGTGCCCGGCTCCTCGCCACCGCTCCGCCCGGCTCCCGGCATCCCCTCCGTGTCTTTGTGGCCTGGTGTGAGGCCCCTCCGGAATCAGCCCTGAGGCGATCTCTCACAGGGACACGGAGACACGGAGAGAAGAACCGGATCGACGACCTTCGCCCCTTTGCCCCCGCCTCGCAGGAGCTCGGCGCTCCGGAAGAGGGCGGGGATGGAGGGAGGGAGATCGATTCCGATGCCGATTCCGACCCCGAGGGGGATGCCGGGAGTGGGGCGGCGGCAGGGCAGCTCGGCGGGAGCCTCGCGCCACCGGTCCGGACCGGCGCCCCTATGGACTGCGGTGGCAGAGCGAAGCGTCGACACCGCTTTGGCCCAGGCCGGACCGCCCGGGAGTCCGGAGGCGATCGATGAGGAGGGGCACGCTCCAGCACGAGGGTTCCTCCACACGTCCCGCTCCGCTCCAAAGCGGCGTGGCGCTGACGCTTCCCGCCGCACTCCACATCGCGCGACGCCCCGAAGCTGCGGATGATCATCCACGGGTGCCCGGCTCCTTGCCACCGCTCCGCCCGGCTCCCGGCATCCCCTCCGTGTCTTCGTGGCTCCGTGTGAGGCCTCTCCGAAGTCAGCCCTGAGGCGATCTCTCACAGGGGCACGGAGAAACGGAGAGAAGAACCGGATCGACCCCTTCATCCCCTTGCCCCCGCCTCGCAGGAGCTCGGCGCTCCGGAAGAGGCCGGGGATGGAGGGAGGGAGATCGATTCCGATGCCGATTCCGACCCCGACCCCGAGGGGACGGAAGCCGGGTTGCCGCTCGGGTCTCCACGCCCATCCGGAGCCGCGAGCTCCCGCGAGCGGTTCGGTCCCGGGAGGGACCGACGCCCAACCACAGGCAGGCCCCTGCACGGTCAACCCGGTCATCCGCCCCGCCGTGTCGTCCACCCACGTGCCTCAAGCGGGTGCGAGATCCAACCACTTGTGTCAAAAGCGAGCTTTGACCTCTTCGTAGGACGGTCTTCATGACTCCTTGGGGAACCATCCGGGTTCGCCATCAGGACATCCCTTACGTCCAGCGGGCATTTCAGGAGGAAGAGATCTTTTTTTTCCCGCGGCGCTGAGACGCGGAGGAATGCGAGCGGCGATGGGCGGCGGCGCTCTGGGGAAACGCAGACCGGCGGCCTATCGGCCGCGGCTACCGGGGACCCACCCGAAGCGGCAGCGCGGCTCGAAGGATGCAGGGGCTCGGGGGCCTAACGGCCGCCGCTACGAAGAGGACGAACGGCCATCGGCGGAAACGCTCCGAGGCACAGACCCGCGGCCTATCGGCCGCGGCTACGGGAAATCGCATGCGGGGGGCAGCAGGGCCCCGAGCGAGAGAAGGCATCCGTGATCTTCGTCCCTTCGCACCCTTCGTTGTCGTTCTCCCTCCCCTGCTCCGGAGCCTCCCGACATCTGCGGACGAACATCGCTCAGAGCCCCACCGCCTTGAACCGTTCCTTCACATGGCGGAAGTGGAACTCGGGCGAGCACAGCTTCCCAAGTTCCCCCGGGGCAAAATGCCGGGCGACGTCGGGATCGGCCTGCAACTGCGCGAGGAAATCGGCGTCGTCCCGACCGGCATGCTTCACCGCCCAGGTCTGCATGGCGGCGCGCTGGACCAGTTCGTAGGCCTCCTCGCGGGTCAGGCCCTTCCGGATCAACGCCAGGAGCACGGTCTGGCTGTTCCACATGCCCAGGCTCAGCCCGAGGTTCCGTCGCATGTTCTCCGGATACACGTTGAGCCCCTCCATCATGCGGGTGGCCAAGCCCAGCATGTAGTCGAGCAGGGTGCAGGAATCGGGGAAGATGATCCGCTCGACCGAGCTGTGGCTGATGTCGCGCTCATGCCACAGGGCCACGTCCTCGAGCGCGGCCACGGCGTTCCCGCGGAGGACGCGCGCCAGGCCGGTGATGCGCTCCCAGGTGATCGGGTTGCGCTTGTGGGGCATCGCGCTGCTGCCCTTCTGGCCGCGGGTGAAGGGCTCCTCGGCCTCCAGCACCTCGGTCCGCTGCAGGTGACGGAACTCCACCGCCCACCGCTCCAGGCTGGCACCGGCCAGCGCGAGGGCCGTGGCAAACTCGGCGTGCAGGTCGCGCTGCACCACCTGCGTGGCCAACGGCGCCGGCCGCAGGCCGAGCTTCCTGCAGATGTGCGCCTCCACCCGTGGCGACAGGTGGGCGCTGGTCCCCACGGCGCCCGACACCTTCCCCACCGCCACCGCCGCCCGCGCCCGGACGAGGCGCTCCATCGCCCGCCCCATCTCGTCGTACATGAGCGCCAGCTTCAGGCCGAAGGTGGTGGGCTCGGCATGGATCCCGTGGCTCCGGCCGATGCAGGGGGTGAACCGATGCTCCCGCGCCCGGCGAGCGATCACCTTCCGCAACCCCTTGAGCCCGGCCACCAGCAGGTCGGCACTCTGCACCAGCTGCACCGCGAGGGCGGTGTCCACCACGTCGGAACTCGTCAGCCCGAAATGCAGCCACCGACTGGCCTGGTGGGCGATCTTCTCCGACACCGCGGTGGTGAACCCGATGACGTCATGGTTCAGGGTCTTCTCGAGTTCCTTCTGACGGGCCACCAACCCGGGCAGATCCTCCTCCCACGCGGCCGCCCCCTTGCGGATCCGGGCGAAGTCCGCCGCCGGCACCACCTTCTCCTTCACCAGGGCCTCCCCGGCCAGCACCTCGATGCGCAACCAGAGGCGGAGACGGTTTTCGTCGGTCCAGATCGCCCGCATCTCGGGCCGGGTGTAACGCGGAATCATGCGCGGGGGATTCAAGGGAACGTCCCGGACGCCGCCAAGCCCTTAGCTCGTCACCGCCGCCCCATGCGGCTCCGGGCTGCCTCGAGGATCTGGCGTTCCCGGTCGGTCAGGCTGTGGATCCCGTGGGCCGCGATCTTGTCGAGGATCGGATCGATCTCGCGGCTCATGAACTCGCCGTCGGAAGGCGGCTCGGGAGCCGCCGGGGTGACGGTGACCCGGGGCTTGCGCCCCACCACCGGAGGGACACCCGACCGCCCAACGGGCCTCCCGGCGGGCCGGCCCGGCCGACGCTTCCACGCCTGCCACCACCCGGCCCCGGGCAGGGGCTGGAAATCATGGTGCCAGCCGCGTCGGATGAAATACGCACCGAACGCCAGTCCACCCAGGTGGGCGGCATGGGCGATTCCCCCACCGGCGGGGACCAGGGTGAAGAAGATCGCGATGCCGGCCGCCACCCACAGGAGGACCCGGGCCTTGAGGGGCAGGACGAACATCACCCGCACCTCGGCCTCGGGCTCCAGGAGGCAGAAGATGGCGAGCATGCCGAACAGGCCGGCGGAGGCGCCGACGAGGACTCCGCCAAAGTGGGCCGGAAACGACCAGGCCAGGACCGACTGCAGCACCCCGCCGGCCACGCCGGATCCGAGATAGGCCACCAGATAGCGACGCGGCCCGAGGAATCCCTCGACGATCCGTCCAAGGAACCACAGCCCCATCAGGTTGAACAGCAGGTGGGTCAGCCCGCCGTGCAGGAACTGGAAGGTGAGCACCTGCCAGACGAATCCCCGCCGCAACCCATCGACCGACAGCGCCAGATACTCCTCGAAGGGGATCCGCAGGTACACCGCGTTGATCGCCTGCGCCATGAAGACCACCACCAGGGCGATCATCAGCTTCGCGGTCACCGAAAGGGGATCGCGGTACCCGGGCTCCCGCATGTAGTCGCGATCCGCAAGCATCGTGGGCCGGAACCTACCGGTCAGCCCCGCGATTTCAACCCGCGATCCCGGGGCCCGGCCGGTGGGCCGGGCTGCTGGTTCAAGGGCCGACCGGGAGCAGGGTCTTCTCCACCTTCCCACCCCGCATGTACTTGTGGCAGCTGACGCAGCTGAAGGTCATCTGGGTGTAGGCCACGGTGGCGGCGTCGATGTTCTTGGCCTTGGCCGCGTCGACCAGCCCGTCGGCCGCCCGACGGAACTCGGTGGTGAACAGCTGGTACTCCGGGGTCTGCCGGGCGTGCCATCCGCTGGCCTGGCTGAGGCGCAACAACTGTTCGGCCTCGCGCTGGAGGCCGCCGAAGTCATGGAGTGCGAGGGCGGTCATCACCCGGTGGGCGTGCCCCAGCTTCAGGCGCATCACCTCGCCGGTGGATTCGTCCCGGGCCGCCCCGAGGGTTCCGGCCGCCAGCCACGCCAGGACGCCCGCCGCCCCGGCCCACATCATTCCGCACTTCGTCGAGTTCATCATGGTCCTCCGCTGAGCTGGCATCCTGTGTACTCCCGATCCCCCGGACACGGCAACGCTTGGGAAATGCCGGGCGCATGTTGTCGACCGGATCGATTCCCGGCCGATGCAGCACCACCGCCACCCCCCGCCAACGCCGGTCGAACTCCGCCGCACCGACCCATTCCAACCCCACCAGGGGATCGGCGACCCACAACCCGTCCCCTTCCGCCCCCAGGACGTACCACCAGTGGTCCAGGAGCAGCCCGTACCGGACGACCACCAGCACCGGGGTTCGCCCGAACCACTCCCGTGCCGCGGCGCCCGCCTTCAAACGCGCCTCCAGACCGGCCGCGGCGTAGCGTTCCGACAGGACCCGGGCCAGCACTTCGGGTGGGGTGCCCGTGGCGGGGCTGGTCCATGCGAGGCGGGCGAGTTCCCCCTCCCCACCCTCCAGTCCGAGGTGGCGCAATGCCGTGACCGCCGCCGCCGGGCCACAGGTGAAGTCGGTTCCCTGCCGGCACACTCCATCCGGGCCCCACTCGGTGGGAAGCCGGTCCAACCGGCCGGCCACCCACCCCGCGGACACCGGGGGGACGAGGCAGTGGAGACCGACAGCCGCCAGGAGGACGGTTCCCACCGCCCATCGGTCGCGACGGCGCGGGAGGCGGAGCCCCGGGGTGAGGAGGGCGAGCGGCAGGAGGACCGCCAGGAGGGACGCCGCCGCAGGCGAGGCGAGGGCGAGAATCCACTCCGAAGGGAGGATCGCCGCCCCGAACCGCCGTCCGGCCATCAGTCCGGTCAGCAGGACCACGGACGGCACCGCCACGCCGACCCATCCCCGACCGGACACGCATCGCGTGCACCAGGCCGTTGCCGCCCCGGCGCCCGCAAGGAACAGGACCAGCACGGACTCGATCCACGGGTTCATCCGCAACTTGGACCGGCCGGCCCCGCCCAGCGTCACGAACCACCGCGAACCCGGCTGCACGGGGGTGACAGGCTCGTTTCAGGCCCCCGATACGCAACGGGCAAGCGACGGGGGATCTGCGGAAGGGGATCCGGCCGACACGGCCGGGCCGTCGGAATCGTTCCGGGCTGGGGACGGGACGGGATCCCGGGCGCCCGAAGGTTCACCCGCCGGCGAAGGCGGGAATGATGCTCACCTCGTCCCCGGGGCGCAGCGGGGTGTCCTGGGACTTGAGGAACCGGATGTCCTCGTTGTTCACGAAGACCAACACCGACCCGCGCAACCGGCCGCGCTCGTCGCACAGGCGGTCGCGGATGCCGTTGAACCGGCCGTGCAACTGCTCGACCAGGGCGGCCACGGTCCCCGGCTGGACCTCCACCACGTCGGCATCGCCACACAGGCGACGCAGGGTGGGCGGGATGGAGACGCGGACGGTCGGGAGGCTGGGGTTCATCGGGGTGTCGCCGTCGGTTCAGCCGGCCACGGGCTTCCGCTGTCCTCCGGCGAGCAGGGCCTCGAACTCCCGCAGGCTCGGCCGGATGTCGCGGGTCTGCCCCACGTGGCCGGTCATGGCTTCGATGGTCTTGAGGCCGTTGCCGGTGATGCACAGCACCGCGCTGGAATCCGACGGGATCTTCCCCTGGGCGATGAGTTTCTTCGCCACGCCCACCGTCACCCCACCCGCGGTCTCGGCAAAGATCCCCTCGGTCTCGGCCAGCAGCC
Organism: uncultured Verrucomicrobiota bacterium; assembly: GCA_964525755.1. Lineage (GTDB taxonomy): Bacteria > Verrucomicrobiota > Verrucomicrobiia > Limisphaerales > UBA9464 > UBA6176. Next base: position 19,784 of record CAZGIK010000023.1, read on the forward strand.
GGATGCCCTCCCGGATCTCGTCGTCGGTCACGTCCTCACCCGACCCGCCCGTCTCCTTCATCACCTTGAGGGCGTAGAAGCCGTCGGCCGGGGTGCCGATGGCGAGGGACTTGGCGATGGTGTCGGGCTTGACCGGCTTGAAGAAGTCGAGGCCGGCCTTCTGGGCGGTGGTGATGGGCGAGCAGCCGGTCGCCTGGGCGCCGTGGATCTTCCACGGGGTCTCGGGGACGAGGCCGAGCTTGCTGAACTCCTGGTAGCTCTTGTGGATCTTGGTCAGGAGCGACCCGGACGCCATGCAGACCACGGTGTGCTCGGGAATCCGCCAGCCAAGCTGTTCCTGGATCTCGAAGCCCATGCTCTTGCTGCCCTCGGCGTAGTACGGGCGCATGTTCACGTTCACGAACGCCCAGCCGAACTTGCCGGCGATCTCGGCGCACAGGCGGTTGACCTCGTCGTAATGGCCCTTGATGCCGATGACGTGGGCGCCGTAGACGAGCGAGTTCACCACCTTGCCCTGCTCGAGGTCGTGGGGGATGAACACGTAGGCCTCCAGTCCGGCCGCGGCGGCGTTCGCCGCCACCGAGTTGGCGAGGTTGCCGGTGGAGGCGCAGGCCACGGTCTTGAAGCCCAGCTCGACCGAGCGGCTCAGGGCCACGCTCACCACCCGGTCCTTGAACGAGAGGGTGGGGTAGTTGACCGCGTCGTTCTTCACCCAGAGCTCGCGGATGCCGAGCCGTTTCGCGAGGCGGTCGGCGCGGACCAGCGGGGTGAAGCCGACCTGCCGGCCCACGGTCGGCTCGCCGGCGACGGGCAGCAGCTCGCGATACCGCCACATCGAGCGGGGCCGGGAGGCGATCGATTCCCGGGTCAGGGTGCCGGCGATGCGCTCGTAGTCGTAGGCGACCTCGAGGGGACCGAAGTCGAACTCGCAGACGTGGGTGGCGCTCAGGGGGTATTCCCGGCCGCATTCGCGGCACTTCAGCGCCTTCATGGTTCCGTGGCTCTCGCTCATCGTCGTGATGCCCCGGGGCACGGAACCCGCCCCGAAAACCCGGCCGGGCCGGGGAACAAAAAACCCCGTCCCGCGAAGCGAGAAGGGGTCGGCAAGCCGGACCAGCACTCCTCATCTTCGCCGAGGCCATCGCCTCGACCTGGATTTGGCACCTGGACGTGGGGCAGCTGGGCTCCACCGGTTGCCGTGACGTCATCGGGCCAGTCCCTCAGTCACTCTGGATGAGTTCCCCGCCAAGCAGGGATGGACGTTCCATGCCCGAGCCCGGCCCCGGGTGTCAAAGGGAAAGTTCGTCCGGACAGGTCCTCAATCCTCCCGATCCGGCCGCAGCCACGGGGTGCCGCCCCAGTACCATGCGGAGGCCCGCATCGGTTCCACGTGGGAGTCGGCAAAGGCCACGTTGCTCCGCTGGGAGTGCCGGAGATGCGGCCCGCCCCAGTTGGGATCGCCGGCCGACGTGACACATCCCCCGCAGGGCGCGCTGTTCAGCGGGTCGTGCAGCACCCAGGCCCCGGGCTTCTCCGGGGAGGTGGGGGTCACACAGCGCTGCGGATCGCGGGTAGCCGCCGGACGGGTCCCGCCGTCGGTCAGGTACACCACCCCGGCCGGGCGGGTGACGGTGGAGTTCTTCCGGGCCGCCCAGTCGCGGGCATCCCAGACACCCGCCCAGTCGCAGCCCCCGAGGGCGAAGTTGGCCTCGTAGTTCGAGACCGCCTGGTCGCGGATCTCGCTCGGGTAGAGCGCCACCAGCTCGCGGAAGCCCTTCGTCTTGCTCGGGCACAGGAGGAGGTTGGTCGTCCCGGTGTAGGGCTGGAAGTAGTTGAACCACGCCTTGCGGATGGCGTTGTTGTTCCGGACGTAGAACGTGGGACAGAAGCGGTCGTCGTTGTCGTTGGCGTACAGCTGCCCCGCGAGGACGGACTGGCGCAGGCTGTTGACGCAGCTGATGGACTTGGCCTTCTCCTTCGCCTTGGCCAGCGCCGGCAGGAGCATCCCGGCGAGGATGGCGATGATGGCGATGACGACCAGGAGCTCGATCAGGGTGAATCCGGCCCGGATGCGGCTGGGGGGGCCAACCTCTCGGATGATCATGGGCCGAGCATCCCCGGCGAACCGCCGAAAACAAGCCCGCGCACGGCCGTCGGCGGATTCATCAACCGCCGCCAGTCCCAGCCCCTCTCCCCTGCCCCCCGCCTTCCGGCACCCGGGTTGGTCAGTCCAGCGGACGCCAGAAAAGGTTGGCGAGACGGGCCGCCGACGGGGCCGGATGCAATTCCAGACCGCCGGCGGGCGGGAGTCCGTCGACCGATGCCGGCGCCGATTCGACCCCGTTCACCGTCGCCCGCACCTCGCGGCCCCGGACCCGGATCCGCGCCCGGTTCCATTGCCCGGGCGGACGTTCGGCATCCGAAGTCACCCCGAGCCGGTCGAGGGTCCGGCCCCGGAGCGCGATCAACCGGCGCCAATCCCCCTGCTCCCCATCCCGCGGCCATTGCCAGTCGACGATCAACTCGCCGTCGCCCCGGACGCCGGACGCCCGCATCGGCGGCGCCGCGGGCCGGCCGGTCGCCACAAGGTTCCAGTCGTCGACCCGCCACGGGGCCGGGGCATCGGCCGCCAGGTGCCAGCCGCGGAGGCTGACACCGTCGTACAGGCACTCGAATCCTTCCGCCGGGGTGGCGATGTCCACCGGGGCGAGGGCCACCGCGGCCGGGAGTTCGCGGAGGCGGATGTTGCGGAACTCCGCCGGGGAGCCCTCCGACTCCAGGCAGAGGTATCCCTTGCGGGGCGACGCCCCCACACCCCGGGTCACCACCCGGCCGTTCACCGCATGGGTCAACACCCCGTCGAGGCACGTGACCCGGTAGTGGTTCCACTCCGGCGACGGCCGCATGCGCCGCGTGACCGGGAACGCCCGGTCCCCGCCACGCCCGTTGAGCGGCGACAGCCGAGCGCCGTGGATCGGGAACACGTCGCCATCCGACGTGTGTCCTTCGGCTTCCCGGCCGTCGAGCACCTGGACCTCGACCCCGCGGATGAAGGGCTGTCCGGGGGCCGTCAGCGCGTCGGCCCAGACAAACACCCCGGCATTGCCTCCCGCCTGCAGGTGGCGCCATTCGAGTTCGAGGATGAAATCCTGGTACATCCGCGTGGTGCGGAGTTCGCCGATCGGCACCCCGGTGCAACGCAGCACGCCTTCGGCCACCGTCCAGGTCTCGGGGGCACAGTTGACGTTCACCCAGCCGGAAAGGTCCCGACCGTTGAACAGGTCGACAAACCCGTCGTTCCCGGCCCGGAGATCCTCACCGAACAGCCAGTCGAGATCGAACCGCGCACACACGATCCCCGCCATGCCGCCCGCCGCCGTCCCCCTCTCGTGGACGCAGACCAGCGACCCGTCCGGCAATACCGCGAGGTCGCTGCCGCCCGCCATCCCGGTGTCCAGCACCCGCGCCACCGGCCAGGTCGACCCGTCGTCGGCACTCAACCGGACGGTCAGGTTGCGAGGCGCAAGGCCCACGCGGCCGCCGGACGGATCGGCGGGACCGGATGAATCGGCAGGGGTGGAGACCAGCGTGGCGTGGGCCTCGCGCGGATGGCCCGGCAGACGGATCAGGCCCGCCCCGGTGTCGGGCCCGGGCAGACCCGCGACCGGCTGCGGCCGGCTCCAGCCGGTCGCCCCGTCGGGGCTGAACGCCACCGCGCGACGGGGCGTCGGCGTCGCATGCCGCAGGTGCAGCGCCACACGTCCGTCCGGAAGTTCCACCGCCACCGCCTCGCCGGGATCCGACGCCACGATCTCCCCGGCCCGCCAACTCGCGCCGTCGTCGTCGGAGAACAGGGTGGTCACGGCCGAAGGCCGCTGCCCGGGTCCGCCGGTGGTGGTGGACAGCGAGACCGGGACCAGCAGCCGACCCGATCGCAGCCGCAGTCCATGTCCGGGCCCGGGGGCGCACACCCGTCCGTCCGGCGGCTCGCCGGGGCGGTCGAGCGCCGACGTGACCTCCGTCGGAGGTCCGAACGTGGCCCCGTCGTCGCGGCTGACCCGATGGAACACGCGGCGGTGTTCCGCGCCGTAGAGGAGGTGCACGACGCCCTCGCCCGCGGGCAGCAGCACCGGGTTGTGGCGGGTCGGTTCCCCGGGGTCGGCCACGGCATCGGCCGGGTTCACCGGACGCCCCGACCCGTCGGGCGGCACCTCCCCGACGTCCGTCGACGCGGACCAGGTCGCGCCTCCGTCGGTGCTTCGCCGGAGCACCACCCGCGATGCTCCCCCATCCGACGCGGGTCGCAGGCGGGCCTCGGCCGCCGCGAGGAGCACCCCGTTCCCGGTCACCGCCACGGCGGGAACCCGGTACTCCGGTACGCCGTCCATCCCGGCCTCGAAGACGATCGAGCGGACCGGCTCCGCCGAACGGGCGGCCGGGAGGGCCGCGAGGCAGAGGGACCCGACGAGCAACAGCAGACGATGCGGCCACGACATGGCGTGGAGCGTATCCGGGCCGGGTCGCCGATGGAATCCGCGCGATGGGCGGGGCCCGTGGCGGCCGTGTGGTGCCGGCGCCTTCCGCTTCCGTCAGGCCCGGTGCGGCCGCACCGCCGACAGCACACCGCAGTTGACCCGGGTCGGCACCACCGGCCCGGAATCGAGCCCGGCCTCGGCCAGCCAGGCCCGGTACTCGCCCGCGCTGTACAGCCGGCCCTCGGTCACCTGGAACAGCGCCGCGGAGTACAGGGCCGCCGGAAGCGGGCCGCCCAGGTCGTCGTCGAGAAACACGTCGTGGATGAACAGGCGTCCCCCGGGCCGAAGCGCCTCCGCGCACCGGGCGACCAGCCGACGGCACTCCGGCACGTCCCAGTCGTGCAGGATGTTGGAGAGCAGGATCGCATCGGGCTCCCCGGGGAACGGATCGACGAACATGTCCCCGGCGCGGCGCTCCAGGCGGTCCGCCACCCCGCTGACATCGGCAAACTCGCCCGCCACCTTCAGCACCTCGGGGCGGTCCCAGACGATGGCCCGCAGTCCCGGGTTCCGCCGCAGCAGGGAAACGCTGTAGATCCCGGTGCCGCCGCCGACGTCCAGCAGGGTGCGGATCCCGTCGAGCGGAAGCCGCTCCGCCAGCACCGGGGCCACGTTCCGCGCCCGGCCGGCGAGGGTCAGGGTGAACTCGCGGGCGCCGGCCTCCGCCTCCATCGCCGAGTTCAATCCCTCGCGGTACAGGAATCCCACGCCGTCGGCATCCGATCCCACCGGACGGTTGCATCGCAGCCGGTGGACGAGCTCGACCACGGCCGGTTGGCCGGCCTCGCGGACGAAGTAGTCGCCCACGTAGAGGGGGCTCCCCGGGAGCAGGTGACACCGGGCCGCCCCGCTCAGGGCCACCCGCCCGTCATCCAGCCGTTCCACGATCCCGAGCGCCCGCAGGGCCGTCAGGAGGACCGTCCGCGGACGCACCTCCAGCCCCAGCCGCCCGCCCACCTCCTCCTCGGAAAGCGGCGCTTCCAGGAGAAGTTCCCCGATCCCGAGGTGACCGACCGCGGCCACCAGGAATTCCGATGCGAACCGGGCGCGGAAGGCGTCGAAGAACGGGGTCGGATCGGAGTCCGAAGGCTCCGTGGGGACCACCAGCCGGGGGTCGACGGGGGACAGGCTCATGGGACCGCGCCGGTGAAGGGCGGGCGCGTCAGCCGCCGATCTGGGCCCGGTAGGCGTCGGCGGTCAGGAGGGAATCGACGTCCGAGGGCCGGGCGATCCGGACCCGGAAGAACCAGCCGTCGCCGTACGGGGCGCTGTTGACCTGGGAGGGGTCGTTGACCACGGCCGGGTTGACCTCGATGATCTCGCCGCCGACGGGCGAGTAGATGTCGCTCGCGGTCTTGACCGATTCCACCACGGCACACGCCTCGCCGGCGGAGACGGCGCGCCCCACCGCGGGCAACTCGACGAAGACCACGTCGGTCAGCTCCTGCTGGGCATGGTCGGAGATCCCGACCGTGGCGATCCCATCGGCCACCCGCGCCCATTCGTGGGACTTCGCAAACCTCAAATCCGACGGCACCTCGGAACTCATGACCGCGCGAGTGAACAGGAAAGGCCGGTTGCGGCAAAGGGAGAATCCGTCACGAACGGCGATAGATCGGCTTGCGGACCACCTCGGCCGGGAATCGGCGCCCGCGGACCTCCACCTCGATCGCCGTGCCCGGCACCGCGACGGCGGGGGGCACGTAGGCGAGGCCGATCCCGATGCCCAGGGACGGGCTCTGGGTCCCGCTCACCACCCGTCCCACCGCCTCCCCGCCGACCCACACCGGATATCCGGGACGCGGCGGCGCCGCCTTGCCGGTCATGCGGAACGCGACACACCGGCGGACGGGCCCGCGGGTCTTCTGCTCCAGCAGCACGTCGCGTCCGACGAAATCCCCCTTGTCCAGGGCCACGAAGACCCCCAGTCCAGCCTCGATCGGCGAGGTGTCCTCGTCGAGTTCATGCCCGTAGAGGGGGTAGCAGACCTCGGTGCGCAGGGTATCCCGGGCCCCGAGCCCGCACGGCTGCACGCAGGCGGCATGCCCGGCCGCGAGCACCCGGTCCCAGAGCGGCACCATCAGTTCCGCGGGCGCCACCACCTCGAATCCGTCCTCGCCCGTGTACCCGGTCCGGGCCACCCAGACCGGCCGCCCCTCGAAGCGCCACGACCCGACCTCGTTCTTCTGGAGGCCCGTCACCCGGTCCACCGGCGCCCCGGCCATGGATTCCCCGGGGAACAGCACGTCGATGAACCCGGCGACCCGCGGTCCCTGGATGGCGACCGCACCGAGTTCCGCCGAGGCATCCTCCACCACCGCCTCGGGCCCGGTCCACGCGGCCAACCGCGCCCGGAGCCACGCCACGTCCTCGGGCGTGCGGGACGCGTTCACGATCAGCAGATACTCCGCCGCGCCGATCCGATAGGCATAGAGGTCGTCGATGGTCCCGCCGCGCTCGTTGCACATCTGCGTGTACTGGCCGGCCCCGACCTCCAACCGGCGCACGTCGTTGGTCAGCGTGGCGTTCAGGAACGCCTCCGCCCCCGCGCCCCGGACAAACACCTCGCCCATGTGGCTGATGTCGAAGATGCCCGCCGCGCGCCGGACACAGAGGTGCTCGTCGACGATCGAGGAGTACTGCACCGGCATCTCCCATCCGCCGAACTCGATGAGGCGGGCGCCGAGGCGCTCGTGGGTGGGGTACAGGGGGGTGCGTTTCAGGGGATTCGACATGGGACGTGGGGAAGGCGGCGGGCGGGGATCTGGACGAACCACCGGGGGGGATCAGTGCGGACGGCCGATGCCGTGGACCTGGGAGAGGTAGTTCCCGATCGCCTCGGCCCCGCTGACGAACCAGCGGCCGTCGTGCGACCCGAGGGGAACGCCGTCGAGGGCCGGAGGCGTCCGCGATCCCAGCACCAGCACGGGACATCCCTGGTCGGCCTCACCGACCAGCGCCACCACCTCCGGGCGCGGACGGGGGTAGTCGACGTACCGCACCTCGAGCACGTGCCTCAACGCCGGGTAGTAGTGCAGGACCCCGTTCATCTGGGCGCATTCCGGGCAGTAGAACGGCCGGCCCGGGCCGTCCGGAAAGTCGTGCTTGAGCAGGAAGAGGATGTCGCGGTCCATGGCGGGCGGGGAATCCGGGTGCATCAACCCCACTTCTCCGTCTTCATCTGCTCCTTCGGGAGCCCCAGGTCGTGGGTCACCAGGTGCTCGATGCCCTCGACCATCTCGTTGGTGCCGCAGGCGTAGAAGACGGTGTTCGCCGGGTCGTCGACGAAGCTCTTCACCCACTCCGGGGTGATGCGCCCGCGCCGGCCCGTCCAGGGATCCTCGGCCGGCAGCCGGGTGCAGGTGACCTCGAACTTGAAGCGCGGATTCCGGGCCTCGAGCTGGCGGAACTCCTCCTCGAAGATGATGTCGCGGGTGGTGCGGACCGTGTAGAGGATGGTGATCCGGGTGTCGAGGTTGCGCTCGGTGGCCTCCCGGACGAATCCCCGGAAGGGCGTCACGCCGGATCCGCCGGCCACGCAGATCAGGTGCCGGCCCGGCGGATCGAACACCGGTAGGAACCGGCCCGTGGGCGGGATGACGAACATCCGGTCCCCGGCCTCCAGCCAGTCGACGACACTCGTCCCCATCTTGCCGTCCCGCTTCACCGTCACCTCGTAGTGGCCCCGGTCCAGCGCACAGGAACTCAGCGAGTAGGCCCGCTTGTACTTCGTCTTGTGGGGCCAGTAGACGGTGATGAACTGGCCGGTCTTGAACTCGCCGGGATCGTACCCCTCGGGCCACTGGAACCGGACGGTCTTGACGTCCGGAAGCTCCATCTTGACGGACTCCACCAGCATTTCAGCGATGACTTTGGGCATGGGATTCGGGGTCTGTGAACGAAATGACGGGCCGATAGTGGGCGAAGGCACCGGGGTGTAAAGCGACCATTCGGGAGGGGATGGTCATGCCGACGGTCCGGGGTCGGCGGGGCGACGGGGCCGGGCCACCCGACGCGCCCACAGGCGGTGTGCCAGCCACGCCCCGAACAGGGCGAGACCCAGCAGACGTCCCCATCCGCGGGCGAAGACGACGGCGCCGTTGAAGGCGAAGAAGAGGAAGACCGCCGACCAGACACGGAGCCCGCCCGACGGGCACCGGCTCCCCATCAGGGCGACCACCGTCCACGCCACGGTGAAGACATGGTTGGCGTAGAGGGCGCCCCCGAACTCCCGCCCGGTCACCGCGGCCACCTGGCGGGCGGTGTCGGCCACCGCCCGCCCGTGACTGCCGTCGTGGACCAGCCAGAAGGCCGCCGCCTCATGCAGCAGCAACGCCAGCCACCCGACGCGCCACCAGGGCGCCGGACGGGCGGACCGGGTCGCCCACAACCCGAGGGCCACCGCCGGCCAGGCGCTCCATCGGGCCGCCCATTCCCAGGCGCCGGAATCCACGCTCAGCGCCGGGCGTCACGCACGGTCACGTCCAGGCACACCGCCTCGGTCGTGCTCCGCGCAAAGACACGGCCGCCGGAAACCACCGGCGTGGTCCAGCACTTGCCGTCCAGCACGTCGGCCCGCGACACCTCCCGATACCCCTCGGGCGTGGCCTCGATCAGCACCAGTTCCCCGGCGTCGGACAACGCCAGCACATGGCCGTCGACCGCGACCACGTGCCCGGGACCGAATCCCTTCCGTTCCCATCGGACCTCGCCCGTCGCCACGTCGACGCATTTCACCGGCCCGTTGCCGTACTCCTTGAACTGGAACATCCCGTAGAGGTGCCCGCCGACCAGCACCGGGGTCGACCAGTGGTTCGCCAGGGGCTTGTCGCCGGGCTTGCGGTAGATCTCGGCGGCCGACCAGGCGCCGTCGGCCGACCGGGCGACTCGGACCGCCCCCGCCCCGACGCCGTAGCCGGCGGAGCAGTAGACGATGTCACCCGCCACCACCGGCGAGGCGGCGGTGGAGATCCGGAACGGGAACGCATACCGCCAGAGCTCCCGTCCGGTCGCCGGCTCGACCGAGACCAGGCCGGACTGGACGAAGAAGAGGACCTGACGGACCCCGTGCAGGGTGGTCGGGACGCAGGTGGCGTGGGTCATCTTCTCGTCGTGGGCCTTCCACGCCACCGCACCGGTGTCCTTCCGGAAGGCGAGCAGGGATTCGCCGGGACCGCCACCGGCCACGAACAGCAGGTCGCCGTCGATGACCGGCGACTGCGCGTTCTGCCAGGAGATGTTCCGACCGTTGAATTCGCGGACGAGGTCATGCCGCCAGACCTCCTCGCCCGAGTCGGCCGAGAAGCATTGCAGCACCAGGCGGGCGGAAAGCGTGTACACCCGCCCGTCGGCAAACGCCGGCGTGGAGCGGGGGCCGTCGCCGCCCTCATTGCCCTTGGCCCCGGCCTGTCCCCCGTCGTTGAGCTTCAACGTCCCCAGCGGCCGCGCCCAGGATTCCTTCCCGGTGGCCGCGTCACGCGCCACCACGACCTCCTGGTCCGCCCCGTCGACGTTCCGCAACTCCAGGCAGAAGGCGTGTCCGCCGCCGACCACGAACGAGCTGAACCCGGCCCCGCCCGGGACCTTCCACAGGACCTTCGGCCCGCCCGCCGGCCAGGGACGGGCGATCTTTTCCGGGGAATGGCCATCCCGGGACGGGCCCCGGTAGGAATCCCAGTCGGCGGCGAACGATCCGAGCGAGACCGCCGCGAGGGCGGCCCACCGGACGAATGAAGGCATCGGGGGTTGCATGTCACCCCCAGCCTCCCTGAGCGCCCGGCCCGGTCAACCGGAAAGGTCCCGGGCTTCCAGCGTCAATCCCCGGTTGAGTCGGCCGTCATCCGGGGCCATGGTTGCCACAGGTTCCCCGCCGGTGAATCCCCCGGGGCCGGATCCCGTCGAAAACCGCCAGCACAACCGCCGCCCGTCATGTCGCATCACCGCCCCGATCCCGCCCAACTGGCCCTCACCCGCCGCGAATTCCTCCAGCAGTGCGGCATGGGAATGGGTCTGGTGGGGCTCGCCGGCCTGGTCGGGACCCCGGTTGCGGCCCGGGCGGCCGACGGTTTCCTGAACCCCCTCGTCCCGCGGGCGCCCCAGTTTCCCACCCGCGCCCGGCATGTGATCCACATCTTCGCCAACGGGGGCCCCTCCCACGTGGACACCTTCGACCGGAAGCCGGCCCTCGACGAGTGGCACGGCCGGGAGATCCCGGTGAAGCTCCGGACCGAGCGGAAGACCGGTGCGGCCTACAAGTCGCCGTTCCGGTTCCGTCGATACGGCCAGAGCGGGCTGGAGATCTCCGAGCTGTTCGAGAAGACGGCCGCCTGTGCCGACGACCTGTGCGTCATCCGGTCGATGAAGGCGGATGTTCCCAACCACGAGCCCTCGCTGCTGCTGATGAACTGTGGCGAGGCCCGTCAGGTGCGACCCAGCTTCGGGTCCTGGGTCACCTACGGACTGGGCAGCGACAACCAGAACATGCCGGGATTCGTCGTCCTCTGCCCCGGTGGCTACCCGATCCAGGAGTCCCAGAACTGGCAGAGCGCCTTCCTGCCCGGGGTCTACCAGGGCACCTACATCAACACCGAGCACACCCGGCTGGAGCGGCTGATCGAGAACATCACCAACCGCTACACCGGACTGCCCGAACAGCGCCGGCAGCTGGACCTCCTCCAGGAGCTCAACGAACGCCACCAGAAGGCGCGGGCGGCCGATGCCCAGATGGAGGCGCGGATCCAGAGCTTCGAGCTGGCCTACCGGATGCAGATGGACGCCGCCGACGCGTTCGACATCAGCCGGGAACCGGCCCACATCCGGGCCCTGTACGGCGAGGGCACCCAGGCGCGGCAGCTGCTCATCGCCCGACGCCTCATCGAACGCGGGGTCCGTTTCGTCCAGGTCTGGCACGGCGCCGGCCAGCCGTGGGACAACCACGACGACATCGAGGTCAACCACCGCCGCCTGGCCCGGGAATCCGACCAGCCCATCGCCGCCCTGCTCCAGGACCTCAAGCAGCGGGGGCTGCTCGACGAGACCCTGGTGGTCTGGGGTGGCGAGTTCGGACGCACCCCGACCGTCGAACTGCCCACCCCGGGGGCCAACGCCGGGAAGCAGAACGGCCGGGACCACAACAACCACGGGTTCACCATGTGGCTGGCCGGCGGCGGGGCCAAGGGCGGACAGGCCTACGGGGCGACCGACGAGTTCGGCTTCGCCGCCACCGAGAACGTGGTCCATGTGCACGACCTCCACGCCACCCTGCTCGCCCTGCTCGGGTTCGACCACGAGACCTTCACCTTCCGCCACGCCGGAAGGGATTTCCGCCTGACCGACGTCCACGGCCACGTGGTCCGGGATCTGATCGCCTGAGAGCGCGATCGCCTGATCAGCCGCCCGGGATCCGTCGGGCCAGCACCCGACCGGTCTGGGCCTGGCGGAACTGGTCGTAGGCCGTGCGAATGGCGGGATGGTGGCCGCCCAGGATGGCGGCTGCCAGCAGGGCGGCGTTCACCGCGCCGGCCTGGCCGATGGCCAGGGTTCCCACCGGGACCCCCGCCGGCATCTGGACGATGCTCAGCAGCGAGTCGACCCCGTGGAGGGCCTTGGACAGCACGGGCACCCCCAGCACCGGCAACACCGTCTTGCTCGCACACATCCCCGGCAGGTGGGCCGCCCCCCCGGCCCCGGCAATGATCACCTCCAGCCCCCGATCCACCGCCGTCGACGCGTACTCGAACAGCAGGTCCGGGGTCCGATGGGCGCTCACCACCGACGCCTCGTGCGGAATCCCCAGCTCCTCCAGCTGCCGGGCGGCATGCTGCAGGGTTTCCCAGTCGGACTGGCTTCCCATGATGATCCCCACCAGCGGACGGTCGTTCGGCGCGGCCATGCCCGGAGGCTAGGGAGAGCGCGCACACGGGCGAGCCGGAATTTCATCCCCGTCCACCGGACCAACGCCGGGCTTTCCTTCGCCTCATCCGCTGGGATACTGGAACCACGTTCATGAGCACGCCAGGCGAGAACCCCCGTCCCCATTCCGGTGGTCGGCGACGCAAGCAGTACCAGTGGGGGAACAAGTGGGCCGCCAAGTCGCTCAAGTGGGTGGCCATCCCGGTGGTCGTCGTGCTGGTTCTGGGATTGGTCGGATTCTTCACCGCCCGCCCCGCCTACCGGGCCTTCAAGATCCAGCGGGCTGAACGCCTCGCCCGTCAGGCGGAATCCCTCTTCGCCGACGAGAAATACCAGGAATCCCTGAAGAACCTGGGCATCGCCCTGCTGCTGGCCCCCCAGTCGTTCGACGTGAACCTCGCCGCCGCCCGGCTCTATACCAAGATCGGCCAACCCACCGCGCTGAACCACTGGCAGCTGGTGATCAACGACGCCCGGGCCAGCCGCGCCGACCGTCTCGCCTACCTCGACGCCGCGTTCCAGGTGGAACGCTATGACCTTCTCCAGCAGGAGCTGGGCTCCCGCAATGTCCTCGATCCCCTCGACGACGAGCTCCTGTGGAGAAAGCTCCGCCTGCTGGTCGTCTCCGGTCGGTACGACGACGCCGTCGAGCATGCCCGGGTCGCCCAGTTCTCCCGTCCGGAGCTCCCGGAGCGGGAGCTGCTGCTCGGCGAGGTCCTCATCCGGAGTTCCCGTCCCGAATGGCAGCAGGAGGGTCGCCGCCTGCTCATGGGCCTGGCCTTGGTCGACACCGACCAGCAGGCCAACGCCTCGAAGATCCTCCGTGTGCTCACCGTGCTGGCTCCGGCCGATGCCGAGCTGATCGCCCGGGCGCTCGAGCGGAAGCGCCAGCCGGAGCTGGCGGACCTGCTGGAAGGGGCCCGACTTCGCCTGGTGGCCCGGCCGGAACAGAAGGATCAGGTGGTGGAAACCCTTCTGGCCGAGGTGGGACCGCGGGAGTTTGGCGACCGGTTGGTGGTGGCCGACTGGCTGCTGGATTCCGGGGAGCCGCGCCCGGTGATGGACCTGATCTCGGCCGCCGAGGCGGCCACCAACAGCCTCGCCATGACGTTCCGGGTCGAGTCCATGACGGCCCGCGCCGACTGGTCGTCCCTCGACACGCTCCTCGCCTCGACCAACGCGCTTGCCGGAATCCATCCCGCGGTGATCGACGCCATGACGGCCACGCGCGAGAACGCCCGCGGCAATGCCGAGACCACCGAGGCCCGCCTCCGCCTCGCGGTGGACAAGGCCACCCGGGCCCCGGAAGCCCGTCGACTCCTCGCCATCGCCGCCCGGGCGGCCGAACGGGCAGGCCGCCCGCTCATCGCCGTGGATGCCTACGAGCGGTTGATGGAGTTCCCCGAACTCACCGTCCCCGCCGCCCGACAGGTCCTCCGCCTGCTGGACCCCCAGCCGGAACTGGCCCGCCTCCACCACTGCATCAGCCGGTTGCACGATTTCACCCCGGGCGATCCCGGCGTGGCTTTCGAATTCAGCTACCTCTCGACCCTGCTGGGCAAGGACCTCAAGCGCGCCGCGGAGTCGCTGGCGGGAATCCCGACCGGTCACCCCTACCGCGCCCTTCTGGCCGCCTTCCTCAAGGCCCAGACCGACACCACCGGGGAATCCCTCGCGGAGTTTGAGGCGGCCGCCGGGGATTGGCGGGCCCTCCCGCCGCGGTGGCAGGCGGTCTACATCGACGTCCTCGGACGCGCCCAGCAGCGGGAGGCCGCGCGGACGAATGCCCGTCAGGTGGACCGGTCCCGGCTCAAGACCGAGGAAAAGGCCCTGATCGAAAAGTGGCTCGCCTGATTGTGCCGCCACCGTTCCCGCCAGGGGCCCGGTAGCGGTGGCGCGAGCGTCCCCGCGAGCCCCGTCCAGCTTCCAAAGCGGCGTGGCGCTGACGCTTCCCGCCGCAGTCCAAATCAGCGCCGCTCCCGTAGCTGCGGATGATCATCCGCAAGTGCCCGGTGCGTCGACACCGCTTCGGGACCGCGGGCGATCGGCGACCCGCCCCTCCCCGCGGCCCCCTAAAAAAAGGGCAGCCCGGCCGAAGCCGGGCTGCCGAGCAAAGGAGAATTCGCAGGGGCCTGAATCAGGCGTTCCGGCGGCGGTACACCGACCATCCACCCAGAGCGGCGAGGAAACCAACCGCCGCGTAGGTGCTGGCCTCGGGAACCTCGGGAATGCGGTACTCGTAGGTCACCCGCACCACACCGGCGATGCCGGGGTTGAGGATGCCATCGACGTTGTTGAGAGCCACCAGACCGGCCTCACCCGATCCGACGATCCCGAACGCCACCGAACCCGGACCCTGATAGGCGAGCAGGTTGCCATTGTCCGAGAGCGGACCCGCGTTGAAGGGTCCCGCCGAGACAAACCCGGAACCAGCAGTCACCGGAATGGAGAAGTTGACATTCTGGTTCAGGAACGAGGGCGAACCGAGGAAGGGCCCGGTCACATCGACATCCGAATTGAACAGGATGGCCGTGGCCGACGCCGGCGAGAACAGAGTGTAGCTCGCGCTCGAGTACAGGCTGATCTCGTAGCTCACGCCCACCAGCACGGAACCGGCCGGGTAGCTCGCCGGATTCCACTTCGTCACGGAGATGGCTCCCGGAACGCCGAGCCCCAGATAGCTGTCAAACTGGTCGGCCGGCGGGAAGAAGAACGGGGTCGTCCCGGTGAAGGTGACCGATTGCCCGAGCGCAACGCTCGAAACGCCCAAGGCGATCAGCGCGGATGCAAGTTTCATATTCATTTTTGAAGAACTCCTTTTGCTGGGGAGAGGAAACCAGACCGGGGATGGAAAAGGCAAGCGAATATTTGGTGCTCCTACGCAGGGATGACTACCACCGCCCGACGGCCCGAAAAAGCCTTCCCTGCCGGACCGCACCTCCTAACCTCCGCGGCGCGCATGAGCTCTTCGTCCTATCGGGTCGCGGCCCTGGCCGGCGACGGAATCGGTCCCGAGGTGATGCGGGAGGCCCTGAAGGTGCTCCAGGCCGTCGCCTCAAAGTTCAGCCTGTCCATCGAGGTTGTCGAGGCGCCGGTCGGCTGGGCCGGCATCGACGCCGCCGGCAAGGCGCTTCCCGATGCCACGCTGGAGCTCTGCCGGACGGTCGACGCCATCCTTTTCGGCTCGGTCGGCCTGCCCGACCGGGACCCCACCATCCCGAAGGAAGAACGCCCCGAACGGGCCGCCCTGCTCCGCATCCGCAAGGAATTCGGCCTGTTCGCCAATCTCCGACCGGTGCGCCTCCCCAAGGAACTCGCCCATGCCTGTCCCCTGCGGCCGGAACGCCAGGGCGACGGACTCGACCTGCTGGTGGTGCGCGAGTTGACCGGCGGGATGTACTTCGGCCAGCCGAAGAAGACCGAGGAGGTGGTGGAAACCCGCGAGGGCGGTGGCACCCCGCGGCGGTTCCAGCGGGCGATCGACACCATGGTCTACACCACCCCGGAGATCGAGCGCATCGCCCATGTCGCCTTCCAGGCCGCCCGGCTGCGCCGGGGCAAGGTGACCAGCATCGACAAGGCGAACGTGCTGGAGAACGGGGTTCTGTGGCGGGACACGGTGACCCGCATCCACGCCGCCTACCCCGAGGTCCAGCTGGAGCACATGTTCGTCGACAACGCCGCCATGCAGCTGATGCTCCGGCCGACCCAGTTCGATGTCGTCCTGTGCGAGAACCTGTTCGGCGACATCCTGAGCGACGAGGCCGCCGCGCTGGCGGGATCGCTGGGCATGCTCCCCAGCGCCAGCCTCGGGGCGACCACCGGCGACCGGACCTTCGGCTTCTACGAGCCGGCCGGCGGGACCGCGCCCGACATCGCGGGCAAGGACCTCGCCAACCCCATCGCCCAGATCCTCTCCACCGCCATGATGTTGCGCCACAGCCTGGCCCAGCATGAGGCGGCCCGGGCGGTCGAGGACGCGGTCGCCGCCGTGATCCGGCAGGGCCTCCGGACGGGGGACATCTTCAGCCCGGCCGATACCGGCGCCCGCAAGGTGGGAACCCGCGCCATGGGCAACGCCATCGCCGCGGCCATCTGACCGCCCCCGCTCCCCTCCCCGGATGTCCCCCCGCCCGCTTCCGACGGTTGGTTCCGTGGCGGGATGGTGCCTCCTCGCGGCCACCCTCCTGGCAGGGGTCGGTTGCCGTTCCCGCTCCGTCACTCCCACCCCGCCGGAGGTTCGCCACACCTACGAGTCGGTCCACATGGCGATCCCCTTCCGGATCGTGGTGTATGCCCGGGACGAAGCCCGGGCGGACCGGGCGGCGCGACGCGCGTTCGACCGGATCGAGGAACTGAACGGGCTCCTGAGCGACTACGATCCGGAATCGGAACTGAGTCGGCTCTCGCGCACCGCCGGCACCGGGGAGCGGGTGCCGCTGGGTGCGGACCTCGCCCGGGTGCTCGCCCGCGGACAGGAGGTGGCCGGGGCCTCGGGGGGGGCGTTCGATGTCACCGCCGGGCCGGTCATCCAGCTCTGGCGCCGGGCCCGACGCCAACGGCAACTGCCCGACCCGGAGCGCCTGTCGGCCGCCCTCGACGCCACCGGATGGCGGCACCTGAGGCTTTCCGCGGGACGTCGTCCGGCAACCGCCCTCCTGTCGCGGCCGGGCATGCGCCTGGACCTCGGCGGGATTGCCAAGGGCCATGCCCTCGACGAGGCCGCGCGGATCCTCCGTCGCGAGGGCCTGCCGCGCCACCTGGTGGCCGGGGCCGGCGATCTCCTCGCCGGCGACCCGCCGCCGGGCGAGGCGGGATGGCGGGTCGAGGTGGCGGCGCTCGACGTGCCGGACGCCCCCCCGCCCCGCCCGGTCCTCCTCCGGCAGGCCAGCCTCTGCACCTCGGGCGACCTGTTCCAGCACGTGGTGCTCGACGGGAAACGCTACTCCCACATCGTCGACCCGCGGACGGGCATCGGACTGACCGACCATTCCCTGGTCACCGTGATCGCCCGGGACGGGATGACCGCCGACGCCCTGGCCACGGCGCTGAGTGTTCTCGGGCCTTCCGACGGACTCCGGCTGGCCCGCCGGTTCCGGGCCGAGGCGTTGTTTGTGCGGCGGCCGGACAACCGGGTGGAGACGGCGGAGACCCCGGGATTCCCGGGCCGCTCCGTGGTCAGGGTCCCACCGGGTCCAATCCCAACCACCACAAGCCGGCCTTGAGCCAGAGCGGGATGGTGAGCAGGCCGGCGAGGGAGGTGCCCACGACCACCCGGACGGCGGTCACGACATCCCCGCCGAAGTGCCGGGCCAGCACGATCGGGAAGGCCGCCGCCGGCATCGCCGCCTCCACCGCGAGCACCCGCTTCAGCTCGACCGGGCACGGAAGCCAGCGGGCGAGGAGGAGCAGGGCCACCGGGACGAGCAGGCAGCGGACGGCGACCGCCATCGTCACCACGCGGACGGCCGACGTCCCGCGGATCTCATGGAACACGTCCGCCATGGTCGCCCCGATCAGGATGATCCCGAGCGGGAAGCAGCAGACACCGAGCATGGAGACGGTCGAGCGGGCGAAGTCCGGCATCCAGCGGTGGGCGCCCAGGGCGTTCACCAGCAGGGCCCCGAGGATCGAGAGGATGGGCGGGTTGAGCAGCCGCCGCCATTCCCTCGGACTGGCGTGCCCCAGGGCCACGAGCCCGAGGGTCCACATCGCGGCGTCCACCCCGAGGTTGTGCACGAACAGCACCCCGGTCGTCTCCCGCGGGAACAGGAGGATGACGATCGGCAGGGCCGCGTAGCCGTAGTTCTGCATCCCGGCGGCACAGGCGAAGGTCCGCTCCCCGCGCTCCCCGGGAGCGCCGGCGGACCGGCGCAGGAGCCAGGCGATCCCCAAGCCCACCGCCACCCCGGCAAACCCCATGACCGGCGCCAGCAGGAGGTTTCCCGGCCGCCGGAGCGCGTCGTTGTCGAGGACCTTGTCGAGGATGAGGCACGGGGTCAGCACGTTGACCACCACCTGCATCAGGCCGCGGTCCGACGCGGCCGTCAGCCATCCCGCCCGACGGAACCCGGCGCCCAGCGCGGCCAGGCAGAACACCGGCAGCACGGCGGAGAGCACGCTCCAGAGTTCGGCCATGAGACGGGGAGGACGGGCTTCAGGCGAGAAGATGGGCCACCAGGGCCTCGAACTCCGCCTGCTGCACCCCGCGGAGGAAGACTGCCAGGGGATCGGTCGGCGGCCGCCCGTACACGCCCTCGCAAGCGTCGACCAACCCGTCCGCATCCAGCGTCCCCGCAAGGGTCAGCCGCCGCCGCATCGCCGCGACCTCCGGCGCCCCGCCGGCCGGCAACCGGTCCATCACCACCCGGTAGACCGGATGGTCCCCCGCCCGGCGGAACCAGTAGCGCGCGTTCCAGAAGTCAGGCTCGCGCCGGTGCAGGATGGCATGCACGAGGCATCCGTCCGAATCGGTCAGGTCCTGCACCAGGTCGTGGGCCTCGTTGTGATGGTCGTGATAGAGCAGCGCCACCGCCCCGAGCGTCCCGCGCCCGCCCTCCGTCAACGACGGACCCACGTCCAGGCGGCCGACGATCTCCCGGATCTCGTCGGCCGGCAGGACGCCGGCCCGTGAGCCCTGGTCCAGGTGGGGCGGCTCGGGCGTGCTCAGGAGACGCCAGAAGGCGGTCCGGCGATCTTGGGTGGAGACAACCATCAGGGGGAAGGACGGCCGGCATCCTCCGCGACCCGCGGGCCCGAGTCAAATCCGGCAACCGCCCATCCGGCGACCGGGATGCATTTCTGCATTGAATCCCCGGCCCCACCGGTCCCTTTTTCCCCCAGTGCATCCGCGCCCGACGCTTGGCCAACCGTGAAACCCACCGACCTGCGGGGGATCCTCCGCTACATCCCGCGCTTCCGGGAGAAGACGTTCATCCTGGCGGTCGACGGGGCGATCGTCACCGACGACAACTTTCCCAACCTGCTGCTGGACATCGCCGTCCTGCGCTCGCTGAACATCCGGGTGGTGCTGGTCCACGGGGCGGCGGCGCAGATCGCCGACCTTTCCCGCCAGACGGGCATGCCGGCCTCGGACCTCGACGGCACCGGCATCACCGACCCGGCCACCCTCCAGCTCGCCCTCACCGCGGCCAACCGCCTCACCCACGAGATCCTCGAGGGCCTCGCCATTTCGGACATCCGGGCGGTGTCGACCAATGCCATCACCGCCCACCCCCTGGGGATCCTCGGGGGCGTCGACCACCTGTTCACCGGCAAGGTCGAGCGGGTGGACGTCGAGATGCTCCAGATCCTGCTGTCCCAGGGCATCCTGCCCGTGGTGCCTCCGCTGGGGTTCGACGGCGACGGCAAGACCTACCGGGTGAACTCCGACGCGGTGGCGCTCGCGCTGGCGATCCAGCTCCGGGCGGTCAAGCTGATCTTCATCACCGGGTCCGACGGGATCATCCTCGGCGGAAACCTCCTCCGGCAGGTGCCGGTCGCGGAGCTGCGTCAGGTCCTGCGGCAGCAGGCCGACCAGATCCGGCCCGGCCAGCTGTCCAAGGTGCAGCACGCGGCCGAGGCCTGCGAGGCGGGCGTCCCGCGGGTCCACATCATCAACGGCCGGGTGGACGAGGGCCTCCTGGCCGAGGTGTTCAGCAACGAGGGGGTCGGAACGCTCGTCTACGGGAACGAATACACCCAGATCCGGCCCGCCCTGAAGAAGGACATCCGCGCCCTGCTCACCCTGACCAAGAATTCGGTCGCCTCGGCCGAGCTGGTGAAGCGCACCCGCGCCGCGCTCGAACGCCAGATCGGCGACTATTACCTGTTCGAGATCGACCGGAACCCGGTCGGCTGCGTCGCCCTCCACGTCTACCCGGAACAGAACGTCGGCGAACTGGCCTTCCTCTACGTGAACCCGTCGCACGAGAACCAGGGGATCGGCCGCAAGCTGATCCAATTCGTCGACACCCGGGCGAAAGAGCTGGGTCTCTCGCGGCTGTTCACCCTCAGCACCCAGGCGTTCAACTACTTCAAGCAGAAGGCCGGCTACGAGGAGGGATCGCCGGACGACCTGCCGCCGGCCCGACGGGAACGCTACGACAGCAGCGGCCGGCGATCGAAGGTCCTGGTGAAGGTGATCCGCTGATTTCCGCTTGGCGCCACCGCCGGGAGACCGCCCAATTCGGGGCCGTGAAAGCCTACCGCCTCAACCGCCTGTTCAACGCCCGCTCCCGACGCTGCTTCGACGTGGCCATCGACCACGGTTTCTTCAACGAGCGCGGCTTCCTGGGCGGCATCGAGGACATCGGCCAGGCCGTGCGCACCGTGGTCTCGGCGGCGCCCGACGCGGTCCAGCTCACCATCGGCCAGGCCGGCCACCTCCAGTCGATCCCCGGCCGGGACAAGCCGGCCCTGGTGCTGCGGACGGACGTGGCCAACGTCTACGGAACCCAGCTGCCCCGCACCCTGTTCAGCCGGATGATCGAACAACCGGTCGAACAGGCCCTCCGCCTCGACGCCACCTGCGTGGTGGTCAACCTGTTCCGGATCCCCGACCAGCCGGAGGTCACCGACCAGTGCATCCAGAACATCCTCCGGATCAAACCGGAGTGCGACCGGTACGCCATGCCCCTCATGATCGAGCCGCTGGTGTTCCGACCCAATGCCGAGGCGGGCGGGTATCAGGTCGACGGCGACGTGGACAAGATCCTGCCCCTGGTCCGCCAGGCGGTGGAGCTGGGGGCGGACATCATCAAGGCCGATCCCACCGATGATGTCTCGGTGTACCATCGGGTGGTGGGCATCGCCGGGCCAGTCCCGGTCCTGGTCCGCGGGGGCGGGAAGGCGGCCGACCACGAGATCCTCGCCCGCACCGAGGCCCTGATCGCCCAGGGCGCCGCCGGGATCGTCTACGGCCGGAACATCATCCAGCACGCGAACCCGGCCGGAATGACCAGGGCCCTGATGGCGGTGGTCCACGACGGCGCCACCGCCGCCGAGGCCGGCGCCACCCATCTGGGCCTCACCTCCTGAACACCCGCCGCCGCGCCGCCGCGGCTCCCCGCCCGACCCCATGACCGCCATCCCCTCCCCCTCCCCCGGTTGCCCCCGCGCCGGGTGGCTTCTCGCCTGGGTGCTGGCCGCAGGCGTGGCGGCGGCCGACGACCCCGGGCAGCCCGCCCTGGCCGGGGAGGCGTTCCAGGTCTGGACGGAGAACGACCTGATCGTGCGGACGGACCGGCATTACACCCACGGGACCCGACTGGGCTATCTGGCCGCCGAGAAACCCTTCCTCGCCGAGGACGGAAACGCCCTGGATGCCCTGGCCCGGTTCGTCCCGAAGCTGGGCATGATCCCGGTCGGCCGAAGGGGATGGATCGGTCTGACCCAGAGCATCTACACCCCCCGCGACACCGACGCCACCGCCCTCGTGCCGGATGACCGGCCCTATGCCGGCTGGCTCTACACCACGTGGAGCCTCCATGTCCGGGGACACACCTCGGCGGAAACCCCGGTGCTCGACCAGTGGTCGGTCAACGCCGGCGTCGTCGGCCCCGCCGCCCTTGGTGAACAGTCCCAGAACGGCGTCCACCGCCTGCGCGACATCGACGAGGCCCTCGGATGGGACAACCAGCTTTCCAACGAACCGGCGGTCGACGCCCGTTACGTCCGGTCGTGGCGGTTCTCGGTGGCGACCGGGCCGGACTTCTCCGCCGAGTTCCTGCCCCATGCCGGCCTCCAGCTGGGATCGGCCTGGACCTACGCGACCGTCGGCGCCCAGTGGCGCCTCGGATGGAACATCCCCGACGACTTCGGCTGGCGTACCATCGACGACCCGGTCATCCCCTCGGGCGGCCGGGCCGCCGGGACCCGCCCCCGCGGCTTCTACGCCAGCCTCGGCATCGAGGGACG
This sequence comes from uncultured Verrucomicrobiota bacterium, assembly GCA_964525755.1. Lineage (GTDB taxonomy): Bacteria > Verrucomicrobiota > Verrucomicrobiia > Limisphaerales > UBA9464 > UBA6176. The sequence goes on from CAZGIK010000023.1 coordinate 42,148, forward strand.
GGTGGTGGGGCACAATGTGCTCCTGGACGGAAACCTCTTCTCGGACAGCCACTCGGTCTCGAAACACCCCCTGTGGGCCGACGTCACGCTGGGCTTCGTCTACAGCGGCCGCCGGTTCGACGTCGCCTACATCCACACCGTCCGCAGCAAGGAGTTCGTGGGCCAGGACAAGGTGGATTCGTTCGGATCGGTGTCGGTGGCATGGAAGTGGTAGCGGGGGGCGGGCCGTCGTTCCCATCTCGATCCTCGACATCGCCGGATCCCGAACGGATCGTCGCCAGCGTGAAGCGTCCGACGGGCCTCCGATCCCTCCCGGGAATCCTCTGCGCGGCGTGGGCCCTCGCCTCGCTTTCGGCCGCGGCACCGCCGTGGGTGGCCCCGGGGTTCCGGCCGGAACCGCCCGGCGTGCACGTGCTCGTCGGGGCCCGCGTCTTCCCCAACCCGCGGGTGGAACTGGAGCGGGCCACGATCGTGATCCGCGACGGGATGGTGGTGGAGGTGGGCCGCGATGTCCGTCCCCCGCCCGACGCCCGGGTCTGGGATCTCTCCGGCAGGACCATCTATGCCGGGTTCCTCGAACCCTGGGTCGAGTCGGCCCCGAGCAACTCGCCGCCGGCCCGGGCCGGCCGGGACGCCGGCAGCGGGAATCCCGCGGCGGGCGGGTACCGGTTCTTCGGGACCGGGGGCGACGAGGCCGACCCGGGGACGGCCGGCCCGGGGCACGCCCTCCGCGGCGTGACGCCCGAACGGCGCATCGCCGCCTCGCTCGCCCCCGATCCCGCCCTCCGGGACTCCCTCCGCGCCCTCGGGTTCGTCGCCGCCCACTTCATCCCGGCCGACGGCCTGTTCCGCGGCCAGTCGGCCGCCGCGACGCTCGGCGACACCACCCCCAACGAGGCGTTGATCGGTCCGGACACCGCCCAGGTGGTCGCCTTCGACGTCCCCGGCGGGCGCGAGCATTTCCCGGCCTCGCCCATGGGCGTGGTCGCCGCGATCCGGCAGACGTTCCTCGACGCCGACCATCAGGCGCGGATGGAACAGCGGCATGCCGACGATCCCCGCGGCACGCCGCGGCCGCCGCACAACGAGTCCCTCGCCGCCCTCCGGGCCGTGCGGCGCGGCCAGCCCGTGATCTTCGTCCCGGGGGGCGTCCTCATGGTCGACCGGTCCCACCACGTGGCGGCGGAACTCGGCCTGGACCGGCGGGTCGTCGTCGCGTCCGGCGGCGAATGGCGCCGCCCCGACCTCGCCGTCCGCCCCGGCAGCCAGTTCATCGTTCCCCTCCATTTCCCGTCCCTGCCGAAGTTCCCGTCGGACGACGACTGGGAGCAGGTCGACCTGGACACACTGCGGCACTGGGACTGGGCGCCGGAAAACCCCGCGGTCCTCCGCCGGGCTGGCGCCGCGGTGTCGCTGACCACCCACGGGCTCCCGGACCGGAAGGACTTCCGGAAACGGCTCCGCGAGGCGATGGACCGCGGGCTGTCGGCCACCGACGCCCTGGCCGGACTCACCACCGAGCCCGCCCGCCAACTCGGCCTGGAGGACCGTCTCGGCACCATCGCCGCCGGGCGCCCGGCCCACCTCACCGTGGTCGACGGGGACTACTTCGATCCGAAGTCGCGCGTGGAGGCGGTCTGGATCCACGGACGGGTGCACGCCCTGGCGGCCGATCCGTCGCCAGCCGACAAGCCGGACGACGCGAAGGAGGACGACAAGGCCCGGGACCTGCGTCGGATCGCCCGCAAGCGGGTGGCCCGGGATCCCCTGGCCGGCCGGGGTGCCCTCACCAACCCGCCCGCGGTGGCGGTGCGCAACGCGGTGGTCTGGACCTCCGGGGCCGATGGCGTGCTGTCCAACGCGGTGCTGGTGGCCCGGGAGGGACGGATCACCGCGGTGGGCGCCGCGGCCGACATCCCGATCCCGCCCGACGCCCTGGTCATCGACGCCGCGGGACGGCACGTGACCCCGGGCCTGATCGACTGCCACAGCCATTCCGTGCTGCTCGGAGTGAACGAGGCCACCCTGCCCAGCACCGCCATGGTGCGCATGGCCGACGTGGTGGACTCCGAGAGCCCGAACATCCGCCTCCAGCTCGCCGGGGGACTCACCATCGCCAACCTCCTCCATGGCTCCGCCAACCCCATCGGCGGCCAGAACTGCGTCATCAAGCTGCGGGACGGCGCCGGACCGGAGGGGCTCCGGATGGCCGGGGCGCCGCCGGGGATCAAGTTCGCCCTCGGCGAGAACGTGAAGCAGGCGAACTGGGGCGAGAAGTACACCTCCCGGTTTCCCCAGACCCGCATGGGGGTCCCGGTGTTCTTCCAGAACCGGTTCCTCGCCGCCCGCAACCACCGGGCCGCACGCGACGCGGGGGAGATCGTGCGACGCGACCTCGAACTGGAGGCGCTGGCGGAGATCCTCGACGGCACCCGCCGCATCCACTGCCACAGCTACCGCCAGGACGAGGTGGTGGTCTTCCTCCGGACCATGGAATCCCTCGGAATCCGCGTCGGCACCCTCCAGCACATCCTCGAGGGCTACAAGGTGGCCGACGAGATCGCCCGCCACGGAGCCGGGGCCAGCGCGTTCGCCGACTGGTGGGGCTACAAGTACGAGGTGATCGACGCCATCCCCCACGCGGGCTCGCTCCTCCACGAACGCGGGGTGGAGGTGAGCTTCAATTCCGATTCCGACGACCACGCGCGCCGGATGAACCTTGAGGCCGCCAAGGCGGTGAAGTACGGGGGCACCGCGGAGGTCGACGCCCTGCGGTTCGTCACCCTGAATCCCGCCCGCCAACTGGGCATCGCCGACCGGGTGGGCTCGCTCGAGCCGGGGAAGGACGCCGACTTCGTGCTCTGGTCGGGCCACCCGCTCGACAGCCGGTCGGTGTGCCTGGAGACCTGGATCGACGGCTCCCGGTACTACGACCGGAGCCGGGAGACAGAGCGGAGCGCGGCCCTGGCGGCCGAGCGCGACGCCCTCCTCGCCAAGGCCCGCCAACTGGCCGGCAAGGACGGGGCCAAGGGCGGATCGGACGCCGCCCGCGAGCAGTTCTTCCGCGCCGCCCGCGAACGGGCCCACCGCCTCGCCGGGGGTTCCGCCTGCATGGAATGCGAACAACCCTGGAGATAGCGATGCACCCCGGAACCTTCACCCGACTCCGGACCGCCGTCCGCCCGGCCGTCCACCGTCTCCTGCTCGCGCTGGCCCTCACCCCGCTGCCCGCGGCGGCCGCCACCCCTCCCGTGGTCCTGACCGGCGCCACCGTCCACCCGGTCGCCGGGCCCGCACTCACCAACGCCCCCATCCTCCTCCGGGACGGCCGGATCGAGGCGGTCGGACCCGAAACGGAGATCCCGGCCGATGCCGCCCGGATCGACCTGACCGGACTGCACCTCTTCCCCGGGCTGATCGCCACCGCCACGGTCCTGGGCCTGCAGGAAATCGACGCCGTGCGGGCCACCCGCGACACGTCCGAGGTCGGCGACTACACGCCCGAGGTCGCCGCCTGGACCGCCATCAACCCGGACTCCGAACTCATCGCCGTCGCCCGCGCCAACGGCATCACCCATGCCGAGTCCATTCCCCTGGGAGGGGTCGTCAGCGGCTTCTCGGGCGTCACCGTGCTCGACGGGTGGACGGTCGAGGACGTGGCCTACCGTCCCCTCGCGGCGCTCCACCTCCGCTGGCCCTCCTTCCGCCTCGACACCACTCCCAAGGAACAGGTGGCCGAAGGGGCCAAATGGCGGTCGCTGGAGGACCAGGCGCGGGACCGCGAGCGGCGGCTCCGGGAGATCGACGACTTCTTCTCCGACGCCGAGGCCTACCTCCGGGCCCGTGATGCCACCCCGGCCTCCCACCTGGAGATCCCCGCATGGGAGGCCCTGCGCCCCGTCGTCGACGGCAAGGTTCCGATCGCCATCCACGCCGACGACTACCGGCAGATCCGGTCGGCGGTGGACTGGGTGGTCCGCCGCGGCTACCGGGCCATCCTGGTCGGCGGACGCGACGCCGCCCGGGTGGCGGAGGATCTCGCGCGCCACCGGATCCCCGTGGTCTACGAGCACGTCTTCACCCTGCCACCCCGCGACATCGACCCGTCGGACGTCCAGTTCTCCGCCCCGGCGCGACTGTCGGCGGCGGGTGTCCGGGTGGTCTTCTCCGAGGGATCCGACCGATTCAGCGCCACCAACCTGCGGAACCTGCCCTACGCCGCCGCCCAGGCGATGGCCTTCGGATTGCCGCGGGACGAAGCCCTGCGGGGTCTCACGCTGCACCCGGCCGCCTGCCTCGGGATCGACGACCGGTTGGGAAGCATCGAGCCCGGCAAGGAGGCCACCCTGATCGCAGTGGATGGCGACATCCTCGACGTGCGCTCGGTGGTGCGCCGGATGTGGATTGCCGGCCGGGAGGTCTCCCTGGAAAGCCGCCATACCCGGCTCTACGAGCGCTACCGGTCCCGCCCCGGCCGGTGAAGGCGGGGCCGGATGGACGCCCGGACAAATGGACTGAACCGGAGCCTGTTCCGACTCCCCCGGGGCGATTGACGCCCGGGCAAGTCCGTAGAGGACTCCTGCATGGCGACCGCAGTCTACCCACTGCCCTTGGACGCGAAGCTCACCCGCGAGGTGGAGCGGGGAGCCGAGGCCACGGGTCTGACAAAGTCCGAACTGATGAGGCAAGCCCTGGCATTCGGATTGCCCAAGGTGGTGGATGTCCTCCGAAAGGCCTCCGGACGCATCACCCAGATCGATCCTCTCCCGGCACGTGAAGCCAGGACGCTCTGCCGGTGCGATCTCCTGTTCACGGTGGCGAAGGCCACGTTGGGACGTCGACGTGTCACCGTGACGCCAGCACGCCGGCGCGAGATCGCCCGGAAGTTGATCCAAGGCCTGGCAATTGCCGGCCTGTAGCAGGGCGGACAACACCGGGACGCCCGACACCGCGCCCGGAACCCCACCGGCATCCGGGCGGCCGTTCCGGATCAACTTGCCGTCGCGGCGAGTTCCTCCTCCATCGTCACCAGTTCCTGGATCTGGGTCAGGAACCAGGGGTCGATCCGGGTGTGCTGGAAGATCTCATCGAGCGTGAACCCGGCGCGGAAGGCGTGCCGGATGAAGAAGATCCGCTCGGCGTTGGGCACGGTCAGCCGACGGGTGATCAGGTCGCGCGGCAGGATGTCGCGGTCGCCGAACACGTCGGTCCCCACCCGCCACGGCTTCCCGTCGCCCCCCAACCCGCTGCGCCCGATCTCCAGGGACCGCAGGCACTTCTGGAGACTCTCCTTGAAGGTCCGGCCGATCGCCATCGCCTCGCCCACGCTCTTCATCTGCGTGGTCAGCGTCGGGTCGGCCTGCGGGAATTTCTCGAACGCAAACCGGGGGATCTTGGTGACCACGTAGTCGATGGTCGGCTCGAAGCTCGCCGGCGTCTCCCGGGTGATGTCGTTCCGGATCTCGTCCAGCAGATACCCCACCGCCAGCTTGGCGGCGATCTTGGCGATCGGAAACCCGGTCGCCTTGGACGCCAGGGCGGAACTCCGACTCACCCGGGGGTTCATCTCGATGATGACCATCCGGCCGGTGTCGGGGTGGACGCCGAACTGGATGTTCGACCCGCCCGTCTCCACACCCACCGCCCGGATCACCGCGAAACTCTGGTCGCGCATGATCTGGTACTCCTTGTCGGTGAGGGTCTGGATCGGCGCCACCGTGATGGAGTCGCCGGTATGCACACCCATCGGGTCGAAGTTCTCGATGGAGCAGATGATGACGCAGTTGTCCGCCCGGTCGCGCATCACCTCCATCTCGTACTCCTTCCAGCCGAGGAGGGATTCCTCGATCAGGATCTCGGAGACCGGGGACAGGTCGATGCCCCGCTTGGCGATCTCCTCGAACTCGTCACGGTTGTAGGCGATGCCGCCCCCGGTGCCACCCAGGGTGAAGGCGGGGCGGATGATCACCGGGAAGCGTCCGATGCGACCCGCCACGTCGCGGGCCTCCTCCATGTTGTGCGCGGTGCCGGAGATCGGGACGTCGAGACCGATGGAGATCATCAGGTCCTTGAACTTCTGGCGATCCTCGCCCTTCTCGATCGCCTCGGCCTTGGCCCCGATCATCTCCACCCCGTGCCGTTCGAGGACACCGGAGCCGTGGAGCTTCATGGCGGTGTTCAGCGCCGTCTGCCCCCCGAGCGTCGGCAACAGCACCAGCGCCCCCTCCGCCCCCAGCCGCGCCATCTCGGCCTTCTCGGCCACGATGATCTTCTCCACGGTCTCCGGGGTGATCGGCTCGATGTACGTCCGGTCGGCGAACTCCGGATCCGTCATGATGGTGGCCGGATTCGAGTTCACCAGCACCACCCGATAGCCCTCCTCACGGAGCGCCTTGCAGGCCTGGGTGCCGGAGTAGTCGAACTCGCAGGCCTGGCCGATGATGATCGGTCCGGCCCCGATGATGAGGACGGTGTGGATGTCGGTGCGCTTTGGCATCGGTAGGTGTCGCCCCGCGCCCCCCCGGAATGCCGGTGCCGGCAGACAAAGGGGTCCGGCGGCGAACCGGACCCCGGGCACCAACCCGCGGGGAGCCTCGTGAAGGCCCCGCGATGCAACGGCATCAGGGCGGGGTTGTCAGGGGCTTTTTTGTCGGAGCCCGACCGGTCAGGCCCTCAGCCCGCCACCCAGAACGCCTCCAGGTCCGGATCCCGGATGGCATTCCGCTGGTCGAAGCAGCGGCGCAGCTTGGCGAGGGCCGCGTTCTGGAGCTGGCGGATGCGCTCGCGGGTCACCCGGAAGATCTCCCCGATCTCCTCGAGGGTGTGCTCCCGGCCGCCATCGAGCCCGAACCGCAGGCGCAGGATCTCCCGCTCGCGGACGTTGAGGACGTCGAGAAACTCCCGGACCGCCGACACCGCCTGGCCCCGGCAGACATCCTCGAACGCCGTCGAGGCCTGCTCGTCGGCCACCCGCTCGCCGATCGCCATCTCCCCCTCCTCCACCGGCGCATCCAGGGAGACCGGACGCTGGATCGCCTGCAGCAGGTCGGTCACCCGCCGGGTCCGGAGCCCGAGTTCCTCCGCGATCTCGGCATCCTCGGGCGGCCGGCCCAACTCCTCCTGGAGCCGGAGAGCCACCCGACGGATCTGTGCGATGCGGTCGACCAGGTGGGCGGGGACCCGGATGGTCCGGCCCTGGTTGGCGATGGCCCGCTTGATCGACTGCTTGATCCACCAGGCGGCATAGGTCGAGAGCTTGGCCCCCTTGGTGGGATCAAACCGCTGGACCGCCCGCATCAGGCCCATGTTACCCTCGTTGATCATGTCCATCAGCGGCAGCCCCATCCCCTCGTAATCCCGGGCGATCTTGACCACGAGCCGCAGGTTGGCGCGGATCATGTGGTCGCGGGCCTCGGCGTCCCCGGCCTGCACCCGCACCGCCAGCGCCACCTCCTCCTCCGGCACCAGCAACGGCGTCGAGGTCGCCTCCCGCAGATAGAGGTGAAGGAGGAAATCCCCGTCGCGCCCACCGCCCATCTCCCGGACAACCGGCACCGGATCGACCTGGTCCACCCGGGGTACCGCCACCTTGAAATCCTCCACCCGCCCCCCCGCCCCCTCGGGTCGCCGCCCCGTCACCGCCTCGGCCCCGTGCCTTCCCGACCGTGAACCCGGACGTGACACGGCGCGGGTACGGATGGATCGGCGACGGGCGGACGGCGGACGGCCGGGGGAGGCGGTGACGGTCGGGTGATCGGCAATCATGGATTCCCGGTAAAGCAGGAGACCGGCCAAGTTCCGGCGGGATGTGATTCCCCCGCACCCCGCCCCCGCCACCCGCCCCGTCCCGCAACTCACCGGTCGGGCGATTCGATATGTTCCGCCAGGCGCCGGATCTGGGGGAAAAACTCCTCGGCCACCATGTACCCCACGCAGTCCGGGTCACCACACCGGCAAGGATGTGATCGCCAGTCGGTCAAATCGTAGCCGTAGTTGAAGGTCAGTTCCTCGCCCTCCGGGATATCCCGGAGGGCACCGAGCCAGATCCCGCCCTCGCGCAGCCGGGCCTCGCAGTTCGGATGGCAGCTGTGATTGAGGTAGCGCGCCGGGTTGCCGTCCACGGCCCCGTCGAGGTCGGTGGTGTCGTCGAGGGCGAAGAGGAACGGGTTCCCGGCCGCGCACCGTCGCCGGGATTCCTCCTTGGACACCCGCTCGCCCCGGTACTCGACCACCGGCATGCCCGCAGGCAGCGTCCACGCGGCGAAGGCACCCCGCCCGTGGATGGGCGAGGCACTGATCCGGACGGGGCCTGTGTCCGTGCGGGGTTCCATGACGTCGACCGGGGCGAGGATGATCCGCGGAGGGGATGGGCGCCACTTCCGGCTTGCACCCTCCGGGACGGCCTCCAACCTGCGCCCGTTTCTGGCTATGCAGTATCATATTTCCCGCCGGGCGGCGACGCTCTCCCCCTCGCTGACGCTGGCCATCGACTCCAAGGCCAAGGCGATGAAGGCCGCCGGCGAGGACGTGGTGGGCTTCGGCGCTGGGGAACCGGATTTCGACACCCCCGCCCACATCAAGGAGGCCGCCGCGGCCGCGCTGGCCGCCGGGTTCACCAAGTACACCCCGTCCAGCGGCATCCCCGAGCTCCGACAGGCGATCGTCGACAAGTTCCAGCGTGAGAACGGCCTCACCTACAAGCCCTCGCAGGTCATCGTCAGCAACGGCGGGAAGCACTCCTGCTACAACGTCATCCTCGCGACCTGCCAGGAGGGCGACGAGGTGGTCATCCCGGCCCCGTACTGGTTGAGCTATCCGGAGATGGTCAAGCTGGCGGGGGCCACCCCGGTCATCCTCCCGACCACCGACCGGACCGAGTTCAAGGTGACCCCGGAGCAACTGGAGGCCGCCCTCACGCCCCGGACCCGACTCTTCATCCTCAACACCCCCAGCAATCCCACCGGGACGGTCTACAGCCCGGAGGAGATCCGGGCGCTGGGCGACCTGTGCGTCGCCCGGGGCGTCCTGATCATGAGCGACGAGATCTACGAGCACCTCCTCTACGACGGGGCGGTGCACCGGTCGGTCGCCTCGTTCTCGCCCGAACACCAGGCCCACACCATCATCGTCCACGGCCTGGCCAAGGCCTGGAGCATGACCGGGTGGCGCCTCGGGTTCCTCGCCGCACCGGAGCCGATCGCCAAGGCCATCGACGCCATCCAGTCCCACAGCACCAGCAACCCGTGCTCCTTCGCCCAGAAGGGGGGCGTGGCCGCCCTGAACGGTCCCCAGGACCATCTCGCCGGCTGGCTGGCCGAGTACGCCCGCCGACGCAGCCGGGCCTGGGAACTGCTCAATGCCATGCCGGGCATCACCTGCGTCAACAGCCGCGGCGCCTTCTACCTCTTCCCCAACATCAGCGGCACCGGACTGAAGTCGGCCGACTTCTGCGCCCGCCTGCTGGAGCAGGAGAAGGTGGCGGCCGTGCCGGGAATCGCGTTCGGGGCCGACGACTACATCCGGATCAGCTACGCCACCTCGCTCTCCCAGATCGAGAAGGGCCTCGCCCGGATGGATCGCTTCGTCCGGAGCCTGTCCCGGTGATCCACCGGAGCCTGTCCGGTCAGGCTCCAAGTTTTCGGCCGTTCGACCAACCGGGGCTTGCCGCGGACGGCCCGCCCCGATTGGCTGGGTCCCGACGATGGATGACGCCCTCGCCAAGGGGTTCTACGCCCGGAAACAGCTCTTCTCCCCGAGCCGGCTCATCCGCTGGAGCCATCGCCGGCGATTCGTCGTCGCCGTGGAGCGTTCCCGCGGTTTCGCCGGGATGCGGGTGCTGGACTTCGGATGCGGCGACGGCACCTACCTCCACCTCCTGGCCGCCTCTCCCCACGCCCCGGCATCGGCGGTGGGCGCCGAGATCGACCCGCGGATCGTCGCCGACTGCCGGGAACGCCTCGCCGGCATTCCCAACCTGCAGTTCGTCCTCCAGGAGGCCCTCGAGGCCCCGGAATACGCCGGGAGTTTCGACGCCGTGGTCTGCATGGAAGTGCTCGAACACACCGTGGACCGCGACCGGTACCTGGCGCTGTTCGAACGGTTGCTCCGGCCCGGCGGACGGCTCCTGGTCAGTGTCCCGGTGGAAACCGGCCTCCCGTTCGTCGTGAAACACATCGCCCGGACCATCGCCGGGTGGCGGGGCATCGGCGACTACCCGGGCCCCGCCCCCTACACCTGGCCGGAACTGGCCCGGGCCGCGTTCGCCGGCCGGCGCCAACACCTGGTCCGACCGGTCCACTACCACTCCTTCCCCCAGGGTTCCCATTGCCACAAGGGGTTCAACTGGATGGTCCTCCGGTCGGAGATCGCCGCCCGGTTCGACCTCGGGCAGGTCGGTGCCTCGCCGCTCACCGGGCTGTCGCCCCACCTCGGGAGCCAAGCCTGGTTCGAGGCCCGGCGCCGCGGCCGGCCGGCTTAGAGCTGTCCGGAAACTCCGAGGGGTCCTGTTTTCGCGGAAACGGCCCGGGGGCGAGGCGCGAGGAGGGAGTCCCGCGGCCGCGGGACGGGGATGCTCCGGCCTCCCCGCCTTGCCCACCGCCAAAATGCCTCGCCGCAGGACCCCTTGGAGTTTCCGGACAGGCTCTTAGCCGAATCACCGGGCCGGCTTGCGCGGCTTGGCGCCCTTGGACGATGCCCCCTTTGGGCTGCCCTTCCCGCCACCCCGGCCACCCCCTCGGAACAGGTACCAGGCGCACGCGGCATGGACCACCACCAGGATCGCCACCGGGAGCACAAAACCCCGCGACAGCTGGAAGGCTCCCACTGCGGCGAAGAACGCCGACTCCGCGGCGGCCAGCAGGACCAGTCCACGGATGTTGCGGATCAACCCGAACACCTCGACGGCCAGGAGGATCCCGCCCAGGAGGGCGCCCCGGCGTTCCCCGCTCCCGATGAACCGGGCGAGGTTGTCGAAGAACTCCCACTCCGCCCCGAGGAAACCATGGTCGAGCCCGTCCCGGACGTCCCGCGGCAGGTGTTTGGTCACCGCCGTGTACCAGCCCACCGCCAGCAGCAGCAGGAGGACGGCCTTGGTCGCCTTGAAGACGACGATCAGGTGATACGGCAGTCGCTGGAGATTCAGGCTCATGAGGTCGATGTCCCGTCCGACGGCGGCTTCAGGCTTCCGGCAAAGGCTCCGGTTCCTCCCCGGACCCGGGCCCGGGAGGCCTCCACCTTCAGGTAGTTCAGGATCACCGGGGCCAGGATCATCCCCGGGATGCCCATCAGCTTCTCCCCCACCACCAGCCCGATGAGCGTCAGCCACATGGGGTTCTTGATCCGGTCGCCGATGATCTTGCTGTTCAGGAAATACTCCAGCTTGTGGATGATCACCAGGAAGGCGAGTGAGCCGAAGGCCATCTCGGGCGAGATGGTGAAGCCCACGCCGACAATCAGGGTGTTGCTCAGGAGGTTGCCGATGATTGGCAGGAGGCCGAACAGGAACGTGAGGCCGATGATGACCAGCACGTACGGGAACTCGTTCCAGATCAGGAACCCGGCGGTGAGGAGGGTGTTGATCGCCGAGATCACGATCTGCGCACCGATCACGGTGGAGAAGCTGCGGAAGAAGGTCCGGAACCGGATGGTCAACTCCCGGGACACCGCGGTGTAGAGGTTGCCACGGACGGCATCGGGTGTGTCCCCGAAATCGGCCGGTGTGCTCTGGAAGATGCCCAGGGCGACCACCAGCCCGATGACCAGCGAGAGAACCGTCACCATGGCGTCCCGGGCGTAGTTCCCGATGTTCGCCAGGCGGTCCCGCACCTCCCGCAGGGCCACCTGCTTCAGGCTGCGGAAATCGGTGAATGGCAGTTCCAGTCCGCGCTGCTCCGCATACTCCACGACCGCCGGAATGGTGGCGTCGGCGATCTTCGGGAGGGTCACATACGCCTGCTTCGAGAAGATCACCAGCCCGACACCGATCCCGGTGACCACCACCAGGTACAGGGCGATCGCCAGCCATTTCCGCCTGAGGAACATGAACTGCCGCAGGGCGAAGAACCCGAAGAGCGTGGTGATGACCAGCGTGGCCAGATGCAGCCAGCCGATCAGCACCAGCATGCCCAGCATGATCGCATAGGCGATGCGGACCGGCTGGTCGGGGTTGACAGAGGGTCGGCTCATGCGGGGACCGGGGCGATGGCCGCCCGAAGCCGGGACAGAAGCTCGGCGATCGGCACCCGCTCCTGCCGGCCGTCATCCCGGTGGCGCAGGGTCACCGTGTCGCGCAGCTCGGGGGTCTCACCCAGCGTGTCGAAATCGACCGTCACGCAGAACGGCGTGCCCGCCTCGTCCTGGCGCGCATACCGGCGGCCGATCGACCCGGCCTCGTCGTAGAACGCCAGCATCTCGCCCCGCAGCCCGGAGAACACCTCCCGCGCCCGGGTCACCAGCTCGGGCTTGTTCTTCAGCAGGGGCAGGACCGCCACCTTGATCGGGGCGACCCGCGGATGGAACCGCATCACCACCCGGGTCTCGGTCCGCCCCTTGTCGTCGGTCTCGGCGACCTCGGTGAACGCGTTCGCGAGCAGCGCCAACACCAGCCGGTCCACCCCCGCCGAAGGCTCGATGACATGGGGAATGTACTGCCCCTTGGCCAGCCCCGCCGCGTCCTCGTCGGCCTCGCGCGCCGCCTGGTCGGGCGCCACACCACACCGGAGCAGGTACCCCAGCCGGGCCTCGCGGTACCGCCCCGAAAGCTCCGCCTGACGGGCGGGGTCCAGTCGACCCCACGCCGTGCGCAGCTCCTCGTCGAACACGCCCATGGACTTGCCCGAATGCCGCTCATGCTGGGAGAGGTCGAAATCGCTCCGGGCGGCAACGCCCTCCAGCTCCTGGGTGCCGAACGGGAAGGCATAGAGGATGTCCACCGTGGCGCGGGCGTAATGGGCGAGTTCCTCCGGCTTCTGCCAGTACTCCTCGAGGGAGGTCCGCGGCAACCCGATCTCCCCGTAAAACCGGAGACGTTCCTCCACCCAGTACTGATGCCACATCTGCCAGCCCCAGTCCGGACGGGGCTGTCCCGGATGCCCCGGACCGGCCGGCAGCGCCACCGCCCCGCAGATGGCCTCGACCACCTCGTCGGGCTTGATGAAGAACTCGAGCTCCATCTGCTCGAACTCCCGGGACCGGAAGGTGAAGTTCCGCGGGGTCACCTCGTTCCGGAACGCCTTGCCCACCTGCGCGATGCCGAACGGCACCTTCTGACGCGAGGTCTCCAGGACGTTCTTGAACTGGGCGAAGATCGCCTGCGCGGTCTCGGGCCGCAGATAGGCCACGTTGTCCTCGTCGGCCACCGGGCCGACATAGGTCTTGAACATCAGGTTGAACGGCCGCGGCTCGGTCAGGAGGGCCCCGTTCTCAGGATTGAACCGCTGGGAGTTCTCCACCTTCTCGGTCCGTTCCCCCAGCAACTCGACCGCCCCCAACCCCCTGCCCTGGTAGAACTGCACGGCGGTCTTCCGGGCGCTCTCGGGCGGCTTGCCGGGAGCCAGCAGCACGGCAAAGGGATCCTCCACCTGCTTCCCGGTGACCGTGTCCCGCGCCCCGGAATAGTGGTAGGCCACCCCGCTCTGCGGCTCGACCTGATCGGCCCGGAACCGGCGGCGCGTCAGCAGACAGTCGCACATCGGGTCGCTGAAGGTATCGACATGCCCCGACGCCCGCCAGATCTGCGGCGCCATGATGATGGTCGCCTCCAGACCGACCACATCGTCGCGCATCCGCGTCATCAACTGCCACCACAGGTCCTTGACGTTGCGCTTGAGCTCGGCGCCGAGCGGACCGTAGTCCCAGAACCCGTTGATGCCGCCGTAGATCTCGGACGACTGGTAGACGAAGGCCCGGCGCTTGCAGAGCGACACCAGCTTCTCCATCAGGACATTCTCTTTCGGTTCGGCCATAGCTCAGGAACGGCGAGAGTCGGGGACCGGTGCCCCGGGTGTCAACGCGCGGCCGGACTCAGCATTGTCCGGAAACTCCGACGCTTCCGCGACAAGGGAGGATGTCGGGGGAAAAGCCCACCCGTCGCAGGGAGGCCGGGACGTCGACCGGTGGACCTCGAGCGCGGGGATCGCCCCGCTGACGATGACGCCCGGCGCCGCAACGCCAACCCGCCCTGCGGAGCCTCCGGTGAATTCCTACTTCACCGTGTTCACCAGCGGAGCCATCCCCTGGATCCGAACCTCAAGCCGGTCGCCCGACTCGATCGGCCCCACGCCGGACGGCGTCCCGGTCAGGATCACGTCCCCGGGAAGGAGGGTGAGGTTGGTGGAGATGAAGCTGACGAGGTCGAAACAGTTGAACAGCAGCTGGCTGGTGTTGCCGTTCTGGCGCAGCTGGCCGTTCTGGAAGAGCTGGATGCTCAGGTCGTGCGGGTCGATCTTGGTCTCGATGTACGGCCCAAGCGGGGTGAAGGTGTCAAACGACTTGGCCCGGGCAAACTGGGACTCGCTCCGCTGGATGGTCCGATCGGAAATGTCCTGCGCCGCCGTGTAGCCGAAGATGTACCGGGCCGCCGCCGCCGGGGTCACGTTGCGCACCCGCCGCCCGATGACAATTGCCAGCTCGGCCTCGAAATCGGTCCGGTGCTGCGGAAAGGGCACCTCGATCTTCGCCCCGTCCGGAATCAACGAGGTCGGCGCCTTGAGCCAGAACAGGGGCTCCTTGGGCGGCGTCGCCCCGCTCTCCCGGGCGTGGTCGGCGTAGTTCAATCCGACCGCAATCAGTTTCGACGGCTGGACCGGGACCAAGGTCTTCACCCCCTTGAGGGGCGTCGCCTTCTTCTCGAACGAGGGAGAGCCGAAGACATCCCCCTTCAGCTTGAAGATCTCCCCGTCGACAACCTTCGCGTGGAAGATCTCATCGCCTTTTTGAAAGCGCCCAATGGCCGCCATGGTGCGGACGGAGATACCAGCACCCCGGCCTGCGTCGCAAGGAAGGAATCGGACAAGAGGCTTGACGGATCACGCCGGCCGACGAGATTGCCACGTTCGTTTCCGTGGGGGCGTACTGGTTTCGACCTGGGAATCCCGTGCGGGGCGGCATGCCGAGGATGGTTCGTTGGCCTCGTTAATCACCGGACCAAAACATCAACTGCTAACGAAGAGTTGGCTCTCGCGGCTTAAAGCGCCGTGACGTTCCGCCGGTGACGCCTGCTGGCCGGGCCGGAGCGACGATAGCGGGCTGGGTCGGTGGCGGCGTTCGCGCGTCATCGGCTGAGAAAATACTGCGAGCTGGGCTTGTGGACTCGCGTCAGTCCGTTATCCACCGGCCGAGACTCTCCGACTGACTAAGCATGTAGTCGCTTCGTGTTGGCTTGTCAGGGACGGGGGTTCAACTCCCCCCGCCTCCACCATCTCCGGACGGTCCCTTGCGGACCGCCGACCCGGCCTCGCCCCGGCCTTCAGGCCGGGGACCGCTCGGCGTCCTCGACCGCCTCGCGCATGGCCTGGCGGAAGGCCGCCAACCCCTCGTCGAAGGCCGCCGCAATCGGGATCACCGGGGTCTTCCGGATCCGCCGCTTGAAGGCCTTCAGGTTCGCCTCGGCATGCGGCTCGTCCATCTTGTTCCCCACCACAAGCCGCGGCTTGGCAACCAGCACCGGATCAAACTGCTCCAACTCGCCCAGCAGATGCCGATAGTCGTCCCAGGGCTCCCGCCCGTCGCTCCCGGCCATGTCCACCAGGATCACCAGCACCTTGCAGCGGCGGATGTGCCGGAGGAAGGCGTGGCCCAGGCCGACGTTCCGATGCGCCCCCTCGATGATCCCCGGGACGTCGCAAACCACCAGCCGACGCCAGTCCGGGTACTCCACAATCCCCACCTGCGGGGTCAGGGTGGTGAACGGATACGCGGCAACCTTGGGCCGGGCATGGGAGATCGCGGTCAGCAGGGTGGATTTCCCGGCATTGGGATAGCCCACCAGCCCGATGTCGGCGATCAGCCGGAGTTCCAGCCGATAATCCCCCTCGTCGCCCGCCTCGCCCGGCTGGGCGAACCGCGGCGCCTGCCGCACCGAGGTGGCAAAGTTCCGGTTTCCCAATCCCCCGCGGCCCCCACGGCACAACACGAAGCGCTGCCCATGCTCGGTCAGGTCGCACACCAGCTCCGGCTCGCCTGACACGCCGGCCTCCGGTTCGTCGGATTCGTCGGCCGACAGATCGTACTCGTGGGCCCGCGCCCCGACCGTGGTCCGAAACGTGGGCCGACCGGCCCCCGCCACCGGGATGCCCGGCGTCCCCGGGGACGTTTCCCCGGCCGGATCCTCCTCTTCCGCAGTCTCCTCCGGGGGGGGGACCGGACTGGGAAGCCGCCAGACAAGGGTGCCGCACGGCACCTTGACCACCAGGTCACGCCCGGCCTTCCCGTCCATCCCCTTCCCCATTCCATGCTCCCCGTCCTGGGCGATCAGCCGCGGCTGGTAGTACTGCTGGATCAGGTTGTTGAGGTCGTGGTCGGCCTCGAGGATCACATTCCCGCCCCGCCCCCCGTTGCCACCGCTGGGACCGCCCTTGGGACGATACGCCTCACGCTGGAACGCCACGCACCCCTTGCCGCCGTGGCCGGCGCGGGCGTGGACCTTGATCTCGTCGACAAACATGGCGGGAACAAAAAAAGGCGAGGCCACCGCGGCCTCGCCCGTTGAGCAATCGGGTTCCGGTGGCTCAGTTGGCCGCGGCTGCCAGCTCGGGAACCACGCTCACCCGACGCCGGATGCGGTCGAACTGGACCTTGCCGTCCACGAGGGCGAACAGCGTCCAGTCGCGCCCCGTGCCGACGTTGGCCCCGGCGATGAACTTCGAGCCGCGCTGCCGGACGATGATCCCGCCGGCGCGAACCGACTCGCTGCCGAACTTTTTCACGCCCAGACGCTTGCTGACGCTGTCGCGTCCGTTGCGAACACTTCCCTGACCTTTCTTGTGTGCCATGACTGCTCCTTGAAATGGATGGTTGAGGGCCCGGATCCGATCCTAGGCGTTGATTTCCTTCACCTTGACCACGGTGAGTTCCTGACGGTGTCCCACCTTGCGATGGTACCCCTTCCGGCGCTTCATCTTGAACGCCACGACCTTGTCGCCGCGCTTGTGCTCGACGACATCGGCCACCACGGTGGCTCCGGACACGACGGGGGTCCCGACGGTCACGTTGCCATCCTTGTTGACGAGCAGCACCCGGTCAAACGTGCAGGTCTGGCCCGCCTCGACCGGAAGGAGCTCGACCGACAGGGTGTCGCCGGCGGCAACCCGATACTGCTTCCCGCCCGTTTCCACTACAGCGTACATAAGATAAAAGCGTCCTCGAAAAGAGCGCCGAAGAAAGCAAACCGTTCCAGGAGTGTCAATCGCGGTTTTTGAAACAGGCCAAAACAAAAACCAGTTGCCGGGTCCACCCGACCCGCCCACTCTCCGCGCGCCGGCGGAGAGGTGGCTGAGTGGTTTAAGGCGCACGCCTGGAAAGCGTGAGTAGCTAAACACTACCGGGGGTTCGAATCCCCCCCTCTCCGCCATCCGCCCCACCACCCGGCGTCCGTAATGCCCGTGGGGGCATCCTTCCAGCACCGCCCGGCGGCCCGGCCCGATGCGAATCCTCCCTCCCCTCCCATTCCTCCTGCTGCTCTGCCTGCTGACCTGTCAGGGGGCCGGGCGCCCGAACTTCCTCGTCATCCTCACCGACGACCACGGACAGGGCGACGTGTCATCGTACTTCGCCAGAGACCTGACAACTCCCCACATCGACCAACTCGCATCCCACGGCATGCGGTTCACCACGATGCGGGCCAACGCCACGGTGTGCTCCCCGTCCCGCGCCGCCCTGCTCACCGGACGCCATCCGGACCGCGCCGGCGTCCCCGGCGTGATCCGCACCGCCCCGGGGGATTCCTGGGGACACCTGGCGCCGGGGATCGCCACGCTGCCGGAGCAACTCCGGCAGTCCGGCTACCACACCGCGCTGGTCGGCAAATGGCACCTCGGCCTCGAGTCCCCCAACACGCCGAACGAACGCGGCTTCGACCACTTCCACGGGTTCCTCGGCGACATGATGGACAGCTACACCCATCACCTCCGCCACGGCATCAACTACATGCGCCGCGACACCGCGGCGATCGAACCGCAAGGGCACGCCACCGACCTGTTCGCCGACTGGGCCGTGGAGTACCTCCGCAGCCGGACGGCGGATCCGGACACCCCGTTCTTCCTCCTGCTCGCCTTCAATGCCCCGCATTTTCCGATCGAGCCGCCGGAGGAATGGCTGGATCGGGTCCGGCGGCGGGCACCGGAGATGGACGGACGCCGCGCCCGGAACGCGGCGTTCGTAGAGCATCTCGATGACCGGATCGGACGGGTGCTGGCGGCCCTGCAGCAGCTCGGACTGGAGCGGGACACCCTGGTGGTGTTCACCGCCGACAACGGCGGGTCGATCCCCCACGCCCAGAGCAATGGCCCCTGGCGGGGCGGCAAGCAGGACCACTACGACGGCGGCCTCCGCGTGCCCTTCATCGTGCGCTGGCCGGCCACCGTCCCCGCCGGAACGCAGAGCGACCACGCCGGCCTGATCTTCGACCTGTTCCCCACCTTCCTGGAGCTGGCCGGGGCGCCCCTCCCCGACGGGATCGATGCCGTAAGCCTGGTGCCCGCCCTCCGGGGGGAGGATGCCCCGGCGACCCGCGACCTGTATTTCGTCCGACGCGAAGGCGGCACCGCTTACGGCGGAAAGAGCTACGAGGCGATCATCCGCGGCGACTGGAAACTGATGCAGAACAACCCGTGGTCCCCGCTGGAGCTCTACAACCTCCGCACCGACCCCGGTGAGGCGGTGGACCGGGCCTCCGCCGAACGCCAGGTGTTCAACACCCTCGCCGCGGCCCTCCGGGGACACATCCAGCGCGGCGGCGCCGTCCCTTGGCAACCGCCCGCCGCCTCCCGCCCCTGACCCCCCGCACGCCCCCATGCCACCGGTCGAGACCCTCGCCGCCGCCCTCGCCGGCCTCGCCCTCGGTGCCCTGGCCGGCTGGTGGCTGCGGACCCTGCGGCGGCCGGCATCCGACCGTCGCCTGGAGGCGGAACTCCGCGCCCAACTGGCAGCGCGCGAGGCGGAACTCCGGGAGGCCCGGGCGGGACTCTCCACCGCCACCTCGGCGCTGGCCGGAACCGAGGCCCGGCTGGAGGAGGCCGTGCGCCAGTCCGGGAACTGGCAGGCGCGGGCCGATGCCCTCGCCGCCGAGTCGGCCAGACTGCGACAGGCCCTCGCCGGATCGGACACCGAGCTGGCCACCGCCCGCGCCGGGCTGGAATCGGCCCGGCAACTCCTCGCCGAGCAGCGGCGGATTCATGACCGGAGCGAGCAGGAGGCCCGCGAGAACCACGCCCGGGCCCTCGCCGACCTGAAGCAGGCCTTCACCGCGCTCAGTGCCGACGCCCTTCGGCAGAACGCCCCCGAGTTCCTCCGCCTCGCCCAGGAATCCCTCGCCCGGTTCCACGAGGGGGCCAAGGGCGACCTCGCCACCCGGGAGGAACGCATCGCCACCCTGGTCCGTCCCCTGGAGGAACACCTCAAGGCTTACCAGCAGCGGCTCCAGCAGGCCGAGTCCGGCCAGGCCGCCGCCCTCGGGGAGGTGCGACGGCACCTCGAGGACCTCACCCGGAACAGCGCCACGCTCTCGGGGGAGACCCAGCGGCTGCGTCGCGTCCTGGGCTCCAACCAGGCCCGCGGCCGCTGGGGCGAGGAAACCCTCCGCCGCGTGGTGGAGGCGGCGGGGATGAGCCCCCATTGCGACTTCACCGAGCAGGTGCGCGACGGCGACGCCCAACCCGACCTGGTGGTCCGCCTGCCCGGCGACCGCCTCGTCGTGGTCGATGCCAAGGTGCCCGACCTCGACTTTCTCGACGCGCTCGACGCCACCGACACCTCGGCCCGGAAGGAGGCGCTCGCAGCCCACGCCTCCAAGCTCCGGACCACCATCCGGGCCCTGGCGGACCGGAACTACCCGACCCGCTTCCCCGCCGCCCTGGATCACGTCGTGCTTTTTCTTCCCGCCGAGTCCCTCTTCAGCGCCGCGCTCGAGGGCGACCCGAACCTGATCGTCTGGGCGGCGGAACGGCGGATCCTCCTGGCCACCCCGGCATCGTTGATCGCCCTGCTCCGCAGCGTCGCCGTCAGCTGGCAGCAGCATGAGCAGTCGCAGAACGCCCGCGAGATCGCCGCCGCCGCGCGGACGCTGTTCGAACGGGTGACCCGGTTCGTCGACCACTTCGAGAGGATCCGCGACGGCATCGCCCGCACCGCCCTCGCGTACGACGACGCCCTGGGCTCCTACGAACGCAGGGTCCGCCCGGCCGGCGATCGACTGATCCGCCTCGGCGCGGGTGTCGACGGGAAGGAATGGCCGGCCATCCCATCCGTCGAATCCCGCCTCCCCGTGCCCGCGCCACAACCTGAGGCTCCGACCGGGCAGACCTGACCCCCTCCGCACAAACCTCCCGGGGATTGCCTCCCCACCCGCCCGGCGTCAACTTCCCCCCGTCACCACACTCCCATGAACCCGTCCCGACTCCCCCGCGCGGCCGCCCTGTGGTTCGCCGCGCTCACCCTCCTCGTTCCTTCCCTGCACGGAGCCTCCCCCGCCAAGGGGGATCCAGCCCCGCAGTTCGCCGCCCCCGATCAGGACGGCAAGGAATGGTCCCTGGCCGACCACCTGCCGAAAGGTCCCGTGCTGGTCTACTTCTATCCGAAGGACGACACCCCGGGCTGCACCAAGGAGGCCTGCGGTCTGCGCGACCGGATGGGGGACCTGCGGAAGGACGGGGTCTCGGTCGTGGGTGTCAGCCGGGATGACGCGGCGAGCCACCGGAAGTTCCGTGAGAAGTACAACCTGAACTTCCCGCTCCTCGTCGACACCGACGGCCGCCTCACCGGGATGTTCGGAGCCGGCATGGAGGGGCGTCCGATGTCGCGCCGGATCAGCTTCCTGATCGGAAAGGACGGCCGGGTGGCGCATGTGACCGACAACCGGGACGCCCAGGTGCACCTGGACGAGATGGCGACGGCCATCGCCGCCCTCAAGGCCCGCTGATCAGGCCGGGCTCGGCGGTTCCGCCGGGCCCGGAGTGCCCGGCTTGGGCCCGGGCGCCGGGGCGGTCCCCTTGCCCTTCACCCCCGGCGGAGGAGGCGGGTCGCAGGCGACAAACCCCTGCCCCACCAACGCCAGACGCGCCTTCTCCGCCTCGGGCTTGTGCAGGAGCGCACAGGCCAGATCGCCCCGCCGCCACTTCCAGCGCCGGGCCATCGGCTGAACCGTCCCACCCCGGCGCGCCATCAGGATCAGGGACAGTTCCGACGGACGCCGCCCATCGCGCAGCACGGTGGTCTCGCTCTCGGCCACCTCGGCCGGGGTCTCGCCCCCACCCGACTTCGCCGGGCTGCCCTTGGGCGGATCAAACCGGAACCACTGCTCTTCCACCGCATTGTGCCGGCTCCAGACCTCCCAGCGGTCGACATCGTGCGGCCCCTCGAAGAGGGCCATGACGTCCATCTTCTCCACGTGCTGCGGCTTGCGCTCATGCCGGTCGAGCGACAACGCCACCATGGCCCGCGGCACCCGGAAGAAATCCCGCGCATGCTTGGCGAACAGGAAGTTGAGGTGCTCGTTCGCGGTGAACCCGATGACCGTCTCCACCATGTCGAATTGCGCCCGGGTCATCGTCTGCTCCTCCAGCGCATCCCCGAACACCACGGGAAACCCTTCCAGCTCGGCCTTGCGACACCGGAGCGGGTCGGAGTCGAGGAACGACACCGGCACCCCCGCCTCCCGGAGGAGCCGACCCAGACGCAGGGCCAGGTCATGCGCCCCCAGGATGGCCATCCGGTTGCGCGCCGGCAGCCGGAGACGGAGCAGCGAGGCCATCGGACGCGCCGTCAGTCCCGCGAGCACCACCGTGATGGCAATGGTCAGGAAGACCATCCCCCGGATCGCATCCCCTCCCTCCATGCCGTCACGGGTCATCGAGTCGGCCGTGAGGGAGGACACCGCCGCCGCCACGATCCCCCGCGGGGCCAGCCAGGCGATGAAGAAACGCTCCCGCCCGCCCAGGTCGGACCCGAGGGTCGACAGCCATACGCCGATTGGACGGACTACCAGGATCAGCACCCCCACGACGATGAACCCCGGCCGGCCGAGGGCCCGGATGTCCTCGATGGAAATGTCCGCCGAGAGGAGCACGAACAGGAGGGCGACGACGAGGAGAGTCAGCTGATCCTTGAACTCCCGGATCTCCCGGTCCATGTGCGACGGCCGCGCCCCCATCACCACCCCGGCCACGGTCACGGCCAGGATCCCGCTCTGGGGAACGAAGTGGTCGCTGGCGTGGAACATCAGGAGCACGAACCCGAGGGTCAGGATGTTCTCGAACCCATGCGGCACCAGCCACCGCCACCGGAGGATCTGGGAGAAGACCAGCCCGCCGGCCGCACCGGCGGCCAGGCCGAACCCGAAGCTCTTGAGCCCGGCGATCAGCCCCGCCGTGGCCGCCGCGGTCTGGTCGGATGCCAACGCCAACTGCAGCACCAGAGCCGCCAGGATCACCCCGACCGGGTCGATGAGCACTCCCTCCCCTTCGAGGATCGTCTTGATCCGCGGCTGCAACCGCAGGTCGCGCAGCAGCGGCGTGACCACCGTCGGCCCGGTCACCACCACCAGGCTCCCGAACAGCAGGGCCATCCGCCAGTTCCACCCGAGCAGGTGGTGGGTCGCCAGTCCCGCCCCGGCCAGGGTCACCACGGCCCCGACGGTGATCAGGTACCGGATGGTCCGCTCCTGCTGCCGAAGCCGGGCCCACTGCAGGTTCAGCCCACCCTCGAACAGGATGATGGCGACCCCGAAATCCACGAGGGCGAAGAGTCCCTCCCCCAGCGACTCCGGACGCACCCAGCCCAGGCCCACGGGCCCCAGGGCGACCCCGAGCGCGAGCAGCAGCACGATCGCCGGCAGACGGACCACCCTCGCCAGCGCCTGGGCCAGCACCCCGGCCCCGAGGGCCACGGCGATCGTCAGGTTGGCGGTGTGCAGGTCCATCCGGGGAATCCCCGCGAGCCGCGGGGTGGACTAAATACGTCCCGCCGCCGGTCGACACAAGCCGCGTTCCCCGGCCACTTTCCCACCACCCCGACTTCGGCGGCGCGAGGCTCCTGCCGAACCGCCGGAACCACCCCCGCACTTGACCCGCGGGAATCCCGCCCCATCCTGCCTCCCACACAGTCGGGGTGCCCCGGTTCCGGGGCTGAGAGGCCGCCCAGGGCGGTCAACCCGTTGAACCTGCCCCGGGTCATGCCGGCGAAGGGAAACGCTTCACGTCGTCCCCGGGGCCCGTCCCTGCACGCGCTCCACGACGCCCGAACCCGCAGCCGGCCCGGCCGGCCCACCCCCCTCCCGCCATGATCGCCGATCCCCAGTCCTCGTTCGAACCCCACAGCTCCGAACAACTCCCCAACAGCCGGCGGATCTACGTCACCGGCAGCCTCCATCGCGACCTCCGGGTGCCCATGCGGGAGATCTCCCAGGCGCCCACCCGGGGGGTCGACGGCCGGGTCGAGGAGAACGAACCGGTCCGCGTCTACGACTGCTCCGGTCCCTGGGGCGATCCGGACTTCCAGGGATCCGTGGAGGACGGCCTCCCGGCCCTCCGCTCCGCGTGGATCCGCGCCCGCGCCGACGTCAAGGAATACGACGGACGTGAGGTGCGCCCGCAGGACAACGGCTACCTCTCCCGACAGCACGCCGAGTACGCCAGCCAGGCGGAGCGGAACCGGTTGGTCGAGTTTCCCGGCCTGAACGGCCGCCGCCGACGCCCCCTCCGCGCCGCCGCCGGCCATCCCGTCACCCAGCTCTGGTACGCCCGCCAGGGCATCGTCACCCCGGAGATGGAGTTCATCGCCATCCGCGAGAACCTCGGCCGGGCCCGCCTCGCAGACCTCGCCGACGACCGCGCCCGCAACGAGCTGGACAAGCAGCACGCCGGGTCCGCCCAGCGCCCCGGCAGCCCCTACACCCCCTCGGTCTTCGGCCGCTTCCCCCAGCGGATCCCCGCCGAGATCACCCCGGAGTTCGTCCGCGACGAGGTCGCCGCCGGCCGGGCCATCATCCCGGCCAACATCAACCACCCGGAACTCGAGCCGATGATCATCGGCCGCAACTTCCTCGTGAAGATCAACGCCAACATCGGCAACAGCGCCGTGGCCTCGAGCATCGAGGAGGAGGTGGAGAAGATGCGCTGGGCGACCAAGTGGGGTGCCGACACGGTGATGGACCTCTCGACCGGGAAGAACATCCACGCCACCCGCGAATGGATCCTCCGCAACTCCCCGGTGCCGATCGGCACCGTCCCCATCTACCAGGCCCTCGAGAAGGTGGGCGGCCGGGCGGAGGAGCTGACGTGGGAGATCTTCCGGGACACCCTCGTCGAGCAGGCCGAGCAGGGGGTGGACTACTTCACCATCCACGCCGGGGTGCTCCTCCGGTTCGTGCCGCTCACCGCCCGGCGCATGACCGGCATCGTCTCCCGCGGCGGCAGCATCATGGCGAAGTGGTGCCTCGCCCATCACCAGGAGAACTTCCTCTACACCCACTGGGATGAGATCTGCGAGATCATGGCGGCCTATGACGTCTCGTTCTCCATCGGCGACGGACTCCGCCCGGGCTCGGTGGCGGACGCCAACGACGAGGCGCAGTTCGCCGAACTGAAGGTCCAGGGGGAACTTACCCGACGGGCCTGGGACCGCGGGGTCCAGGTGATGAACGAGGGCCCCGGGCATGTGCCCATGCACATGATCGAGGAGAACATGGCCAAGCAGCTGGAGTGGTGCCACGAGGCGCCGTTCTACACCCTCGGCCCCCTCACCACGGACATCGCCCCGGGTTACGACCATTTCACCAGCGGCATCGGCGCCGCCATGATCGGCTGGTACGGCTGCGCCATGCTCTGCTACGTCACCCCCAAGGAACACCTCGGCCTGCCGAACAAGAAGGACGTGAAGGAGGGGGTCATCACCTACAAGATCGCCGCCCATGCCGCCGACCTCGCCAAGGGCCACCCCGCCGCCCAGATCCGCGACAACGCCCTGAGCAAGGCCCGGTTCGAATTCCGCTGGGAGGACCAGTTCAACCTCGGACTCGACCCCGTCACCGCCCGGGCCTTCCACGACGAGACGCTCCCGCAGGAGGGCGCCAAGTCGGCCCACTTCTGCTCCATGTGCGGACCGCACTTCTGCTCGATGAAGATCACCGAGGACGTGCGGAAGTACGCCGCGGAGCAGGGCGTGGACGACCAGGAGGCCATCGCCCGGGGCATGGCCGACAAGGCCCGGGAGTTCGTCGAGAAGGGCGCCGAGGTCTACACCCGCCCGGCCTGAGCCGCCGCCTGTCAATGGCGGTGGCGCGAGGCTCCCGCCGAGCCCCGCCCCGCCGCCGGTAGGCGGCGGGGGCCGCTTCGCCCCCCGCCTTCGCGTTCGTGGCGGCGGCCGGTAGGCCGCCGTGCCCGTCTGCCCCCCTTCCTCCGCCCAGCCCCGCTTCATCTGCGAGAATCTGCGGAATCTGCGGATGAAAAGGAACCCATCAGCCCCGCTTCACGGCTCCGAATCGCCGGACGCCGTCAGGCGGACGGACGAACCGGATCCCGGTCCCGACGCCGACGCAGCCACCCCAACACCCGACCCCGAAAGCGGCCGTGGATCCATCGGATCAGCACATACACCGTGAGTCCCACCAGCAGGCTGTTGCCGATCGCCCCCGTCAGGAACACCCGCCCCCAGACCATCGCGTCCACCGCCGCCGGGGTCACCTCCTCCACCCCGTGCACCTCCACCCGGGGACGGAACAGCAGGCTGCCCAACCGGACGTTCAGGTAGAACAGCACCGGCCAGACGAACGTGAGCGTGGCCCCGCCCACCAGACCCGCCAGGGCGTTCCCGCCGAACATCCGCGCCACGAACCCGGAGATCAGCACCCCGAAGCCGAACGTGGGGAAGAAATTGACGATCATCCCGATGGCAAACCCGCGGGCCACCCGCTCGCTGTCGTCACGCACCCGGAACAGCCGCACGCAACGGAGCCGCGCGCCGCGGAGCAGGCCCCGCAGCCATCCTCCATGGGCCGCCGATCGGTCGGTGGAATTCATGCCCGGGAACGACGGGCCCAGCGGAGCTTGGCGGGAGTGGACCGGGGATTCGACCGACGCTCCTCCGGCCCGGGACGGATCACCTCGTCCGACACCGCCTCGAACACCCCCGCTCGCACCCCCTCGGCGAAGGCGTTCTTCACCCGTCGATCCTCCCCTGAATGGAACGTGAGGATCGCCACCCGTCCCCCGGGCCGCAGGAAACCCGGCAGGAAACGGAGGAACGTCCCGAGCGCATCGAGCTCGCCGTTCACCTCGATCCGCAAAGCCTGGAACACCCGGCGCGCCGTCAGCCCGACCTCGTCCGGGCCCACCCCCGGCAGCGCCTCCCGCACCGCCCGCACCAGGGCCCCGGTGGTCGCCAGTTCCCGCCCGGCGAGGGCCGCCGCCAGCACGTCGGCCCGGGGCTCGTCGGAATGCTCCCGAAACAACCCGGCCAACCGCGCCGGGGAACTGCACCGGATCAATCCTCCCGCCGTCACCCCCCGCCCGGGATTCATCCGCATGTCCAGCGGCCCCTCCTCCTTCACCGAGAACCCCCGAGCCGGATCGTCGATCTGCATCGACGAGACCCCCAGGTCGGCGAGGACCAGGTCGACCCCGGGAATTCCCAGCTCGTTCAGGACCGCCGGCAGCCCGGCGAAGTTGGTCCGTCGGACCACCAACTCGTCCGGACCGAAACCCAGTTCGCGCAGACGGGTCTCGGTCCGCGGCAATTCCACCGGGTCGACGTCGATCCCGATGAGCCGTCCGCCCGGCCGGAGCCGGGCCAGGATCTCCCGGGCGTGACCGCCGAAGCCCAGGGTGGCGTCGACCGCCACCTCGCCGGGCGCGGGTGCGAGGACCTCGAGGATCTCGGGGACGAGGATCGGCCGATGAGTCCCGGCGGGGGTTTTGCCCGAGGCGAGGACCCGGGCGACGGTGTCGGCATGCCGCGCCGGGTCCCGCTCCTTGTACTTGTCGGCGAAGCGGCGCGGGTTCTTCCCGGAATACCGGGGACGCCGTCGGTGCGGCGGGGAATCGGGTGTTGGACCGGTGGTCTCGGACACGCCGCCAAGCTGCCCGGGATCGGACCGGTCCGCGAGAGCGATCCCGTGGCGATCCGCAGAGATCTTGTCCGCAGATTCCGCAGATTCTCGCAGATGCAGTGGGGCACGGCGGCATCTTGGCAGTTCACGAGAGCGCCTCAAATACCCGGATTCACAACCCACTGGAAGTCGTTCTCCCCGAGGACACTTGGATCCCGCCTGCTCCCTCGCCCTCGGCCGCACCACCCAATGCATCTGCGAAAATCTGCGCAATCTGCGGATGAAATAATCCCTCTTCCCCGATCCATTCCCCCTCCAACAACCCAAGGGAGGCCGTCCCTTCAAGGCCGTTCCAAAAGGAAACCTCCTCAGAGATATTGTCCGCAGATTTCGCAGATTCTCGCAGATGAAGCGGGGCTCAGCGGCATCTGGGAGTTCACGAGAACCCCTCGGACACCCGGCCCCACCACCGACTGCAGGTCGTTCTCCCCGAAGCTACTTGAATTGAATCCCGCCTGTTCCCTCTCACTCGGCCCCACCGCCAAGGGCATCTGCGAAAACCTGCGCAATCTGCGGATGAACAGATCCCTCCCCCCGCGCCTCCCTGCCCGCTGATCCATCCCCGAACAAGGCCGCGCTCATGCCCTTGCCCTCCCACCCCCCTGTCCCGCGGGAAGGGCAGATCCATGAACCTCCCGAACCAACCGCCGATACTCCAGTTGCGGCGCCCCGAAGTTCAGGAGCAGCGCCCGATTCCGACCGGTCGCCTTCAGGTAATGGATCACCTGGGCCTCGTCGGGACCCGAAAGAACGGACAGCGCCTTCAGCTCGACGATCACCGAATCGAAGCACAGGAAATCCGCCCGATACGGCATCCCGAGAAGTCGCCCCTTGTACGTGATCGGGATCAGATGCTCCCGAAGGAAGGGGACTCCACGAACCTCCAACTCGACCCCCATCGCTTCCTGATACACCGCCTCCAGGAACCCGTGTCCGAGCGTCCGATGAACCTCCATCGCCGCTCCGATGATCGCGTAGGTCTGCGCGTCCCATTGATCCATGGCAGCATCCACCGCCCTGCAAAATCGGAGCGGGCGGCGCCAGCAACCTATCCGGCAACGTCCCGATGCAAAGTGTCCTTCCCGGCAAATCCATCAGAGACATTGTCCGCAGATTTCGCAGTTTTTCGCAGATGACGTGGGGCACGGCGGCATCTGGCAGTTCACGAGGACGCCTCAAATACCCGGACTCACAACCCACTGGAAGTCGTTCTCCCCGAGGACACTTGGATCCCGATTGGCCCCTCGCCCTCGGCCGCACAGCCAGGAGCATCTGCGAGAATCTGCGTAATCTGCGGATGAAAAGGTCCCCGATCGGCGGCTCTCCACGCTTGTCCGCGAACCCGACGCCCCGGTAGCTTCCCCACCATGACCCCCGGCCCGACCCGCAACCGCGCCCGTTTCCGCGCGGGCTTCACCCTCATCGAGCTCCTGGTGGTGATCGCCATCATCGCCATTCTCGCGGGGATGCTCCTCCCGGCACTGGCCAAGTCCAAGGAGACCGCCAAGCGCGCCAAGTGCATGAACAACCTGCGGCAGATCGGGATCGGGATCACGATCTACGCCGACGACAACCAGGACCGGGTCCTCGAGGCGCGATTCGGCGAGGTCCAGGTCTGCCTGAACCCGCCGGAGAGCAAGGCGGCGGCCACGGTGGGATTGATCGTCAGTTCCAACTCAGCCCCCATCTGGACCTGTCCCAACCGGCCCACCTTTCCGCAGTACGAACGGGATTTCGACCAATGGGTGATCGGGTACCAGTACTTCGGCGGGATCCACACCTGGAAGAACCCTGCCGGCACGTTCCCTTCGCGAAGCCCGATCAAGGCGTCGCAGTCCCAGCCGGGATGGGTGTTGGCGGCCGATGCCGTGATGAAGGTGGACAACCGTTGGGGCGGCGGACGCGACACCTCCTTCAAGAACATGCCCCCGCACAAGTTCGCGAACGGGACTCCGGAAGGCGGCAACCAGCTCTACATGGACGGTTCGGTCCGGTGGGTGAAGTTCAAGCAGATGCTGTTCATCCACAGCTGGAACCCGGGCGGTACGCGCGACGCGTACTTCCACCAGGACGACCTCGGCGACCGCCTCCAGGCCCAGGTCGCCCGGATCCGGCCAAGGCTTTGAGGATCCGCCCACCTCGGGCCCGGCCCCCTTCGACCACGGGTTCTGCCAGCCCCCACCGGTGAGCCCAACCCGAGCCGCAGTCCGGATAGGCTGCGAATAGGCAACCTAAACAACGTTCCCAGGACCATGGGCGGCGAGAAGAAAACCAACCATTCATGGAGGCCAACCTCGGACGTCTGGTGTGGTTCCAGATCCCGAAGGACTGGGTGCCGCGGATGAAACGGAAACCAGGAATGCCTGCGTGGCTAAGGTAATCCGCTCAAGCGAGCTTGGAGCGGACTTACCGCCGCGCAACGCAGCGGATTATAGAAACCGGAGAAAATGCGTCGAGCAGAAAGAAAGAATGGGCTGAGCGCAGGATATGTGGGGCTCGACGCATTTGAGGTCGGCTCGCCGCCCAGGCCGTGGGAACCAGTCGCTCGAGCGGAAGCTGGGCGATGCGCTGTGGGCCTCGCTGCGCTCGATGAGCCCGACACGCCCCAGCGCCGCTCAGCTTGTCGTTCGCCGGCAGGGCGCCACTGAGCATGGAGCCGTTTCCGACCACAGAATACTACCGGCACACGAGGGAGCGAACGGACCGGTCGGCGATCGAGGCGGCCTGGGTGCTACGGGCGATTCGGACCCCAGAGCATGAAGAAGTTCAATCCGATGGTCGCATACGGCGGTGGGCACGAATTCCGGAGTTTGGCGGCCGAACCCTTCGTGTTATCCTCCTTCCCGATGGCGTCACCGTGCACAACGCCTTCTTCGACCGAGACTTCGAACCACCAGTAAAAGCATGAAGATCAAGTACTTCGAGGATACCGATACCGCACTCGTCGAGTTTTCCTCCGCGCCGGTGGTCGAGACGAGGGAACTGTCCGAGGACGTTTACCTCGATCTGGATGCTCAGGAATCGGTCGTGGCCATTACCATCGAGCACGCGAGCAGGCGGGGCGACATGTCCGAACTCAGCTTCTTTCGCCTGCCCCGGCAACCGGTGAACAAGGTCACTCCACACGAACCGCCGCTGCCTGTTTCAAGTTCGGGGGCGCCGTCAGCGCCCTGGGGTCATCCCCACCATTGACGCAAAGCGGACCGAATTGCGCCAAGGCCCGACGGTGCCTTCCCCCGGTCAGGACATCTGCGAGAATCTGCGTCATCTGCGGACGAATGGAGCCTGAGAGCTGTCCGGAAACTCCGAGGGGTCCTGCTTTCGGGGATGCCGCCCTCGGAGTCTCCGTGCAGAACATTTTCTGAAGCACAGCGGAGCCACGCATGGAAATACTGGGAGTCATCTACGGAGTCGTCAGGCTAGTTCGGCCACTACCCATACTTTTATGCAAGCACACCGGCATTCGATTCTGATCTTCTGCTTCATCGGCCTCATTGCCGCCCTTGTTGGATGCACTCCGCCACCTCAGAAGCCTTTGGCGAGCGGACAGATCATTCGCTGTGTCCTCGGAGACAAGCCGGTGATGAGAGCTGGCGAGACAGGGAGTTGGAGCGGTCGGAGTTTCACCACAGGACGTGTCGAGATTTTTGAGCGGGTGGTCGTCATCACAGACCCGGACGGCACGAAGCACTGCGCTCCGCATGACTGGTTCAAGGAGATTACTTTCAAATGAAATGGCCCAACCATGCTCTGCAGCGAACCCGGCCATCGCGCTTTGGTTGCCATCGGGGCGTCCTGCGGGCCGGTTCGCCGAGCCCGGGGCGTTCGGCAAGAAACAATCATGGAATCTCTATCATCTATAGTCCAGGCTGCCAATCACGCGCTGATTGAGAACGGCAACAGCGATGCGATCGCCACCTATTTTGCGCCCGATTACGTCGCTCATCTCACCAATCAAGAGGTGACTGGGCACAAGCCAGTCCGCGGAATGTTGGACCTGTATCAGCGTGCATTTCCAAGCCCCAAGGTGGAGGTGGAGATTCTATTGGAGGGTTCTGATCGCGTGTCATGGCAGCGGACGATCCGGGCCAGACAGGAAGGGGCATTCAAGGGATTTCCCGCATCTGGACGAGATATCGTTTGGCGAGACGTTGTGACGAGCCGATTTCGTGATGGCCGGATCGTAGAGGAATGGGTTATTTCGGATCTCGCGGAGCAGCTTCTGCTTTCCAGAAAGAAGTGACAGGAGGAGGAGCGCCCCGGTTCGGCCCCCACCATTGACGCAAAGCGGACCGAATTGCGCCAAGGCCCGACGGCGCCTTCCCCCGGTCGGGACATCTGCGGGAATCTGCGGACGAATGGAGCTTGGAAGCTCCTCATGGTGAGGGTCACCCCCATTTCTGAAACAAGGCGGACCCACCGGCGCCGAGGGGCAAGGTGCCGTCGCCCCATCAGGACATCTGCGAGAATCTGCGACATCTGCGGATGAAAAAGTCCCCTTCCCTGATCCATTCCACCCGCCGCCCCCGTGAAACTCCGCCATCAACCCGAGCGACGCCATCCGCTCAAGGCAGTTCCAAGCAGGAGATCTCCTCGGAGATCTTGTCCGCAGATTTCGCAGATTCTCGCAGATGCGGAACGGCACAGGGTCAGTCTCCCGTCGGTGCGATCAGCGGAATGACCTCGCGCTTGTTGCGCCGGTACACGCGGAAGTCGTCGCGGTCCACGGTGATCACCGCATGCTTCGGATGCAGTTCGCTCAACCGGATCAGGCAGAGGTCGGCCAGGTCGGGACGGCGGTCACGGTACCTCCTCGCCAGCGCCTCCAACTGGGCCAGGTGATCGTTGCAGTCGAATGCGGGTTTCACCAAGCCCTCCCGTACCATAGCCAGCACAAGCAGGGGATCCTGCAGGTGGAACGCGGCTTCCGCCAACACGGCCTCGCAGGTCAGAAGGGGCTCTGTGACCTGGCGGGCAACGCTCACCGCCCAGTCGTGGTGCCGGTCCCGCCGGTTGGCAAACGCGACAAGGAAACCCGTGTCGGCGATTCCCCTCATGACTTGGAGAAGCCCTTGCGCGAGGACAGGTCGGATGCGCCCTCGACCGTGCCCGCCAACCGCATGAAGGACTGTTGCCGGCCACCCGCACGGGCCTTCTCCAACTGTTCCCGGATGAGCCGTCCCTGTGAGACTCCCGACGTCGCCGCCGTCTCCTCCAGCCATTTCGCAAGCTCCTCGGGAACACGGACGGTGATTGTATGACTCATGTGGCAGAAACGTAGTCAGTCCATTCCCGCGCTCCAAGGGGGATTCATGGCCTCGGGAACTCCCAGCCCCGGGGTCGATTTGCCCGAACAGGCCCCCCCCGAGTTTCTTGACGGGCTGATAAGGGTCTCCGCCCAGCCACTGGAGGGCGTCTGCACATCGTGGGCGCGGGGTCCACGACTACCGGCGCAGAGGCAGCAGGGCAAGATGCACCGCGATCCAGACCGGAATGGCGAACAGCGCGATGGCTCCCACTCTCTCCCAGGTCCAGTCCAGGTGACCGGACTGGATCGGGAAGATCGCGATCATGAAATAGCCGGCGAAGCGGGTGTGTCCCAGGAACTTCAGTCCCTGCGGATAGCGCCTCCGCAGGCCGCTCCACAGCGCCAGCGCGCCAAAGACCAGCACGGCCAGCGTCACCGCCGAGCTCACGGCAAACAGGGCCTTCGAGTTCAGCGTGTCAAAGCGCGCCGTCCCCGCCTGCGTGGCCTGCCAGGTCCAGTGGGCCCCGGACCAGAGCAGCGCGAAGCCCGTCTGGATCGCGGTGCTGAAGCTGGCCTTGGGCGAGGTGATCTCATTGACGATCCAGCCGAAGTATACCGGCACGATTCCCCAGATCAGCTCGACGTGTTGAAACGGCACGACGATCAATTGCCAGAATGTCTCCGCCAAGCTTCCAGGCACGGACGAGTCTGGTGAGCCGCACGGGCTGGAAACAATCCCGGTCTGCGGGACCGTCCCGGGGTCACCCCCACTTTTGACACACGGCGCATCCACTGGCGCCGAGGGGCAAGGTGCCGTTGCCCCATCAGGACATCTGCGGGAGTCTTCAAAATCTGCGGATGACGAGAATCCGCGACACCCCTACCGCCCCGGACCCAGCCGGCCGCCGTAATAGGGATACTCCTCGAACCGCACGGCATCCCCGGTTTCCCGAGGGTCACCCAACGCCTTCAACTCGCGGGTCAACCGCTCCCGGAGGCGAAGCAGGTCCCCCTGGTAGCCCGCCTCGGAGGCCACGTTGACCAGCTGGTCGGGATCACTCCGAAGGTCGTACAACTCCTCCGCCGGCCGCAAACCGAACGCCAGTTCGAAATATCGGCGCCCCCGGGCATCCCCGCGGTGCGCGACGACAAACGCCTTGGTCGGCCCGTCGTCGCAGTCGGCAAAGGCGTTGCCCTTCTCCGACGCCGCCCCGTCGGCGATCCCGTTCGGCCACAGCTCGGGGCGATGGTTCCGCAGGTACAGGAAGTCCGCGGTGCGCAGCCCCCGTCCCGGGTATCCCGCCAGATTCCCGCGCTCCTGCGAGGGGACATGGCGTTCCTTGCCGAACACGACATGATCCCGGGCCGGGTCGACCCGCCCGCTCCGGTCCGACCGGAGCAGCGGAAGAAGGCTGCGGCCGGTGAACGTGCCGGGGACCGGCAGCCCGGCAATCTCCAGGAAGGTCGGAGCCAGGTCGACCAGGCTCACGAAATCATCCACCACCCGCCGGGATCCAGCCACTCCCCCCCAGCGCACCGCCAGCGGCACCCGGGTGCCCAGGTCGTACAGGTTGCTCTTCGCACGCGGGAACGGCATGCCGTGATCCCCGGTCATCACAACGATCGTGTTGTCGAGTTCCCCGGACGCCTCCAGCAACGCCAACGCCTCCCCCACCTCCCGATCAAAGCGCTCCACCTCGAAGTAGTAGTCGGCGATGTCCGATCGGACGACCGGGTCGTCCGGCAACGCCCCCGGCACCCGGATCCGGTCGAGATCCATCCCGCGCCCCACCCCGGTCCCCGGAACGTAGGGACGGTGGGGGTCCGGCGACCCGAACCAGAAGCAGAACGGCGAACCCGCCGGCCGGGCCGACAGAAAGGATCCGAAATCCTTGTGGACCGGACCGGAAGGATCCACGGACCGCCCGCCGGGTTCCAACCGCCCCGGTCCCCACGCCTTGCGGCTGTGCCCGATGAAGTAGCCATCGGCGGCCAGCAACTCCGGATAGGTCGCGAATTCCCGGCGCAGCGTGCTCCACAGGTTGGCCGCCTCCTCGAGGCGCCAGTGGTGCTGACCGGTCAGCAACGCACTGCGCGACGGCGTGCACGACGGGGAGGACACATAGGCGTGCCGGAACAGCACCCCCTCGCGGGCCAACCGATCGAAGGTCGGCGTCCGCACCACCGGATCGCCATAGATTCCGGCATGGGGAAAGCCCCAGTCATCGGCAATCGCCAGGAGGATGTTCGGACGGGACCGCGCCGGGCCGTCGGCCGCATCCGCCGGCAGCCACGGGAGCAGCAGGAGGAGGAGCCACGACGATCGGAGAAGGCTGGAAGCGGACATGACGGGAACGGCCGGAGGCCGGAAGCGGAATCGGGCGTGGAGAACCCGACGACGGTAGCCGCGGGGTCCGTGCGGGGGCAAGACACGGCCTCACCCCGCACACCGGGACCGCGCCCGGACCGGAATCACCGCCTCGGGGAGGAACATCGACGCCCATTCCTTGGCCTCCAGCCGGTCCCGACGGCTCCCGCCCACCAGCGCGTACCCCCCACGGCCCAACCGCTCCAGCCGGGCCGCACCGAAGGCCGCCACGCATCGTCCCGAGATCCGGACCCGGATCCGCCACATCATCTGCTTCGTCTGCATGCGGGGAGATTCGCCCACCCGGTCGGACATCCACAGTCCTCCCCCCCCGGTCATCCGTCCGGCGCCTTGCCGCCCGGGTGGCCCGGGCTAGGATGGCGGCCTCGTGAGTTTCGTCGCCGATTTCAACGCCCTCCCGCTGGACCGGTTGCTCGACCGCGCCCGGACCGCCGACGCCGCCCGGGTCCGGGCGGCCCTCGACCGGGAGACCCCGACACTCGACGACTTCGCCGCCCTGATCTCGCCGGCCGCCGGGGAGAATCTCGAGGCGCTCTGCCGGCGCTCCCAGGAGATCACCCGACGCCGTTTCGGCCGGGTCATCCGGCTCTTCGCCCCGCTCTACCTGAGCAACGAGTGCATCAACAACTGCGCCTACTGCGGCTTCTCCCGCGACAACGCGATCCTCCGCGTCACGCTCTCCGTGGACGAGGTGGTCCGCGAGGCGCGGGCCCTCGCCGGACAGGGCTTCCGCAACGTGCTGCTCGTCGCCGGCGAACACCCGAAGTTCGTCTCCAGCGGCTACGTGGAAGAATGCATCCGGGCCGTCCACGCCTTCGTCCCGGCCATCTCGCTGGAGCTGGGCCCGATGGAATCCGCCGAGTACGCGCCCCTGGTCCGCGCCGGTGCGGAGGGCCTGGTGGTCTACCAGGAGACCTACGACCGCGGGATGTACGCGGAGATGCACACGGCGGGACCGAAGCGGAACTTCGACTGGCGGCTGGAGTGTCCCGAGCGGGCCTACGAGGCCGGGTTCCGACGGCTCGGCATCGGCGCGCTGTTCGGACTGGCCGACTGGCGTCAGGAGGCGCTCAGCGTGGCCGCACATGCCGGTTACCTGCTCCGGCACTGCTGGAAGGCGATGCTGACCCTTTCCCTCCCCCGCCTGCGCCCCTGTGCCGGCGAGTTCCAGCCCCGGGTGCCCCTGCCCGACCGCGAACTGGTCCAGCTCATCGCCGCCTTCCGCATCCTCCTGCCCGATGCCGGCCTGGTCCTGTCCACCCGCGAACCGGCCCGACTGCGCGACGGCCTCCTGCCCCTCGGCGTCACCCACGCCAGCGCCGGAAGTCATACCGAGCCGGGCGGCTACACGGGCGCGGGCCAGGAGAACCTCCACCACACCGTCCGCGGACGCATCCAGGCCCTCGACGCCGGATCCAGCGAATGGGCCGCGTCGCCCGGACGCCCGCTCGCCGCAACCGGCCAGTTCGACATCGCCGACGACCGGACCCCGGCCGATGTGGCCGACGTGATCCGTCGCCTGGGCTACGAACCGGTCTGGAAGGACTGGGACCGGGCGCTCACGACCTGATCGGTATCCCGCGGGAATCCTCCACCGGGACGGGGTCGATCCGACGCCGCTGGTACCACGCGATTCCCAGCAGGTCGAAGATCCCGCGGCCCAGACGGTTCCACACGCCGTACTTGCTCACTCCGGCCACCCGCGGACGGTGGTTCACCGGCACTTCGCGGCACCGGCTCCCGTTCCCGGCGACCAGTATGGGAAGGAAGCGGTGCAGGCCGTTGAAGGGAAAGACACCCCGGAGACAGGTCCGCCGGAACGCCCGCAACGCGCACCCGGTATCGGCGAAATCGTGCCCCAGCGCACGGGTCCGGACCGCCCGCGCCACCCGGGAGGACACCCGCCGGACCCAGTCGTCCCGGCGTCGCACCCGGTGTCCGCACACGAAGTCCACCTCGTCGAGCATGGCCAACATGCGGGGCAGCTCGGCCGGGTCGTTCTGGAGGTCGCCGTCGAGGGTGCACAGCAGGGGCGCCTCACCCGATGTGATCCCGGTCCAGACCGCCGCGCTCTGCCCCCGGTTGCCCTGATGGCGCAATCCTCGAACCCGCGGATCCCCGCGCTGCGCCGCCCGCACCCGCTCCCAGGTCGCATCCGTGCTCCCGTCATCCACCAGCACGATCTCCCAGGGGCGGGACTCGTCGGCGAACACCCGGATCAACTCCGCCACCAGGGGGGCGACATTCTCGGCCTCGTTGTAGAGGGGGACGACCACGCTGATCCGGGGCTGGGCCACGGATCGGACCCTAGGACGTCGGCCCGCCCGGGTGCGAGACGGTTGTTCGACCGGGACCGCTGGCGCAGGGCACCGTGGGGCGGCCGATGGGTCGCTCCCACAGGCGCCGGGGCATCCGCCCGCCGGGTCGGGCGGGTTCCGACAAGTCCCCGTCCCCGCTACAACCCCACGCGCGCGGTGCCGTCGTCGTCCTTGGCCTCGGCCGCCGCCACCTCGGCCCGCAACAGGTCGTGGAGGGTCACGACTCCCAGCAACCGCCCGCCGGTCCGGTCCACCACCCCCACCAGACCGTCGCGGGACTCGATCAGGATCCGTTGCAGGTGGCGGACCGTCTCGCCGGGCTGACAGGCGGCGGCAGGGCCGGGACGCGGCGGACGCCCCTCGCGCAGCGCCGCCTCGATCTCGCCCCGGGACAGGATCCCCACCAACCGGCTCCCGTCGGTGACCGGGAAACAGGCGAACCGATGTCGGGCCAGCGTCTCCCGAAGTGACGCCGGGTCGAGGGCGGAGACGGTGGCCGGGCTGAAGTTCGTGATGCTCGAGACGGGCAGCGACTGCCAGCCCTTGAGGTCGCGCGGCGGCATGACCCGGTCCAGCACCACGCCGTCCTGGTGCAGGACCTCCTCGTAGAAGTTGTGCTTCAGGAAACGTCGACCGATCAACTGGCTCACCAGCGCCGCCAGCATCAGGGCGGGAACCAGGGCGAACTCATGGGTCATCTCGAACACGATGAGGATCCCGGTCACCGGCGCCCGGACCACCGCCCCGAGGGTGGCGCTCATCCCCACGACCATCAGCGTGACCAGGTCGGCATGCCCCACCGGGCCGAACCACCCCGCCACCCCGGCCACCACGGCCCCGGTCATCGCACCGAAGAACAGCGTCGGGGAAAAGATGCCGCCGCATCCGCCCAAGCCGTAGCTGGCAAAGGTCGCCACCAGCTTCACCACCAGCAGCACCAGGCAGATCACCGCACCCACCTCGCCCCGCAACGCGGCACTCAGGTCGTCATACCCGAGACTGAAAACCCCCAGCCGGCCGGTCCAGGCGAACACCGCGCCGCCCAGCGCCCAGGTGATCAGCCCACCCAGCGCCGGACGGGCCCAGACGGGCAGCCGCATGTCCCGGGCTTTCAGCCGCAGGTCCAGCGAGGCCCGCTGGAACAGCACCCCGACCAGCGCCGCCAGCGCCGCCACCACCGGCGTCAGCAGGTAGCCCAGGGCGGTGGGGGAGCTGACGTCCGACAGGGTGAACGCCGGATGCTTCCCGATGAGGCCGTGGGCGACAAAGGCACCGATCACCGAGGCCAGGAGGACACTGCCCAGCAGGCG
The DNA here is from genome assembly GCA_964525755.1 of uncultured Verrucomicrobiota bacterium. Lineage (GTDB taxonomy): Bacteria > Verrucomicrobiota > Verrucomicrobiia > Limisphaerales > UBA9464 > UBA6176. The sequence goes on from CAZGIK010000023.1 coordinate 80,726, forward strand.
GCTGTTGAGGTCGCCAATGATCTCCTCGAGCACGAAGGTCACCGCGGCCAGGGGGGTGTTGAAGGCGGCAGCCAACCCGGCGGCAGCCCCGGTGACCGCCCCCAGGCGACGCTTGTGCTTGGGCTCCCCCGCCAGCGCCGCCAGATTCGATCCCACGACGCCGGACAACTGGACGCTCGGTCCCTCCCGCCCCAGGCTGGTCCCGCCCCCGACGCTCAGGATCCCGGCCACGAACTTCACCACCGCCACCCGCAGCGGGACGGTGCCAAAGTCGGTCCAGAACGCCGCCTTGAGCTGGGGAATTCCGCTGCCCGCCGCCTCCCGGCACACAGCACTCAACAGCCATCCCACCACCAGGGAGGTCCCGACCACGATGAGGAAGCTCGCCCCGAGGAACACCGGCAGGGACGCGGTCGACCAGCGTTCGATTCCCGCGCGGTACACCAGCTGGATGCCCAGATGGAAGGCCACCGCCGCACCGGCGGCGCCGACCGCGTACAAGGCCGTCACGAGGACACCCCGCGCTTGCCGCGGGAGCCGGTCGAGTTGCTGGACGAGCCAGGCGCGTTTCACGAACGCCCGACCCTGCCAAGGAGCACCGGGCGGACCAAGCCGGTTTTCGTTTCCTGTCGGTTTTCGCCTTCACATCCGATTCCCCACTCCCCCGGCACCCGGTCCGCTCCGTCCCGGCCGATGCCGTCCCGTAGCCGGGCGACCGGGCGACGTCCGACGGGGCCCCGGGCGGGCCACATGACGGCTTCCCCGGAACCGACCCGGCGCCTAGCCTCGGTGCCGGCCCACATGAGCGACACCCTGAATTTCGCGCTGGTCGGCACCGGCGGCATCACCCTCCAGAATCATCTCCCCGGCCTCGCCCTCTGCCCCGGCGTCCGCGTCCATGCCCTGTGTGACGCCAATCCGGCCACGCTCGAGGCCGCGCGCCAGCAGACCGGCGCCCCGGTCGCCACCACCGACTGGCGGGAGATCGTCACCCGCGACGATGTCCACGCGGTGATCATCGCCACCCCGAACCATGTCCACCCGGACATCGCCATCACCGCCGCCCGCCATGGGAAACATGTGCTGTGCGAGAAACCCCTGGCCCTGCGGCACGAGGATGCCCGGGCGATGGCCGATGCCGCCGAGTCGGCCGGGGTACGCCACATGACGGCCTTCACGTACCAGTTCGTTCCCGCCATGCGGTACCTGCGCCATCTCGTGGCCCAGGGAGACCTCGGACAACCCTACCACTACCGCTGCCTCCGGCTCCAGGACTGGGGGACCCGGAACCTCGGGTGGCGCCAGGTGCGGAAGCTCGCCGGCACCGGCGAGATCGGCGACATGCTCAGCCACCGCATCGACTTCGCCCTCCGGCTGGTCGGTCCGATGCGGCGGCTGGTGGCCAGCCTCCGCAACCTCACCCCGGTGCGCGACGGCGCCCCGAACGACACCGATGACTGGGTCGGCGTCCTGGCCGAGTTCCACAACGGCACCACCGGGGTCCTTGAGAGCTCGAAGCTGGCCAGCGGTCACAACGAGTCCTGGCGGAGTCTCGACTACGTGGAGATCAACGGCAGTGCGGGCACCTTCCAGTTCACCACCGGCAAGTGGGACCAACTCCAACACGGTCGCCTCGGCGGCCCCGGCCTCGCCCCGCTCGCCGTGCCCCGCGAGTTCTGGGTCTGGCCCGGCAGCCCGCGCGATCCCGGAGTCGGCGATCCGCTGGTCGCCTTCCGCTACGACCAGGCCATCGAGTTCGTCAACGCCATCCGCGAACAACGTCCCTGCGCCATCACCTTCCACGACGGCGCCGAGGTCCAACGGGTCATGGACTCGGCCGTCAACTCGGCGGAAACCGGCGCCTGGGTAGATCTCTGAGCCGCCCGCTGCATTCATAAGGGAAGTGACGGCGCAGCAGGATCTTCTGCAGGACGAGGAATAAGCAAAGCGTCCACGCGACTGCGGAACAACGAGGGTCCGACTTGGCACCTGCGCATGAGGCCCCAGTCGGGACGACCCATCCGGTTTCATCGTTTCGATTGAGAACACGGCCCGAGGTTGCTTCCTCCGCAGTGGTCGACGACCACGATGCTCGGCACCAACCTTCTCGGCCGGTGCCCTACCCCGTCCCCACCTACCCCAGGGCCCTGACCCTGAGGTCCCTGAGGCAGGAGAGGTCCTTGAGGGC
>CAZGIK010000024.1:0-77021 GCA_964525755.1 uncultured Verrucomicrobiota bacterium
GCTCCGAGTATCACACTTACGCATCCACAGGACGGGTGCACGGCGTGACGCTTACCACCGGTCTTCGCCGCCGTCCGGAGCGCCGCGCTCCGGCGGGGCGGGGACGAAGGGGGAGGCTCCGTCCACCGGATTCCAGAAGACACTCGCCAGAACCGGTTGGCCGGGGTAGCGCATGGCCTCGTGATGCGTGAGATGCTCGGACTCGTGATCGGCGTCGGGGGCCTGCTGGCCCAGCCCCTGCCCGATGGCCCGCCGGGACCGACGGCCCCGCCGCCGGCGCCGCCGGTCTGGCGCGCCGACGCCCCGGCGATGGACCCCCGCACCGCCGTTCCCGCCGGGGGCGGGGGGTACTGGTCGATCGGCGATCCCAGCGACGAGGAGCAGCAGTTGCTGGAGATCATCAACCGCGCCCGCGCGAACCCGGCGGCCGAGGCGGACCGCCTGATCGCCCTCGACAACCCCTACGCCCGGTTCGCCTACGACTTCTACCTCGTCGACCTCGACCTCTTCCGTGCAGCGATGCTGGAGTTTCCGGTCGCCCAGCCCCTGGCTTTTCATCCCCAGTTGGCGACGGCGGCCCGGGGGCACAGCCAGTGGATGCTCGCGAATGTGGAGCAATCCCATGAGCAGGGAACCATCACCGCGGCGGATCGGGTCACGGCATCGGGCTATCCCTGGTCGACCATCGCCGAGTCGATCTACGCCTTCGGACACGACATGGAGCATGTCCATGCCGGGTTCGAGGTCGACTGGGGGCTTTTCGACGCGGAGGGGAACCCGATCGCCCCCGGGATGCAGGATCCCCCGGGACATCGGCTGAGCAACCACAACGACACCTTCCGCGAGATCGGGATCGCGGTCATCGAGGGGACCAATTCCCGTCAGGTGGGTGACGAGGTGATCACCGCGGGGCCCCGGGTGGTGACCATGAAGTTCGGATCGCGGCACGGGGGCGGTCCGATGATCACCGGCGTCGCATTCTTTGACCTGAACAAGAACGGTGCCTACGACCCCGGGGAGGGCCTGGGCGGTGTCGACGTGACGGTTTCCGGTCTGGCGACTCCCGGACGGACCACGCGGTCCGGCGGATACGCCCTTCCGGCCGCCGATGGGAGCCGGACGCTGACCTTTTCCGTGCCGGGAATGACCCCGGTGAACCGGGCAATTCAGGTGTCCGGAGGACGGAACGTGAAGGCCGATCTCATCCTCGACTACCCGCCCCCCGTCCTTGCCGGGCCGGACCGGCCGTCGGTTGGTCGGGATGCCCTCTACCTCCCGTCGGGTGTTCCCGGAGCCGACACGTTCGAGTGGGAGTTGGCCCGTCGGGCCCCCTACGCCGCCGTGCTCGGGGGCGAAGCGGGCGATCCGGCGGTCTTGGCGGACACGACCCCCGGCTATCCGACCATCCAGGGGGACATTCGCGCCGCGGGTGCCGCCGCGTACCGGCTGGCCCACCCGCTGCCCGACGGGGCGGCGGCGGCGGTCGACCAGTTCCTCACGCTGACCAACCGGTTCCTGGGCGGCCCGAATCCGCGCGTCCGTTTCCAGTCGCGGCTCGGCCTGGCCACCGGGATCCAGGTGGCTTCCATGGAATGGTCGATCGACGGGGGACTCACTTGGCAGACCGGGTGGAGTCGGGCGGGGCAGGGGGAGGGCACGCTGGGCCAAACGCAGTTCGAGACGGTGGACGTCGGCCTGGTGGCCGCAGCCAACCGCCCGTTCCGGGTCCGGTTCCGCTATGCGGTCGGCGAGGGCCCGTTCTATCCCCAGACCAGTCCGGGCGTGGGCTGGTATCTGGACGGGATCCAGGTGACGGGATCGGACGAACTCATCGCGTCCGCGTCCGGCGAGGTGGCGGCGGGGTCGCCGGTGGTGTTCCGAGCCGGGTCGACCGGCACCTTCGCGTTGCGGGTCCGTCCGCGGATCCTCGGACGCCGTTTTCCCTTCGGTCCGTTGTTCCTCGGCGAGGCTGTCGAGTCCGTGCCGATCGGGGAGGTGGTCATCGAAACGGTCTCCGTGGAGGGCGGGATGCTGGCGGTGCAGGTTCGGGCCGAGGGCGGGGTGGTGGGACTCCATCTCGAGAGCGTTCCGCACGTCGGGTCGGGTTGGGAGAGGGTCCAAGCCGTCGTCCCCGAGCCCCTGACCGCCGGCCGGTACCGGTTCCGTGTTCCGCTGGTGGACGCCAGCGCGATCTTCCGGGTCCGGGCGGATTGAGGCCGGCAGGGCGTCCGGTTGACGGAACGGCGTCCCCGGTGGATGGGTGGGGCGTCGGTTCGGAGTCTTTCCGGTAATCGTTTGACGGTGGCCCGGGGCTGGTCCTTAGATGCGCCGGCGCAGGCCGTCCGACGGGTGGGCCCGTTCCGACCTGCAAGCGACGATGAACCTCTGTTTACGCATCTGGCGGTCGACCGTGGGGCGGAAGGCGGTGATGGCCCTGACCGGCGCCGCGCTCTTCCTGTTCCTGGTCGGGCACCTCCTCGGGAATCTCCAGGTCTTCGGGCCGCCCGAGCTGATCAACCAGTACGCCCACTTCCTCAAGAGCAAGCCCGGACTGGTCTGGGGCGCCCGCCTCGGCCTGCTGGCGTGCGTGGGCCTGCACATCCTCGCGGCGGTCACCCTGGCCCGGGCCAACCGCGCGGCGCGCCCGGTGGCCTATGCGTCGGGCCCGGCCTACGGCTCCACCTTCCGGTCGCGCACCATGCTCCTGTCCGGATCCGTGATCCTCGCCTTCGTCGTGTACCATCTCCTCCACTTCACGGCCCTCCAGCCGGGGATCAACGGCTACGGGGATTTCTCCCGACTGAAGGCGCCGCTGGGTGGCGAGATGGTGCCCGACGTGTACGCGATGATGGTGCTGGGCTTCCGGGTCTGGTGGGTGGCGGCCTTCTACCTGCTGGCGCAGGCGTTGCTGTTCCTGCACCTCGGTCACGGGCTGGCCTCGATGTTCCAGTCGATGGGCTGGCGCAGCTACGCCTGGTGGCCGCGGGTCGAGCGCTTCGCCCAGGTGGCGAGCCTGCTGATCTTCCTGGGATACGCCTCGATCCCGGTGTCGGTGCTCGCCGGTCTCGGACGGGATTACGCACGGGATGCCGAGCAGCGGGCCCGGGTGGAGATGACCGAAGGGAAGGGGGTTGTTCGCTGACATGGCCACGCTGAACTCGAAGATTCCGGAAGGGCCGCTCTCCCAGAAGTGGGAGCGCCACAAGTTCCAGTCCAAGCTCATCAACCCGGCCAACAAGCGGAAGTACCGGGTCATCGTCGTGGGTGCCGGACTCGCCGGGGCGAGCGCCTCGGCCACCTTGGCGGAGCTGGGATACGAGGTGCTGAACTTCGTCTTCCATGACAGCCCCCGGCGGGCCCACTCGATCGCCGCCCAGGGCGGGATCAACGCCGCCAAGAACTACCAGAACGACGGCGACTCGGTGCACCGCCTGTTCTACGACACCATCAAGGGCGGCGACTACCGGTCCCGCGAGGCCAACGTGCACCGCCTGGCCGAGGTCTCGGTCAACATCATCGACCAGTGCGTCGCCCAGGGCGTGCCGTTCGCGCGGGAATACGGCGGGCTGCTGGACAACCGCTCCTTCGGCGGCGCCCAGGTCAGCCGGACGTTCTACGCCCGGGGCCAGACCGGCCAGCAGCTCCTGCTCGGGGCCTACTCAGCCCTCTCCCGGATGATCGGCGCGGGCGGGGTCAAGTCCTTCACCCACTCCGAGATGCTCGACCTGGTCCTCGTCGACGGCGAGGCCAAGGGGATCATCGTACGGAATCTCCAGACCGGTGAGATCACCCGGCACAATGCCGACGCGGTCGTGCTGGCCACCGGTGGGTACGGGAACGTCTTCAACCTCTCCACCTACGCCCGGGGATCGAACACCACCGCCATCTGGCGGGCCTACCGTCGCGGGGCCTGCTTCGGCAATCCCTGCTTCACCCAGATCCACCCCACCTGCATCCCGGTCACCGGCGACTACCAATCGAAGCTGACGCTGATGTCCGAGTCCCTCCGGAACGACGGCCGGATCTGGGTGCCCAAGAGGGCCGGCGATCGCCTCAAGGACCCGGCCTCCATCCCCGAGGAGGATCGCGACTACTATCTGGAGCGGATGTACGGGGCGTTCGGCAATCTTGCCCCCCGCGACGTCTCCAGCCGGGCCGCCAAGTACGTGTGCGACGAGGGCCGCGGTGTCGGAGAGTCCGGCCTCGGGGTGTACCTCGACTTCTCCGATGCCATCCGTCGGCTCGGCGAGGACAAGATCCGCGAGCGCTACGGCAACCTCTTCGACATCTACCACGAGATCACCGACGAGGACGCCTACAAGACCCCGATGCGGATCTTCCCCGCCGTGCACTACACGATGGGCGGCCTGTGGGTGGACTACAACCTGATGTCCAACATCCCCGGCCTGTTCGTGCTGGGCGAGGCCAACTTCTCCGACCATGGCGCCAACCGTCTCGGGGCCTCGGCCCTGATGCAGGGGTTGGCCGACGGATATTTCGTCCTCCCGTCGACCATTGCCACCTACCTGGCCGGGGTGAAGTCGGGGGCCCGTCCGGGGGCGGACCACGCGGCGTTCCAGGAGGCGGAGTCCGCCGTTCGTGGACGGGTGGGCCGGATGCTGTCCTGCAAGGGGTCCCGGACCCCGGCCAGCTTCCACAAGGAACTCGGCCGGATCATGTGGGAACACTGCGGAATGGCCCGGAACCGGGCCGGCCTCGAGAAGGCGATCGGCCTCATCGGCAACCTCCGCGAGGAGTACGGAAAGAACCTCCGGGTGGCGGGCGATGAACAGGAGTGGAACCAGTCGCTCGAGCAGGCCGGCCGCGTGGCCGACTTCATCGAACTGGGCGAACTGATGTGCCGCGATGCGCTGATGCGGGAGGAGAGCTGCGGCGGGCATTTCCGGGAGGAGTACCAGTACACCCAGGCGGACCCGGAAGTGCAGCAGGGGTTGGTCAATCCGGGCGACGTGAAGCGTCGCGACGACGCCTTCGCCTTCGTGGCCGCCTGGGAGTATGCCGGCGACGATCGACCGCCCGTCCTGAACCGTGAGCCCCTCGTGTACGAGGAGGTCAAGATGAGCACCCGCTCCTACAAGTGATCCGGAACCCCCATTTCCCAGCGCGGACCCGATGAAAGTCACCCTCAAAGTCTGGCGGCAGAAGAACCGCAGCACCCCCGGCGAGTTTCGCACCTACCCGACCCCGGACCTCAACCCGAGCATGTCGCTGCTGGAGATGCTCGACGTGGTCAACGAGGGCCTTGCGGAGAAGGGCGAGGACCCGATCGCGTTCGACCACGACTGCCGGGAGGGAATCTGCGGCACCTGCTCGCTGGTCATCAACGGCAAGCCCCACGGGCCGCGTCGCGGCGTGGCCACCTGCCAGACCTACATGCGGAGCTTCCGGGACGGCGACGAGATCATCCTTGAACCGTGGCGTGCCGCGGCCTTTCCCATCGTCCGGGACCTCGTCTGCGACCGGAAGGCCTTCGACCGCATCCAGCAGGCGGGCGGGTTCATCTCGGTGCGGACCGGGGCGGCTCCCGACGCCAACTCGATCCCGGTTCCGAAGGATGCCGCCGACCTGGCAATGGATGCCGCCCAGTGCATCGGCTGCGGCGCGTGTGTGGCCGCGTGCAAGAACGCCAGCGCCATGCTCTTCGTCGCGGCCAAGGCCTCCCATCTCGGCCTGCTGCCCCAGGGCCAGCCCGAGCGTTCCCGCCGGGCCGTGGCGATGGTCGAGCAGATGGATGCCGAGGGGTTCGGCGGTTGCACCGTCACCGGCTCGTGCGAGGCGGTGTGCCCGAAGGACATCAGCCTCAACTTCATCGCCCGTCTGAACCGCGACTACCTCAAGGCGATGGTCAAGGGCGACGCGCGACCGGCACGTGCCGGCGGCGGCGGCTGATAAAAAGGGCGGGCACCCCTGCGGATGCCCGCCCTCCGATCCCGCGGACCGGGCGTCAGAAGCGCCAGATCATGTCCACCGTGAAGCGGTCGCGGAAGATGTCGTCGGAACCCACCACGCCGTTCTCATAGGCGAAACCCAGGTCGAGATTGTCCCGCAGCCGGCTCCGGAAGCCCACGCCGACCGCTCCCTGGGTCCGTCCGCCGGCCATGGTGCTGCCGAAGTTGATCAGGTCGAACCCCTCGGTGGCGAACGGGGCCGCGGTGCCCTCGCTGACCGTCACGAACGCGTTGAAGGCGACGAACGGGATGAACCAGCGGCTCAGGTAGTAGTCGAGCATCCCGGAGAACCGGACGTTGGCCGTCTCCCGGTCCATGTCGAGGGGGATCCGCCCGCCAACGAGGCCGGTGGCGTGCAACTTGTCCCAGCCCTTCAGGACCGAGACGAACAGGTTGAACTCGCCGTCGCCGTTCCCCTGGAACACCCGGCTGTTGCCCGTGGGGAACTCGAAGGTCACACCCGGGGTGATCAGCAACTGGCGCTCGTCGTCCCGGACCACCGCATACTTCAGCCCCGCGCCGATGTCGGCCCATCCATCCGCCCCGGGGGCGCCGTTCGGGTCGATCTCGATGAACCCGTCCTTGGTGGCGATCACCGCCAGACGGTCGGTGACCGCGTACCGGACCTGGACCGCGTAGACCCGCACGTCGGCGTCCACCCCGAGGAACCCCTGGTCGAGCCGATGCCAGACGAACAGGGGGCGGATCTCGCTCTGGATCAGCGGGGACTCGAAGAAGATCGGGTTGGTGACCGGCGCAATCGCCTGATCCTCCCACCCGGCCGCCTGGGCCGGGGTGAAGGCCGCCCCGGCGAGAGTGAGGGCGGCGGTTGCGGCGAGGGTGAATGACTTGCTCATAGTTGGTGCCCAGATCGTATGCAGGGCGGGCGGACTGGATCGTCCATCGTTGCCAGCTCCTCATCCTCGGTTGTCGGGACGTGTTGCCATCGGTTGCGGTATCCGATGCCAACGAAGGGTTGGGCACGTCGAGGGAGACTCCGAGGGGTCCTGCGGCGAGGCATTCCGGCGGTGTCCGGGGCGGGGAGGCGGTGGTGCATCCGGCACTGGACAGTCCTGTACGGGCCCGGGATGATCCTTCCCATGCGCTCCCTCGCCGTCGGACTCTGCCTGGCCCTCGTCTGTGGATCGGTCTCAGGCGTCGACTGGAAACCGCTTTTCGATGGAAGGACGTTTGACGGTTGGGACGGGGACACGAACCGCACATGGAGGATCGAGGGCGGGGCGTTTGTCGGTGGATCGCTTGAGACCACGGTCCCGAGGAACGAGTTCCTCGCCAGCAGCCGGTCCTACACGAATTTCGTGCTCCAGCTCCGGTTCAAGCTCGAGGGGACCGAGGGATTTGTGAACTCCGGGGTGCAGGTCCGCAGCCAGCGGGTTCCCAACGATGCCGAGATGATCGGTTATCAGGCCGACATCGGGGAGGGGTGGTACGGGTGCATCTACGATGAATCCCGCCGCAACAGTGTCCTGGCCCGACCCGAGCCCGGGGCGGTCGCCCGGGCGGTCCTCAAGGATGGCTGGAACACCTACTGGATCCGCTGCGAAGGCCCCCGGGTGCGCCTGGCGATCAATGACGTCCCGCTGGTCGACTACACCGAGCCCGACCCGGCCATCCTGCAGCATGGGCGCATCGGCCTGCAGATCCACGGCGGCGGCAAGGGGTTGGTGCGGTTCAACGACATCCGGATCCTGGAACTCCCCTGACCGGCCCCTCTGCCGGGGGGCGCGGAGGAGGGCGCTCACCGCAGGTTCCGTGATGTGGAGGGATGAAAAACGGGGAGTTACGCGGTTCGGAGATGCCCCGGCACCGGGTTCGCCCCCGGCGGAGCAGTCGGTGCCCGGATCATCAAAAACACCGTTGACACCCTGCCGGCCCCTCCCTATCAATTCGCGCCTCAATTGGAAGCTGCAGGTACCGGTTTCGGTTTCCAGCACCTGTACTGGGAATCGGAACTTTTTGTCGTCGAAAGGCGGCACCGGTACTGCGACGGATTGAGGCCCACGTAGCTCAGTTGGCAGAGCACGTCCTTGGTAAGGACGAGGTCATCGGTTCAAACCCGATCGTGGGCTCCATCCGGAGCGGGCAGCCAGTTGAACGACACGCAGCACCAAAACCTGTCAGAGACACATGGCCAAAGAGAACTTCCAACGGACGAAGCCGCACATGAACGTCGGCACGATCGGGCACGTTGACCACGGCAAGTCCACGCTCACCGCCGCGATTGTGGCGGTCCAGTCGCGCAAGGGCCTGGCGACCCCGATCTCTTACTCGGACATCACCAAGGGCGGCACGGTCCGTGACGACACCAAGACGGTGACGATCGCCGTGTCGCACGTGGAGTACGAGAGCGAGAAGCGCCACTACGCGCACGTCGACTGCCCGGGTCACGCCGACTACGTCAAGAACATGATCACCGGCGCCGCCCAGATGGACGGCGCGATCCTGGTGGTCAGCGCGGCGGACGGTCCGATGCCCCAGACCCGCGAGCACATCCTCCTGGCCCGCCAGGTCGGCGTGCCGAGCATCGTGGTCTTCCTGAACAAGGTCGACCTCGCCGATGCCGACCTGCTCGAGTTGATCGAGATGGAGATCCGGGACCTGCTCAACAAGTACGGATTCCCCGGGGACACCACCCCGATCGTCCGTGGCTCCTCCAAGGCTGCGTTGGAGGGGACTCCGGAAGGGGAAAAGGCGATCGCCGACCTGCTCGAGGCGCTCGACACCTTTGTTCCGGAGCCGGTTCGCGAGATTGACAAGCCCTTCCTCATGTGCATCGAGGACGTGTTCAACATCGAAGGTCGTGGCACCGTGGTGACCGGCCGGGTGGAGCGCGGCATCCTCAAGAAGATGGAGGAGGTCGAGATCGTCGGTCTGAAGGATACCCGCAAGACGGTGGCCACCGACATTGAGATGTTCCGCAAGCTCCTCGACAGCGCCCAGTCGGGCGACAATGTCGGCGTGCTGCTCCGCGGCATCAAGAAGGAGGACGTCGACCGCGGCATGGTTCTGGCCAAGCCGGGTTCGATCAAGCCCCACACCGCGTTCAAGGCCGAGGTGTACGTCCTCACCAAGGACGAGGGTGGCCGCCACACGCCGTTCTTCACCAACTACCGTCCCCAGTTCTACTTCCGCACGTCGGACGTGACCGGGACCGTCAGCCTTCCCCAGGGGGTTGAGATGGTGATGCCGGGTGACAATGTCTCGGTGGAAGTGAAGCTGATTGCCCCGGTGGCCATGGAGAAGGGGCTCCGCTTCGCGATCCGCGAGGGCGGCCGCACCATTGGCGCGGGCCGTGTCTCGGACGTCGTTGAGTGATCTTCCTTCGCGGGACGGGGCGCCGGCTAGCCGGCGCCCCGTTCAACGGGGGATCTCTGACAGGCATCGTTCGCAGTCGTACAGGGCGTTAGCTCAATTGGTAGAGTAGCGGTCTCCAAAACCGTTGGTTGGGGGTTCGAGTCCCTCACGCCCTGCCAAACCCTGCGGAGGGGTGGCAGAGTGGTCGATTGCGGCGGTCTTGAAAACCGCTGTGGGTGAAAGCCCACCGGGGGTTCGAATCCCTCCCCCTCCGCCAGTGTGCCGTGCAAAAATTCTACATCCAACTCGCACTGACCGCCCTCGTGGTCGGAGTGCTTTTCGGCCTGGTCTGGAAGCTGGGCTGGCTCAACCGGCTGGCCACGTATTTCGGCGAGACCCGGGACGAGTTGAAGAAGTGCAACTGGCCCAGCCGCGATGAACTGTGGCAGACCACGGTCGTGATCTTCCTCATCACCGCCCTCCTCGGGTTGTTCACGGTGGGCTCGGACTTCGTCCTGGTCCGGGTGATCCGCTCCCTCCTCGGAAGTCCGTCGTTGTTCCTGTCATGAAGAGCCGCTGGTACGCCCTGCATTGCCTCGCCGGACAGGAGCACAAGGTCCGCGACACCATCCTCAAGCGGCTCAAGACCGACGAGATGGAGTCCTACATCAACGAGGTGCTCGTTCCGGTGGAAAAGGTGGTCGAGGTCCGTGGCGGCCGGAAGATGGTCACCAACCGCAAGCTCCATCCGGGCTACGTGTACATCGACATGGTGCTGCTCGATGACAGCCTGCGCCCGCTGGAGAAGCCGTGGTATTTCATCAAGGACATCCAGGGTGTGATCGGTTTCGTCGGCGGGGAGCGCCCGATGGAGGTGACCTCCGAGGAGATCGAGACGATCAAGATCCAGGTCAGCGACAGCGAGGACGTGGAACGCCCGAAGGTCAGTTTCGACCTGGGTGAGACGGTGAAGATCAATGACGGTCCGTTCCTCAACTTCAGCGGGGTGATCGAGGAGGTCGACCCGGACAAGGGCAAGCTGAAGGTGACCGTCGACATTTTCGGCCGGAAGACTCCGGTCGAGCTCGAATACTGGCAGGTGGAGAAGTCTTGAATTGAATCCGCGTTCCGGGTCGCTACCCTGACCGCCCATTTTCACGAAGTATGGCCAAGAAAGTTACCGGCATTGTCAAGTTGCAGATCCCTGGTGGACAGGCGAATCCCGCCCCCCCTGTGGGTCCCGCCCTCGGTTCGCAGGGCGTCAACATCATGGGCTTCTGCAAGGAGTTCAACGCCGCCACCAAGGACCGACCGGGTCTGGTGATCCCGGTGGTGATCACAGTCTATCAGGACAAGTCCTTCACCTTCATCCTCAAGTCCCCGCCCGCCTCGGTGCTGCTCAAGAAGGCGGCCGGGGTCGCCTCGGGATCGAAGACCCCGAACAAGGACAAGGTCGGAAAGGTGAACCGCAAGCAGGTGCTGGACATCGTCAAGCAGAAGATGTCCGACCTGAATGCGACCAACGAGGAGGCCGCCTTCCGGATCATTGCCGGCACCGCCCGGAACATGGGCATCGAGATCGTCGACTGACCCGCGGACGACCCGTTTTTCGAGTACACATCGCGGGAGGAACACTGTTCCGTTTGGACCGCACACCACAATGCCCAGCAAGCGATACAAGAAGGCCTTGGAGAAGGTTGACCTCTCCAAGGGTTATTCACTCGACGAGGCGATCAAGGTCCTTGCGACCTTCCCCCGTGCCAAGTTCCGCGAATCCGTGGACCTGGCGTTCCGGCTTGGGGTGGATCCGCGCCAATCCGACCAGATGGTCCGTGGCACGGTGGTCCTTCCCCACGGCAGCGGCAAGACGGTCCGTGTGATCGTGTTCGCCAAGCCGGGTGCGGCGGCCGAGGCGGCCAGGGCGGCCGGTGCCGAGCACGTGGGATTCGACGACCTCATCAAGCGTTGCACGGAGGGGTGGACGGATTTCGACGTCGCGATCGCCACTCCCGAGGCCATGACCGAGGTGCGGAAGCTCGGCAAGGTCCTGGGTCCCCGCGGCCTGATGCCGAATCCCAAGACCGGCACCGTGACCGACGACACCGCCAAGGCGGTCAAGGAGGTCAAGGCGGGTCGTGTCGAATTCAAGATCGACAAGGCTGGAAACGTCCATGTGGCGGTCGGCAAAGTCGACTTCACCCCGGAGCAGCTCACCGAGAATGCCCGGGCCGTCATCGATGCGATTGCCAAGAGCCGCCCGTCCGCTGTCCGCGGCGTGTTCGTTCGCAGCGTCACCCTGAGTCTCACCATGAGCCCGGCGGTCCATCTGGACCTGCGCGAGGCCGCCCGCAACTGAAACGTCCCTGGAGGATCCCAACATGCGCGTTGAAAAGAAGTTCATCTCCCAGGAGTACCTCAACCGGCTGAACGCCTCGCCGTTCTTCCTGGTGGTCGACTACCGCGGGCTCACCGTCTCCCAGTTCACCGATCTCCGGAAGCGCCTGCAGAAGAGCGGTGCGGAGGTGCACGTGGTGAAGAACACGTTGTTCCGGCTTGCCGCCAAGGAGGCCGGGCTCGCCGATCTGACCGGCACGTTGGCCGGGCAGTTGGCGGTCGTCACCGGGCAGCAGGACATCGCGGCGGCGGCGAAGACGGTCAAGACCTTCCACGCCGAGTGCGAGAAGCCCAAGATCCAGTTCGGATACCTGGGCGACAAGGCGCTGACAGCGGCCGAGGTCAACCAGATCGCGGAGCTGCCTTCGCTGGATGTGCTCAAGGCCACCCTGCTGGGTGTCCTTCAGGCCCCCGCCCAGAAGTTGGTGGCCCTCATCAACACCCCCGGAACCCAACTCGCCCGGGTCATCAAGGCCAAGGCCGAGAAGGCCGAGTGACCCTGGACCGGGTTCCGTCCATTCCTTTCGCCGCCCGTTGAAGGGCGGGAAACCCAGAAACCAAGTAAATCGTCGGACCACGGGCCGTGGTCCAATTCGGGAAGGCCTTCCCGTCGACGAGACGCAACAAGCAGAAAAGACACAAGCATATGGCCGATATCAACAACCTGGTCGAGGAACTGAGCAAGCTGACGGTGCTGGAGGCTGCCGACCTCGTGAAGCAGCTGGAGGAGAAGTGGGGCGTGACCGCTGCCGCGCCCATGGCCGTGGCCGCCGCCCCGGCTGCCGGCGCCGCCGCGGCGCCTGCCGAGGTGAAGGACACCTTCGATGTCATCCTGGCCTCCGTGCCGGCCGACAAGAAGATCGCCGTCATCAAGGCCGTCCGCGAGGTCAAGGCCGGACTGGGTCTGGCAGAGGCCAAGGCCCTCGTTGAGGGTGCGCCGAAGCCGGTGCTCGAGGGCGCCAACAAGGCCGATTCCGAAGCCGCCAAGAAGAAGCTCGAGGAAGCCGGCGGCAAGGTGGAGCTCAAGTAATTCTTTCGAACCCGGGTGGCGGGGAGCCTTGCGCTCCCCGCCACCTGAATACCCTTTTGCCAAACCCGAACCCCCTGTTAGCATCAGCGTCGATTGAATCGCTGAACCAGTAGGACGAGGTCTGAAGGTCGCCCGGTGGCCTTCAGGTCTCGTCGTATTGTCGTCATTGGACGTCGCGCCGGCGATGTCCCCGTCGGGATCCACTGAGAACGAGGCCCATGAGCACCAAGACCAAAGAGCGCATCAACTTCGGCAAGATCCACGAGGTCATCGCCCCCCCGAACCTGATCGAGATCCAGTTGGACTCCTATCGGGAGTTCCTCCAGGCGGAGGTGGCGACCTCGAAGCGCCGGAATCTCGGCCTGCAGGCGGTGTTCACCGAGGTCTTCCCGATCGAGAGCTACGACGGCAAAACCGTCCTCGACTTCGACAGCTACGAGATCCAGGACCCGAAGATCGACTGGCTCGAGTGCCTGCGGGAGGGCCTGACCTACGGCGCCCCGCTGTATGTGACCTTCAAGCTCACCGAGGAGCGGGGAACGAAGGAGGAGAAGGTGTTCATGGGGGAGATCCCCCTGATGACACCCCAGGGAACCTTCGTCATCAACGGCGCCGAGCGCGTTATCGTCAGCCAGCTCCACCGCTCCCCGGGCCTGGCGTTCGAGACCACCCAGCACCCGAACGGCAAGCTGCTCTACAGCTTCCGGATCATCCCCGACCGGGGTTCATGGTACGAGGCCCAGTTTGATACCAACGATCTGCTCTACGTCTACCTCGATCGGAAGAAGCGGCGTCGCAAGTTCCTGACGACGACCTTCTTCCGTGCGTTGGGATATGGCACGGATGCCGAGATCCTCAGTCTCTTCTACGAACTCCGCGAGATCGGGGTCAAGGAGGCGGAGAAGGTGGAGGACATCCAGAATCTGGTCCTGGTTGAGGATGCGATCGACCTCGACAAGGGCATCGTGGTGGCCCGTGCGTTCGAGCCGTTGTCCAAGGCGGTGGTGAAGCAGATCGCTGAACTCGGCGTGAGCCGCATCCGGGTCGTCGACACGTCGTCGGACGACGGCATCATCATCAAGTGCCTCAAGAAGGATCCGACCAAGAACGAGGAGGAGGCGCTGAAGGACATCTACCGTCGCCTCCGGCCTGGGGATCCGCCGACCGCCGCCAACGCCCGTGCGCTGATCAAGCGACTGTTCTTCGATCCGAAGCGCTACGATCTCGGCCGGGTGGGACGGTACAAGATCAACCAGAAGCTCGGCTTCAACGAGAAGACCGAGTCCCGGATCCTGACCAAGGAAGATTTGGTGGCCGCCACCAAGTACCTGCTGAAGCTCAAGAAGGGCGAGGGCAGCCTGGATGACATCGATCACCTGGGAAGCCGGCGTGTCCGGACCGTCGGCGAGTTGCTCGCGAACCAGTGCCGCGTCGGCCTTGCCCGCACCGAGCGACTGGTGAAGGAGCGGATGACGCTGTTCGACCAGAGCCTGGACACGATGACGCCGCAGAAGCTCATCAACCCCAAGGCACTGTCGGCGGTGGTCCGGGATTTCTTCGGACGCAGCCAGCTGAGCCAGTTCATGGACCAGATCAACCCGCTGGCCGAGCTGACGCACAAGCGGCGTCTGTCGGCCCTCGGACCCGGGGGCCTTTCGCGGGACCGGGCGGGGTTCGAGGTCCGCGACGTGCACCCGTCGCACTACGGACGGATCTGTCCCATCGAAACGCCGGAAGGCCCGAACATCGGGCTCATCGCCTCCTTGGCCACCTACGCCCGGGTGAACGATTTCGGCTTCATCGAGACCCCCTACCGCAAGGTCATCAAGGGGCGGGTCTCCGAGCAGATCGAGTACCTCACGGGCGACCGGGAGGAAGGCTACATCATCGCGCAGGCCAACGCCCCGATCGACGAGAAGGGCAATTTCCAGACCGACCGCGTTACCTGCCGCCGCAAGGGGGACTTCATCGACGTCGACCCCGAGGAGGTCGACTACATGGACGTGTCCCCGAAGCAGCTGGTCTCTGTGGCGGCGGGTCTCATCCCGTTCCTTGAGCACGACGACGCCAACCGGGCGCTGATGGGCTCCAACATGCAGCGGCAGGGCGTGCCGTTGCTGGTAACCGAGGCACCGCTGGTGGCCACCGGGCTGGAAGAGCGGGTGGCCCGCGACTCCCGAGCGGTCATCGTCGCCGAGGGTCCCGGAAAGGTCGCCAGTGTCACCGGTGACCAGATTGTCGTCACCCCCGACGGACGTCTGCCCGAGGGCAAGAAGAAGCTTCGCCACGACCCGGGCGACGGCATCTACGTCTATCCGGTGCGGAAGTTCATGCGGTCCAATGCCGCGACCTGCATCAATCAGAAGATCCTGGTCGGCAAGGGGGACCTGGTGAAGAAGGGGCAGACCCTCGCCGATGGTCCCTGCACCGAGGGGGGCGAACTGGCCCTCGGGCGGAACGTGCTCGTCGCGTTCATGCCGTGGAACGGGTACAACTTCGAGGACGCCATCCTGATCTCCGAGAAGATCGTCAAGGAGGACATCTTCACCTCCATCCACATCGACGAGTTCGAGGTGGTGGCCCGGGACACCAAGCTCGGACCCGAGGAGATCACCCGCGACATCCCGAACCTCGGCGAGGAGGCCCTCAAGAACCTCGGTCTGGACGGCGTGGTCCGGGTGGGGGCTGAGGTGAAGCCGGGTGACATCCTGGTCGGCAAGATCACCCCCAAGTCCGAGACCGAGCTCGCTCCCGAGGAGCGGCTGCTGCGGGCGATCTTCGGGGAGAAGGCGGCCGACGTGAAGGACACCTCCCTCAAGGTTCCGTCCGGCACCTACGGGATCGTCATGGATGTGAAGGTCGCGGCCAAGGCCGACGGCGTGAAGCCGACCAAGCGCGAGGCGGCCAAGGAGGGTCCCAAGAAGGTCGCCAAGGAGGTGGACGAGTCCTACAAGGCCAAGCGTGAGGAGCTTCTGGAGCAGCTCACCGAGGCCCTCTCGAACATCCTCCTCGGGGAGAAGATCCCCCTCGACGTGGTGAACAGCGAGACCGGCGAGATCATCATTCCCGCGAACCGCAAGATCACCAAGACCCTCCTCAAGAAGCTGGCCGGGGTGTACGACCGGATCGAGATCGACCCGTCGCCCATCCGCAACAAGATCAACGAGATCATCGGCCAGTTTAAGAAGAAGTTCGATGACCTCCAGATGCAGCACGAGGAGGAGATCGAGCGGGTCGAGTCGGGCGAGGAGATCGACAGCGGGATCGTCAAGCAGGTCAAGGTGTACATCGCCTCCAAGCGCAAGCTCTCGGTCGGCGACAAGATGGCGGGCCGCCACGGGAACAAGGGCGTCGTCGCCCGGATCGTACCCGAGGAGGACATGCCGTTCCTCGAGGACGGAACGCCGGTCGAGATCGTCCTCAACCCGCTGGGTGTGCCGTCGCGCATGAACGTGGGGCAGCTTCTCGAGACGCACCTCGGATGGGCGTGCCGACTGCTTGGCATCCGGATCGCCACCCCGGTCTTCGACGGCATCAAGGAGTCGAAGGTGCGCGAGTACCTCAAGCAGGCGGAGCTTCCCGAGCATGGGAAGGTCTCGCTGTACGACGGCCGGACCGGCGAGCGCTTCGATCAGGAGATCGTGGTCGGCTACATCTACATGCTCAAGCTGGGCCACCTCGTGGCCGACAAGATCCACGCCCGGGCGGTGGGACCGTACTCCCTCGTCACCCAGCAGCCGCTGGGCGGCAAGGCCCAGTATGGCGGCCAGCGCTTCGGCGAGATGGAGGTGTGGGCGATGGAGGCCTACGGGGCCGCGTACACCCTCCAGGAGCTTCTCACCGTCAAGTCCGACGACGTCCAGGGTCGGACCCGCATCTACGAAAGCATCGTCAAGGGCGACAATTCGCTCGAGGCGGGCATCCCCGAATCCTTCAACGTCCTGGTGAAGGAGATGCAGTCCCTCGGACTCGACGTGAAGGTCGGGTACGTGAATCCGTCCGACGCCCCCCGGGAGCATTCCAATCCGCTCGCCGCGCTGGTCTGAACCCCGCCTGAACCCCAACCGCTGAACCGACCGTACCCATGCTGACGTCCAAGGAAACCGCCCGCGAACTACTGGGCCTCGAGAAGGTCAACCTGGTTGACCACGTCGCGATCTCCGTCGCGGCCCCCGAGAACATCCGGTCGTGGTCGAAGGGCGAGGTGAAGAACCCCGAGACCATCAACTACCGCACCTTCAAGCCGGAGAAGGGCGGCCTGTTCTGCGAGCGCATCTTCGGTCCGGTCAAGGACTGGGAGTGCTCGTGCGGAAAGTACAAGCGCATCAAGCACCGCGGCGTGGTCTGCGACCGTTGCGGCGTCGAGGTGACGCTGGCCCGGGTGCGGCGCGAACGGATGGGCCACATCGAGCTGGCCGTCCCGGTCTCGCACATCTGGTTCTTCAAGTGCATGCCGTCGCGGATCGGCCTGATGCTCGACATGACGGCGCGGAACCTGGAGCGGGTGATCTACTACGAGGACTACCTCGTGATCGATCCCGGTTCCACCCCGCTCAAGGAGAACCAGCTCCTCTCCGAGCACGAATACCGCGAGGCCCGCCAGACCTACGGGGCGGACGCCTTCGTGGCCAAGATGGGCGCCGAGGCGGTCCGGGACTCCCTGGCCAAGGCCAACCTGGAGAAGACCATCGAGGAGCTCGAGGCGGCGATGCTCGAGACCAAGTCCAAGCAGAACCGCAAGAAGCTCGCGAAGCGGATCAAGCTGTTCCAGGGCTTCCTCAAGTCGAAGAGCCGGCCTGAGTGGATGATCCTGACGGTGTTGCCGGTCATCCCCCCGGACCTGCGCCCGCTGGTCCCCCTCGAGGGCGGCCGCTTCGCCACGTCGGATCTCAACGACCTGTACCGCCGGGTGATCAACCGGAACAACCGGCTCAAGAACCTGCTCCAACTCAAGACCCCCGAGGTGATCATCCGGAACGAGAAGCGGATGCTGCAGGAGGCGGTGGACGCGCTGTTCGACAACGGTCGTCACGGCCGGGCGGTCACCGGTGCGGGAAACCGCGCGCTCAAGTCCCTCTCCGACATGCTGAAGGGCAAGTCGGGCCGGTTCCGCCAGAACCTCCTCGGCAAGCGCGTCGACTACTCCGGCCGTTCGGTGATCGTCATCGGTCCGGAGCTCAAGCTGAACCAGTGCGGCCTTCCCAAGAAGATGGCGCTGGTGCTGTTCGAGCCGTTCATCATCCGCAAGCTCAAGGAACGCGGGTACGTCCACACCGTCCGCTCGGCCAAGAAGATGATCGAGCGGCAGTCGGAGGAGGTGTGGGACATCCTCGAGGAGGTCACCAAGGGCCACCCGGTCCTGCTGAACCGCGCTCCGACGCTCCATCGCCTCTCGGTGCAGGCGTTCGAGCCGGTGCTGATCGAGGGCGAGGCGATCCGGATCCATCCGCTGGTCTGCACGGCGTACAACGCCGATTTCGACGGCGACCAGATGGCGGTCCACGTGCCGCTGTCGGTGGAGGCCCAGATGGAGGCCCGCCTGCTCATGATGGCCCCGCTGAACATCTTCAGCCCGTCGAGCGGCAAGCCGATCATGACCCCGACCCAGGACATCACCCTGGGATGCTACTACCTGACCGCCGAGCCGCGGCGCGCCCGCAAGGCCACCGACAGCCTCATGCTGTTCGGCACCAAGGAGGAGGTCCTGTTCGCCCACCACGACGGGGCCCTCAAGACCCACGACCGGGTGCGGTTGGCGAACCCCGACTACGGCCAGAAGACGGTTTTTGGCGACGCGGTGCCCAAGATGATCGAGACCACCGTCGGTCGGGTGATCTTCTCTGAGATCTGGCCGTCGGAGCTCGGGTTCCCGAACTTCCCGGTCGGCAAATCCCGGCTCGGGCAACTGATCTTCGACTGCTACAAGCACGCCGGCCACGTGAAGACGGTGGTCATGCTCGACCGCCTGAAGGAGATCGGCTTCGCGGAGGCGACGCGGGCGGGGGTGTCGATCGGCATCGACGACATGATCGTCCCGATCGAGAAGCGGAAGGAGATCGAGAGTGCGTTGAAGCAGATTGCCGACGTCGACAAGCAGCACCGCAAGGGCGTCATCACCAACAACGAGCGCTACAACAAGGTCGTCGATATCTGGACGCACTGCACCGACCAGATCGGGGCGGTGATGCTCAAGACCATGGAGCACAACCAGGGCAAGCGGGAGTACAACCCGGTGCACCTGATGGTCGAGTCCGGCGCCCGGGGCAACAAGGCCCAGGTCCGACAGCTCGCCGGGCTCCGTGGCCTGATGGCCAAGCCGAGCGGCGAGATCATCGAGAAGCCGATTCTCTCGAGCTTCCGCGAGGGTCTCACGGTTCTCGAGTACTTCATCTCCACACACGGCGCCCGGAAGGGCCTGGCCGACACCGCGCTGAAGACGGCCGACTCCGGCTACATGACCCGGAAGCTGGTCGACGCGGCGCAGGACGTGATCATCCGCGAGCAGGACTGCGGCACGACCAACGGCATTCTCGTCTCCTCCATCTACGAGGGGGAGGAGGAGGTGGTGAAGATCAGCGAGCGGATCATGGGCCGCTACAGTGCCGAGGACATCCACGATCCGGCCGACCTCAAGCACAAGCTGATCGGCGCGGGTGAGGAGTTCGACGAGATCCGCTCCAAGTCGATCGAGCGGGCGGGCATCGAGCGGGTGAAGATCCGGTCGGTCCTGACCTGCGAGACCAAGGTCGGAATCTGCGCCCGCTGCTATGGCCGCAACCTGGCGACGGGCCGGCTGGTGCAGCTCGGCGAGGCGGTGGGCATCATCGCCGCCCAGTCGATCGGCGAGCCGGGAACCCAGCTGACGATGCGGACGTTCCACGTCGGCGGCGTTGCGACCCAGACCTACAAGCAGCCCCAGATCAAGAGCAAGCACGACGGTGTCGTGAAGTACATCGACCTGCGCGTCGTGACGCTCGAGGACGGCAACAACATCGTCCTCAACAAGAACGGCTCGCTGGCGATCCTGTCGCCCGACGGCAAGGAACTGGAGAGCCACAGCATCGTCGTGGGCTCGATCATCGCCGTGCCCGATGGCGGCGAGGTGAAGAAGAACGACGTGTTCGTCGAGTGGGACGCCTACAACGTGCCGGTCATCACCGAGAAGGGCGGCCGGGTGAAGTTCCTCGATATCATCGAGGGGGTCACCATGAAGCAGGAGGTCGACGAGGCCACCGGCACCGAGGACATGGTGATCATCGAACACAAGGAGGATCTGCACCCGACGATCATCGTGGAGGACCGCAAGGGGGAGGCGTTGGCGCAGTATCCGATTCCGGCGGGCGCGCACCTGGCGGTGGACGAGGGCGACGAGATTGCCGCGGGCGGCCTCCTGGCCAAGACCCCGCGGAAGGCCTCGAAGACCAAGGACATCACCGGCGGTCTGCCGCGTGTCGCCGAGCTCTTCGAGGCGCGGCGTCCGAAGGACGCGGCCGAGATCGCCCGGATCGACGGCGTGGTGGACTTCGGACCGAGCGTCCGCGGAAAGCGCTGCGTGATCGTCCGGGATCCCCAGACCGCCCAGGAGGAGCAGCACCTGATCCCCATCGGGAAGCACATCATCGTCTACAAGGGCGATTTCGTGAAGAAGGGGCAGCAGCTCACCGACGGGCCGGTGGTGCCGCACGAGATCCTCGACGTGTGCGGACCCCACGAGCTCCAGGAGCACCTGGTGAACGAGGTCCAGGAGGTCTACCGGCTCCAGGGCGTCACCATCAACGACAAGCACATCGAGATCATCATCCGCCAGATGCTGCGCAAGGTCCGGATCACCGAGCCGGGCGACACCATCTTCCTGTGGGGTGAGCAGATCGACAAGCTGGTGTTCGAAGAGGAGAACAACCGGGTGGAGAAGATGGGTGGCAAGCCGGCCGAGGCGGCCCCGGTGCTCCTCGGGATCACCAAGGCTTCCCTGGAGACGGAGTCGTTCCTCAGCGCCGCCTCCTTCCAGGACACCACGCGGGTCCTCACCGACGCCGCCACGATGGGGAAGGTCGACTCGCTCCGGGGTTTCAAGGAGAACGTCATCATGGGGCACATCATCCCCGCCGGGACCGGTTTCCATTCCCATCGGGCGGTGGACATCATGCACCTGGTGGAACTCCCCGAGGAGGAGCCGCCAACGGTCGACCTGACCGCGCCGGACAATCCGCTGCTGGCCTGAGCCGGTGCCGCGGCCGACAGGCGGGGTGGTCCCCATCGGGGGCCACCCCGCCTTGTTTTCATCCGGCCGCGCCGAGCACCTCGTCGATCGCCTCGCGCATCACCCCGGCCATCCGCTGCAGCTCCCGAACGGTGGTGCAGTAGGGCGGCATCAGGACCAGGACATCGCCGACCGGACGGGTCAGCACCCCCCGTCGGGCCATCGCCTCGGTGACCCGGATCCCGACCTGTTCCGCCGGGGCGAACGGGGTGCGCCGGCGCCAGTCGCGGACCAGCTCGATCCCGGCCACCAGTCCCTCGCGTCGGATGTCACCCACCCAGGGAGATTCCCAGAGCGGGGCCAGTGCGTCCGCGAATGCCCGGGCGAGGCGGTCGCGTCCCGGCCGGGCGCCGGGCGCGGTCAGGAGCCCGATGCTGGCCAGGGCGGCGGCGGCGCCCAGCGGGTTGGCGGTGTAGCTGTGGCCGTGGAAGAAGGATTTGAACTCGGAGTACTCGCCGAGGAAGGCGTTGAACACCGCGTCGGTGGTCAACGTGGCCGCCATGGGCAGGTAGCCGCCGGTCAGCCCTTTGGCCACCACCAGGTAGTCGGGCTGCACCCCGGCGCCGACCGATGCGAACAGGTGGGGATCCTGCCCGGCATTGGTCCGACCGAAACCGGTCATCACCTCGTCGGCGATGAGCTGGGCCCCATGGGACCGGACCATCTCCGCCACCCGGGGAAGCCATCCTTCCGGCTGCGGGACCATCCCCGCCGCCCCCTGGAGGCGTGGCTCGAACACGAAGGCGGCATAGGGGCGTCCCGCGCGGTTCGCCCGCTCCAGTTGGCGCCCCACGGAGTCCACGCACTCCCAGCGGCATTGTCGATGGGTGCGGGCATCAGCCCGCTCCGGCTTCGCCCGGTTGTGGGGACATCGGTAGCAGAACGGGGCCATCGCGCGGTCGGTCCGGAAGATCAATCCCCGGAATGCCGCATGGAACCGGTCGATGTGCCCCAGGCTGACCGCGCCGATGGTGTCGCCGTGGTACGCGCCCCCGAGGGAGAGGAAGCGGGGCGCCGGGCGCGGTCCGTGGATGCGTCGGCGGAACTCGTACGCCAGCTTCAACGCCGCCTCCATGCCGGTGGAGCCGTCGTCCGAGTAGAACACCTTCCGCAGGGGCGGGGCGGGGGATGGATCCCGTCGCGGCGGGTTGGCCAGGGCGACCAGGCGGGCGGCGAGCCGGCTGGCCGGCTCGTTGGCCAGTCCGAGGGCCGAGGTGTGGGCCACTTTCCGGAGCTGGGCCCGCACGGCGGCGTCCATCTGCGGATGCCGGTGCCCGTGGAGGTTGGTCCAGATCGAGGCGTTGGCGTCCAGGTAGCGCCGGCCATGGAGGTCCCGGACCGTCGCCCCCCGGCCGTCGACCAGGACGATGGGTTCCCGGCGCAGCCAGTCGCGCATCTGGGTGAACGGATGCCAGACGTGGGCGTGGTCGAGCCGGGCGACGGGGTTCATGGGTTCGGTGCGATGCCGGTCTGCCGGAGGGCGGCCGCGAGACGGTCGATGTCGGCGTCCGGATGGCCGGCGGTGGCGGTGAACCGCAGCCGGGCGAGGCCGCGTCCGACCGTGGGGTGCCGGATCGCGGGGACCAGGATTCCCGCCGCCTCGAGGCGGCCGGCCAGGTCCACGGCCCGGAGTTCGTCGCCCACAATCCACGGGAGGATGGCGCTGGAGGGGGGGATGCCCAGGAAGGTTCCGATGCGTGCCGCCACCTCCCGGACCCGCCGCGACCGGTGGGCGCCCTCCGGGCCGCGAAGCAGGTGCACCCCGGCGCGGGCGGCGGCGGCGGCGGCCGGTGCGGGCGCCGTGGAGAAGACGAGGCTGCGGGCCCGGTGGATCAGGAGGTCCGCCAGCTCGACCGGTCCGGCGATGAAGCCACCGGCTGCACCGACGGCCTTGCCGAGTGTTCCCATGTGGATGTCGACCCGGCCGGCGAGCCCGAGATCCGCCGCCACGCCGGCCAGGCCCGGACCGCGGAGACCCGCGGCGTGCGCCTCGTCCAGCATCAGCCATGCGCCGTGGCGCTCCTTCACCTCGACCAGTTCCCTCAGGGGGGCGACGTCGCCATCCATGCTGAACACCGATTCGGTCACGACCAGGATCCGTGCCGGGGAACGGCTCCGTCCGGGCCCCGACCGGATCCGGCGCAGCACCTGGTCGAGGTGGTCGGGATCGTTGTGACGGAACACGCGCAGGGTGGCGCCGCTCAGCCGGGCGGCATCGAGGCAGCAGGCGTGGACGAGCCGGTCCACCACCACGTGGTCGTCCCGGCCGACGAGTGCGGGAATGGTGCCCACCGCGGCCGAATACCCGGTGGCAAAGAGCCGCGCCGCGGGCGCTCCCTGCCAGTCGGCCAGGGATTCCTCAAGCTCGTGGAACAACCGGAACGATCCCGTGACCAGCCGGGATGCGGACGCCCCCGCCCCGTAGTCGCGGGCAGCCCGGGCCGATGCCTCGATCAGTTCCGGGTGGCGGGACAGCCCCAGGTAGTCGTTGCTGGCGAAGTTCAGCAGATCCCCCGCATCCGTCCGGACCACGGCCCCGTCGCCCGGCATCAACGCCCGCAGCCGGCGTTCCAGTCCCGACGCCCGCAACGTCGCCAGCCGACTCCGGCATTCCGCCGCAAGGTCCGACCCGCCCGGCGGGGCGGGGTCGGTGATTGCGGGTGGGACGGCGGGCATCGGAGGCGACATCTCAACGCCGACGGCATCCCGGCACAAGCCCCGGAGCCACCCCGCCGATCGCCCATCGGGCTCACCCGACACCGTGCGGATCGGGCCCGACATCGGATCTCGAGCACCATGGTCAACACGTGAACATTACTGAGACGTAATATAGACAGTCAGGGGGGAGGTGCGATGTGTGCGCTGTGCCCGGGGGCGTCTCCGGGGAGTTTCGGAAGCAACCAAATCATCATCCATCGACAGACTTATGAAGAATGTTCGTTCCACCCTGATCGGAGCCCTGCTCGTCGCCTGCCTCAGCCTGGCTGGTGTGCAGGCGGACACGGCGGCGTCCAAGGACATCGTGGCCGTGGCCTCGACGGCCGGCAGTTTCAACACCCTGGTGGCGGCGGTGAAGGCGGCCGGCCTGGTCGAGACCCTGCAGGGCAAGGGTCCGTTCACCGTGTTCGCGCCCACCGACGAGGCCTTTGCCAAGCTCCCGGCCGGCACGGTCGAGTCGCTCCTGAAGCCCGAGAACAAGGAGAAGCTGGTGGCCATCCTCACCTACCACGTCGTCCCCGGAAAGGTCATGGCGGCCGACGTCAAGACCGGTGCCGTCAAGACGGTCAACGGCCAGGAACTGGCCGTGAAGGCGTGGAGCGGCAAGGTGTCGGTCGACAACGCCAAGGTGGTGACGGCGGACGTCGCGGCGAGCAACGGGGTGATCCACGTGATCGACACCGTGGTTCTGCCGAAGTGACCCGCGGTCCTGTCCCGGGAACGCTGCGATGAAAACCGGGCGGACGTGATGTCCGCCCGGCCTTTTCATGCCCGGGATTGGGCCGGATGCCGGCGCAGGTCGAGGGTGTACTGCGACTCCGGCCCGGACCGGGCCTCGGGAATCCAGCGCCCCTGTCCCACCGTGTGCGGCCAGGGTTCCCACCGGCCGGCAAACCGCCGGCGGGCCTCGGCGGCCGTCACGGGCCGATCCGGGTAGGGTTCCCCGAGGGGATTCCATACGTGCCAGCGGGCGGCGTCGACCACGGTGAGTGAGGACCGGTCCACCCATTCCAGCAGCAGGGGGGCGTGCGGGGGGATGTGGGGGTGGAGCGACGGGAAGAGGTGGAACGCCCGGAAGCGGATCCCGCCGGCCGCCCCACCGTCCGTCGGCTGGAACCGGCACGGGATGCCGTTGACCAGCAGCATCCCGGTCCCGTCGAGGTCGGCATCGCCCAGCTGGGCTTCGATCCGGTCCATGCTGGCGTCGACCGTCCGCGAGACGGTGCCGGCGTTGGGGGTCTCCCCGAGGAGCGGCCAGGCCTCAAGGGCCTGGCGGAACCGGATCGTGGCCTTCCGGCTGGATCCGTCCTTCCCCGGAATCGTGGCGTGGAGCGACCCGATCTCCGGGAAACGCCACTCCCAGAAGGACCGCAGCCATTCCAGGTCGAATGGGATCCCGTGTGCGGCGAGGTCGGCGGCGACCGTCCGGAGGTCCTCCCAGAGGAAGGCCGGCAGGAGGAACCGGTCGTGCAGGGTGCCGCCCCAGCGGATGAACGG
Source organism: uncultured Verrucomicrobiota bacterium (assembly GCA_964525755.1). Lineage (GTDB taxonomy): Bacteria > Verrucomicrobiota > Verrucomicrobiia > Limisphaerales > UBA9464 > UBA6176. Next base: position 25,184 of record CAZGIK010000024.1, read on the forward strand.
GCCGGACACGGGGCTCGCGGCGAGGCGTGCCAGGATGGCCCGCATCAGCAGGCCGATCCGCGAGAGGATGGCGGGGTCGGGATGGGACTCGAAGGCGCGCAGTTCGACCAGGCCGAGCCGTCCGTTGCCGGCGAAGGGATTCCACAGCTTGTCCACGCTGAGCTCGGCCCGGTGGGTGTTCCCGGACCGGTCCATGAGAAGGTCGCGGAAGAGGAGGTCGAAGAGCGGCAGGTTGGGCGGATCCCCAAGTTGCTCCGCCCCGGCGCAGGCGATTTCTAGTTCATAGAGCGCCTCGTAGGTGGATTCGTCGATGCGCGGCGCCTGGGAACTCGGGCCCAGGTAGAGTCCGGTGAAGGCGAAGCTCAGGGCGGGATGCCACTGCAGGTACCGGATGAGGGAGGGGAGCAGGCGGGGGAAGGCGAAGAAGGGTGACAGGAGCCCGTCCGGTCCGCCGAAGACCAGATGGGCGCCGCCGCCGGTGCCGGTGGCGCGCCCGTTGAACTGGAGCTTGCCGGCCTTCAGACCCACCCGTGCCGCGGCGCGGTAGAGCCTCCGGAGCTGACGGTCGTAGAGGTCCCACGTGGCGCACGGGACCAGGTTCACCTCCAGCACACCCGGATCCGACGCCAACCCCAAGGTCAGCAGCCGGGAATCCGGCGGCGGGGCGTAGCCGGCCAGGAGGACATCGGCGACGTCGAGTTCCTCCAGGGTGTCCTCGATCGCCCGGAGGAGTTCGAGGTAGGCGGGGGCCAGCAGGGGCGGGATGAAGAGCGCCACGGCGCCCTCGCGGATCTCGGCCGTCAGGGCGCGCCGGAGGCGGTCGGGACCGAGCGCCCCCAGGGGCAACCGGAGGCCGGCATGGCTGTCGCCGGGCAGCAGCGGGACCTCCCCTCCGGGGAAATCCTCCCGCCAGTCGTCGCTGCTCCACGCCTCCCCCGAATGGTCCAGGGGCAGCACGTAGCCGACCGCATCGCGTCCGTCGTCCGGCCGGATCAGGGCATGGACGGACCGCGCGGCGAGGCCGAGGCGTTGGGCCAGGCGGCGGACCACCGCCCGGGCGGCGGGAAGCTCCTGCCGCCCCGGGGTGAGATCCCCCTTCAGACGGCTGGGATCCCTCCAGACGGCGGCTCCGTCGCACCGTCTCTGGATGAGGATCGCCCAGCGGGGGAGCGGTTCTCCCGGGTAGTGCTTTCCCGTGGTCTCGAGGATGACCGCGCCGGGATGGAAATCGGCGATCACCTGGCGGGCCAGCCGGCGGGCGTAGTCGAGCTTGGTCGGGCCAAGGGCGGCGGTCGACCACTCCGGTCCGTCGGGGTGCAATGGGACGAAGGTGGGTTCGCCCCCCATGGTGAGGAGCACCCCGCTCCGCTCCAGCGAGGCCTCCACCGCCCGTCCGCAGGCGGTGCATTCCCGGTCCACGCCGTTCCGGTTCCGGGGCTTGCGGGGGGAGGGTCCTCTGTTGGCCGGGCTCATGGTGAAGGGGGGGTGATCCGCTCGATCTCGACGCCGACGCACAGCTGCGACGGCGACGGGGCGGGGCCGTAGTAGGATCCCTGGATGGGGTTCACCGTCTCCGCCTGGGCCGCATGGGCGACCGGGACGTAGCGGTCGTCGCACCACACGCCGTGGGTCGGGTCCAGCGGGCGCCATCCGGCGCCGGGCAGGTAGACCTCCAGCCAGGCGTGCATGGCGCCGACGGTCCGGTGGTTGTCGCCGATGGGGGCGAACATGTAGCCGCTGATGAAGCGGGCCGCGATGCCGAGGGTGCGGCACAGCTCGATGAGGAGCACGGCGTAGTCCCGGCAGGCACCGCCGCCCTGGTCCAGGGTCTCGACCGACGTCTGGATGCCGCGCTCGTCGCGACGCCGGTAGGTGAGGCGCTCGAAGACACGCCGGTTGATCGCCGAAAGCCATTCCACCGTGCCCTTGGGACGCTGCGGGAATTCCGCCGCGAGCCATTGCCGGAGCCGGACCTGCGTCGCATCGAAGGGCGGCACCAGATGGGGGCCCAGCGCGAAGTCGAACACCGGTTCGTAGGCGAACGGGAACTCGACGGCGTAGTCCTTGAGCACGAAATCGAAGGGGTTGGCCTGGAGCGTTTCCACCTCCGACTCGGCCCGGATGTGGACGTGGTCGGTGGGCTGGGGGAACCGGACCAGCCAGAGCTCGTTGTCGAGCGGATCCAGCACCCGGGTCACCTCGGCGCGGGGGCTGACATGGAGCGTGAACCGGTGGAGCCGCTGCACCGAGTTCTCCCGCGGCCGGAGGTACAGGACGTGCTGGGACAGGGAGACCGGACTGCCGTAGCGGTAGGTGGTGTCGTGGACGATCTGGAGGTGCATCCCGCAGGGTCGTGGCAGGACCCGGTGGCGAGCCTCGGGGTATCGGGCCGTCCGGGCGAGGCATTTCGGCCGGCCGCCCGGAACGGAGCGTCTACACCAGCCGCCGATGTCGGGGGTCGTCGGCCAGCTTGCGGACCAGCGCCTTGATCTGCTGGGCCTCGGACTTGGCCGCCACCAGGGTGGCGTCGTCGGTGAGGACGATGATCGAGTCCCGGATCCCCACCAGCGCCACCGGCCCGCGGCCGCGGGTGCGGCCGTCGAAGACCACGTTGCGGGCGGCGTCGACGTGCACCAGGTCGCCCACGGCGGCATTGCCTTCCCGGTCCTGCTTCACGTGCCGGGCCAGCGCCGGCCAGGCGCCGAGGTCGTCCCAATCGAATGCCCCGTCGGCGACCACCACGTTGTGGGCCTTCTCCATCAGGGCGTAGTCGACGGAGACCTTGCGGATCTCCGGGTACTCACGGGCCAGGACCCGCTTGAGCGTGGCGGGGCCCTTCGTGGCGGCGGCGAACCATCGCCGGCAGGCGGCATGCATCTCCGGCGCATGCCGTTCCAGGGCATCGGTCACGGTGACGAACGACCAGACGAACATCCCGGCGTTCCAGCGGTAGTTGCCGGCCGCCACATACTCGAGGGCCTGTTCCAGCGGGGGTTTCTCGACGAACTGCTCCACCTTGTGGAAGCGGGTCCGGAGGCGTTTCGCCCCGGCGGGCGGGGGCAGGGGGGCGAGGTCGTGGCGGATGTAGCCGTAGCCCGTTTCCGGTCCGGTGGGCTGGATGCCGATGGTGACGATCACCTGGCCGCGGGAGGCGAGGTCGAGGGAGTCGCCGAGGACCTGCTGGAACTTCCGCGGGTCGGGGATCACGTGGTCGGCCGGGAGGACCGCCATGGTGGCGGTGGTCGACCGGGCCCCCACGACGGCCGCCCCGAGGGCGACGGCGGCGCAGGTGTCGCGGCCCACGGGTTCGGCGATGACGTTCTCCGGCGGCAGCTTCGGCAGTTGGCGGCGGACCGCCGGGGCCTGCACGGCGTTGGTGATGACCAGGATGTTGCGGAGCGGCACGAGGGGGCGGACCCGCTCGACCGCCTCCTGGAGGAACGAGCGGCGTCCCAGCAGGGTGATCAGCTGCTTGGGCGTGGCCTCGCGGCTCACCGGCCAGAACCGCTCGCCGCGGCCCCCGGCCATGATGATCACATAGCGGTCGGCCGCCGGGTCCTGGGCGGGCTTTCGGCGTTTCGGGGTGCTCATGACTTGATCGCCTCCGCGAGGCCCCGGACGAATCCCGCCACCGTGGACACCATCTCGGGGCGCGTGCCGAGCTCGGCGATCCGGTTCACCACGGCGCTGCCCACCACGATGGCATCGCCGTGCGAGGCCACCTCGCGGGCCTGGTCGGCGTTGGAGATCCCGAACCCGATGGCGATGGGCAGCGGGCTGTGCGCACGGATCCGGGCGGTCATGGCGGCGATGGTGTCGCTGACCCGGGCCTGCATGCCGGTCACCCCCTCGCGGCTGACGTAGTACAGGAATCCCTCCGCCCGCGGGGCGATCCGGGCGATCCGCTCCTCGGGGGTGGTCGGGGCGATGAGCCAGATCGGGCACAGGCCGGCCGCACGCATCCGGCGGTCGTAGTCGTCGGCCTCCTCGGGCGGCAGGTCGAGCACCAGCAGGCCGTCGACCCCGGCCGCGGCGGCATCGCGGATGAAGTTCTCCACGCCCACCCGGTGCAGGATGTTGTAGTAGACGTAGAGGACGATCGGGATCTGCGACTCGCGCCGGATGGCCGCCACCGTCGCCAGCACCCGGGGTGGGGTGGTGCCCGACTCGAGGCCGCGCTGGGCGGCCAGCTGGTTGACCAGGCCGTCGGCCAGCGGATCCGAGAACGGCACACCCAGCTCGAGGACGTCGACCCCGGCCTCGTCGAACGCCAGGGCCAGGCGTCGGGTGGCCTCGAGGTCGGGGTCGCCGGCGCCGATGTAGATGACGAGTCCCTTGCGTCCGGCGGACCGGAGGTTCTGGAAGCGGGCGGTGATGCGGTTCACGGGCGGCGGGAGTCTTCGGCCGACCGGCCCCCGCTGGCAAGCCGCGGGCGTGTCAGAGCGGCAGACGCGGCCCGGCGGCATGGACGCGCGACAGATCGCGGTCGCGCGGCGCCACCGCGTTGTTCTGGATCCAGCCCTTGAGCTGGGAGATCCGGCGGGTGGACGGCTCGAGCCACCGGATCGTCTCGGAATGCCCGTCGGCAAACGTCCACGTGGCCCCCATCTGGTGGCGGGTGGCGACGAAGTCGATCCATCGCCAGTCCCCGGGCTGGGTCGCCACGAAGCGGGCGTTCTCGATGCTGCCCTCATGTTCGTCGATGAACACGAACGCCTCCGACGGGGGCGGCTTCACGATCGCGCTCAGCCGGTGCCAGCTGGTCCGGTCGGCCGGGTCGGGGTTGTCGTTCATGTAGGCGCTCATCGAGACCGAGCGGACCCGCGGCTGGCGTCCCTGGTCGCGGACGGTCGACCGGTCCTCGGCACACTTGTAGATGCGGGTCGACCGGTTGTAGGGGAACAGCACCCCGCGCTCGATGTTGCGGGTGTCGGTGTCGGTGAACGCGTTGCCCGAGATCCAGGTCCGCGTCGACGCGTTCGCGCCCGACCGTCCCCCCTGCAGCAGGGTTTCGTTGGGCGGGAGGTGGTCGTTGAAATCGTCGATGTACATCAGCCACGCGAGGGTGAGCTGACGGTAGTTGCCGAGGCACTCGATCTGACGGGCCTTGCCGCGGGCCTTGCCGAGGGCGGGCAGGAGCATGCCGGCGAGGATCGCGATGATGGCGATGACCACCAGCAATTCGATCAGGGTGAACCCGTGGGGGGCGACCCGGCCCCGGTCCCGCCCGGCATTTCTCGGCGCCTGCATCCAGACTGGGATAGGGCGCAGGGGTGCGTCGGGCAAGTCACCGGATGGTGCAGGGACGGCTGCGGGCATCTCCGCGGTTGACCTCCGGGCCACTCCGGGGAAATTGGACGCAATAACCCGGCCGCCCCGTGCGTCCGTCCCTCCTGATGCGTCAACGCCTGATCCTGTTCTCCGGCCTGTTCGTCGCCGTCTTCACGGCGGTGGGTTGTGCGCTCTACCGAACCAACGCCGCTGACACGGTGGCCCCGGGTGCCGCTGCCGATCGGTTGGCCCGTGCCGAGGAACGGTATCACCGCGAGGTCCTCCCGGTGCTCAACCAGTACTGCTGGGATTGCCATGGGGACGGCATGGACAAGGGGGACGTCTCCCTCGACGCCTTCACCAACCTGACGGCGGTCCTTCAGGACCGGCGGCTCTGGGAGCGGGTGATGCAGACCGTCCGCAGCGGCGACATGCCGCCCAAGAAGAAGAAACAGCCGGCCGACGAGGAGCGTTCGGCCGTGGTGGCCTGGATCGACACGACCCTGTTCCCGGTCGACCCCGACCGGCCGGATCCGGGCCGGGTGACCCTGCGTCGGCTCAACCGGACCGAGTACAACAACACCATCCGCGACCTGATCGGGCTGGATCTCCGTCCGGCCGACGACTTCCCCCAGGACGACGTCGGGTACGGCTTCGACAACATCGGGGACGTCCTCTCCCTGCCGCCGATCCTGTGGGAGCGGTACCTCCGGGCGGCCGAGATGGTGCTGGACGAGGCGATCGTGAGCGGGCCGCGGGAGCCGCGGACCCGGCGGTTCACCCCGCGGGACCTCCGGGGCCACAACGGGAACGACGCGCTCGCCACGATGTCGTCCAACGGCGAGATGACCCTCACGGTTCCGGTCCAGTTCCCCGGGGAATACGTGCTGAGGGTCCGGGCCTACGGCGACCAGGCGGGGGATGAGCGGGTGCGGATGGCCGTGCGGCTCGACGGACGCGATCTCGAAGAGGTCGAGGTCCGGCGGGGCAAGAATGATCCAAAGTTCTACGAGGTCCGGACGGCCATCGAGCCGGGGGAACATCAGGTGGGGATCGCCTTCCTGAACGATTTCTACGAGGAGCAGGAGGTCGAGGTCCCGCGGGGCAACGGCCGGGTCCGGAAGGAGAAACGCATCCGGGACCGCAACCTGCAGGTGACGGCGGTCGAAGTGGTCGGGCCCCACTCCGAGGGAACCCCGCCCCTCACCGATGTCCACCGGCGCATCTTCTTCCGCGGGCACGACGGCACGGACGATCCCGGGGCTGCCCGCGAGATCATCGGCCGCTTCGCCGGGCGCGCGTTCCGTCGGCCGGTCACCCCGGGTGAACTCGACCGCCTGGTCGGGCTGTACCGGGAGGCGCTGGACGACGGGGACAACTTCGAGGCGTCGGTCCGGCATGCGCTGACCGCGGTGCTGGTCTCGCCGGCGTTCCTGTTCCGGGGCGAGCTGCAGCCCGACCCGGACAACCCGCTCGAGGTGCGTCCGGTGGACGAGTACGCCCTGGCCAGCCGGCTGTCGTATTTCCTGTGGAGCACGATGCCGGACGACGTGCTGATGGACCTGGCGGCCCGGGGACGGCTTCGGCGGAACCTCGGGGCGCAGGTGGCGCGGATGCTCCGGGATCCCCGGTCGCGGGCCCTGACGGAGAACTTCGCCGGGCAGTGGCTCCAGCTCCGCAAACTCGAGATCCTTGCGCCTGACAAGGCGAAGTTCCCCGACTTCGACGCCGAGCTCGCCGCGTCGATGCGCCGGGAGACCGAGCAGCTCTTCGAGGCGATCCTCTTCGAGGACCGTCCGGTGACCGAATTCCTCACCGCCGAGTACACGTTCCTCAACGGGCGGCTGGCGCGGCACTACGGGGTCGACGGGGTCGACGGCGACGGGTTTGTGCGGGTGTCGATGAAGGGTCGCGGACGGAGCGGGGTGTTGACCCACGGGAGCATCCTCACCCTGACGTCCAACCCGACCCGCACCTCGCCGGTGAAGCGCGGGCTCTGGGTGATGGACAACATCCTGGGCACGCCCCCCCCGCCCGCGCCGCCCGGGGTGCCGCCGCTCGACGAGAAGGAACTCAAGGGAACACTGCGGGAGCGGATGGAGCAGCATCGGAATAACCCCTCCTGCGCCTCGTGCCACGAGCGGATGGATGCGATCGGATTCGGCTTCGAGCATTTCGATGCGATCGGGCGTTACCGCGAGCGCGACGGCGAGGAACCGGTGGAGGCGCAGGGGAGTCTTTCCGATGCCGAGGCGTTTGCCGACCACTTGGAATTGAACCGGCTTCTGGCGTCGTCACGCCGCGGCGACTTCCTCCGGTGCCTGACCGAGAAGTTGCTGACCTATGCCCTGGGGCGTGGCCTGGAGTACTACGACCGGCCGGCGGTGGAACGGATCGTCCGGAGGCTGGAGGAGAACGACCTGAGGATGTCCGAACTCGTCCGGGGCGTGGTTGACAGCGTCCCGTTCCAGTTGCGTCGGGGCGAAGGTGACCCGTTCGGGACGTCATCCGCGCCTTGACTTGAAGGGTTTGGAATGGCACCCAAGAGGCAACGGATACGCGTTCAGCGGCTCCAAATGCGATCAACCACCCGGGCCCTTGGGGGCGTGGGTGGTTGGTTGTGTCGGCGGGGCGGGGTCCGTTGTCCCGCGCCGCCCGGATCTCCGTTGTTCGTAAAGAATCACCGGGAAGCGATTTCCCGAAGGAGCAAAACACAACACACATGAAAACGATGATCACCCGTGGATTGTGGATGGGTTTGGCGGCATGGATTGCCTCCCTGACCCTCCCGCAGATCCAGGCCCAGCAGGCGGATCGGGACATCCGCACCCGCAACCGCGAGAATTTCGATGTTCTTGTCGGCGACTACTACACCGGCCGCTCGCCGTACACCCGCTCGTTCCCGAAGGCGGATGAACCCGCCCCGACGCCCCCGCCCGCGCCGGCCCCGAAGCCGATGCCGCAGCCGACGGGCACCTGCTCGGTGATCAACACCGGCCTGATCCACATGACCAAGACGATGCCGGCGGAGGCGACCCTCGGGTCGTCCTTCACCAGCGAGCTGAAGGTCATGGCGACCGCCTGTGCCGCCAACGTGGTGGTGACCGACATCGTTCCCGACGGCGCCTCGGTAGTCAGCACCGAGCCGACCGCCACGGTGAACGGCAAGAACGTGGTCTGGAACCTGGGCAACCTCGACTCCGGTGAGTCCAAGGTCCTGAAGATCACCCTGCGGGCCGACAAGGAAGGCACGCTGATCAACTGCGCCACGGTTTCCGCCGATCCGCGCGTCTGCGCCGAGACCCGGGTGGGTCGTCCGATGCTGGCGATCGACAAGACCGGTCCCGAGGTGGCCCAGCTGGGTGCCGACGTGACCTACAACGTGGTGGTCAAGAACACCGGCACCGCGGTCGCCAAGAACGTGGTCGTGACCGACAAGTACCCGGCCGGCCTGGGTGGCGTGGGTGAGAAGACCTTCAACGTGGGCGACCTCGCCCCGGGTCAGTCCCGGACCATCCCGGTCACCCTCAAGGCGGCCGAGCGCGGCCGTCATTGCAACGTGGCCGTGGCCACCTCCAGCAACGCCGGCACCGTCCAGGACGACGCCTGCACCCTGGTGGTCAAGCCGGGCCTGAAGCTGGTCAAGACCGGCGATGCCGACCGCTTCGTCAACAAGACCGCGACCTACAAGATCGTGGCGTCGAACATCGGCGACACCGAGCTGACCGGCGTGGTGGTGACCGACACGGCCCCGGCGCAGACCAAGATCGTCAGCGCCCCCGGCGCCTCGGTCTCGGGCAACACCGCGACCTGGAACGTGGGCAGCATGAAGCCCGGCGAGAACAAGGAGTTCACCGTCGTGCTGACCAGCACCCAGATCGGCCGCTGGTGCAACACGGCCAGCGTCAACACGGCGCAGGGCCTGCGTGAGACCGCCGAGGCCTGCACCGTCTGGCGTGGCCTCTCGGCCGTGCTCGTCGAGGTCGTCGATGATCCGGATCCGATCCAGGTCGGCGAGACCACGACCTACACCATCCGCCTGACCAACCAGGGTAATGCGGACCTCACCAACCTCAACGCGGTGGCCCAGTTCATGAAGGAGGTCACCCCGGTGAGCAGCCAGGGCGGAACGGTGGACGGCAAGACCGTCAAGTTCCCGACCGTGCCGCGCCTCGAGCCCAAGAAGACGGTCACCTACACGATCGTCGGCAAGGGCGTCGAGATCGGCGACCACCGCCTCAAGCTGGTGGTGACCGAGGACCAGCTCCTCTCGCCGGTGGTTGAGGAAGAGTCCACCCGCGTCTACTAAGACCCGGAAACGGACAGAGCAGGGGGCCGCCCGAAAGGGCGGCCCCTTTTTCTTTCGCCCGGACGGACGAATGCCGCCGGATCGTCCTCCGCTGCCCCTTCGTCGTTCGCCCGCTGTCTGGCCGATCCCCTGCGACCCCGATTCGCTGCCGATGGCATGGGTCGAGGCTGAAAGCCCTCCCCGCCGCCCCGCGCGTGAGCCTGCCGCGGGGGGCGTGAGGATTCCGCACGCCACCCCGGGCCCGGGCGGCTTCCCATCCGGACGATGCCCGGCCTGCGGCGGCCGGATGGGTGGGGATGATCCTGTTTTTGGATTTCTTTGCTCCGGGCCGGCCGGTCGGACCGCTGCGCCGGAAGGATTGGCACGGGTGAAGCTACACCTGACTCGAAGTTCCGGACTGAGTGGTCTGGAACGGTTAGGGTCGTTTGGGTGAAACGCCGTCCGTGGCAACACGGGCGGCGTTTCTATTCCCGCCCGAGCATTCCCGCCCGATCACACCCGAAGGGCCTTGGCGGCGATGTCCGTGCGGAATTGCGCGCCCTCGAAGCGGATGTGGCCGACGGCGGCATAGGCCTTGTCGCGCGCGGACCGGAGGTCCGGTCCCCACGCGGTGACACCGAGCACCCGTCCTCCGTGGGTGACCACCCGGCCGTCGCGCAGGGCGGTGCCGGCATGGAATACCTTGGTGTCGGGAAGTCCCGCCGCCTCGTCGAGGCCGTGGATCGGACGTCCCTTGGGCGAGGATCCCGGGTAGCCCTCGGAGGCCATCACCACGCAGACCGAGGCCTGGTCGGACCACCGGAGTTCGTGCCGGTCGAGCGTTCCCTCGACACAGGCGAGGAGCAGGTCGACGAGGTCGTTCTCAAGCCGGGTCAGGTAGACCTGGGTTTCCGGATCACCGAACCGGGCGTTGAATTCGAGGACCCGGGGACCGTCGGCCGTGAGCATCACCCCGGGATACAGGATTCCCCGGAAATCGATGCCCTCCGCCGCGCATCCCCGGAGCCACGGGTCGAGGATCCGTTGTCCGACCGACTCCAGTTCGGCCCGGGTGAGGAACGGGGCGGGGGAATAGGTGCCCATGCCCCCGGTGTTCAGCCCGCGATCGCCGTCCAGGGCCCGTTTGTGGTCCTGGGCGGTGGGGAAAAGCCGGGCGGTCCGGCCGTCGCACAGCGCATGCAGGGAGACTTCCATCCCCTCGAGCAGCTCCTGGATCACCACCGTCGACCCGGCATCGCCAAAGGCGCGCTGGACGAGCAACTCCTCCAGGGCCTGATCCGCCTCGGCCGGGTCCCGGGTCAGGATGACGCCCTTGCCGAGTGCGAGTCCGTCGGCCTTGACCGCGCAACGCCCGCCCAGTTCGGCCGCGAAGCGGCGGGCGGCTGCGAGGTCCTGAAAAACCCCGGATCGGGCCGTGGGAATGCCATGACGTTCCATGAACGCCTGGGAGAACGCCTTGGAGGACTCGAACCGGGCGGCCGACTGGTTGGGTCCCCAGATGGGAAGCCCCCGGGCCTGGAACGCGTCGACCACTCCCAGGGCCAGGGGATTGTCGGGGCCGACCACGGTCAGGTCGGGTCGGAGCCGCAGGGCCGTCTCCAGCAGGGCGGGGACGTCGTCGGCCGACACCGCGACGTTCTCCACCAGGCCGCCCCCGGCCAGGGGCTCGGTGGCGGTGCCGGCATTCCCCGGGGCGCACCAGAGGTGGGTGACGCGGGGCGACCGGGCCAGCTTCCACACGAGGGCGTGTTCCCGTCCGCCCCCACCGATGACCAGCAACTTCATGAAACGCGGAGTCAACCAGCCGCCGGGCCGCGGGGGCAATCCCCCAGAGCCGGGAAGCGGCGGATCGGCGGGCCCCGGGGTGACCGGGGTTCACGGCGGCGCGGGATCAGGGGGTGGCTTGAACCATCCGACGCAGCACCGGTTCCAGGGTCTTCCAGGCCGTCGCCGCGACCCGGTCGTGTCCCTCGGCGGTGGGATGGATCAGGTCGGGCTGGTTCATCTCCGGCTCCCCGCCGACTCCGTCGAGCAGGTGGGGGATCAGGGTCGCGCCGGTCTCCCGGGCGACCTCGGGGAAGACGGCGGCGAAGTCGCGGGCGAAGTCGGGTCCCATGCTGGGCGGCATCTGCATGCCGGCGAGGACCACCGGGAGGTCGGGATGTTTCTCCCGGGCGGCCCGGATGATGGCGAGGAGGTTGGAACGGGTGGTGGCGGGGGGGATGCCGCGGAGGCCGTCGTTGCCTCCCAGTTCCACGAGCAGGAGGTCGATGGGGCGCCGGAGCTGCCAGGCGATCCGGCGACGGCCCCCGGCGGTGGTGTCGCCGCTCACCCCGGCGTTGACCACGGTGAACGGCAGGCCGGCCTCGACGATGCGGGCCTCCAGCCGGGCCGGCCATGATTCCTCCGGGGCCACCCCGTACCCGGCCGCGAGGCTGTCGCCGAGGACCAGGACCGTCCGGGACGCGTCCGGGGCGCCACCGTTCCCGGCCCCGGGCACCAGCAGGGGAGCCATCAGCATCAGGAGGACGGCACGGCGGCACCAGCGACGGATCATGGCCCCCAACCTGCCGGGTGCGGTCCGCGTGTCAAAGCAGCGATCCGGCTCGCCCCCCGCCGGACCCGGGGGGCATCGTCCCCGCCCGGTGAGTTCCCGCCACATCGAGATCGTCCTGAACCCCGCCGCCGGCGCCGGACGGGCGGCCGGGGGGCGGATGGAACGGGTGATGGACCGATGGCGTCGTGGCGGGTGGACGGTCGGTGTGCAGCCGACCTCCGGCGCCGGGGATGCCATCCGGTTGGCGGCGGACGCGGCCCGGTCCGGCGCCGGGATCGTGGTGGCGGCGGGCGGCGACGGGACGGTAAACGAGGTGGTGTCCGGCGTCCTGTCGGTCCCGGGCACGACGACGGAGGTGGGGGTGCTGCCGTGGGGCACCGGCAACGACATCGCCGCCCTCCTCGGAGTGGTCGATGAGCACACGGCGGTGGAGGCGGTGCTCGGCGGGCGTCCGGAGGCGTGGGATGTCATCGGGGTGTCCTGTCGCGCCGGCGGGATCGTGGTGGAACGTCCGGCCCTGCTGTTCGCCGCGTGCGGGTTTGCCGGGGATCTCCTCCGGGCGACGACCCCGGCGGTGAAGCGGTGCTTCGGGCGCCATGCCTATCCGGTGGGGTTCTTCAGGGCCCTCCTCCGGTTTCACCCGTTCCGGCTGTCGGTCTCGTCGCCCGAGTTCACGGCCACAGGCCCCTGGGTGGTGGCCCTGGCGGCCAACACGCCCCACGCCGGCGGCCGCCTGATGCGCATCGGCCCGGGGGCGTCGTGGACCGATGGCCGGATGGATGTCAGTCTGGTGTCGGCCGTCTCCCGGTTCGAGGTGGCCCGGCAGTTCGTCCGGTTGATGCGCGGGACCCACGTCCGCCATCCCCGCGTCCGGTATTATCCGACCACCTTCCTGGGCGTGGATTCGGACCGGCCCCAGGATGTCGCGGTGGACGGCGACCTGATTGGCACCACCCCGACGGAATGGCGCATCCGGCCGGGGGCCGTCCGGATGCGGGCTCAGGCCCGGGGCTGAGGTCGGAGCATCCGGCCGAGGTAGCGTCCGGTGTGGGAGCCGGGGGTGGCGGCGACGGTTTCCGGGGTGCCCTGGGCGACCAGGCTTCCGCCGCCCGCGCCGCCCTCGGGTCCGAGGTCGATCACCCAGTCGGCCTCGGCGATGAGATCGAGGTTGTGCTCGATCACCACCACGGTGTGCCCGGCGTCGACCAGCGTCTGGAGGACGGCGACGAGGCGGCGGACGTCCTCCATGTGGAGTCCGATGGTCGGTTCCTCCAGCAGGAAGCACTCGGGGCGTGCCGGTCGACGTCCCGCCGGGCGCAATCCGGCGAGGAGATGGGCCACCAGTCGGACCCGCTGGGCCTCGCCGCCGCTGAGCGTGGGACTGGTCTGTCCCAGGCGCAGGTAGTCGAGTCCGGTGTCGTGCAGGGCGGTCAGGGGGCGGAGGATGCGGGGATGGGCTGCGAAGTATCCGATGGCCTCGGCCACGCTCAGGTCCAGCACGTCGGCCACCGAGCGTCCGTTCCACTGCACCTCCAGGGTCTCCGGGTTGAACCGCCGTCCCCGGCAGGTCTCGCATCGGGCGTGGGCCGGGGGCAGGAAGTTCATCTCGAGCTTCCGGTAGCCGGCCCCCTCACACTCGGGACACCGCCCCTCGGCGCTGTTGAAACTGAACCGCCCCGGGCCATACCCCCGAAGCCGCGCCTCGGGCGCATCGGCAAACAGGCGCCGGATGTCGTCAAAGAATCCCACATAGGTGGCCGGGGTCGACCGCGGGGTGCGTCCGATGGGCGACTGGTCCACCTCGTGCACCGCCTGGAGTGCCGCGTGTCCCGTGAGCCGACCGACACCCTCCGGAGCCGTCCCGGCCTGGCCGCCCAGTGCCGCCTGCAGGGCGGGGAGGAGGCATTCCTTCACGAGGGTGCTCTTGCCCGATCCCGAGACGCCCGTCACCACGGTGAACCGGCCGAGGGGCACCTGGACGGTGAGATCCCGCAGGTTGTTCCGCCGCGCCCCGGCGAGGGTGAGGAAGTTGGGTGGCGATGGGGCCCGACGGGTCGTCCTCGCCGGGGCGGGCGGCGGGGACACCGGCCGACGTTCCCCGCGGGCCGGATGGGGGGCCTTTTCGCGGAGGCATCGGCCGGTGACCGAGTCCGGGTGGGCGATGAGTTCCTCCAGGGTTCCCGTGGCCACCACCCGCCCGCCGGCGATCCCGGCGCCCGGGCCGAGGTCGATGACATGGTCCGCCCGGCGCATGGTGTCCTCGTCGTGTTCGACCACCAGCAGGGAGTTCCCCCGGTCGCGGAGCTTCCCCAGGGCGTCGAGGAGTTGGTCGTTGTCGCGGCTGTGGAGCCCGATCGTCGGCTCGTCGAGGACGTACAGCACGCCGCTGAGGGTGGATCCCAACTGGGCGGCGAGGCGGATCCGCTGGGATTCCCCCCCGCTCAGGGTGGGAACCCCCCGGTCCAGCTGCAGGTAGCCCAGGCCCACGGCGTCGAGGAACCGCAGGCGCTCGCGGATCTCCGGCAGGATGTCCCGGCAGATCTCGCCCGCCCGCCCGACGGGCCGGGCCCGGTCGAACCACCCGCGGGCCCCGTCGACCGACTGGCGTCCGAGCTCGACGAGGGTCGGGGTGGACGGCAGGTCGCCGGACGGGGCGGTGCCGGGGAGGATGCCGAGGTCGAGCCGGACCATCCGCGATTCCGGCCGGAGCCGTGCCCCGTGGCACTCGGGGCAGGGCTCGCGCTTCCCCTCCTGCCATCGCCACCACGACTCCTCGATCGCGTCCGCATCCGCCCCCCGCTCGACGTCGGGCAGGTGGAACAGCTCGCCGAACCCGCGGCATTTCGGGCACCAGCCCTGGCTGGAGTTGTAGCTGAAATGCTTCGGGTCCGACGGCGCGAAGCTCCGTCCGCACCGGGGGCAGGCCCGCTCGGTGGAGTGGGTGGTGATCTCGCCGCCCTCGTCGAGCGCGTAGACCACCCCGCGGCCGAGGTGGAGCGCGGTGTCGACCAGCTCGCGGCCCGCCTGCGCGGCGGCCGCCGTCCCGCCGCGGCCGGCCGGCGGCCAGACCCCGACCACCACCTCGATGTCGTGCTCCCGGAAGCGGTCCAGGCGCAGCGGGGCGGCGGTGTCCACGAGATTCCCATCCGCCCGCAGCTGCCGGATGCCCTGGCGCCGTGCCCATGTCGCCACCTCGGAATGGTAGCCCTTCCGGTTCCGTACCACCGGCGCCAGGATCTGGAGCCGTCCGCGGCGACGCGCCTCCGTCCGCAGTCCCGCGGCCAGCTGGTCCCGCGTCTGGACCGTCACCGCGCAGCCGCAGTCGGGACAGTGCTGGGTGCCGAGGCGGGCGTAGAGCAGGCGAAGGAAATGGTGGATCTCGGTGACCGTCGCCACCGTGCTCTTCCCGCCGCCCCGGGTGGTGCCCTGCTCGATGCTGACCGTGGGAGGCAGGCCGCGGATCAGGTCGACATCCGGCCGGGCCAGCTGGTCGACGAACTGCCGGGCATAGGTGCTCATCGCGTCGAGGAACCGCCGCTGGCCCTCGGCGAAGAGGAGGTCGAAGGCGAGCGTGCTCTTCCCCGAGCCGCTGACCCCGGTGACCACGACGAACCGTCCGCGGGGAATCCGGACGGAGAGGTTCTTCAGGTTGTGTTCGCGGGCCCCCAGCACTTCGATGACGGGGTCGGCGGCGGGTTCGGGCGTGAGCACCACGGGCGACCCTTACCACAGCCGGGCCCCGGAGCCAGCCCCGGGGTGCCCGGCATTCGCCTGCCGGGCGCCTTGGCAGATCCGGTGTCCGACGTTAGCGTCCCCCTCAGCGCCACCGTCCCGCCCGTATGCCCCTCCTGAAGCATCTCCTTCCCGCCGGGATCCTCGCGGCCTCCTGCCTCGCCGTTCCGGTCGCCGGTCAGATCTTCGACACGGTCGGGTTCTCCGACCTGCAGGCCCGGTACGGCGGCTCGCTGTCCACCGGCTCGCAGGTGTCCCTGCTGTTCGTCGAGGCCCGTTCGGGTGATCCGTCGACCGGCCCGTACCACCCCGACCCGGCGCTGTTCCCCGGTCGCACGCTGATCGACCATGGCGGCGAGCCCGATGCCTTCAGCGGCCATGCCAATGCCGTCCTCGGCAAGGCCCTCGGCATGACGCCCGCCCTGGGCACCGTTGGGGTCGTCCCCGCCGGGGCATGGCTCGGGGGCGCGGGGATCAACATCGGCAGTTCCGGATCGATCTTCCTGCTGCAGCCGCCTCCCGGCACCCCGTCGTACGCGGTGGTGAATGCGAGCTGGGCGGGGCCGATCTCCTTTGATTCCGATGTCCGGCTCGACGCCCTGCGGCGCTTCGACGCGTTCGTGGCGGGGACCGGCATCACGGTGGTCGGCGCCGCCAACAACGGCGTCGGATCCCCGCCGCTCCTTCCCTCGCAGGCGTACAACTCCATCACGGTCGGCTTGAGCAACGGTCTCTCCAGCGATGGTCCGTCGACCGACGACGGGGCCGGTCGGGCGGTGGTGGATTTCGTGGTGCCGGACACCACCACCAGCGGGGCCACCGGATGGGGGAGCGCCGCGGCGTTGCTGCTGATCGACCGGGCCCGGACCGACGGGGCCCTCTCGGATGCGGCCGATCCCCGGGTGGTCCGCTCGCTGCTCCTCACCTCCGCGGAGAAGCTTCCCGGATGGGAGCGGGGGTTGCCGGGGACGGCCGATGACGAGGCGGTGCCGCTGGATTTCCAGCAGGGCGCCGGGGAGCTGCGGGTGAACGTGGCCTACGACCTCCTGATGGCAGG
This sequence comes from uncultured Verrucomicrobiota bacterium, assembly GCA_964525755.1. GTDB lineage: Bacteria > Verrucomicrobiota > Verrucomicrobiia > Limisphaerales > UBA9464 > UBA6176. Next base: position 42,110 of record CAZGIK010000024.1, read on the forward strand.
TCGGCGCGGTCCGGCCTTCGCGCCGGGGGCGATGGGTTGGGACCTCGCCACGCTCGGGCCGGGCGGCGAGACGCTCTACTTCCTCGAGCACGGCGGCGGCCTGTTCACCGCCACCCTGACCTGGAATCGCGAGGTGACCGGCTGGGTCGGTGAGTTCCCGGCGACGGTGGCCCCGCTGGCCGACCTCAACCTCAGCCTCCACCACGCCCTCTCGACCTCCTCGGTGGGCGCCCTCACGGCCCGGAGTGCGAGTCCGCGGGACAACGTGGAGCACCTCTCCCTCAGCCTGCCGGCCGGGCTCTACGCCCTCGGGGTGACCGGGCCGGAGGGGACGACGTATGCCCTCTCGTTCGTCGCCGTGCCCGAACTGCCCGTCGAGGCGGCCGCCGGCGTGCTGGTCGCGGTCCTCGCGGGCCGATGGCTGGGCCGGATGGGTGCCGGTCGACCGACCCCAAGGCCGCATTCCCCGATCTCATGAAACTCAACTCCTGCCTCCGTCTGGCCGCGTGCGCGGCGCTGTGGTCCGTCATCGCCCCCTTCTCCCAGGCCGGTCCGTGGCCCTCCTGGCGGGGACCTTCGGATGACCAGACCGCCGAGGGCGATGGGTATCCGGTCCGCTGGACCGCCTCGGAGAATGTGCGCTGGCGGACGCCGTTGCCCGAGCCCGGCAATTCCTCGCCGGTGGTCTGGGGTGACACGGTCTTCGTGACCCAGGCGCTGGAGGACGGGCATCGGCGGACGGTCATGGCCTTCGACCGCGCCACGGGCCGTCTCCGATGGCAGTCCGGGGTGCGGCACGACGCGGACGATCCGCGGCACGAGACCAATCCCCACTGCGCCGCCTCGCCCGTGACCGACGGCGAGCGGGTGGTGGCGAGCTTCGGATCGGCCGGGGTGGTGGCCTACGACTTCGCGGGCAAGGAGCTGTGGCGGGCCGACCTCGGGCCGCAGCGGCACACCTGGGGCCAGGGTTCCTCGCCGATCCTGCACGGGGACCAGGTCCTCGTGTACCACGGACCCGGCCCGGACTCGGCGCTGGTGGCCCTCGACAAGCGGAGCGGTGTCCGGCGCTGGTCGGTCCGGTTGCCCGAGGTGCATCCGCCCGAGCGGTTCGACGGGTTCGCGGGCAAGAACGACGGGATGATGGGCAGCTTCGCCACACCCTTGGTGGTCCGCGCCGGGAACCGGGACGAGATCATCCTCCCGGTGTCGAACCGGCTCCGCGCCTTCTCGGTCGAGGACGGACGCGAACTGTGGTCGGCCGGGGGCATGAACCCGCTGGTGTACAGTTCGCCCACGCTGGGGGAGGGCACGCTGGTGGCGTACGGGGGGTTCTTTGGCGGGGTGGTATTCATCCGACCCGGTGGGGAAGGGGACGTGACCGACCGTCGGCTGTTCCATGAGCGGCGGATGCGGAAGCACACGATCGGGTCGCCGGTGATCCACGAAGGGCATGTGTACCTGAGCGTCACCGACGGCTTCCTCCAGTGCTACGAGCTGGGGTCCGGGAAGATGGTGTTCGAGGAGCGGTTGCCGGCCACGGGGGCGACCGGCCAGACGTGGGGGTCGCTGGTCCGGGCGGACGACCGCCTGTACGTGGTGAACCAGGGCGGGGACACCGTCGTGCTGCGGGCCGCCCCGCGCTTCGAGGTGCTGGCGGTCAACCCGGTCGGGGAGCCGTCCAATGCGACTCCGGCCTTCTCCGACGGCGAGATCTTCCTCCGCACCCAGGCCTCGTTGATCTGCGTCGGAGGCGACGCCGCATCCGCCGGACGACGGTGAGTCGGCGGACCCATCCGCCCCTCCGGGTGGACGGGACCCGGCGAGCGGAGATTTGACCGCGGAGATCGCGAAGAACTGAAAAAGGGTCTGCCTTGGATCTGGACTGCGGCGGGAAGTGGCTCGCGGGGACGCTCGCGCCACCGCCTGGGGGCTGCCCGGCCGGAACGGTGGCGCGAGGCTCCTGCCGAGCTGCCGGGTGCCGCCCCACTCCCGTCGTTCGTGGCCGCGACCGATAGCCCGCCGGTCTCCCCCATGGCTCCCGTCCCCTCGCGGTCGGGGTCGGAATCGGGATCGATCTCCGTCTCGCCGATTGAACTTCGCCCTCTCCCGGAGCGCCGAGCTCCGGCGAGGCGGGGGCGTCGGGGAGAACGCGTTTTCATCCGCAGATTTCGCCGATTTCCGCAGATGCCGGGAGGCTCCGGCGCAGGGGAGGGAGAACGACAACAAAGGGTGCGAAGGGGACGAAGATCATGGATCCCCGCCTTCCCGTAGCCGGGTGTCCTCTGCGCGTCATTCCCCGTAGCCGCGGCCGGTAGGCCGCCGGTCGGTGCCCCGGAGCGTTGCCGCCGATGGCTGGTCGTGTTCTTCGTAGCGGCGGCCGTTAGGCCGCCGTGCCCCCGCCTCCTCCGTGCACTCCTGCCCGCTGCGCGTCCAGTCCCCCGTAGCCGCGGCCGGTAGGCCGCCGGTCCGCTCCTCGAAGCTCCACCGCTCATCGCCGCTCGCATTCCTCCGCGTCTCAGCGCCTCCGCGGGAAAAAAGTCTCTTCCTCCCCGAACTTCCCGCTGGCATCCGGGACGACCTGATGGGTTATCCGCGCAGTTCCCCAAAAGCTACAGCCATGACGCGTTGGGTCGGCTGACGAACATGGTCGACGCCGTGGGGACCACGAAGTACACGTATGCCAACGGCCTGCTGGCGACCGAGGACGGTCCGTGGGCCAACGACACCGTGGCTTGGGACTACAACACCGCCCGGAAGCGCAGTGCCCTGCGGCTGCAGCAGACCGCAATCCATTGGTGGACCAACAGCTACGCGTGGGACACGTCCCATCGGCTGGTCGACTGGTATCCGACGTCGACCGAACGGTTCGTGTACGACGGGATGCTGGTGGTGCAGGAGCGGAACACGTCGGCGCCGACGGTCAGCTACACCCGCGGGGTGGACCTGTCGGGCGGTCTGGACGGAGCCGGTGGCATTGGCGGCCTCCTGGCCCGCAGCCACGGGTTCAGCGGTGGCAGCGGGACGTGGAGCACGCACAGCGCGTACCATGCGGACGGGAACGGGAACGTGACGGGGTTGTACAGCACGTCGACCGGCTCGCAGGTGGGATGGTACCGCTACGACGCGTTCGGGCGACTGCTGCAGAGCTCGGGAACGCTGGCGAGTGCCAACCGGATGCGGTTCAGCAGCAAGCCGTGGATGGCGCCCGGGGTGGATGCCAGCGCGGGCCTGTACTACTACGGGTATCGGTTCTACGACCCGAACACCCAGAGGTGGGTGAACAGGGATCCGATTGGGGAACTGGGCGGAGTAAACATCTACAGCTTTGTAAGCAATAATCCGCTAGTCAGCGTGGATTATTATGGTCTGCAAGACGGTCAGGTTCCTACTGACAAGTGCAAAGAGCGTTGCCACGCCTGGATCAATGCACTGATCGCCGGTGGTGCGGGCGGTTTTGATTTTAGGCAAGCATTGCTGGAATGCCTTGAAGGCTGCGACCGAGACCCTAACTACGTTCCCGTCGTCCGAAGTCGGAGGTCCCAGAAGCGCTCCGGCAAGACCACTGAGGAGATACGTTACTACATCAGCAGCCTCGAGCCGGAGGATCTGACGCCAAAACAGTGGCTCAAGTTGATCCGAGGCCACTGGGCCGGTGTTGAAAACCGCAACCACTGGCGGCGGGATGCACTGATGGGAGAGGACCGCTCCCGGAGCCGAAACCGATCTCTCCTGACCAACCTGGCCCTGATCCGCAACGGGCTCCTGAGGGTCCTCAACCGTTGCTTTCTAGGCGATTCCATCCCCGTCATCCAGGAACGCATCCAAGCCAAACCCTCGCTCGCATTCAAAGCCCTCGAGGCTTGAACCGGTCAAAACAAAAGGCCCTGCCGAAGAAACCGTCCACACGCCTCCTTCCATGAAGACCGCTCTCACCGCATCCTCCCCACGCCGCAACTTCCTGGGCGCGTGGACCACCGCGGCCCTGGCCGCCCTGGCGTGTGGCTGCCAAAGCCCGCCGTCCGGTGCCGACGCGGCCCGCCGGGAACCGCTGCGGGCGATCGACCGGCCCGTGGACCTGCAACGCTTCATGGGCGACTGGCATGTCATTGCGCACATCCCCACCTTCATCGAGAAGGACGCCTACAACGGGGTCGAGAGCTACCGGTTGGCACCGGATGGCACCATCCCGACGACCTACGTCTTCAACGACGGCGCCTTCGACGGTCCGACCCGCACCTACCGGCCGCGCGGCTTTGTGCACAACCGCCAGACGAACGCCGAGTGGAGGATGCGCTTCGTCTGGCCCTTCAAGGCGGCCTATCTGATCGTGTATCTCGACGAGGACTACCAGACGACCATCATCGGCGTCCCCGACCGCGACTACGCTTGGATCATGGCACGGTCGAAGACCCTCCCCGAGGAACGCTACCAGCAACTCGTCGCCCACCTCGCGGCGACCGGCCACGACGTCTCCAGGCTGCGCCGCGTCCCGCACCGATGATGCCCATCCCGACGGCCGGACCCAAAGGCATGCCCGGGGTCTGGACGAAGACCCGCCATCGATGCCGGCCCGGGGCGACGGGACATGCCCTCCTGGCGGGACACCGATCTTCCGGAATCCTGAAGGATTCGATGCATTCGGTTCCAACGGAGTGGTGGTCGCTGTCGGAGATTGGCCCGCGTGACACCTGGGGGGACGCCCCGCTCGGCGTGTCCGACGGATGCCACCGGTCCATCCGCCCGCTCAGCGACATGGCTCATTGTTCCCCGTCCGGTGAACCCGCTTCCTCGCGATTGCCGGACCGACCCTTGGGCGACGCATCCCCGGGGTCCGACGAAGGGCGGGGCTGTGGACACACGACCTTGATCCAGGTTCCGCCACCGGACCTTGGACGTTTGGTGATGCTCCAACCGTTCATCGCACAGAGACGATCCACGAGCGACAGTCCCAACCCGTACCCGGAAGTGGAACCGGCGTCCTGAGTCCGCGCAGCGGTGCCACCGGTGAACTCGGGCAGGCCGGGCCCGTCATCCTCGAAACGAAGGACGGCCGCCCCCGAAGGATCTCTTGCCACCACGATGTCCAACCGCCCCCCCGTGAGATGGGCGAACGCGTTGCCCACGAGATTGTGGACCAGCACGGCCACGATCTCGCGGTGACATCGCAGCGTCACCTCGGCGTGCGTCTCGACCTGCACAGATAGAGGATGCGAGGGTTGAAGCACCCGCCACTCGTCGAGCACCTCGGCGATGACCGCGGACAGCGCGACCTCGCCGGCCGCCGGCGGCAGACGTTTCTCACGGGCCAGCATCAGGAAGGTCTGGATGAGGCGTTCCAGGCGTCGCCCCGCCCGCTCGATCCGGGCCAGGAGACGTTTCCTGGCCTCCGAGTCGTGCGGCATCTCGCGGAGCAGCGTGGCCGCCCCCTTCAGCGTGGTGACCGGCGTGCGCAATTCATGGCTGCAATCGGCGATGAAACGCCTCTCCCGTTCGAGGGACTCCCGCAACCGCTCGTGGTATTCGTCCAACACCCGGGCCAGGTATCCGATCTCGTCGTCGGGCAGTCCGGGCGCGAGGGTCGATCCGCTGGGTCGGCTTGTTTCCCACCCCACCTCACGGGTGCGGACGCGATCGGCCAGCGCCAGCATCGGACGAAGCGCCCATCGGGTGATGACGGCGCTGGCCAGGAGTGCCGCAACCAGCACGCCGGCAGCCAGGACACCCAGCGTCGCCGTGACCGGGCCCAGATTGGCCTCGGAGAATTCGCGGTCCTTGAGATCCGCCACGACCCAAACCGCCGCGCGCCCATCCCGGGCCGGCTCGAACCACAGGCGGTACTCCCGCTCCAGTGGATCCACCAGCCACAGCCTGAGGCGGCCGATCAGGCCCTCCGGGATCAACGCCCGCCGCCCCTCGTCGTCGGCGAAGAATTCATGAATTCCCGGCTTGCGGGGCGGGTCCTTCAGGCCGTGCCGGAACATCAACCAGGACGGGTCCGTGATCCGGGTGAACCCGGAAGGCATGCGGGTCGTCCCCGGATCGGAGAGCGCGACCTCGCGCAGCATCGAGCCGAGGTACGAATCCTGCACGGCATCCTCCGCCTCCAGGAGCAACAGCCACCCCCCCACGGTGAACACCGACGTGATCGTGGCAGCCAGGCCCAGGAGCAGCCAGCGGATGCGCGAGGCTACACGGGGCGGCGGGCTCGGGGGGATCGTTTGCATCAACGGCGCTTGCCCCCGGATTCTGCCAGCAGCTGATAGCCGATGCCCCGGTGGGTCTGGAGCAGGGGGGGGCAGGGCGGCCGATCGACCTCCGCCCTCAAGGCCGCCAGATGCGTGCGCAAGGCATCGCTGCCGGGGGGCTGATCGCCCCACAGGTGATGCTCGATGTCGGCGCGCGGAACGACGGCGGGAGCGCGCTTGAGGAGGATCTCGAGGAGGGCGAATCCCATGTTGGTGAGCGTGAGCATCCGTCCTGCGCGGCGGACGGTCCGCAGCGCTGGATCGAGTTCCACGTCGGCGAAACGCAGCACCGTCGACGGGGACGCCAGATGAGGCTGGGAACGGCGCACCAGCGCCTGTAGGCGCACCAACAACTCAGGCAGGGCGAAAGGCTTGACCAGGTAGTCGTCCGCCCCCGCCTCGAAGCCGGCCAGACGGTCGGTCAAGGTGTCCGCCGCCGTCAGCATGAGCACCGGCAGGCCGGCGGTCCCGCCTTCCCCGCGCAGCCTGCGGCAAAGCTCCAGACCTCCCAGGCCGGGCAGGCGGAGATCCAGGATCACCGCGGCATGCCGCCCTGTCAGCAACCGGTGCAGGGCCAAGGCCCCGTTCGGCGCATAATCGACGAGCCAACCGTGGAGCTCGAGGTAGTCCTGGAGGTTGCCTGCGAGATCCAGATCGTCCTCGACGAGCAGCACGGGTTCGGCAGGCACGGAGTTCATCGATGGAAATCGCAGACAACGAGTGGCGCCACGGAGACGGCGGGATTTCGGGACGATCCTGTTCAGAACGTGAACCGCAGACCCGCGACCCCCGAAAGGCCGTTATAGTCGGCCTTGATCGCAGGATCGCCTGAACCGGACTTCAGCTCGATCTCCCCGGCGAAGTGATACCGGGTTTCCAGAAAGAGGGACCAGCGTTGATTGAGGGCATATCTGACCCCGAGGAACGCCTGCGCCGCCGGCATCCAGTTGCCGCTGTACTCCCGGGTCACGCCACCCACCTTCAGATCCATGTCAGCTTCCTGAAGGGCTCCGATGCCCGCGCCGAGATACGGACTCAAGTCGCCCCAAAGTGCCGATCCGTCCGGACGCGTGAACGTGTAGATTCCATTGAACATGAGGTTCGCCGAGGCGAAATCCCCATCTCTCGCCCCGCCAAGGGCTCCCGTCTTGATCGAATCGAGATCGTTCGATCGGTAGAAGAACTCCGTTTCCAACGCCCATCGAGGCGAGAAGTTCTTGCCGAATGCGGCGCCGAACATCGGCCCCGCACTGTAGGAGGCCTTGCCCGTGGAGACCCCTTGCCGGACATCGCCGCCGGCCAGGCCATGCAGGCCCCCGAACAACTCCAGATACAGGCCGTCCGACCAGGAATCGGCCGTGGCACGGGGAAGGCACGCGAACAGGGCGAGGGAGACCAACGCCGAGAAACCGGCGCGACGATCGATGAGAACACAAGCCGATCCTGCAGGGGCGATCCGCCGGATGGATTCATTGGGATTCATGGGTTTTTGAGGAGTGGCGCGTGGTCGGCGTGGTTGCCGACCGTTCGCATCATCCACGCCACGGTGGACCGGCACGCGTTAAGCCAACGCCAAGCCCGCGTGAGAGCCCCGCCAAAATGCCGAGATCCATCCCCTGCCTCTACCGATGGGGCGCACCGGTTCGTCGGTCGAATCGAGACGTTCAGCCCATGGGATCCAAACCGTCATTCCCTGGAGGCGGGGCGAGCGGGGAGAACCCGTTTTGATCCGCAGATTTCGCCGATTTCCGCAGATGCCGGGAGGCTCCGGAGCAGGGGACGGAGAACGACAACAAAGGGTGCGAAGGGACGAATCCGGTTCTTCTCTCCGTGTCTCCGTGCCCCTGTGAGAGATTGCCTCAGGGCTGATTCCGGCTGGGCCTCACACCGACACAAAGACACGGAGCGGATGCCGGGAGCCGGGCACCCGCGGATGATCATCCGCAGCCACGGAGATCTCCGGGAGGGTCAGGGACGGGCCGGTTTTGGGCGCCGGGGGCGGGTGGGGCGGGGCCGGGGGGGCGTGACGGCGCGCAGGTGGTGGCCGGTGTGGCTCGCGGCACAGGCCGCCACCCCCTCCGGCGTCCCAGCCACCACCACCCGGCCACCCGCGTTGCCGGCCTCGGGACCAATGTCGATCACCCAGTCGGCACTCCGGATCACATCCAGATGATGCTCCACCACCACCACCGAGTGCCCGGCGTCGACCAGGCGCTGGAAGACCCCGAGCAGCACCCGGACATCCTCCGGATGCAGGCCGGTGGTGGGTTCGTCGAAGAGGAAGAGCGTCGGACGGCCGGTGGTTCCGGCCTCCATCCGGCTCACCAGCTTCAGCCGCTGGCTCTCGCCGCCGCTCAGGGTGTTCAGGGGTTGGCCGAGCCGGAGGTAGCCCAGGCCGACCTCCGACAGGAGCCGCAGCCGGCCGGCGGCACGGCGGGCGGGACGGCCCGCGTCCGGGGTGTCGAGGAACCGGATCGCGTCGTCGACGGTCGCGCCGAGGATGTCGGCGATGGACCACGCGGCCCCGGCTCCGTCGGGTCCGGGTCCGGTGACGCGCACCTGCAGGACATGTTCCCGGTAGCGGCTGCCGTTGCAGGCGGGGCAGCGGACGTAGACGTCGCTGAGGAACTGCATCTCGATCTTCTCGAACCCCGCCCCGCGGCAGAGTTCGCACTGGCCGGCGGCGGAGTTGAACGAGAAGGCGCCGGCCTTCAGTCCGAGTTCGCGGGCGGCGGGACTCGCCGCGAACACCTCCCGGATGTCGTCGAACGCGCCCAGGTAGACGGCGGGCGTGGAGCGCGGGGTGCGTCCGAGGGACGACTGGTCGACCAGGACGACATCGCCCAGCCGGTCGACGCCGGTGAGCGTGGTGTGGCGGAGGTGCTCCCGGGCCTCGGCCAGCTCCTCGCCGTCGAGTTCCTCCGACAGGTGGGATTCCGCCGACCCCGGGTCGGCCAGCTGCGCCTGGACCAGCGGCAGGAGCACCTCGCGGACCAGCGTGGTCTTGCCCGAGCCGCTGACGCCGGACACGCACACGAGGCGGCCCAGTGGGATGTCGACCGACAGGTCGCACAGGTTGTGGGCGCGCACCCCCGTGAGACGGAGCCAGTCGCACGACGGGTCGGATGCGGCGACCGGTCGGCGGGTGGCGTCCGGGATGGCGCGTCGGCCGGTGAGATGGTCGGCCGTGAGGGAACCGGTGGCAGCCGGCAGGCCGTCCAGGGTTCCGCAGTACACCACCCGTCCGCCCGATTCCCCCTGGCCCGGGCCGAGGTCGACGAGAAGGTCGGCCGCGCGCATGACGGCGGGCTCGTGCTCGACCACGACGAGGGTGTTGCCGGCGTCGCGCAGCCGCTCGAGGATCCCGATCAGCCGGCCGGTGTCCCGCGGGTGCAGTCCCACGGTGGGTTCGTCGAGGACATAGAGCGTGTTGACGAGCCGGCTGCCGAGGCAGGCGGTGAGGTTCACCCGGGCGGTCTCGCCGCCCGAGAGGGTGCGCGTGGTGCGGTCCAGGGTGAGGTAGCCGAGTCCGACCTCCACCAGGTATTCGAGCCGGTGCCGGACTTCCTGGAGGACGACGGCCACCGGGTCGTGGGACGGCAGGTCGAGGTGGGTGGCCAGCCGACGGATGGCGTCGGCGGCCAGGTCGGCTGTCAGCCCGAGGAACTCGCCGAGGGTGCGGGTCGACGGGGCCGGATTCGACGCGGTGCCGGGGATGGGCAGCCGATGGAGGAGGGCCTCGGGCCGGAGGCGGGCGCCGTGGCAGGCGGGGCAGGGGCGGTAGGAGCGGTAGCGGGAGAGCAGCACCCGGACGTGCATCTTGTAGGCCTTGCCCTCGAGCCAGCGGAAGTAGCCGCGGACCCCGTACCAGGCCTTGGGCCAGCTGCGGGCCGGGTCGGCGGGATCGTATCCCGGTTCCCCGTCCATCACCCACGCCTGGTGGTCGGGATCGAGCTGGCGGAACGGGACGTCGAGCGGGACCCCGGCCTTGCGGGCGGCCCGGACGAGGTCGCGCTGGCATTCCGCCCCCACGCCGGTCTGCCAGGGCTTCACCACCCCGCCGGCCAGGCTGCGCGAGGTGTCGGGCAGGGCGAGGGTGGGGTCGATGGCGATGATGCGCCCGAAGCCCTTGCATTCCGGGCAGGCGCCCACGGGGTTGTTGAAGCTGAACAGCGAGGGTGAAGGCTCCGGGTACTCGATGTCGCAGGCCGCGCAGTGGAATCCCGTCGAGAAATGCCGGCTTTCCCCGGGGCGGGCGGCATCCCGGACGGCGAGGCGTCCGCGGCCGAACCGGTAGGCCTGTTCGCAGGCGTCGATGAAGCGGGATCGGGAGCCGGGCGCCGCCGTGACCCGGTCGACCACCACGACGAGGGTTGCCGGGTCCGCGGCCCCCGGGGCCGGCACGGCCGGGGGGGGCAGGTCCTCGAGCCGATGGACCTTGCCGTCGGCCAGCACCCGGTGGAATCCCTGACGGCCGAGGAGGGCGAGCTGTTCGGCGACGGGCAGGCGGTGGGTGAGGGGGAGGTCGAAGGTGACCAGCCAGGCATCGGGGCGTCCGGGGAAGGCGTCCCGGGATCCGGTCAGCGATTCCCACACGGCGACCGGCGGCTCCCGTCGCACCGGCTGTCCGCACCCGCGGCAATGCAGCTGGGCGAGATGGGTCCAGAGGACCTTCAGGTGTTCGCAGACCTCGGTCATCGTGCCGACCGTCGACCGGCTGGTGCGGACCGAGTTGCGTTGTTCGATGGCGATGGCCGGCGGGATGTTCTCGATCCGGTCGACGGCCGGCTTGTCCATCCGGTCGAAAAACTGCCGGGCGTAGGGGGAGAACGTCTCGATGTACCGCCGTTGGCCCTCGGCGTAGAGCGTGTCGAAGGCGAGCGAACTCTTGCCCGACCCGGACAGGCCGGTGACCACGGTGAGCCGGCCGAGGGGCAGGTCGAGGTCGAAGCCCTTCAGGTTGTTCTGTCGGACGCCCCGGAGGCGGATCATCCCGGTCCCGGGAGCGGCGCAGGAAGTCCCAGCCATGGCGGGCGCGACGGTATGGGGGATGCCCGTGGTGTCAACGCGGGGGCGGCTGGGGGGCGCCGGCGGGGAGCCGGACGACCGGGCCGGAGGTGGTCGGCTCGTCGATCCCGAGCTTCAGCTGACGGAGCCGTTCCCGGAGCGTCGCCTCGGGGAGTCCCACCCAGGCGGCGGCCTGGCCCACGTTGCCGGCGGCGAAGCGCAGGGCCTGGGAGAAGAGTTCGTGTTCCATCTGGCGGAGGAGCGGGTCGTAGGCCGACGGGATTTCGCCGCGCTGGACGGCCAGCAGGGTGGCGCTGATCCAGTGGCGGCACGGTTCGGTTCCCTCGGTCGCCGCCTGGGCTGCGGCGCCCCGGAGCACCTCACGGACGTCGGTTGCGGCGACCGGCGTGTCGCGGGAGCGGAGCAGGGCGAGGCGCACCGCCGTCTCCAGCTGGTCGAGGTTGCCGGGCCAGTCGGCCTTCCTCAGCTCGGCGATCGCCTCCTGGAGGATCACCGGCCGGGGAAGCCCGAGGAGCGCCCCCTGCTTCACCACGTAGTGCCGGGCCAGGAGGGGGATGTCCTGCGGGCGGTCCGCCAGGGCCGGCAGCCGCAGGCGGTGGGTTCCGAGCAGGTCCAGGAGGTCCTGGCGGAACACTCCCGCGGCGGCCGCGGCGTCGAGGTCGACCTCGCTGAGGGCGATCACCTCGATGTCCACCGGCACCTTCTCCTGGCCGCCGAGGCGCTGGATCCGGCGTTCCTGGAGGCATCGCAGCACGCGGAGCTGGGTGCCGAGGGCCATGCGGTGGACCTGGTCGAGGATGAGGGTCCCGTGCGACGCCCGCTCGCAGGCCCCGCGCCGCCGGTCATCGGCCCCGGCCGTCGCACCGCGTTCGTGTCCGAACAGCTCGGTGTCGAGCTGGGTCTGGGAGAAGGCGGAACAATCCACCACCACCCGCGGTCCGGTGGCGCGCGGTCCGCCCAGGCGCAGGTGCTCGGCGAGGGCGTGGTGGCCGGTGCCCGACGGCCCGTCGATCCGGACCGACCCCGGCTGGCCCATCGCCCGGTCGACATCCCGCCGGAGGGCCAGGATCGCCTGGCTGTCGCCGATGAGCGGTTCCAGCAGGCCGACGGTGGGCGGCTCGGGCGCCGGGATCGGCGCCGGGGTGGCGGTCCGGAGGGGCGTCGCGGGCGGCGGAACGGCCGGCGCCGCAGGCGGGGGCGGGGTGGGCAGGCCGACGCGGATCCGCGGGGCCGGCGGGGCCGGGGGCGGGGGGGGCGTGTCGATCACCGGCGGCGCCTCCACCGGGGGGCGGGCGACGGGCGTCAGCGGACGCGGCACCAGCACCCCGGGCGCCCGGGGGAGGGAGGGACGGGCGGGGATGAAGGGCGGCGGGGCCGGAACCGATCCGGGAGCGGGGCGGTGCGGGCGGGTGGGGCGCTCGGGCCCGGCGTCGGGTTCCAGTGCCACCCGATGGACCTGGAAGAGCAGTTCCCCGCCTTCCGTGGGCTTGCGGAGCACGGCCGCGGCCCCGGCCGATCCCGCCTCGATGGCGATCGGGGCATCGGCTTCCCCGGCGAGGATGATGACCGGGAGTCCGGGGCGTTCCTTGGCCAGTCGACGCACCATCTCCGGCCCTCCGAGACCCGGGGCGGTGGCCGATGCGAGGACGGCATGGAAATCCCCGCCCACGGCGCGGGCGAAGCCCATCTCGCCGCGGGTCGCATGGATCACCTCGTGGCCGGCCGCGGTGAGCTGGTCCTTCATCACGGCAGCCACGGAGGCATCCTCTTCGACGAGAAGCAGCCGGCGTGTCGCGGATCCCATGTGCGGGACGAGCATGGCGTCGGTCCGGTGCCGGGTGGAAGCCGTCAAATCTGGGGATGTGCCCCGCCCCGGGAATCCTCCTGCCCGATTCCGCGGGGGCTGCTAGGGTGGCCGCCGTGAACACCGAGTCCGCCAACCCCGGCCCGTCCCCGAACCGCCTGGCGCGGGAGAAGTCGCCCTACCTCCTCCAGCACGCCCGGAATCCGGTCGACTGGTACCCGTGGGGCGACGAGGCACTGGCCCGGGCGCGGGCTGAGGGAAAGCCGATCTTCCTCAGCATCGGGTACTCCACCTGCCACTGGTGCCATGTGATGGAGCGGGAGACCTTCGAGGACGCGGGCATCGGCGAGTACCTCCGCCGCCACTTCATCAGCATCAAGGTCGACCGCGAGGAGCGGCCGGACGTCGACCGGATCCACATGGCCTTTCTCCAGCTGACCACGGGCGGCGGGGGGTGGCCGTTGAACGTGTTCCTGACCCCCGACCTGCAGCCGTTCTATGGCGGAACCTACTTCCCGCCCGAGCCCCGCCACGGGCAGCCGTCGTTCCGGATGCTGCTCGAGCGGATCGTCGAGCTTTGGGGCACGCGGCGGGGGGAGATCGAGACGTCGGCCGGCGAGATCACCGCCCGCCTCCGTGAGATGGCCGCCCAGGATCCGTCCAACGCCTTTCCCACCGGCCTGCGGGAACTGCACGGGGCCGGGCAGGCCTTCCTGCACGAGTACGACCCGGTCCACGGCGGCTTCGGGTCCGCCCCGAAGTTTCCCCGTCCGAGCCAGCCCCTGTACCTGCTGCGCCATGCGCGGCGGTTCGGCGATGCCGAGGCGCGTCGGGCGGTGCTTCACACGTGCGACCGGATGGCGTCGGGCGGGATCCACGACCTCCTCGGGGGCGGGTTTGCCCGGTACAGCGTCGACGAGGCATGGCAGGTGCCGCACTTCGAGAAGATGCTCTACGACAACGCCCAGTTGGCGCAGCTCTACCTCGATGCCCACCTGGTGGACGGCGGGCCGCGGCATGGGGAGGTCGTCCGGTCGATCCTGCGGTACGTGGCCCGCGACATGACCCATCCCGAGGGCGGTTTCCACTCGGCCGAGGATGCCGACTCCGAGGGGCACGAGGGGAAGTTCTACTGCTGGACCCGGGCCGAGGTGGAGACGGTGCTGACCCCGGCCGAGGCCGCGGTGGTCATCCGGCATCACGGGATCACCGAGGCCGGCAATTTCGTCGACCACAGCCATCCCCGTCCGCTGGCCGGGCAGAATGTCCTCCGGGTGGCCGATCCCGGACTGGCCCCGGCCGAACGGGAGTTGTTGGCGTCGGCCCACCGCAAGCTCCTCGACGTCCGCTCCCGCCGGGTGCGGCCGCATCGGGACGACAAGATCCTCGCCTCCTGGAACGGCATGATGCTGGGGGCGGCGGCCCGGGCCCATGCGGTGCTGGGGGATCCGGGGTTCCTCGACATGGCCCGTCGGAACCTCGCCTTCCTGCGGGCCCGGCTGTGGGATCCGGAGACGCGGACCCTGCATCATCGGTGGCGGGACGGGGAACGCGACGCGGTACCGCTGCTGGACGACCACGCGAACCTGCTGGCGGGTCTGGCCGATCTCTACGAGGCGACGCTGGACGCGGAGGTGGTGGATTTCGCGGTGGAGGTGGCGGGGTCGATGCTGCGTCGGTTCCATGATCCGGAGGCCGGTGGGTTCTGGCAGGGGGCGGCCGACACGCCGCATCTGCTGGTCCGGATCAAGGACGACTACGACGGGGCCGAGCCGTCCGGGAACAGTGTCGCGGCGCTGGCCCTGTTGCGGTGGTCGGCGATTTGCGGCCGTGACGACTGGCGGGTGGCGGCGGAGAAGACCCTCCGGCTCTTCGCCCAGCGGCTGCACCAGTTTCCCCAGGCCGTGCCCCATCTCCTGATGGCCCTTGACTTCGCCCAGCAGGAACCCAAGCGGGTGGTGATCACCGGCGATCCGGCCGATCCGGCCGTCCGCACCCTGCTCCGGGCGGCCCACTCGGTGTACGAGCCGAACCGGGTCGTGCTGGGCACGCGGGGGGCGGTCGAGGCCTTCGCCCGCGACCTGGCCTCCGCCGGGGAATCCCCCCGGGCGTACTGCTGCACCGGGACGGCCTGCCAGCCGCCCACCGGCGATCCCGACCGTGTCCGGGAGTTCCTGCGAACGGTTCCCGACGCCGGTTGACGGGCGTTGGGGCCCCTGTTTCCGGCCGGTTTCGATTTGCCTTCGATCCGGTCCGCGGTTAGTTCAGCGGCCGTTCACTCGCCGTTTCAACAAGGTCATTCCATGCCAAACGCATTCCACGCCTCCATCGAAGGCGCCCAGCACGGCGCCAAGTCGCTCCCCGATTTCCTCGACTACGCCAAGGCCGCCGGTGCGGCCGGTGCCCAGCCCAGCAATTACATGCTCGGGAACGGCAAGGGCGGCCTGATGAAGGCCAAGGAGATCCGCGCGGTGTTCGAGTCGCGCGGGATGCGGCTCGACGGCATCAGCGCCCACTGCCCGTTCTGGGTCCACACGTCGATCTGGACCGGCACCCGCAGCGGCCATCCGTTCATCCCGGCCGATGTCGCGAAGCTGTCGCCCGAGAAGATCGAGAAGTGGCACGAGACCTACCTGCTGAAGCTGATGGATCTGGCCGCCGAGTTGGGGATCCGGAGCCTGCCGATGTTCTGGGGGGTGGCGTTCGGGTGGGAGCTGGCGACCGGCTACCCGTGGGGATTCTGGGCCGGGTCCGGATTCGACCTGCTCGCGGAGGGCAAGGAGCGGTTCGTGAAGAAGACCGCCAAGCTCCGCAAGCACGCCCGGGAGAACGGGATCTACCTCTGCCACGAGATCCACCCGGGAACCGCGGCCATGTGCGCCGACGACTTCAACCTGCTGGTCGACATCTGCGACGGCGACCCGTGCCTCGGCGTGAACGCGGACCCGTCCCACTGCTGGGAGGGTGAGAGCTGGGAGACCCGCTTCCTGAAGGTCGGTCCGCGGATCTATGCGGCCCACGTGAAGAACTTCGTCATCCGGTCCGGTTTCCCGCTCCGGGCGATGCAGCCGTCGTGGCCGCGGCGGGCCATGCAGTTCACCGACCTGCCGAGCGGCGACCTCAACATGCAGCGCTATGTCGAGCTGCTGCTCCACGTCGGCTACCAGGACCGGTACTGCAAGCTGCACGGCTGCGCGTCGGCTCCCCTCGTGGTCGAGGCCGAGTCCGCCCATCGGGACCTCGACGCCACCAGCGCGAACGGCGTCCGGTACGTGGCCGACAACCTGTGCTGGCCGGCGGCCGGTGGCAGCTTCGAGGACGGGATGGGGGCCTGACGCCCCCTCCGACCGCAATCTCCCGCGACGGCGCCGGTCCCCCGGCGCCGTTCTTCGTTGGGACAATCGCGCCTTGTCCGGTGGGCACGGGATCCCAGGATGTCGCCGGTGATCCGATCTCTCCGCGCCGCGATGGCGATGGTCCTGCTGCTGGGGTGGGCCGGTCCGGGACGCCTCCTGGGGCACGGTCCGGCCCATGAGCGCATTGCCGCGCTCGATGCCGAGATCGCCCGGGAACCCGGGAACGCCCGGCTGCTGCTGACCCGCGGCGAGCTGTGGCGATCGGACGGGAACGCCACCAATGCCCTGGCCGACATGGACCGTGCCGCGGCGGCCGATCCGGGCCTGGCGCCGGTCCATTTTGTCCGCGGCCGGATCCTGCTCGACCTGGACCGGCCGGCCGAGGCGGCGGCCGCCTTCGGCCGGTACCTCGAGCACCATCCGGACAACGCCGCCGCGTTCCTGTGGCGGGCCCGGGCGCGGGTCGGGTCGGGGGATGCGGACGGGGCCGCCGGGGACTACGACGCCGCGCTGCGGATCGATCCGCTCCAGGGCCCCGATCCGTACCTGGAGCGGGCCCGGCACCTCCGGTCGCGCGGCCCGGCCCACCGTGAGGCGGCCCTGGCGGGGCTTCGGGACGGGTTGGAACGGTTGGGATCGCTGGTCACGCTGGAGCTGGAGGCGGTCGACCTGGAACTCGACCTGGGCCGGCCGGACGAGGCCCTCGCCCGGCTGGAGCGCATCGCCCGACGTTCCCAGCGGCCCGAGCTGTGGCGGGTGCGACGGGCCGAGATCCTCGACGGCCTGGGCCGGGCCGACGAGGCCCGGGTCGAATGGCGCGAAGCCGCCGCGGCCTGCGCCCGGTTGCCGGAGCGGCTGCGTCGGACCCCGGCCCTCAAGGCGCTTGAGGAACGCATCGTCCGGGCCCTCGGGGAAGGGATCCCCGGGGTTGACGCGCCCCCGTCCGACGGTGCAGCAAGGACCAACACCACGCTGCGGCGCGTTCCATTTCCCTCCGCCGTCCCCTGATGATCCCCATTTCCCTTCCTTCCCTCCGGATGCAGACCTTGCGCAAGACCCTGTCGGCACTCCTCACCGCCTTCGCGCTGGTCGGCGCGGTGCGGGCGGACCAGGTTCTGATTCCGACCGGCGCGGTGTGGCGATATCTCGACAACGGCTCCGACCCGGGGGCCGCGTGGGCGGGGGTGGCCTTTGCCGACGGTGGGTGGGCCTCGGGCCCGGCCCAGCTCGGGTATGGGGATGGCGACGAGGCGACGGTCGTCGGCTACGGCTCCAACGCGTCGGCCAAGCACATCACCACCCACTTCCGGCACCGGTTCTCCGTGGCCGATCCCGGGCAGTTTGCCGCGCTGGATCTCCGGGTGATGCGGGATGACGGGGTGGTGGTGTACCTGAACGGCGTGGAGGTGTTCCGGAACAACCTCCCCTCCGGTCCGATCACCATCCAGACCCTTGCCGGAACCGCCCTGGGGGGAGCCGACGAGTCCGTGTATCTGGCGGTTCCGCTGCCCGCCTCCCACCTGGTGGCCGGTGAGAACGTGGTGGCCGCCGAGGTGCACCAGGCCAACGGGACCAGTTCGGACATCAGCTTCGACCTCGGGCTCACCGCCCTCGAGCCCGGCTCGGCATCGGTCGTCCGGGGACCGTACCTCCAGAAGGCCGGTTCCGACCGGATCACGATCCGCTGGCGGACCAGCGTTCCCACCGACAGCCGGGTGCGGTTTGGAGTCGACGCCTCCCAGCTCGGGCAGGCGGTGGCGGATCCGTCCCTGGTCACGGACCATTCGGTGGAGCTGACCGGCCTGGAGTCCTCCACGCGGTACCACTACGCCGTGGGGAATTCGTCCGGCGACCTGCGGGGCGGGGCGGACTGCTTCTTCTACACCGCGCCGCCGACCGGCACCGTGCAGCCTCTCCGGTTCTGGGTGCTGGGCGATGCCGGTACGGGCACCAGCGGCCAGGCGGCCGTCCGGAACGCGTATGCGGCGTTCACCGCCAACCGCTACACCGACCTGGTCCTCCTGCTCGGCGACAACGCCTACGACAACGGCACCGATGCCGAGTACCAGGCGAAGGTCTTCGACATCTACGGCGGCCTGCTTCCGTCCAGCGCGGTGGTGTCGACCCTCGGGAACCACGACACCGCCCAGACCACCACCCCCGATGTCGCCACCACCCCCTACTTCTCCATCTTCGACCTGCCGGCCGACGGCGAGCTCGGGGGCGTGCCGTCCGGCACCGAGAAATACTACTCCCTCGACTACGGCAACGTGCACGTGGTGTGCCTGGACTCCATGACGTCGGACCGGTCCCCGTCGGGTCCGATGCTCACCTGGCTGGCGGCGGACCTGGCGCAGAACACGGCGGACTGGCTCATCGCGATCTTCCATCACCCGCCGTACACGAAGGGATCGCACGATTCCGACACCGAGACGGCGCTGGTGCAGATGCGGGTGAACGCCCTGCCCATCCTGGAGGCGTACGGGGTCGACCTGGTACTGGGCGGGCACAGCCACAGCTACGAGCGCTCCTACCTGCTGGACAGCCACTACGGGACGTCCGGGACCCTGCTGTCCTCGATGGTTGTCGACCCCGGGGACGGGCGGGAGGACGGGAACGGAGCCTACCGGAAGGGGGCCGGTCCGGTGGCCCATCAGGGGGCCGTCTATGCGGTTCCGGGCAGCGCCGGCAAGATCAGCGGCGGATCCCTGAATCACCCGGCCATGTTCCTTTCCCTGAACAACCTCGGCTCGATGGTGATCGACGTGTTCGGGTCGCGGTTGGACGCGTGGTTCGTTCGCGAGACGGGTGCCCTCGATGATCATTTCACCCTGATCAAGGGCGATCCGGCCAACAACCCGCCGGCGGTCGCGATCGTCAGCCCGGCCGAGGGGGCGTCCTACGCGGCGTCGACTCCGGTGCTCCTCGCGGCCGAGGCCTTCGACAGTGATGGCCAGGTGACGGGGGTGGAGTTCCTCGTGGATGGTGTGGCGGCGGGTGTCGGGACCGAGGTCTCGCCCGGGCGCTTTGAAGCCACCGTGGGCGACGTCCCGGTCGGCAGTCATTCGGTGACCGCGGTCGCCCTCGACGACCTGGGGGCCCAGGGAGCCTCGGATCCGGTCGGCTTCCTCATCGTGATCCCGCCGGCCGCCCCCTCGGGGCTCGAGGCGACGGCGGTCTCCGCCTCGGAGATCGCCCTGGGCTGGATGGATGGTTCCGACAACGAGGATGGTTTCTCGGTGGAACGTTCCGTGGACGGGCAGGTGTGGGAGGTGGCCACGACCCTCGGTGCGGGGGTGACGTCATGGACCGATGCCGGTCTGCCGGGGTCGGCGACGCGCCACTACCGGGTGTCGGCTTACAACGCCGCGGGATCCTCGGCCTATTCCAACGAGGCGTCGGCCACCACCTGGGCGCCGCCGTTGTTCATCGACACGGCCCCGTCCGCCGACCTTCCGGTCCTCGGGTCGGTCTCCGGTTCCCCTGCCGATCTGGCGGCGGCGGACGGCATCGCACAGGTGCTGACCGAGTCGGAATCCGGCGGGAAGCCGTCGAACCGCACCTCGTTGCTGGAGCATGGCTGGCGGTTCGACGCGGTGCCGGGTGGCCTGGCTGTGACCGTGATGGCCCGCGCCTGGGCGTCGGCGAACGGGGAAGGGGATGATTTCCTGTTCGAGGCATCCCTCGACGGGGGCGCAACCTGGACCGGGATCTTCACCGTCTACGCCGGTTCCACGTCGGCGAACGCCCCGTCGGCCGTCCTTCCGGCCGGCACCCGCGGCGAGGTGCGGGTCCGTGTCCGGGATCTCGACCGGACTGCCGGCCGGCGGAACCTGGATGCGGTCACGGTCGACCAGTTGATCCTCCGGACCGACCTCGATCCGAACGACACGCCGCCCGCCCCGCCCGAGTCCGTGACCGCCGCGGTGGAATCGTCCGCCGCGGTGCGCATCACCTGGACGGATGCATCCGACAACGAACTCGGGTTTGCCATCGAGCGGTCCATCAACGGCGGGGCATTCGCGCCATTGGCGACCGTGGGCCCCGGGGCCGGGACCTATCTGGACGGATCTGCGCTTCCTGCCACGACGCACCAGTACCGGGTCCGTTCCTTCACCACGAGCCATGAGTCCATCTGGGTCGGGAGCAATGCGGTGGTCACGCCGGACGGCCTCGCGCTCACGGCCAGCGGCTCCAAGCAGAAGGGGGTTGCCGTGGCCGACCTGGCCTGGTCCGGGGGGGCTTCGCTGACGGACGTCCAGGTCTGGCGTCGACTCAACGCCGGGGCATGGGAGCTGCGGGCGACGGTTCCGAATTCCGGTGCCTACCGGGACAACACCGGCCTGAAGGGCGGGCTGACCCTCGAGTACCAGCTGCGATCGGTCGACGGTTCGGTCGAGTCGAACGGGGTGACGCTCGTGTTCTGACCGACCGTCGGTCACTCCGCGGCCGGGGCGGCGGGTTCCGCCGTCGGCTCCGCGGGTTCGGGCGGCGGCGGGGCCGGGATCACGGTCAGCCACGGGGCGTCCACCCGGTCGCGGACGAGGCGGGCGAACCCCTGCGGAACGCCGTTGTTGTTGCCCGTCGTGGTCAGGAAATGGGGGACGGGCACCCCGGGATCGTCCGGACCCGACCGCAGCCGGATCGAGACCGGTCCGCTGAACGCCCCGGCGTCCGGGGCGGCCACCACGGTCAGCACCACCTCGCCCCCCTTTTCCGGGACGGCCACCGCGGCCGCGGCCAGCCCGTCGGGGAGCCCGTCCACCCCCACCTCGGCCGCGTGGGTGTGCCCCCCGGAGCGGTCCACGGTGAGCTTCCACTCGTTGGTGCTTCCCGCCCGCACCACGAACATCCCCTCGGCCAGCCGGGCGGCGAGCCGGGGTTCGGGACGGTTCGCCGACACCCGGTAGAACTGGCCCGGCCGGGCCCGGCGCCGGATGGATCCCACCGCCAGCACGTGGGCTCCGTCCGAAGGTGCCGTCCATTCCAGCCGGGGATCGGGCCCGTCGGCATCGTCGTTCCGACCGAGCTCCTTCCCGTCCACCGTCTCGACCGCCAGCCAGGCGTCCAGCGACGATCCCAGCCGGGCGGCATCGACCCGGAACACCAGCCGCTCGCCCCCGGTCGCCTCGAACCGGAACCGGTCGACCTCGCCATCGGCCCCGATCCGTCCGGTGATCGCACCGGGGACGGGCAGTTCCGGCACCGCGGAACCGTCCTCCGGTTCCACCCGCTCCGGCCCCTGCCCGGGGATCAGCTCGACCGGGTTCTCCCAGCCGGGCAGGGCGACGGCGACCGGATCCGGGCCGGTGGCCGGGGGGCGGGCGACGGAGACCGTGGCGCCGTCGCGGTTCCATCCGACGACCTCGAGGGCCGTCCCGGGATCCGGGGAAAGTCCGAGCGGACGCACCTCGCGGACCCAGGGTCCGGTGGTGACGTGGAGCCGGTACACGCAGCGGTCGTTGCCGGTGAAGCGGATCTCGGAGTTCGCCGGGTGGGCGAACCCGAAGACCTGGATGCGGTACCGCCCGTCGGCGGGCGCCGTCCACCGGATCTCCGGGTCGAGCGACCGTCCCCCGTCGTGGTTCCAGTCCACCGGCACCCCCCGGGCATCCACCACCCGGAGGACGGCGTCGACCGGCGACATCAGCGTGTAGGCGTCGAGCGTGGCGACCAGCGTGGTCCCGGCGGCCAGGTCGACCGCGAAGGTGTCGACGTCCCCGGACTTCCCGAGGCGTCCGCTGACCCCGACCGGCGGGGTGAGGAGCTGGGCTTCGTCCGGGTGGTCATTGGGCTCGGTCTCGCCGAGTTCCGGTCCGTCGCCCACGCGGAGGAAGCGCGGGGCGCTGGCGCCGTCGGGGCTGACCAGCCGGACCAGGGCCCAGCCGGCGGGGGAGTCGGGGTCGACGGAGACCTCGAGCTGGTTGGCGTTGGTGGACGGGGTGACGGTGAGCCCGGGATGATCGGTCCAGACCCCGGCCGGTGGCCAGGGGTCGACCTTGCCCACGGCGGTGACGGTGTGGCGGGTTCCGCGGGGGACGGCGGCGGGGTGGAGGGCGTCGAGTTCCGGCGGCGCGGCCCGGGTGGTTCCCAGGAGGCCGGCGAGCAGCAGGATGGCGCCGAGGCTCGGGGGGCCGGTTCTCGGAGCCCGTCCGGGAACAGGACCCCTCGGGGTTTCCGGACGGGCTTTCAGGCGAACAGCTCCTTGATGAGGCGGCCGTTGTTCACCAACTGGACCGGCCGTCCGGTGTTCGTGTGGAGGGTCTGGGTGGGGTCGATGCCGAGCTTGGTGTAGAGGGTGGCGGCGAAGTCCTCCGGGCGGCAGACCTTCTCGGCGGCGTGGTAGCCCTTGGCATCGGTCGCCCCGATCACCGCCCCGCGCGGACATCCCCCGCCGGCGAGCAGCACCGACATGGCGTGCGGCCAGTGGTCGCGGCCGGCGTCCTTGTTCACCTTCGGGGTCCGTCCGAATTCCCCCAGCACCACGACCAGCGTCGTGTCGAGCAGCCCGCGCTCGTCGAGGTCCCGGATCAGGGCGGCCACGCCGAGGTCGGTGTTCGCCACGTGCTGGCCCTTGTAGGCCTCGAACAGCTTGGTGTGGTGGTCCCAGCCGCCCGAGTAGACGGTGACCCAGGACACACCCACCTCGACGAGGCGCCGGGCGAGGAGGAGGCGTTGTCCGAAGTCGTTCCGGCCATACGCCTCGCGCACCTTGGGGTCCTCGCCCTGGAGGTCGAAGGCCGCCTGGGCGCGCGGGGAAAGCACCAGCTGCACGCCCTGTTCGTAGAACTGGTCGAAGGCCCGTGCCGGATCCTCCACCAGGCGGCCCGCATGGCGTTCCATCCGGTCGAGGGCCGTTCGGAGCTCCCGACGCGACGCGGCCCGGGCCGGGTCGACCTCGGGTGGCAGGACCACGTCGCGCACCTTGAACCCCTCGGCGTTGGGCGAGCCGTCGATGACGAACGGGGCGTGTTGTGCCCCGAGGAAGTTGGGTCCGCCGCTGCGCGACACCTGGGGCATGGAGACGTAGGCGGGGAGGCCCTCGCGCAGGCCGCGGTGATGGGACACCACCGAGCCGAAGGACGGGTGGAAGGTGACGAACGCCCCGCACGCCACCGGCACCGGGGTGGGGGCGCCGGTCATGAGGTAGTGGTTGCCCCCGCCGTGGTTCGGATCCTTGTGGCAGAGGGAACGCAGCACCGTGAACCGGTCGGCCACCTTCGCCAGCTCGGGCACGGCCTCGCTGAAGTGCACCCCGGGAACGGCCGTGGGGATGGTCCCGAACGTGCCGCGGATCTCGGAGGGTGCGTCGGGCTTCGGGTCGAAGGTCTCGTAGTGCGACGGCCCACCGTCGAGCCAGACCATGATGCAGTTGAGCGGCCGGGTGTCGCGCCCGCCCCCCGCGGGGCCGGCCGCCGCCGCCCGCAGGCGGAGGACGTCGGTCAGGCCCAGGCCGAGGAGTCCGCCGACGCCGAGGCGGAGGAAGTCGCGGCGCGGGACGCCGTCGCAGTTGAAGTCGGGGGTGGGCATGGGGTCAGTGGTTGAGGAGGAAGCCGGGCGAGTTGAGGAGGGCCCAGAGGACATCCTCCACCGCCGCGCGGCGGGTGATGTCGGGCGCGGTGAACCGGGCCACGGCGGTGCCGCGCTCGGCGTCGGTGGGCGGGCGTCCCAGCGCGGCGAGATACAGCTCCGTCACGATCGCCGCGGGCTCGAGATCCGATGCCGCGAGCCGCGCCGCCCGGCCGTTTTCGTCCGACAGCTTCCGCTGGAGCGCCCGCGAGTTCATCAGGTGCAACGCCTGCACCACGCTCAGTTGCGGGTCGCGTTCGCACGGCGGGTCGCTACTCGGGTTGGGACGGCTGAAGGCGTCGAGGAACTGGGAGTCGACCTTGTACGTCCAGGCGCTGACGGCGCGGGAGCCCGGCGGCAGGCCGGGGAGGCGGTCGGGCACGCCGGTCACGTCGTTCACCGCGTCGAGGAGGACCTCGGCCGGAAGCCGTCGACGGTACGCCCGGCTGAAATACCGGGCGTCGTCGAGGTTCGTCCCGTTGGGCTCGCCTCCCTGCTGGTAGAGCCGCGACCGGAGGATCGTCCGGATCAGGTGCTTGAAGTCGTAGCCCTGCCGGGCGAAGTCGGCCGCGAGGGCGTCGAGGAGTTCCGGATGGGAACAGGGATTGGAGATGCGGAAATCGTCGACCGGCTCGACCAGGCCGCGCCCGAAGAAGCCGGCCCAGACCCGGTTGACGGCGGCCCGGGCGAAGAACGGGTTGGCGGGGTCGACCAGCCAGTCGGCCAGCACCTCGCGCGGGTCGCGTCCGGGCGGGATTCCCGCCGGCGGGGCGTCGAGTGCCGCCGGGGGCATCACCGCCCCGGTGACCGGATGCTTCACCGCCCCCCCGGGGGCGAAGTAGAAGGTCTCGGTCCCCGCGGAGATGGGCGGCGAGAGCCCGGCCCCCTTCTGCTTCACCGGACCGAAGAACGCCGCCAGCCGATAGAAGTCGTCCTGGCTCCATTTCTCGTTCGGATGATGGTGGCAGCGGGCGCACTCGAGCCGGGTCCCGAGGAACAGCTGGCTGAAGAGGGTGGTCAGTTCCGGCGGTTCGCGACGGTCGCGGTAGACCACCGCCGGCCCGTCCCCGTGGTTCGATCCCTCGGCGGCGAGGAACTCCCGGGCGAACCGGTCGTAGGGGAGGTTCCGACGGAACGCGTCGCGCAGCCATTGGTCGATGACGAAGACGCTCTTCACCCCCACCCGGTCGGGGTTGGGGCGGACGAGGTCGGCCCAGCGCGTGGCCCAGTGGTCGGCGTAGGCCGGGTGGTCGAGAAGCCGGTCGATCAGGCGGTCGCGCTTGTCGGGCGCCGGATCGGCCAGGAAGGCCCGGACCTCGTCGGGCGTGGGCAGCACGCCGATGGTGTCGAGGGAGGCCCGCCGGAGGAACCCGGCGTCGCCGACCGGTTCCGACGGCAGCAGGCCGAGCCGGGCGAAGCGGGCGATGGCGAGGTCGTCGATGAAGTTGCGGCGCGGCAGGGCGGCGTAGCGGTCGGCGGGGAGGAGGTTCTTCGCCGGCACCAGCACCCGCGCGGCGGCGACCCGTCCCATGAACCGCGCCACCACCACGCCCTCGCCCGTCAGGTCCCCGACCGTGACCCGTCCGGCCGCGTCCACGTCGACCAGTTCCGGATCGCCGCTGGAGAACGCCGCCAGCGGGGTGACGTCGCGTCGGGTGCCGTCGGCATGGACCGCGGTGACGAGCAGCCGTTGCCGGGCGCGGGCGGGGTAGGTGCGTTCGGCGGGGAAGACCTCGATGGCGGTGAGGGCCGGCTCGTTGGTGACCTGGAGCGGGGCCCCGGCGCGGATCCAGGCGCGGAGAAGCTGGTGCGGTTCGGATTCCGGGGCGAAGCGCTGTCCCCCCTCGTGCGGGATCCGCCCGAGGGCCTTGCGCAGCAGCAGGCTCTGGTCGGGGGCGGAGGGGAAGAGCCTCCGGCCCCGCGCCTCGCGGGTGATCTCCGCATGGTCGGCGGCCGGGTCGAAGGAGAAGACCGACAGCTGGAATCCCGCCTGTCCCCCGGGCTTGGCGTGGCACGCCCCGGCGGAGCAGCCGGCGGCGTTGAGCACCGGCAGGACATCCCGGACGAAGCTGGGCCGGAGGTCGGTGCCATCGGCCGGGGCGTCGACCCGCACCGGGATCCGCACCGTCAGGCCGCCGACCCGGGCGGTCACCCGCCCGGCGCCGGGTCGGATGGCGGTCAGCTCGCCCCCGGCACCCACGGTGAACGGGGCGTCGGGTCCGGCCCGGAACACCGCCGCGTCGGTCACGTCGACCTCGCCCCCGCCGTCCGTTCGGGCGGTGAGACGGATGCCCTGGCGACGGTTCCACGTCCCCAGCCGGACCTCGGCGGGGGTGGCCGCGAGGGCGAGCAGCCGGCCCCGGCGGAGTTCATCGGCCAGCGGCTCGACCCGCGCCACGCGCCGACCGTCGCCGGACGACGGGACGGTCGCGACGGGCGGCAGGGTTGCGGATTCCGGCACGGCGTCCGGCCCGGTGTCGGCCGGTGGCAGCTCGCCGACCGGCTTCCCGTCACCGCGCCACACGGTGACCTTCCCGGAGTGGTCCCCGGCGGCGTACAGCTGACCGTCGGCCGAGACCGTCAGGACGTGCACCGCCGCGGAGGCCGTCCCGAGCTGGCGCTCATCCCCGGTGGCCGAGCTCTGCTCGCCGGTGTGGGTCTTGAGGTTCGTGTAGCGGAAGACCTCGCCGTCGTCGGTCGCGGCGAACACCGCCGCGCTGTCGCCCGGCCAGGCCACGTCGGACACGGCCGACCGTCCCCGCCCGAGGGTGATCAGTTTCTCGCGGGTCTCGATGTCCCAGACCCAGAGCGCCTTGTCGGCGCCGCCGCTCACCACCCGGGTGGCATTGGTGTTGAAGGCCACCGCCAGGACCTGCGCGGCATGCCCCTCCAGTTCCCCCACCGGTGTCCCGTCCGCGTTCCACACCCGCACCAGCCGATCGCCGCCGGCGGTCACGAGGCGGGTGCCGTCGGCGCTGAACTCCAGGTCGGACACCGAGTCCCCATGCGCCCGCCAGGAGACCGGGTCGGCGTCGCCCCCCACCGTCCACCGCCGAACATACCCGTGCCGGCCCGGGTCGCTGTCGCCCACCGCCAGGGATTGTCCGTCCGGGCTGAACGCCAGGGCCGTCACCGCCCCGGCCAGGCCTCCGGTCCGGACATGCTCCGTCACCAGGGTGACGGGGAGGAGGGTGGCGACCCGACGGAATCCGCCCACCGCCAGGCGGGAGCCGTCGGGACTCCAGGCGAGGGCGGTGACCGGGTCGGGCTGGACCGGGGCGGCCGAGGTCGGCGTGGGGACCAGCAGGTCCCCGGACACCTCGTGCACGGCGACCACGTTGCCGCGGGCGACGGCGAGGCGGGTGGCATCGGGCGACAGGGCGAGGGCGAGGACCGGATGGGGTCCCGGGGGGAGCGGCCCGAGGGGGACCGGTTCCCTCGGGGTGGAGTCGTCGGCCAGCGCCTGGGCGTCCCAGGGGGCGCCGCCCGTCAGCCAGTCCCGCAGCGCCGCGATCTGGGGCGGTGTGAGCTGCCCCTTGGGGGGCATGTGCGGGTCGGCCCCGGGCGCGAGGAGGGCGAGGAGCGGACTGGAGGCGGGGTCCTCGGAGAGGACGACCGGCCCTGCGGATCCCCCCTGGAGCAGGGCCTCGCGGGAGGTCAGGACCAGGCCGCCCTTGCGCTTGCCCTCGTTGTGGCAGCCGAAGCACTCGTCGCGCAGGATGCCCAGGGCGGTCCGGAGGGTTTCCGGGGCGACTGCAGCGGGTCCCGCGTCCCCGGGAGCGGCCAGGGCGCCCGATGTCACCGCGCGCCACAGGAGCAGCGGCACGGCAACGGCCGCCAGCAGCTCCCGTTGACTCCGCGGCTTCACGGGGATCAGAGCGAGGGCATTTCCCAGCCCCGGCGATACGAGCGCCGGACGTACTTCTGGGCTTCCGACTCGTTCCCGAACCGGAGTTCGTCGGCGTTCCACTCCAGCGTCGTGTTGGGGAAACGGGTCGCCACGCTGCCGAGCAGGATCGCCTCGGTCAGCGGGCCGGAGTAGTCGAACCCGGCGGACGTCTTGCCCTTGCCCTGCACGGCGTCGATGAACTGGTGCCAGTGATTCGCGGCCTCCACCTCGGGCATCTTGAAGTCCGCGAACTTCGCCTTGGGATACAGTCGCGGACGGGCCACATGGGGGACCACGAGCACGCCGTCGGTCCCGATCACGATCGAGCCCTGGTCGGGCAGGGCGTCGCCCTCGAGGAGCGCCTGGACGTCGGCCGGCGGTCGCTGGCTGCCGTCGTACCAGTTCACCGGGAAGCGTTCCGGGATGGAATACGGGGTGGCGGGGAAGACGTAGCGGATGACCGCGTTGGTGGCCCAGGAATGGCTGTTGGGGGCTGCGCCCTCGCTGCGGACCGAGACCGGGGCGGTGAGGCCGACCCCCTCGTAGACCGGGTCGAAGATGTGGCAGCCCATGTCGCCAAACGTGCCGGTGCCGAAGTCCAGCCGCTTGCGCCAGTTGCCGGGGTGGTACCAGCCGCCGCCGATGAACGGCCGGGCGGGGGCCACGCCGATCCACCGGTCCCAATCCAGGCCCTCGGGCACGGGGTCCTTCCGGTCGGGCATCGCCCCGTTGTCGCCCCATTCCTTGCTGCTCCAGGTGTGCATGGCGCGCACCTTGCCGATCGTACCGTCGCGCAGCAGGCGCACGGCCAGCCGGTACTCGGCGGCCGAGTGGACCTGGATCCCCATCTGGGTCACCAGGCCCTGGCCGGCCGCGACCTCGGTCAGGCGCCGGCTCTCGTGCAGGTTGTGGGTGAGCGGCTTCTGGCCGTACACGTGGATCCCGCGCTCCAGCGCCGCCATGGCCATGGGCGCGTGCATGTGGTCCGGGGTGGAGACGTTCACCGTGTCGAGGTCCTTCTCCTTCTCGAGCAGGTCCCGGTAGTCGGCGTAGACACGGGCCTTGGGGAACTGCTTTCGGAACTCGGCCAGCCTGTGGGTGTCGACCTCCGCCACCGCGACCACGTCCACGGACGGGTGCTTGGCGATGGAGGTCACGTCGGCGAACGCCATGCCGGCGGCGCCGAAGCTGGCGTGCCGGACCCGGCCCGACGGGGCGGCCGAGAGGAGGCGTGGGGTGAAGAACGGGGCGAGGGCGAGGCCGGCCGCGCCGGACTGGAGGAACCGGCGCCGACTCGTGCGGATCACGGGGTGCATGGGCGGATCCTCGACGGTCCGGCCCCGGGATTCAACGCACAAGGTGGGTCGAAGGGGCACCCGTTCCGGCCGGCGATCCCCGCTGATCGGACGGTCGCCGGCCGGCCCATCTCGGGGATCGGGATCCGGGACGGATCCGACGGACTGGGCGTCGGGCGCAATGTCCGGGCCGTGCCGGTCAATTCGCGGTTGGCGGATGGATGGCCCGGGGTGCCAGTCTGACCACGATGAAAACCCGGAAATCGTTTCCCGTGCGTGCCCTTCATCCGGCGGGTTGGACCGCCCTCCTGATCGGGATGGCCCTGCCCGCCTCGGCGGCGGTGCCAGTGCGCCTCACCCTGAATCCCGGACAGGACATCAACCCGGTCTGGGACCCGGCCTCGGGCACCATCGCCTACATGCGATCGGCGGCCACCACGGGCAGCGGGGTGCCGTTCAACCTGTACCGGGTGCAGGCGGATGGTTCCGGGGAAGGGGTGATGGCCACCGGGCCCACCAGCGGGTTTGGTCTGGCCAACTCCCCGTCGTGGATCGGCTCCACCGGATTCCTTGGGCTCGAGGAGCGCGCGGTGTTCCACGAGTACCTGCGGTTCGATGCGTCGATGGCGCCGTTCACCCGGACTGTCACCGACGGCAACGACGCCGCGTTCACCCGGTTGCTGAGCATCACTGGCGGGGGCGGGGGCGGGTGGATCCGGTTCTCCCGCGACGGCCAGACGGCCATGTGGCGATGGAGCACGTCGGGCGGCAGCGGCACCCAGCAGATCCGCACCGGACCGGTCAGTTCCCTCACCGGCCAGGCCGCCGGGAGCGCCGGGACGCTCGTGGTCCAGACCGTCCACGCCACCCAGCAGCGGATGATGTCGGCGGGGGCCATCTCGCCCGACGGCTCGCTGGCGATCCTTTCCCTCCCGTGGTCGGGGGCGGATGGGAACAACACCGATCCGCGCGACCTGTGGTTGTACCGGCTCGACGGGTCCGGTCCTGCGCTGAACCTGACCCAGGAGGGCGTCTCGGGGGCGTTCAGCGACTTCGCCGAGTTCATCCCCGGCACGGGCCGGGTCCTCTATGCCCGATCCAGCGGGGTTCAGGGGGAGACGTGGGACCTGTACGAGATCGGTGTGGACGGCTCGGGGAAACGTCAGATCACCGACACCCCCCATTTCGCCGAGTATGCGCCCTCGCTGTCGCCGACCGGGGACCGGGTGGCGTTCGTTGGGGGGCACATCGCCGGGTTCGAGCACACCGAGCCCGCCCTGCCGGAGGGGGAGGTGGCGAACTCGAACATCTACGTGATGGCGCTGGAGGGCGGCGGTCCGGGTGATCTGACACTGAACATCCACCGGGCGGTGGAGCTGGAGTGGGAGACCCAGATCGGGGTCCGCTACCAGATCCAGTACTCGGATGACGGTGTGGCCTGGGAGAATCTCGGGGAACCGGTGGTGGGCACCAGCGGGGTCCTGAGCGTGTTCCAGCCCGCCCGCGACCCGGCGCATCGGCTGTACCGGCTTCAGACGGTCCCCTGACCGGGGCCGTCGAACAGTTCCATCTGCCCGGGTTCCCGTCGGCGGAACGCCTCCGTGGTGAGCCCGGGCCAGGCGCCGGCGATCCCGGCCCGGCGGCAGGCCACGTCGAACAGTTGGGCGATCTGCCGGGCCCGGGGTCCTTCGCCGGTCATCCGCGAGACGAACCGGGCGTCGTTCAGGCCGCCGCCCCGCAGCTCCCGGATGCCGTTGAGGACCTTGTCGCGACGGTCGGGGTAGTGGCGTTCGAGCCAGTCGGAGAACAGCGGGGCCACGCCGAGCGGCAGGCGCAGGACAACCCGTCCGGCAAAGGAGGCGCCGGCCCCGACCGCGGCTTCCACCAACCGGGGAACCTCATGGTCGTTCAGCGCCGGGATGATCGGCGCCACCATCACCCCGACCGGGATCCCGGCGGCCGCGAGGCGCCGGATCGCGTCGAGCCGGGCGGCGGGCGGCGAGGTGCGCGGTTCCAGCACCCGACGCAGCTCCGGGTCGAGGGTGGTGATCGACACGAACACCGCCACCGCCCGATGCCGGGCGAGTTCGGACAGCACGTCGATGTCCCGGGTGACCAGGGCGTTCTTGGTGACGATCCCCACCGGGTTGCGGAACTCGGCCAGCACCTCCAGGCAGCGGCGGGTGATTCCCAGTCGACGTTCCACCGGCTGGTAGCAGTCAGTCACGCCGCTCATCGCGATGGCGTCGGGCTGCCACCGGGGCGAAGCCAGTTCCGACCGGAGCAGTTCCGGCAGCCGGTGTTTGACGAGGATCCGGGTCTCGAAATCGAGGCCGGCACTGAACCCCAGGTACTCGTGGAAGGGGCGGGCGTAGCAGTACGCGCAGCCATGCTCGCAGCCCCGGTAGGGATTGAGCGACCAGGTGAACCCGATGTCCGGGCTGTCGTTCCGGGTCAGCGCGGTCTGGGTCAGGTCGGGGATGAACTCGGTGGCCGGCGACGGGTCCACGTCCCACTCCGCCCGATCCTCCGTCGGGAGGCCGGGCTCCGCCTCGCGCCGGACCGATTCGAACCGGTTTGCCGGGTTCGACGGGGTGCCGCGGGAGTTGGGGGGGGAATCGGGCATGTCGGGTCGCCGGGACCTTGGGCACCCTGCCATTGATCCACGGTGTGCGCCAAGCGGCGGCCGATGCGAACTCGCCCGGCGGGCGCTTCGCGCCGCCGGGAAAAAGGCGTTGCCCCGACCGGGCGACGGCGGTTAGTTGGACGAACGATGCTCCCCTTCCGCCGACTGCTCCTGATCTCCCTGACGCTGTCCGCCGGCCTGTTCACCGGGTGCCAGACCCCCTCCGTGGCCGCCGGGGGTCGCGCCGGAGGGGTTCCCCGGGTGCATGTGTACGAGACCAACGGCGTGGTCCGCGTCGACCTCGATGGCCGCCTGTTCACCGAGTACCACCATCGCGGCGTGTCGCGTCCCTTCCTCTACCCGCTGCTGACCTCCGGCGACCGCCACATGACCCGTCGATGGCCCATGGAGGAGGCTCCGGGCGAGGAACGGGATCATCCCCACCACCGGTCCTTCTGGTATGCCCATGGCGATGCGAACGGGGTCGACCTCTGGAGCGAGGCCCGCGAGGCCGGGAAGACGGTCCACCAGGCGTTTGTCCGGCAGGAGTCCGGCGACCGCGCCGGCGTGATCGCGTCCCGCAACGAATGGCGCGACAAGGACGGCCGGGTGCTCGCCACCGACGAACGCACGCACCGGTTCCTCGCGCCCGACGGGGATGTCCGGATCATCGACTTCGAGATCACCATCCACGCGTCGCACGGCGACCTGGTCCTGGGCGACACCAAGGAGGGGTCCTTCGCCCTGCGGGTGGCCGAGTCGATGCGGGTGAAGCAGCCGCGGAACCATGCGCCGGGCACCGGCGTGCTGGTCAATTCCCGGGGCGACCGGCAGGGCGACGCCTGGGGCAAGCGTGCGGAATGGGCCGACTACAGCGGTCCGGTGGGCGACGCAATCTTCGGGGTGGCCATCTTCGACCACCCCGGCAACCCGCGCTTCCCCACCTGGTGGCATGCGCGGGATTACGGCCTGTTCGCCGCGAATCCATTCGGAATCCACGACTTCGAGAAACGTGGGAAGGGGGCGGGCGATTTCCGGATCGCGTCGGGCGGATCGGCCACCTTCCGCTATCGGGTGGTGTTCCATCCGGGCGACGCCACCGAGGGCCGGATCGCCGAGCGCTATGCGGCCTACGTGGCCGGTGCCGGGGCGGGCCGATAATCGGGGTTGTCCCCCGGAGCCTTCCTGAACCATATTCCCCGCGTCTCCACCCACCTGTTCATCCTCCGCCATGAACCGTCGCCAATTCCTCTCCTCCTCCGCCCTCGCCGCCGCCGCCCTGTCCCTTCCCGGGGGGCTTGCCGCCGCCACCTACCGCCCGACGCTCCGCAGCCGGGTCATCGGGCCCAATGACCAGATCCGCGTTGCCGTGGTCGGCTTCAACGGCCGCGGCAAGGACCACATCGGCGGATTCCTCCGCCTGAAGGACCAGGGCGTCCGGATCGTCGCCCTGTGCGACGTCGACGAGCGGGTGCTGGGCCGGGGCAAGGAGGACCTGTCGAAGAAGGGGGTGGAGGTCGAGACCTTCACCGATGTGCGGAAGCTCCTCGAGCGGGCGGACATCGACGTGGTCTCCACGGCGACGCCGAACCACTGGCACGCGTTGCTGTCGGTGTGGGCCTGCCAGGCGGGCAAGGACGTGTACGTGGAGAAGCCGGTGTCGCACAACGTGTGGGAGGGGCGACAGATCGTGAAGGCGGCGCGCAAGTACGACCGGATCGTCCAGACCGGCACCCAGAGCCGCTCCAACCCCGGCATGCGCGAGGCGGTGGCCTGGATCCACGCGGGCAACCTCGGCAAGGTGAAGCTCGCCCGCGGACTCTGCTACAAGCCCCGCCAGAGCATCGGACGCGTCAGCGCCGCGACCGCCGTCCCGGAGTACATCGACTACGACCTGTGGTGCGGCCCGGCCCCAAAGGATCCGCTGATGCGCGAGAAGCTGCACTACGACTGGCACTGGCAGTTCGTCACGGGCAACGGCGACGTGGGCAACCAAGGCATCCACCAGATGGACATCGCCCGATGGATCCTGGGCGAGTCGACCCTGAGCCCGGAGGTGTTGAGCGTGGGTGGGCGGTTCGGATACGTGGACGACGGCAACACGCCGAACACCCAGTTCGTCTACCACGGCTATGCCCGGGCACCGCTGATCTTCGAGGTGCGGGGCCTGCCCAAGGCCAAGGAGTTCCAGTCCGCCGGATGGGGCAACAACATGCCCGACTACCGCGGCGCGCGGATCGGGGTGGTGGTCGATTGCGAGGAGGGCTCCATGGTGATTCCCACCTACGACAGCGCCACGGCCTACGACAAGTCGGGCAAGGAGATCCGCCGCTTCCGGGGCGGGGCCGACCACTACGCGAACTTCATCGCCGCGGTGCGCAGCCGGAAGTCTTCGGACCTGACGGCGGACATCGAGGAGGGCCACCTCAGTAGCGCCCTCTGCCACACGGGCAACGTGAGCCATCTGCTGGGCGAGAAGCTGTCGGCCGATGCGATCCGCGAGCGTCTCCAGGGCAACGCGGAGGCTTCCGAGACCTTCGGACGCCTGGCGGAGCACCTCGGTGCCAACGGGGTCGATCTGGCCCGCGAGTCGGCGGTCCTCGGGGCCCGGTTGCGGATGAACGTCCAGACCGAGCAGTTCGTGGGCAATCGCGAGGCGAACCAGCTCCTGACCCGGGAGTACCGGGAGGGATTCGAGGTCCCGGCCCAGGTCTGATCGGCGGCCCGGGCGTCTGCCGCCACACGTGCGCGAAGGGGCGGCGGATGTGAATCCGCCGCGCTCCGGAGCCGCATTCGATGGAGGGGCGAGCCTGCGAGCCCGATCGGTCCCGGGAGGGGCCGACGCCCTCCGCCCGTAGCCGCCGCCGATAGGCGGCCGGTCCGGCGGAGCGGGGGCGATGGGCCCGGCCTCGACGGAGCGAGGCCCTCCGGATGGGGGCGTGGAAAGGGAAGAAGAAGATCGATTCCGATCCCGATTCCGACCCCGACGCGCGCTGGAAGCACGGCGGCCTATCGGCCTCCGCCACGAACGCGCTCGATGGAGCGAGCCTGCGAGCCCGATCGGTCCCGGGAGGGGCCGACGCCCCCCGCCCGTAGC
>CAZGIK010000025.1:0-76834 GCA_964525755.1 uncultured Verrucomicrobiota bacterium
GCTCCGAGTATCACACTTACGCATCCACAGGACGGGTGCCCGGCGTGACGCTTACTCTTCAGGAACTTGCCCCACCACCCCACCCTGGCGTCCGAATCTGGGCACGAGAAAGGCCTGGCAACCGTGGGTCACCAGGCCGTGTGGGTTGGAGGTCTGCCCCTTGGGGTCAGTTCAACTCCGGATTCCGGACTGCCGGGAGGCCGTACGGATCCCCGTCCCGAGGGGCGTCCAGTCGGGGAGTGCGGATGGCGGACTGTTCGGTCAGGAGCGAAGGCACCATGCCCCGGTCGGCAGCGCTCGGAGCCTCAGCCCAAAGCCCCGGCGGCGGTTCGATGGTCCACTGTGTGATCCCGTTCACCTTACGGTGGGACACGCGCGGGTTTGGCTGACGGGCCAGGCGTCCCAGGTAGGTGCCACAGGAGTTTGTGTGCTTGAGGAGTTGGCCGGCCCGATAGGCTGTTTGGTCGTTGTTCATCAAAGCCCCCTCGATCTGGTTGGAAGTGCCCTCCCATGGATTCGCTTCGGCTCGCCAGTTCCGGTGCTGATCGATCAGCCCCAGCAGGGCGGTTTCTGGCGAGGTTCCGGTCAGGCCTTCCACCAGGTCCGGATGGTGGAAGTGGGTGATGCCGTACCGTGGTGCCACCAGGTTAGGTGGCACGACGAACTCCTGAAGGAAGTGCAGGTAGGCTGGGATTTCCGCCATCAGGGTGTCCCAGAACGCCCGCTGTTGCTCCGGAGTATCCGTCGGCATCGGCATCGGGCAGAGGTTCACCTTCAGGAGCATCAGCTTGTCACCGACATCCTGGTCGAGTGGCGGAAGGACCAGCAGTCGCTCCGGTTCGTCATTGAGGCTGATGCTCACCCGCCACCGTGGCGTCAGCGCCACCGCACTCTGGTACCGGGCTTGGCAGGAGTGATCCTCGTTGACGGCCATCGCCTTGATGTTGGCTCCCAAGTGTCGTCGAACCCGGATCTCGGGGCTTTCGGCCTCATCCTCGATCATCAGGTGTTCGGCACCGAAGTGGTCCCCGTTGAACGTGGTCTTGTCGGTGAGGAACTGGTAGGGCTTGGCAACCCGTCCCCCCAGCATCTTCGTGATCAGCCGCTGGACGAGGGACTTCCCAGCCCCTCTGGGGCCGGCCAACACCAGCACCTGGCCCGCCATCCACTGGTTGGTGGAGACGCTCCGGTATCCCTGCTTCATCCATCCGTGGAAGTAGACCAGCTGTTCGGGTCCCAGGAGCCTGTTCAGGAGCTGCGCCAGCACCGGCCAGTCCCCGGGTGCGGGTTGAATGATCTCCGGAGAGTTCGTCACAAGCACCTGACGTCCTCGGATCTGGTGCAACCCGGCCGGATGTCCGGCCAAGGGGCCGACGTAGTCCACGGAGTTGCTGGCCTGAATGTTGAGCAGGCACCGGTCGGACGCCGAGATCTGGCCGGGACCCGCGTCGGAATACCCCACGCTCCGGATGTACCGGATGGCCGACCCCTCATTGACGGCGATCCATTGGTTCCGATCGTTCCGGCGCCAGTAACTCCTGTCGCCCGGCGAGTAGTACATCTCAGGCAGCGGCAGTTTCGCACTGGGAAGGGATGCGGTGCTCATCGGGCCACCTCCTTCCGGTCGAGGAACAGGAGCCTTTGCAGGGTCCCTTTCTCCGGCCGGATCATCCCGGCCATCCGAACCGGCTGGGATGCGGTGAACAGCTTCGGATCACAGCCCAGCTCGGGCAGGATCAGCTTCAACTCGGCCAGAACGACCTCCGAAGGGAAGTCGAACCAGCCGTGGAGACTCTTGCTTCCGGTGTCGACCACTGCGCGCAGGGGAAGCTTCACCGCTTCCCGGAGCCATCGGAAAACGGCTCCCACCTGGTCCTTGGCCAGCGTGTCCGACTCGACGACGAGGAATCGCCGTTGGGCCACGTGGTCATTGCTCCGACTGCAGGTTCCCGGCTGAAAGGTGGACGGACAAACGAACGGCCCAGGCAGGCTGCCGAACTCCATCCACTCCGCCGCCGTCCGGAAATGCGCGGCGTGTTCCGGACGTCCGGACGAATGGATGTCGCCGATCCAGACGATGTCGGATGGTTGGAACAACCCGAGGATCGCCCTGGATTGATCCGACGCCTCGCAGGGAACCCGCAAAACGGTCCCCGACTCGATGTCGGCCACCGGCCAACGCCACTTGATCAGGACCTGGTCCTTGGCTTGGGCGGCGCGCTGGCGGATTCCCTCCCGCCGGTTGTGCTCCCGGATCCGGGCCTTCTCCTCGGGCGTCAGCCTCCGGGAGCCCGAGCGCTTGAGGTCGACTGTTCCTGACGCTCCCGAGCGCAGGCGCCGATTCACGTCCTCGATCTGCGGCCTGCAGCTCTGGTGGAAGCAGGTCACGGTGGGGAACGGGTTGAGGTACACCTTGCAGTCCCGGGGACCGGAGGCTCCGGTATGCAGGTTGGCTCCAGGACACCGGGCAAAGCCCTGGTCCTCGTAGATCCACTGAATGTTGCCGAGGATCGACTCGGCACGGTTCACGATCGTTCTGTTATCATGGTTAGCTGTGGTTTCAGACGTATTCATCTTGTTGTCTCCGGCAGCACTCGCGGCGGCTGCCCATCGCCGTCCCCGGAATAAAGCCCCCGGGGAGTTTGCTTTGGTACTCTGCGCGTCCCGCTCCCCTTTGAGGTTCAATCGGGACATACTGCCAAGCCCTTACGGGCAGGGAGTGACCACCAGGGTGCACACGAACTCACGACCCCTGGTGTTCAGCACCAGGTGATGGAGTCGTCCGCACTGTCCAACGGTCTTCTCTGCCTCGGCCAGGGACTTGGCGACTGACTGGAGCAGTTCGGGGCGCTCCTCCCCCAGGCGATCGCTCAACACACAGTCTTCGGTGTCTGCCAACTCCACTCCCTCCCGAACCAGGACGGCCGGGATGAAGTTGACCAACTCCGGTGCCAGCTTCCGGGAGTAGTCGACCAAACGGTCCTTCCGACGGGTGGCGGCTGCCGCGAAGAGGAAGCGTTGGCGTTCCTCCCCGAGCAGTCCCAGGCCGTCGGCCAGGCGCGTGGCGACCTCCGGACCCACGGCCCGTTCCGCATGCTCGTAGGCCGAGATGAGCGTGTAGCTCACCCCGCTGCGTTCCTGGAGCGCGCGAAGGGTCAGGCTCTGGCTGAGTCGTAGTTGGCGGATGGTCTGTCCGAAATGGGTACGTGCGTTGGCAATCGAGTTCATGGAATGGATGAGATGAAAGGGATGAAGGAGAATGAAACGAAAAGGTCCTCCGGGCATGGCACAGCCCGATGAGGCTGCGCAGGAGGAAAAAAACAGAAGAAAGACTACAACAAAACAAAAGGATTAAGTGCTCCCATCTTAGCAAGTGGGTATAAGATGTCAAGCACCTATTCGCCTACACTGAGACACGGCGGTGTCTGAGAGGCGGATAATGGGGGTATTTCCGGATACTGGGGTGGAGGAAATACGCGGAATACTCCGGATGCCAGGGTTTATTCGGGCTGCTGGGATACTCGGAATACCTGGTAGAGGGCGGATACTCGGTTTATTCGGGTATTTCCGGCTACTGGGATACTCCGGATACTCGGGAATGTGCTTCAGGTGTCGAGGTAATCGGCACTCCGGGATACTCGGGATATGTACGGCGTTTGTAGATACTCAGATACTCCGGATATTCACGGAAATACCCGGGTATATTCGTGGATATGAGAAATATCCAACTTTCGAGACACCCGCAGATACGCGTTGGGTAGAGAGGGGTTTCCACGCATGATCAACGGCAGCCATTTCATCGCTTGTCACCCAAGATCCATCTGGCTTTAGCCGGGGCAATGTCAGTTCAGGAGATCCCGCGCCCGCTTGTGTGGATAGTGGCGGCTGACCCCAGAGGATTGATTCACGTTTGTAGAAAGCGCGCTTTGACCGCTTCCGCACAGATCGGAAGGACTTATCTGGGCGCTATTCTGGGCCGCCCAGTTTTCCACTGACCGTTAGGCCATAACCCGGATCCCACGGCGGCGGAATCTTCTTTCGCCAATTCTGCGAATCAAGATCATTGTCATCAATGCTGATGCCGACTCGGAACCGATTCCCAAAAGCCGAGTATTTTCCGAAAACTACCACCTTGCATCCAACACCGTCGCACTCAATGTGCGCGTCTATCGGAAACTGCTTAAATCGCATCAATCCATATTGTCGCACCTGATCCCACTCCATCTGTCCGCTAGGCCACCTGCCGTTCGCCGTCCTGAACACCGCAATCTCTATGCACACGGAACGAAGAGCGTTTGCAACGATGGTCGCCTTACCTGGCTCGGTTAGTCTTGAATGAATCCAAATAGCGCACGGTACCGCCCAAGCCAAACCGATGGCGAGGCAGAGTACTCGAAACCTCCCGAGGAGACTAGGTTTGGCCAATGATGTCATCTCGACGGCCTGTTGACGTGATTTCCCGCAATCGCCCATACTGCCCGTTACTTCGCGCCGAGACGGTAGTAATCATAGTAAGTTCACCCATGATCTCGCACTGAAAGTTCCCAGCATCTGGGAAATCCATGATGCCGTGCATCTCATCCGACAAATCTTCGTAGATGGGCGCGCTTTGACCTGATCCCAAAAGATATCGAACCGCCCTTTCCATCGCCAGCCTCGCTTCTCGACCTCCATGCAGGCGATCGAGATGGCTTCGGCCTGATCGACAAGTGCGGGCGTTCGGTTGTGGCAGCCCATGCCCAAGAGAACAAGCGCGGCGCACAAGGACGTGATCATCCGGTGGAATAGCCTGCAGTTCATGGGGGGGAATGTGGTGGAAGTTGTCCGGTCAGCAATGACTCAGGTGGAGCGGATGGCGTCACTACTGACGCCACTTGTCTTCCAAGGGATGCTTGTTCCAGCGGTCCCAGAGCCAGGCGATATCTGGGTCCTGGAGCGGTGAGGCAGGTCCGGTATACCCTTGGGGAACCCGGGTTGTGCCTGTGACCTCCTGCTGGAGAAAGTACCTTCGCCACCGGTGCGCTTCGACATGTCCATCCTGGAATCCGGCCACGGTTCCACCGGAGTGGCGACTGGCCGGAAGTGAGCGATAACCGAATACAGCGTCACCACGGCGGCCGAAATACAGACGTAGCCCCATCGAGGTGTAAAACATGGTGTCCGGATGTTCGTCGATAAACACGACGGCCTGTAAACGCGGGAACGTTGCGAACTGACTGAAGCGGGTGACAAGATTCAATCCGTTCCCTTCGGTGCCTATCTTGTCTCCTTCGTAATCGCCGACATGACCGGGAATCGAATAACTCCGAACCCGCGGCTCGGGGCGGTTGTTCCCGACGGTAACGAGAGATCGATCGTCTGGGCATCGTAGGATCTTCGCATCCCCGAAATACGGACCGATGGACCCCACATGGCGCCCCATGAAGAGGTGGGTGTTGGTCGAGTCTCGGCTGGTGTAGGTCCAGTCCCCTTGGCACCACCGGGAGGGGTACGACTCTCCAGGCACGAAGAGTTGCGTAGGAGCCAACCTGTCTTCGTTGTCGACCGCATACATGTGCCATGCAGCAACCACCTGCCGGAGGTTGCTCATGCAGGCGATCTTCCTCGAATTGGCCTTCGCTTTGGAGAGGGCCGGGAGCAGGAGGCTGGCAAGGATCGCGATGATGGCGATCACCAGCAGCAACTCGATCAGGGTGAACGCCCTTCCAAGGACAGGACGGGCGAAGCGGCTCACCTTCGAGGTCAGGCTTCGGTTCCGGTCACGGTTCATGGACGAGCTTAAAGAAGAGCTGGCCTTCGGTGGGGAGGGGAACGAGGGCCTCGTTGGCGCCGGAGAGATCGACGGGAGTCCACTCGATCGGCGGGGTGAGGTCGGGGGCGGCGAGGAGGGAGACGCCGGGATAGCCGGACTCCCAGGAGAGATGAAGGGACTGGCCGTCCTCGGAGACGGTGGTGTGGACCGGGGGCAGCTCGGCGGGGAAGCCGGCGCGGATGGGCTTGTCGGGAAAGGGATTGTAGCCCAGGCCGTCGTAGTAGGCGGCGATGCCGAGATTGGCCGAGGTACGGCGGAACCGAACCCAGCCCACGTGCCATCCGTCCCAGTCCTCGAACTTGAATGCCACGATGCAGGTGAGCTGACCGGGGAAGATGTCGTCACCGCTGGTGTATCGCACAACTCCTCCTTTCTCTGCCGTCCACAGGTAGTTCACAACACCCAATTCGTTGTGAAATGCCGTGTTGCTGGGCCGATACTCGACAAGAATGGTCGAAATCAGTGAGCCGCTGTTATGAACAAGAGAGCCAAACTCGGAATTGAGTATTTTGCCGTGTAATCGATTGATGATGATTCCGCTCCCCACAAAGTACTGCCACCAGTAGTCAGGGTCATTTCGATTCCCGTGCTCGTCGAACACGACCCATATTCCAACATCTAGATCTGGATCTGCTTCGCGGCCGAGGTTGATGGATGTCAATTCACCTTGACGAAGAAGCTGCGCTGAAACCCGTGATGAGCACAGGGACGCAATGGAAACAATGATGATCAGAAGGCGCATTGAGGGCTTGGCTGGTCTCAGTGTTCACCGGGGTTCGTGATGGGTCGGTAGCCTTGACGGGAGAATCGCGGGTAAGTTGTTCATTTGCAATCCGGAAGGATGTGTGGTGAGGTGCGGCTGTACCTCCGGTAAGTGCATTGCATCCCAATGTCTCCGGGTGCTTGTCGAGTCGCGACTGCCTGATGCCGCTTGGATGACAAGCAGTGGCGGCTGATTTGGAGCCAAGCGGGATGCGGTAGGAGATGCGAAGGAGTTGGGAAATGCAGGACAGGACGATCTATGTGCTGACGGTAGTTGCTGCCATGTCAGTTGGTGCGCTGATAGGCTTTTCCATCCATCCGGACCGCGAGCTGAGCCGTGAAGGGATGGAGGAATCGTCCGTTGCAGCAATTGACGAGAACGGCGACGGGAAGCCGGATGTGTGGTGGTACTCCACCAACGGATTTGATGTCGAAATGCAGCAAGATCGGAACTGCGACGGGGTTCCGGATGTTCGGTACGTTTACGAGTGGTTTGAGGATCCTTCCGGGAAAGCCGCCAGCAGGGTGCACTACTCTCTCTTCGATGATCGATTCGACGGGACCGTGACGGCATTTCACAACTTTGTGAACGGGCAGCCCGACGTGGTGATCATGTTCCCCAATTCTCCGGATCGCGGGCATGCCATCAGTTGGCATTCGAACGGTATACCGGTTGCTACGGTGATTGTATCCGAAGGCAATGCTATCCGGCACGCGGACGTTCTCTCTCCATCCACCGGCGGCGAGCGATGGAGGGATGGCGACGGGGACGGGCTTCTGGAGCAGGTTCAGCGATTTGACACCCTCGGGCGGGAGATCGGGGATTGGCAGAGGGTTGATCCAGTATCGCCGCGTGACTTGGTTGCGAAGTCTGTGCCGGATCTGACAGTGGGTTCTGTCAAATGGCCTGAGGGATCGCAACTGCCGACCGGGGTGGTGTCGCGTATGAAGTTGTTTCAGCCTGGTGATCTCATGCCTCCGCGGTGAACTGCGTTTGACTCGGGTGCGGTGAGGGCTGCGCGACGCATGTGATGGAGAGGCTGTTGGAACGGCGGAGGCTCGTCCCCGGCAACGAGAGATGGGGCCAGGCGAACCCGACCCCATCCCCCCGACGTCAAAGGACTATCCGGCGTTCGATGCCATCCGTCTCAGTCTCATCAGTCTCACTTTTGAGCTGCTCCGGAGCCTCAGTCCTGCAGCCCGAAGTCCCCGGTTTGGTCCAAAGCTTGGTTTCAGGGTCCTGGATGACCGCTCCGACAAGCTCCAGTCGGCGCCTTGCCCGGAAGAACGTGGCCCGGGGTACGCCTGCGCCAGCGGCAAGCCGCTCCCAATCAGCTCCGGTGATGCCTGTCCCTTCCACCAGCTGCAGGATGCGATCCGCGGCCCAACTACTCCTCTTGGGAGCCCCTTTCGCGAGATCCTCCGGATCCAAGTCCATCCTCGCATGCATCAGGGGTACATCGAGTTGCATCACGAACGGCTCTGCAGGCGGCAGGTTCCGGAGGGTGGATTCCACGACCAGGCATCCCGGCTCCGTGTGTTCGGTCAATGTGACCACCGTGTCAGCGTCCCGAGCGAACACTCCGCTGCCGCTCATCCGGTCGATGGAGCGTTTGGCCCCCTGGGCGCCTTTGCTGAAGTGGTGGGCGTAAACCACGGTGGCACCGGTTCCGGCGACAATCTGGTCCAGATGGGAGCACACCTCCGACATCGCCGCCTGGGAAGACTCGGAGATGCCGGTGATGAGCTTGTAGATCGGGTCGATGACCACCAGGCGATAGTCCCCCTCCAAGATCCTCCCGATCAGTTGTTTCGCTGACGTGGAGTGACCGCGGAGGTTCCACACGTCCAGATCGCCGACGGATTCCAGTCCGCGGGCACTCCGGATGGACTCGATTCGTCGGGTGAAGAACGAGCGATCAATCTCCAAGTTGATGTAGAGGACCCGGGACCGGTTGGTTTTCCAGTGCAGGAAGGGAGTGCCGGTGGCCACGCTGACGGCCAGGTTGGAAAGGATCCACGTCTTGCCCGCCTTGCTGGA
This sequence comes from uncultured Verrucomicrobiota bacterium, assembly GCA_964525755.1. Lineage (GTDB taxonomy): Bacteria > Verrucomicrobiota > Verrucomicrobiia > Limisphaerales > UBA9464 > UBA6176. Next base: position 8,616 of record CAZGIK010000025.1, read on the forward strand.
GCCGGCGAACACGGCCTTGGTCGACTCGTGGATCAATCCGGCGACGAGTTCCGGTGGCGGGGAAGACAGCGAGGCAAACATCGCGTCACCGTGCTCGATCACCGGCAGCGGCATCGATCGGGAGAATGGGAGGTTGGGACGCAGGCGAATGGATGACGTGGAGGGAGCGGTCATGGGAATGGTGTCCTTTCGCGGAGGGCAGGCTCCAAAGGTTGGGATCGAGAAGTGGTGTGGATGTCGGCCGACAGTTTCGGCTTGGGGCGGGGTTGGGAGTGGCTCGATCAGACTGACCTCAGCCCCTCGGGTAGCTGACGCCCCGTGGATTTGTCGGGCATGGACCAGCTGGGGAAGGGATGGGGGCCAGGCGGACCTGACCCCCATCCGTGTTGTTGCACCTGACCTCAGGTAGTGGTCGGGTGGCTGGGCTCGGTGGCCGCCGGAGCGGCGGTGGAGGCCTCGACCGGGAGGAAGCCCTTGATAACGGGCTTCGTGTTCTTACCCGACTTGGTGTGGCTGATCTCGACCATGACGGGTTTGTCGGCGAGGAGTCTGGGCAGGAGGGATTTGCCGTTCTGGGTAAATACCGCGTTCCCGAAGGCCGCCTTGAACTGCTTGATCAGGAGGGTCTTGCCGCGGCCCTTCCACGGATAGATCCGCTCAACCTCAAACGGTTTGCCTTCGCTGTCCTTGGCAACCAGTTCGACCGTGAGGACGTACTGATCGCCCGTCAGGCTGGGAGTCTCCGTCTTCGAGTCCCGGACGAAGGCTCCGACAATCTGTGCCTGATGGGTTCCCTCTGTCGGGATGTCTGGAGTTTCAGCGAGGGGGACCTCGTCCTGGTAGAAGCGATTGGAGTGCTTCTGGGTGGTGGTAGTCTGGCCGGCAACGATGGCCGGGGTTTCAACGGATTGATTTACTTCACTCATTTGATTGATTTCTGTTGAGGTTAGAGATGTGAGGCGAACCCGGTCTCGTTCGTTGACGGCGCGCGCTCCGCTTTCCGTTCGAGTGGGCCCACGGTATGAAGGTCGAAATCTGCTCCGTTCTTCGTGCAGGAATTCTTCGGGATGATTTCGGGCCGTCGGGAAAGACTGAGAAAACCCCAGTAAAACACGGAAAACTCGGGGCTAAAAAAATCGCTCTGTTTCGTGACGAGTCTTTCGTGAACGACCTACCTGGGGACTTGGGAATCCCATCGGACCTGCGGAATTCCGAGTGGGGAAGGGGAGGCAAGTGCCCCGGGGATGCCGGAAGCGCTTCGGCTCAGGGCAGGGGGATCCGGAAACGAAAAGGGCCGCCAACCCCGAAGGATTGACGGCCGTGCTGGGCGGCGGCGTTCAGATGGCCGCGGCAAACGCCCTGATAGAAGAACCCGTGATGAGCTTCCGTCGGAGGTGGGGGTTGGCCTTCAGCAATCCCCGGTCGAGCAACCGGTAGATCGTCTTGTGGCTCACCCCCAACCGTTCGGCGGTCTGCTTCACGGAATAGAATAGGGGCTTTTCTGGGTTGTTTGGCTCCTGTTCCATGGGATCGATTCGTGCCGTCCAACGCCTTTGTGCGGTCCGTGACGGACGGGCCAGGCGCCGGGTTCACCTGTACCGTCGGATTCCCGCCCGGGTTTCGTGCAGGAATTCGGCTGCGCAATGGGCTGCGACTCAGTCCTCAGGAGTCGCCGGAACATCCGCCACGGCCTCGCTGGAAGGGTTTGGGGAGGCTGAGAAGGAGACCTTCTGGGCCATCGAAGCGGAATGCTCGTCGCGAAGGTGTCCGTAAACCCTCATGGCAAGGGCTCCGCCATCCTTGTGGCCCAACCATCGGCTGACGGTGGGAATGTCCACGCCGCTCTCGATGCAGCGGGTGGCGAACAGGTGGCGAAGGTCGTGGTGGGTCAGATGGGCCATCCCCAAGGCCCTCGTGGCCCGTCGCATCGACGCCGCGGCTTCATGAACCTCCATTACCACAGCGGTTGGCGGCTCTTCCGAACGGCGGGCCCGCAGTGACTGGAGGAAGGTGAGCATCTCCGGGATCATCGGAACCGTCCGGACCTCCGAGTTCTTGGTGCCATTCTCGGGTTCGCCGCGGACGGTGATCTCCCGGCGCTGGAAGTTGCAGTCTGCCCAAGTGATGTGGCGTGCCTCACTGATCCGGAATCCACCGTAGGCCAGGAAACGAACCAAGTGGGCACAGTTCCTCGAGTAGCGCCCGCCGGCCGATTCGATGGCCGCGACGAACTCCTCGAAGCGGCTGTGTTCCGGGAGTGTGAGTCGCTTCGCGCGAACACCGACACGCCGGATGTCGGTAGCCGGGTTGTCGTAGCGGATGCCAAGTTCGATCGCGATGTCGAACGCCCGACGAAGCACTGCGACCGTGTTGTTGAAGGCGGCCGGACTGGCGGTTTTGCCGAAGCGGGCTGCCCAGTTTAGGCAGTTGGACTTGGAGATCGCCCGGACATCCCGCTGGTCGAGTTCCGGCCAGCTCTTCCTGAGGGCAGCAATCCGCTGTTGGTAGTAGCGCTTGCTGCGGGGCTTCAGTCGGGGATCCCCCTCGATCCGGGCGGTGAGCTGGCGGAGCGCCTCACCGAACACCATCTTCCCCTGGGTCGCCGAAGTGTTCGATTCGGCCGCTTGGCGGAGGGATCGCTCAAGGTCGGCGAGGCGGAGCTTGGCGACCGACAGGACCTGGGTGTGCAGGCTGCGCCGGTGGAGCTTCCCGTCGACCCGGACCCGGGCGAAGTAGGTCTTGGTCGGCTCGTACCGGAGGAGGTTGGCGAAGGGAGCCTTGGTCCACTTGGCCTCCGCCGCCGTCGTGGTTTTGGGGGTCTTCCGCCCAGCTGGCATGCAACCAGTATCCAACGGCAGTATCAGATGGTCAACCGGGCACGGGTGTTCCCGTGTGTAAGTCGTTGGGGGAGCTGGTGCATCCGAGAGGAGTCGAACCTCTAACCTGCTGATCCGTAGTCAGCTGCTCTATCCAATTGAGCTACGGATGCACGAAGCGCCGGGAAACTAGGAATCCCGACCTCCGGCGGCAAGCGGTTTTTCCGTCCGGTCCTTTTTCTCGCCCGACGGCCGGCCCCGTGGTTGCATCGGCGTCCACCCATGGGCGAGATCAATTTCGGCACCGACGGATGGCGGGCGGTGATCGCGGAGGACTTCACCTTTGCGAACCTTGACCGGGTGGCGCAGGGCGCCGCGGACTACTGGAAACAGCATCCGGTGGCCGGCACCGCCACCCGGACGGTCGTGGGGTACGACCGCCGTTTCCTGTCGGATGCCTTCGCCCGCCGCACGGCCGAGATCCTGGCGGGGAACGGGTTTGACGTGATCCTGACGCCCGACCCGACCCCCACTCCGAGCGTCTCCCATGCGGTCCGGCGGCATCGCGGTGTGGGGGCGGTGATGGTGACCGCGAGCCACAACCCGGCGATCTTCAACGGGTTCAAGCTCAAGTCCTGGTTTGGCGGCGCCGCCGGGACCGAGGCCTGCCGGGGCGTGGAGGCCCTGCTCGACTTCTCGCCGGTCCGGGCATTGCCGTTCGACGATGCCGTCCGCTCCCGCCAGATCGTCATCGAGGACCTGCGGCCGGCGCATTTCGACGCGGTGCGGCGGCTGGTCGATTTTCCCCGGATTGCCGCCTCGGGCCTGCGGGTGGCTCACGAGGCGTTGTTTGGCGTGGGGGCCGGCTGCTTCGAGGCCCTGCTCCAGGGGACCACCTGCCGGGTGACCGCGCTCAACGCCGGCCACGACCCGTTCTTCGGCGGACTCAACCCCGAGCCCGTCCCCGCCAACTACGGCCCCACCGCAGCGTGGCTTCGGCGGCATCCGCACGACATCTGCCTGGTCACCGATGGCGACGCGGATCGCATCGGCGGAATGGACGGCCGGGGCGGGGCGGTGTCGACCCACCAGCTGATCTGCCTCCTGCTGCGGCACCTGGTCGAGAACCGGGGGCAGTCGGGTCGGGTGGTGAAGGCGTTGACCACGACGTCGATGGTCGACCGGATGTGTGCCGAGTACGGGCTGGAGCTGACGGAGACGGCGGTGGGGTTCAAGCACATCTCCGGGGAGCTGCTGGCCGACGACGTGCTGGTGGGGTTCGAGGAGAGCGGGGGGATCGGCTTTCCGGGGCATCTGCCGGAGCGGGACGGGTTGGCGGCGGGGATGTTCCTGCTCGAGCTGCTGGCGGTGGCGAAGCAGCCGCTGGAGCGGTTGCTGGCCGGGTTGGAGAAGCGCTTCGGGCCGCACCGTTACGGGCGGCTCGACCTGCGCTTCCCGGTGGGGCGCCGGGCCGAGCTGCTGGAGCATTGCCGCAACCATCCGCCGACCCGGCTCAAGGGGCAGCCGGTGGTCGACGTGAAAGATTACGACGGGGTGAAGTTCATCGCCCGGGACGGTTCCTGGCTGATGCTGCGACCTTCGGGCACCGAGCCGATCGTGCGGGTGTACGCGGAGGCGCCGACCGACGCGGCGGTGAAGGCCCTGTTGGAGGTGGGACGGCGATGGACGCGGATTCCCTAGGCGGGGACGGCGGGGCGCCCGTGCCGGTGACACGGCATTGGCCGGGTCTGCGGTTCCGTGGTCTGGTGGAGGCCGCCGGCTTCCTGTCGGTCCTGGCATCGCTGGGTGCCGGCGTGGGCGGGCGGTGGTGGTGGGGCGACCTGCTCGCGCAGTTCCGCCCGGCGTATGCGGTCGCCATGGCGGCCCTCGCCGTGGTGCTGCTCCGGGGCCGTCACCGGGGATCGGCCGCGGTGGCCATCCTCCTCGCGATCGCCCAGACCGGGCGGATCGCCAATGCCTTCCGGGGCGGTCCCCCATCCGCCGAACGCTCATCGGAACCGGGATCCCCCTGGCGCTGCCACCTGGCGAACGTCCGGACCCAGGATCCCCGTCCGGCCGAGGTGCTGGCCGCGGTCGCGCGGTCCGATGCCGATTTCATCGCCCTGCTGGAGGTGGATGATGCCTGGCTGGAAGGGTTGGCGGGGCTCGACCGGACCCATCCCCATTCGATGGGGCGGCCGCGGTCGGACAACTTCGGCGTGGCGTTCTGGTCGCGGCATCCGGTGTCGGAGCCGGAGGAGATCGGACTGGGTCCCGAAGGCCTTCCGGCCCTTGCCGTGCGGGTGGCCACGCCCGCCGGTCCGGTCCGGGTGCTGGTCCTCCATGCCCTGCCGCCGGCGGGACCCGCCGGCACGCGGGCGCGCGATGCGATGCTGGACGAGGCGGCGGCGTGGGTGCGTCGCCAGGAGGGTCCCGTGATGGTGATGGGCGACCTGAACACCACGCCATGGACTCCGTCCTTCCGACGTTTCCGCGGGTCGGCGGGGCTATCGGCACCCGCCCGCTGGGTGGGGACCTGGCCGTCGGTTGCCGGGCCGTTCGGGTTGCCCCTGGATCATGTGCTGGTTCGGGGCGGTCTCCGGATGGTCCGCTATGGGGCGGGGGATGGGGGTGGGTCGGATCACCGGTCGTTGGCGTCGGAATGGCGGCTGCCGATGGAATTGCCGGCGCGGTTGCCTCCCGGGGAGCGTCGGGAGTAGGTTGTCGTCCGTGAAATCCGCCTACGAACTCGCCATGGAGCGGCTGCAGAAGGATCAGCCGAGCCGTCCGCTCACCGCCGAACAGAAGGAGGCCATCGCCGAGGTGGAATCGCGGTACAAGGCGAAGATAGCGGAGCGGGAGATCAGCCTGGGGGATTCGATCCAGTCGGCGGAAGCCGCCGGGGACCTGGCGAAGGCGGAGGAGCTGAGGGAGGACCTGACCCGTGAGCGGATGCGGCTCGAGGCGGAGCGGGAGGAGAAGAAGGCGGCGATCCGGGCGGGTTGATCGGTGGCCAACGCGGGACGGGGCGAAGGGCGAAGGGATGATCGTGGCGGCGGATGGTGAATCCGCCGGGGGGGAGGAACAACGAAGGGACGAAGGGCCAAAGGCGAAGGGCGAAAGGCGAAAGGCGAAGGGCGAAGGGCGGGGTGGGGCCTGCTTCCGCGCTCGATGAAGGGGCGAGCCTGCGAGCCCGATCGGCCCCGGGAGGGGCCGACGCCCGTAGCCGCCGCCCTCCGCCCGTAGCCGCCGCCGATAGGCGGCCGGACCCGCTTCGCTCCGCCCAACCCTGCGGGGTCCTTGCGGACCCCGTCGGACTCACCCGCTGACGCGGGTTCATCCCTCCACAGCCCGAGGGGGCACGGCGGCCTATCGGCCTCCGCCACGAACGCGCGAAGCGGCGATCAGCAGCTCGGCAGGAGCCTCGCGCCACCGGTCCCGGCCGGGCGGCTCCCCCTGCGGTGGCGCGAGCGTCCCCGCGAGCCCCGCTCCCGACCCCGATGCGGGACGGCGGCCTATCGGCCTCCGCCACAAACGCGGCTCTGAGAGGGATTCTCCCGCTGAGGCGCCGAGGCGCTGAGAGGGGGAATCAAGAACCTCTGCGTCTCTGCGCCTCTGCGGGATATTTCCGGAAAGAAGCTCTTCGTCCCTTGGTCCCTTCGTTGTTCCTCCGCTCTTCACAAGGATGAGGCCCTCGGGGCCCTGGGCACGCCGCGCGGGAGCGCAGCGCTCCGGCAGAGCCAGGAACGCGCGAAGCGGCGATCAGCAGCTCGGCGGGAGCCTCGCGCCACCGGTCCGGCCGGGCGGCTCCCCGTGCGGTGGCGCGAGCGTCCCCGCGAGCCCCGCTCCCGACGCGGGACGGCGGCCTATCGGCCTCCGCCACGAACGCGGCTCTGAGAGGGATTCTCCCGCGGAGGGAGATCTTCAGGAAAAGGCTCTTCGTCCCTTTGTCCCTTCGTTGTTCCTCCGTATTTTGAGTTCTCTGCGGTAAAAAGCGGTCCCCTTCGTTGTGGATCCCGGCTCGGCGGGAACCTCGCGCCACCGCTGGAAGGGGCGGGTCAGCCCTTGAGGATACCGCGGCGCCAGAGGTCGAACTGGTGCAGGGCGGCGATGACGACGCAGTGGCGGATGCGGCCGGCCGCGACCAGTTCCGAGACCTCCCCCACGGGGATGCATCGGACGGCGATGTCCTCGCCCTGGTCGAGTTCGAGGGGATGGGTGGGGCGGGCTTCCTCGATCAACACCGTGTGGCAGGTGTTGCTCATGATCGCGGCGTTCGGGAAGAAGGAGCCCAGCCGGCGGGCCCGGACGCCGGTGTGGCCGGTCTCCTCGCGGAGTTCCCGGATTCCGGCCGCCACCGGGTCGTCCTCGCCGGGATCAAGAATGCCGCCCGGAAGCTCCAGTTCCACCGTGTCCGAGCCGTGCCGGTACTGTTCCACCATCACCAGCTCGTCCTGCGGGGTGAGGGCGCAGATGTTCACCCACGGGCGGCAGTCGATGACGTAGAACTCGTGTTCCGCACCGGTACGCGGGCTGACCTTGCGGTCGGCCCGGAGGCTGAAGATCCGGAAGTCGCCCACCGGACGGGTTCCGGTCCGGGGCCAGGGTTGGATCGGGGACATGGGATCGGCGGGGTTCGAGTCGGGGGGCGGTGGGGTTGGGTCGGGGGCCAGGGGGGGAAAGCCGCGGGCCTGGGCGGCCCAGCCGCCCGACATGAGGCGGACGAGATGAACCAGGGCCTGCTCGCGGGTTCCCCCGCGCTCCGCCGCCAGCTGTCCGGCCCGCCGATGGAGCTGGGCCGCCATCAGGTCGGCACGCTCCGGCGGACATCCCATCGCCCCGAGGGCCGCGGCCAGGCCCTCGGGCACGCTGTCGGGATCGGCCGACTCGCCGGGCTCGCTCACGCGGGCTGGAGCGAGGAACGGTCGACGATCTGGATGCTCTCCACGTGCACCCGCTGGACGGGCCGGCTGGGCGAGCGCTCCCCGGCGGCCTTGCAGGGTACGGCGGCGATCTTGTCGAGGGTGTCGAGGCCCTGGGACAGGGTGCCGAAGGCGGTGTACTGGCGGTCGAGGAACCCGGCGTCGCCGTGGCAGATGAAGAACTGGCATCCGGCGCTGTCCGGGCTGGCCGAACGGGCCATGGAGAGCACGCCCTTGCCGTGGTGCCGGTCGTTGAACTCGGCCTTGATCTTGTAGCCCGGGTCCCCGGTGCCCCATCGGCCCTCCGCCGCCGGATCCCGGGTCAGCGGGTCGCCGCCCTGGATCATGAAGTCGCGGATCACGCGATGGAACGCGGTCCCGTCATAGAAGCCCGCGCGGGCCAGTTTCTTGAAGTTGGCCACGGTGTTCGGGGCCACGTCGGACCAGAATTCCACGACCATGCGGCCATGGCTGGTGGTGATCACGGCCACCTCGGTGTCGGCTGGGGTGCTCAAGGGAGATCGGGGGATTGGAAAACGATGGGGGGGATGGGGGATGGGACGGACCCGGTCACTTGATCGAGTCGCGGGGGACGATGCGGATGCTTTCCACGTGGACGCGGGAGGTCGGTTTGCTGTTCTCGCCCGAGCGGCTGCGGGTGACCGGGATGGCCTCCAGCTTGGCGAGCGTGTCCTCGCCCTTCAGGACCTTGCCGAAGGTCGTGTACTTGCGGTCGAGGAACGGGGCGTCGCCGAAGCAGATGAAGAACTGGGAGCCGGCGCTGTCGGGATCGGCGGAACGGGCCATGGAGAGAACTCCACGGACGTGTTTCCGGTCGTTGAACTCGGCCTTGATCTTGTAGCCGGGATCGCCGGTGCCCCACCGGGCCTCCATCGCCTCGTCCTTGGTGAGGGGATCGCCCATCTGGATCATGAAGCCCTTGATCAGCCGATGCGACGCGGTGCCGTCGAAGAAATTCTTCTTCGCCAGGGTCTTGAAGTTCTCGACCGTCTTCGGGGCCACGTCGGGCCAGAACTCCACCACCACCTGGCCGTAATCGCGGAACTGGATCACGGCGACCTCATCGGCGGTGGCTGGGGCCTTGGCGTCCTGGGCCATGGCCAGTCCGGCGGTCAGGAGGGCGGCGAAGAGCGCCTGCAGGAGATGCTTCATGATGCGCGGCAAGTAGCCACGCGCCCGGCGGGCTGTCACGCGGAAGTTTGATCCGGGTCCGGATCCGGGTAGCGTGGCCGGGTCGCCGTCATGAAAGATCATCCCCTCCGCACCTCGGTCATCGGCAGCTATCCCTTTCCCGGCTGGCTGGAATCCGCCGCCGGCCAGCTCGACCGGTTCGGTCCCGACGACCTGTCGGAGATGCAGGACGACGCGGTGCTGGCGGCGGTGCACGACCAGGTGGCGGCGGGGCTCGACGTGGTGACCGACGGCGAGCAGACCCGGCTGGATTTCAACCTGTCGTTCTACGGGTACCTGGAGGGCATCGACCTGGAGTCCGCTCCGCCGCGGCGCTGGGGACCGCCGGCGCACGACCAGCGCGGCCGGCACCGGGTCACCGCCCCGCTCGCCGCCCCGCGGGGGCTCGGGGCGGTCGAGGAGTTCCGTCGGCTCCAGCGGATCGTCGGCGGGCTCGGGCTGTCATCGCATCCCACCCTCAAGGCGTCGGTTCCCGGTCCGTACACGTTGTCGGGCCGGCTGCTGCCCAATCCGGAGCTGGGCTACGCGGACCGCTGGGCGCTGACCGAGGCCCTGCTCCCGCTGGTCCGGGCCGAGCTGGAGGCGCTGGTGGCGGCCGGCTGCACCGAGGTGAGCGTGGATGAGCCGAGCATGAGCTGCTATGCGCACCGGGAGGATCCGCGGCGGTTCGTGGACATCTTCAACCGGACGGTCGAGACCGTCACCGGCCGCACCCGGGTCTGCACCCACCTGTGCTTCGGCAACTACAAGGCCCGGGCGGTCGGACCACGCCAGATCGCCCCGCTGTTCCCCGCGTTCCTGGATTTCCGGTGCGACGAGATGCATGTGGAGATGGCCAGCCGGGAGTTCGCCGAGCTGGACTGCATCGGCGAGGTGGCGCGCCGGTGCGATGTGGCGGTGGGGGTGGTGGACGTGAAGAGCTACTACATCGAGACCCCGGAGGACATCGCCGCGCGGGTGCGCCGCTGCCTGGAGCGGGTGCCGGCCGACCGGTTGGTGCTGGCGCCCGACTGCGGGCTCAGCCAGACCGCGCGGTGGGCGTCGCGTCGGAAGCTGGCGGCGATGGTGGCCGGGGTCGCCTCGGTGCGGAGGACGCTGTGATCGAGCCGATCCTGTCCGACGCCGCGTTCCTGTCCGACGTCCGGTCCCGGTCCCGGCCGGGGGTGTTGCAGCTGTGGTGGCTGGGCCAGAGCGGGTACCTGCTGCACTGGAACGGACGGTATGCCGCCCTCGATCCGTACCTTTCCGAATCCCTCACCCGGAAATACGCCGCCACCGACAAGCCGCATGTGCGAATGACCCGACGGGTGGTCGACCCGGCCGCCCTGGGATTCGTGGACGTGGTCACGTCGAGCCACGCGCACACCGATCATCTGGATCCCGGGACCCTGCGTCCGATGGCGGCCGCCTCTCCCGGTCTGGTGCTGGTATGTCCGGCGTCGATCCGGGATCTGGCGCTGGAAAGGTCCGGACTCGACGGGGGGGCGGTGGTGGGGCTGGACCCGGAGGCGGCCGGGGGTGCGGTCCGTGAGGTGGAGGTGGCCGGATTCCGGTTCCATGCCGTCCCTGCCGCCCACGAGGGGTTGGATCGGGATGCCGGTGGGCGCCACCTGTACCTGGGGTACGTGATCGAGGCCGGTCCGCATCGGATCTACCACTCGGGTGACACCCTGAGGTACGCGGGGCAGGAAGGGTGGCTGACGCCGTGGCGGGTGGACGTGGCGTTGTTGCCGATCAACGGCCGGGCGCCGGAGCGTCGGGTGGCGGGCAATCTCGACGGTCCCCAGGCGGCCGAACTGGCGCGGGACATCGGGGCCGGGGTGGTGGTGCCGTGCCACTACGACCTCTTCGAGTTCAACACCGCGACCCCCGACCGTTTTGTGTGGCGTTGCCAGACGCTGGGACAGGGATACCGGATCCTGCGGGCGGGGGAGGGGATGGAGTTGGGGTGAGTGGGCGGCGGGCGCGGGGCGCCCGCCGGGGTTCGTACGCGTACTCAGCCCCGAAGGGGCGGTCCTCGTACTCGAAGGGAGAGGCCGGGGGACCCGAGGACGAGGACGAGGACGAACGCGTGGCGTCTGCCGGGGCTCATCGCGCCCACTTCGCGGGACCGTGCGGCTCCGACACTTCGGCGGATTATCATCCGCCGCCAATTTCAGCCCTTCGCCCTTCGCCCTTCGCCTTTGGCCTTTGGCCTTTGGCCTCCCCCCGGAGCGCACGGACCGGCCGCCTATCGGCGTCGGCTACGGGCATCGGGAGCGGGGCTCGCGGGGACGCTCGCGCCACCGCACGGGGGTACCTGGCCGGGGACCGGTGGCGCGAGGCTCCTGCCGAGCTGCTGCTCGCCGCTTCGCGCGTTCGCGGCTCTGCCGGAGCGCTGCGCTCCCGCGCGGCGTGCCCAACGCCTCATCGCCCCCGCTTCGCGGGAGCGACCGCACGCGGGAGCGTGCGGCCTATGGCTTCGGCGGATTATCATCCGCCGCCAATTTCAGCCCTTCGCCCTTCGCCCTTCGCCTTTGGCCTTTCGCCTTTGGCCTTTCGCCTCCCCCCGGAGCGCACGGACCGGCCGCCTACCGGCGTCGGCTACGGGCCGAGGGTGGCGGGGTCCCTTTGTCCGGGCTCGAATCCGCCCCTTGTGCGCGGGCGGGGGAAGGAGGTAGGTTCGCCGCGGATGAAAGGTTTCTCGGCGTTCCTGTTCTTCGTGGCGGAGAGTGTCCTCCTGGCTGCCGGCATTGCCCGTGCCGCCAACGGCAAGGGCCTGGGCCTCCTGATCGTCGCCGTGGTCGTGACCGGCGTCCTCTTCGTCAAGCTGGGCTGCCTCGACAACGCCCCGAAGGAAGACGCCCACCACTAAGCCGGAGTTTCCGGACAGGGGCCAAACCGCAACGCGGCGGCTCAGTAATCCCGTCCGGAAGTCATCGCCCGGGAGTTCCATTCCCCCTTCATTCCCGGGGTGTGGATCTTGGGCCGGCTGTCCATGGGGGCTCCCATGGGGAACATCTGCTGGCCGGGGGTTGAGGACATCTGGGGCGTCGTCCCGCCGGGCTGTTCGCCCGGCTTCTGGCCCTTGCCGGCCATCTGCTGACGGAGTTCCTCCAGCTGTTCCGACACCTGCTGCGCCCGTTCGTCTGTCCGCTGGCTGGGCTGGAGGGATTGCAGCTGGCCGAGGGCCTGGTCGGCGCCCTCGAGCCGGGCGATCTGCTGTTCGAGGCTCTCCTGTCCGCCGGGATTCTGCATCAGCTGGTCGGCCATCTGGTCGAGGGCCTTGGCGAGTTCCTGTCCGGTCTGGTCGATCTTGGGGGGGAGCCGGTCGTTGGCGGGCTGGAGTTCCTGGGCCTGCTGGAAGTGGTCGTAGGCCTGGGTGAGCTGCATGGCCTGCTGCTCCAGCGGGGCGTTGCTGGCCTGTTCCCGTTGCTGGTCCCCCTCGTCCTCATGGATCTGGGCCAGGCGGTTGTTGATCTCCTGCCGGGTCTGCTCGGCCGGCTGATGGTCCGGCACCTCGGCGAGCGCCTTCTCCACGATCTCCCGGGCCATCCGGAGCACCGCGAGCTTCTCCCGGACCCAGCCGATGCGTTCCTCCAGCATCATGTAGCTCCGGGCCTTCATGACGTCGGCATCCGCCAGGCGGTTGCGGGCGTCGTCGAGCGATGCCTGAATCCCGGCGTCGTCGGGCTTGAGCTGGTTGGCATCGGCGAGCATGCCCACGCCCTCCTCGAGGGGGGTGGTGTCGAGGTCCGGCAGGCTGGGTTCGCGGGGGTTCGGACGGCTCCGCAGGGGAGCGTTGGCGAGGCGGCGTCCCTGTTCGGCGAGCGCCTGGGCGAGCTGGTCGCGGGTCTCCTCCTCGCCCTGCCGGGCCTCCTCGTTGTCCGGGTCCACCTCGCGGGCGTCGACGTACTTTTCGAAGGCGTTGCGGAGCGACTCCAGCTGCTCGGCCGGCCTCTGGGCATTGCCGTCGGCCGCCTCGCGATGCCGACGGGCATCCTCCAGGAGCACCCGGAGCAGGGCGGCGCGGACATGCCGGAAGTTGGCGTCGGCCCGGGGGTCGTCGGGTGTCTCCTCCAGCACCCCGGTGAAGTGCCCGAGGGCGAGCTTCCAGCGGGTGATGGTCTCGTCGAGGTTGTTGGTCCGCGACGCCTGGCCGAGGCGGAACTCGGCGTTGCCCTTCTGGAAGCGGGCCTGTCGGGCGAGCCGACGGTTCCCGGCGTACTCCGCCCGGTCGAACGAGACCAGTGCGTCGTCAAACCGTCCCGCCGCGTAGGCGGCCACCCCGTGGTTGTACAGGAGGCGGGGGTTCTCGGGGTCGGCCTCCAGCGCCGCGGCCAGGCCGTCGAGGACCCGACGCGGGTCCCCGGCGTCGAGGGCCGACTGGAGGGCGGGGATGTCAGGCCGGTCGGCGGCGCGGGTGGTCGGCGTGGCGGCCGCCAGGGCGAGGGCCAGGGCGAGGGCGGCGGCGGCGGCGCGTGGACGGGCGGTGTTCATGGCGTGGGCGGGCGCAGTACCGGTTCCGGCCCGCGCGGCGTCTGTCGCCGTCCGGCCCCCAGCAGGAGGCTGGCGACGAGCGAGGCGGTCGCGAGGGCCAGGGGCACGTGATACCACTCCGAGTAGTTCTGCAAATCCTCCCGCGCGGCCGTCTCGGCGAGCGGGGCGAGGAACTCGCGTCGGAGCTGCTCCAATCCCTCGCCCCGTTCGCCCAGGCGATAGTACTTGCCCCCGGTGGCTGCGGCGAGGCGCTGGAGGTTGCCCTCGTTCAGGCGGGAGACCACCTCCTGGCCGAAGGTGTTGCGGGCGGCCGGCCCCTGGGGGGATCGGGTGAGGGGCACCCGGGATCCGGACGCGGTTCCCACCCCCACGGCGGCGATCCGCATCCCCTCGCGGGCCCAGCGCCGGGCGACCAGCACCGGCTGGCCCTCGAGGTCCTCGCCGTCCGACAGGAGGATCAGCACCCGGGGGCGGATGTTGTTGGTGGCGAAGTACCGTCCGGCCCGCTCGACGGCGGCGGCGAGCGAGCTGCCCGGTTCGCCCATGGAATTGGGGTCGATGTACCGGAGGGTGGTGCGGAGGGCGGTGCTGTCGAAACTCAGCGGGGCGTTCAGGTGGGCCACCCCGGCGAAGGTGATGAGCCCCACCCGGTCGCCCTGGGTGCGGGCCAGAAACCGGTCGAGGGCATTCGTCGCCGCGGCCCATCGGGACGGCCGGAGATCGGTGGCGAGCATCGAGCGGGAGGCGTCGAGGGCGACCAGGTAGGGGACGCCCACCCGCTCGGTGGCCTGGTCGGGATGGAACCGAAGCGGCCGGGCGAGGGCCACGAGGCAGAGGGCGAGGGTGAGGCCGGGGAGCCAGAGGTCGAGTCGGCGCCGGACCGGATCCCAGCCGGGGTCGGCCCAGGACCGTCGGGCGTCGCCGGCGAAGCGTCCGATCCGGTGGGCGGTGCGGGTCCGGGCCCGATGGAGCAGGCCGACCAGCAGCAGGCCGGCCGGGAGGGCGGCGGCGAGCAGCCATGGATGGATCCACTTCATGGGATGCGACGGGACAGGGCCTGGCGCCAGAGCAGCGGACCCAGCCAGGCGGCGAGGGCGGCAAGGGTGAGGGCGGGGAACAGTTCCCGCCAGGCGACGAAGCGTTTCTCGATCAGGGCACGTTTCTCGAGCTGGTCGATGAGCGCGTAGATGCCCTGGAGGGCGCGGTCGTCGGTGGCCTGGAAGAACTGGCCGCCGGTGGCCCGGGAGGCCCGGTTGAGTTCATGGCCGGCCGCCAGGCTGGGCGGCACCACCTCGGGACCGATCAACACGCTGTACACCTTGATCCCCGCCTGGACGGCGTTCTGGATCACGTCGAGGGGACGCGGGCCGGAGGAGTTCTCCCCGTCGGTCACGAGGATGATGACCTTGCTCCGGTCGCTGTCCTTCTGGAGGAAGTTGATGCTGGCCAGCAGGGCCCAGCCGATGCCGGTGCCGGTGGCGAGGTCGGTTTCGCGGAGGGAATTCAGCGCCCACTTGTGGTCGAGGGTGAGGGGGCTGACGAGGAACGGGCTGCGCGCGAAGCAGACGATGCCGATCCGGTCGTTGGGGCGTCCGTCGACGAACTGCCCGGTCACGTTCTCGAGGGCGGTGCGCCGGCTGACCCGGCGTCCCTGGAGCCGGAAGTCCTCCTCGGCCAT
This sequence comes from uncultured Verrucomicrobiota bacterium, assembly GCA_964525755.1. Lineage (GTDB taxonomy): Bacteria > Verrucomicrobiota > Verrucomicrobiia > Limisphaerales > UBA9464 > UBA6176. The sequence continues at coordinate 23,723 of CAZGIK010000025.1, forward strand.
CGACCGGCTGAAGTCGAGGGTGAGCATGATGTCGATGCCCTTGCTGGGATCGGGGAGGTCGCCGCGCGGGACGCGGGGGCGGGCGAGGGCGAGGAGGAGCAGGGTGACCGGGAGGAGGAGTCCGAACCACCGGGCGCGTCCGGCGTGGCGTCGGGGGGCGCGTCCGAGGTCGCGGAGCCCGTGGAGGCTGGGCACGCGGAGGGAGGGGACGGGCCCGGTTCGTCCGAGGCGCCAGGCGAGGATCGGCAGCAGGAGGAGGCCGAGGAGCACCCAGGGGTGCTGGAACTGGAGTTCGAGCCAGTCCTTCATGGCCGCCTCCCCCCGTCGCCGCCGGCCGCGGCCGCATCGTCCCGGATCACCCGCCCGGCCGTCTCCAGCAGGCCGTCCAGCTCGGAGTCGGTCGCGGGTCGACGGGCGAACTTGACCGCGTCGCACAGGCGCAGGAAGCCGGCCAGGGTGTCGCGGAGCCCGGGGGTGAGGGCCGGGTGGACGGCGGCCCCCTCGAGGAATTCGCGGGTGGTCTGGTAGCGGATCCGGAGGGCGTGGCGGGCGTCGAGGAAGTCGCGGAGGATCTCGCTGACCCCGATGGCGAGCTGGTAGGCCGTGAGGGTGTCGCGCCCGGCGCGGAGGGCTTCCAGTCGGGCGAGGCAGGCGGCGTGGGGCGGGGAACCCGGGGGCGCGGGGGGGCTGGCGGGTCGTCGGGACTGCCAGCGTTGCCAGGCCCGGAAGGCGAGGAAGGCGAGTCCGACGGCCCCCAGCGCGAACGCCGCCAGCACCGCCGGGTGTTGCCACCAGGCCGGCATCGGTACCAGGCGGAGATCCTCGATGAGCTCGGTTTCGTTCACGTCGGCATCTCCCGTTCAGGCGATCCGCCGGCGGGCGGAATGGTCGAGGAACCGCTGCAGCTCGTGCGCCCACGGCCGGTCCGTCCGGACGGTCAGCTCGGGGATGCGTCCGCGTCGGAACACCGCCAGCAGTTCCGCCTCCCGCCGGTCCGCCCGGTCGGCCCAGGCGACGCGGACGCGGGGGTCGCCGGTGTCGAGTTCCAGCACCTCGCCCGTCTCGGCGTCCTGGAGCAGGGCGATGCCCACGTCGGGCAGCTCCCGATCCCTGGGGTCGCCGAGTCGGAGGGCGATCACCTCATGGCGCTGGTTGGTGGCGGCGAGGGTGCGCTGCCAGTCGGGGTCCGGGTCGTGGAAATCCGACAGGACGAACACCAGGGCGGGTCGGGTGAGGAGGTTGTTGAGGAAGTGGAGGGCGGCGTTGAGGGAGGTGCCGGTGGCGGCGGGCCGGGTGAAGAGCAGCTCGTGGAGGAGGCGGGTGACGTGGGTGCGGGTCTTCCGCGGGGGGACGTAGCGTTCCACCCGGTCGGTGAACAGCACCATGCCGACGCGGTCGCCGTCGCGCACCGCGCTGAACGCCAGCGCGCCGGCGAGGATCGCCGCCAGTTCCCGCTGCGTGTCGGCCTGGGCGGTGTCGGCCGGGGCGGTGCCGAAATGCCCGCTGGCCGAGGCGTCCACGAGCAGCATCACCACCAGTTCCCGCTCCTCGACGTGCCGTTTGACGAACGGCTTGCGGAGGCGGGCGGTGACGTTCCAGTCGATCCGCCGGACGTCGTCGCCCGGCACGTATTCCCGGACGTCGGCGAAGTCCATGCCGCGGCCCTTGAACACGCTGGCGAGGCGGCCGCCCATGAGTTGCTCGCTGACCAGCCGGGCCCGGACCTCCACGTGGCGGAGGCGCCTGAGGTAGTCGTTGGGGATCACGGCACCTTCACCTGGCGGAGGAGGGTGTCGACAATCTGGTCGGCCCCCACCTCCTCCGCCTCCGCCTCGTAGGTGAGGAGGATGCGGTGGCGGAGGACATCGGGCGCGATGCGCTTGACGTCGTCCGGCGTGACATGGTCGCGCCCGTCGAGCAGCGCGCAGGCGCGGGCGGCGAGGGTGAGGTTGATGGTGGCCCGGGGGCTGGCGCCGATCCGGACCAGGCGTTTCAGGCCGGGATCCGCCCCGCGTCCGGCGGCGGCGTCGCGGGTGGCCACCACCAGGCGGACGATGTAGTCGCGGACGAGCGGGTCGACGTGGATCGCGTTGACCAGGTCCTGGTAGCCCGTGATCTCGTCGGGCGACACCACGGCGTCCACCGTCAGGTCCGGCCGGGTGTTGGCCATGCGGTCGAGGATCTCCAGCTCCTCCTCGGCGGTGGGGTAGTGGACGATCACCTTGAGCATGAACCGGTCCATCTGGGCCTCGGGCAGCGGGTAGGTGCCCTCCTGTTCGATGGGGTTCTGGGTGGCGAGGACGAGGAAGGGGCTGGGGAGGGGCCAGGTCTGGTCACCGATGGTCACCTGGCGCTCCTGCATGGCCTCGAGGAGGGCCGACTGGACCTTGGACGGCGCGCGGTTGATTTCGTCGGCGAGGACGAGGTTGGCGAAGATCGGACCCTGTCGGGTGGAGTAGGTGCCCTGGACGGGGTCGTAGATCAGGGTGCCGGTGATGTCGCCCGGGAGGAGGTCGGGTGTGAACTGGATCCGGGCGAAGCGGCAGTGGGTGGCGCGGGCGAGGGTGGCCACGGCGGCGGTCTTGGCCAGGCCGGGGAGGCCCTCGAGCAGGATGTGGCCCCGGGCGACCAGTCCGACCAGCAGGCGATGCACCAGCTCGCGCTGGCCGACGATCACCCGGCCGACCTCGGTGCGGACGCGGGACAGGTGTTCGGCGGCGGCCTGGAGGCGGGGGGCGATGTCGGCGGGGGTGGCGGGCATGGGATGGGATTCAGGAACCGATTCCCGGGAGCGAAGCAATTCCCGGGGCGGCAAGTCGAGCCTTCGACAGCCGGGAGGGGGTTTCGTTCGATCCCCGGGCCGTGGGGGGCGGGGTGGGTCGGGTCACCGGTCGCGCTCCAGCAGGTGCCGCGCCAGGGCGTCGAGGGCGGTGGCCCGGCCCTGGAACGGGCGGAGGGCGGCGAAGGCCTTGTCGGTGAGCTGGGCGGCGACCCGGCGCGAGCGCTCCAGGCCGACGATCCGCGGGTAGGTGGCCTTGCCCACCGCCTCGTCCTTGCCCGCGGTCTTGCCCAGCTGCTCGGTGGTCTGGGTCACGTCGAGGATGTCGTCGATGACCTGGAAGGCGAGGCCGACGTGGGTGCCGAAGTCGGTGAGGGCCTCGAGCTGACGCGGGGTGCAGTTGGCGCTCATGCCGCCGAACCGGGCGGCGCACCGGAGCAGGGCGCTGGTCTTGCGCTCGTGGATGTACCGCAGTTGGGCCAGGGTGAGGTCCTTGCCTTCGCCCTCGAGGTCGGCGACCTGCCCGGCGATCAGCTGGAGGGAGCCCCCGGCGACCGCCAGCTCGCGGACCAGGTCGCGATGGCTGTACCGCGGCCAGCCGCGGGCGGCGGTGAGCAGTTCGAACGACTGGGTGAGGAGCGCGTCGCCTGCCAGCACGGCGATCCCCTCGCCGAACACCTTGTGGCTGGTGGGTTTGCCGCGTCGGAAATCGTCGTTGTCCATGGCCGGGAGGTCGTCATGGATCAGGGAGTAGGTGTGGAGGCATTCCACGGCGCACGCGAGGGGCAGGGCGTCCGCCGGGTCGCCGCCGCAGGCCTCGCTCGCGGCCAGCACCAGGGCGGGTCGCATGCGTTTCCCGCCGGCGAACAGCGAGTAGCGCATGGCGCGGTGGATGGTGGCCGGACGGGTGGTGGTGCGGGGCAGGAACCGGTCCAGGGCCTGGTCCACCAACCGCGTCTGGTCGGCGAGCCAGGTGTCCAGATGGAAGTCCGTCGTCCGCGTGCGTGGCATGGCGGGGTTGTACCGGGAAGGCCGGTCGGGGGCCAAGGGCGAAGGGAGGCGGGCCTCGGACTTCCGGCTCGCCGGGGCGGGGCGGGCGGGGTTCCCTCCGGACGTGAGACGGAAGTCCGAAAAAGTGGCGGCGTTCGTGGAACGGGAGATCACGGGAGACGTCGGGGGATGGGATCCGCGGTATGCGGGGTATTTCGCCTGTTTCAACCGGCAGCAGTTCTACGAGGCGCACGACGTGCTGGAGGACCTCTGGCTGGCGCAGGGTCGCGACGGATCCAACTACGCCTTCCACAAGGGCCTGATCCAGTTGGCCGGCGCGTTCGTGCACCTGCAGAAGGGGCGCCTTGGGCCGGCGGTGGCGCTGTTCAACCTCGCCGATGCCAACCTGGGCCGTTACCCGGACCGGCATGATGGGCTCGACGTGGCGGAGGTCCGGCGGTTGGTCGCCGACTGGCGGGACCGGATCGAGGCTTCCGGGCGCACGCGGAACCCGCTGGAACCGGGGGTGGTCCCGCAGCTGGAGCTGGGTGGGGGCTGACCCGGACGGGGCGGCGCTCCCGGTCTGCCGACTGCCCTCCGGATGTTGAGCCTGTCACCCCTGTGGCGCCCCTCGACGCTGGCCGGGGGGGTCTGGTACCAAGCGGTGCGTGCGGAGCACCCTCAAAGACACCCGGCGGCTGGTGGTGAAGCTGGGCACGGGCGTCCTGACCGACGCCAGCAAGCGACCGGACCCGGTCCAGTTCACCCAGTTGGTCGCCCAGATGGCGGCCCAGCGGGCGGCGGGACGCGAGGTGGTGCTGGTCACTTCCGGGGCGGTCGGGTCCGGCATGGGCGTGCTCGGCTTCGATCGCCGGCCCAAGAGCCAGTCGGAACTCCAGGCCTGTGCGGCGGTCGGGCAGAGCCGGCTGATGGCGACCTACGAGGCGCTCTTCCGCCATTACGGCCTGGCCGTCGGCCAGGTGTTGCTGACCCACGAGGATCTTGCCGACCACTCCCGTCATCTCACCGCCCGCAACACCCTCCTCACCCTCCTGCGCCACGGGGTGGTGCCGATCGTCAACGAGAACGACGCGGTGTCGGTGACGGAGTTGAAGTTCGGCGACAACGACAAGCTGTCCGCCCTGGTGGCCAGCCTCTTGCCGGCCGACCTGCTGGTGCTCCTGACCACGGCGGACGGGTTGGTGGAGAACTTTGGCCGGCCCGACGCGCGGGTCGTGTCCGAGGTGGGGGTGATTGACGAGCGGGTGGCCGCCCTGGCCTCGGGCACCACGAGTGTGACCGCGGTGGGTGGCATGGTGACCAAGCTGCTGGCGGCGCGGATCCTCCAGCGGGCGGGCCTGCCGATGGTCATCGCATCGGGGCGACGGTTCGACGTGCTGTCGCGGATCCTCGCCGGCGAGGCGGAGGGAACCCTTTTCCGTCCCACCGGCGGCCGCCTGCCGGCGCGCAAGCGGTGGATCGCCTTCTACGACCGGGCCCGCGGGACGGTTTCGGTGGACCTCGGGGCCCGGGAGGCGTTGTCCGCGCGCGGGCGCAGCCTGCTGGCGCCGGGGGTCACGGCCTGCGAGGGGGAGTTCCGGGCCGGCCAAGTCGTCTCGGTCCGGGGACCCGACGGCCTGGAGTTCGCCCGCGGGTTGGCGGCGGTGGATGCCGACACGATCCGGGCGCGGGGAACGGGCCGGTTGGAGGTGATCCACCGAGACGATCTGGTCCTGCTCTGACCCGCTCCCGACATGCCCCGTCCTCCCTCCCCCCGAACGCCCCCCGTCCGTCAGGTCCTCGCCATCATGGCCGCGCTGCGGGCGCCCGATGGCTGTCCGTGGGACCGGGAGCAGGATCACCGGAGCCTGCGCTGGCATGCGGTCGAGGAGGTGTATGAGCTCCTCGACGCGATCGAGGCGGGGGACGAGGTGGAGATGGTGGAGGAATTGGGGGATCTCCTCCTGCAGGTGGTCTTCCATGCCCAGCTCGGGTCCGAGCGCGGGGCGTTCGATTTCGACACGGTGTGCCGCCGCCTCGCGGAGAAGCTGGTCCGTCGGCATCCCCACGTGTTCGGCGATGTCCGGGTGCGGGATGTGGACCAGGTCTGGGCCAACTGGGAGCGGATCAAGCGGGACGAGAAGGCCGGCACCCGGCATGAACGTCCGTCGGCTCTCGACGGCATCCCCCGCCACCTGCCGGCCCTGGCGCGGGCGCAGAAGCTGGTGAAGAAGGCGGCCAAGGCCGGCCTGGTCGGATCGGGTGAACCGCCGTTGGCGGATGTTGCGGCGAAGCCGCGCCGGTCCGAGGTGGCGCGCACGCTTTTCGAGTTGGCCCGGGCCTGCCAGGAGCGGGGTTGGTCGGCGGAGGAACTGCTCCGGGAGGAGAGCGCCCGACGTGAGCAGGCGTGGCGGCGGACGGAACGGAAGGCTGCGGCCGGACCGTCAGAAGCCCGTCAGGTCCCGAAGCAGCGGTCCCCGGCATCGCCCAAGCCCGGGAAGATGTAGCCGCGGCGGTCGAGTCGACGGTCGAGGGCCGCGGTATAGACCCGGGTGCCCGGGTGGGCCGACAGGACGTTTTGCACCCCTTCGGGCGCGGCGAGGAGGGTGGCGAGTCGCAGGCGCCGGGCCCCCGCCTCGGTCAACTGGTCGAACGTCGACACCGCACTGCCGCCCGTGGCGAGCATCGGGTCGAGGACGATCACCTCGGCGGCGTCCAGCCTTGCCGGGAGATTGCTCAGGTAGGTGTGGGGGCGGAGGGTGGCCTCGTCGCGCCGCTGGCCGACGAATCCGACGGCCGCATCCGGGACCACGCGGAGGAAGGCGTCGAGCATTCCCACGCCGGCGCGGAGGACCGGCACCAGGATGACCGGGCGGGCCAACTCCACGCCGCGGGTGGGGGCCAGCGGGGTGTCGACCCGCACGCTGCGGGTCGACAGCGTGCGCGTCACCTCCCACGCGATCAGGGATGACGCGTCGTCGAGGAGGCGGCGGAACTCCGGTGCCGGGGTGCGGACATCGCGCAGCCGGGTCAGTGCGCGGGCGAGCAGGGGATGGGCGATCACGGTCAGCCCCTCCGGAATCCGCGTGTCCCCCGCCTTCATGCCGGCTCCTGCTGGGAGATGCAGTGGAACGAGCCCAGTCCCCAGACCAGGTCGGTGGAGTCGAGCCCGACCACCGGCCGGTCGGGGAAGAGCCCCTGCAGGATCTCCTGCGCCCGCCGGTCGTTGGGATGCCGGTAGGTGGGGAGGATCACGGCCGCGTTGGCGATGTAGAAGTTGGCGTAGCTGGCCGGCAGCCGTTCCCCGTCGTGTTCCACCACCCCGGGGCAGGGCAGCTCGACCACGCGCAGCGGACGGCCGTCCTGGTCGGCCATCGACCGCAGCCGCCGCAGGTTCTCCTGCAGGGGCGCATGGTTCGCGTCGGCCGGATCCTCCTCGACCACCGTCACCACGGTGTCGGCGGAGACGAAGCGGGTGAGGTCGTCGACGTGTCCGTCGGTGTCATCCCCGACGATCCCGTCGCCCAGCCAGAGGATGTGGGACACGCCGAGGTATTCGCGGAGGTGTTCCTCGATGGCCGCCCGGTCGAGGCCCGGGTTCCGGTTGGGGTTGAGGAGGCACGACTCGGTGGTGATCAGGGTGCCGCGCCCGTTCACGTCGAGGGAACCGCCCTCCATGACGATGCCCGGGCTGTGGAGCGGAAGTCCCCGCAGCCGGGCGACATGGCGGGGGACGGCGTCGTCGAGGTCGAACGGGGGGTACTTGCCGCCCCAGGCATTGTAGCCCCAGTCCACCACGGCGCGTTCCCGCCGGCCCGCGGTGTCCCGGACCAGAAAGATTGGACCATGGTCCCGGCACCAGGGTTCGTAGGCGGGGAACGGATGGAACCGGACCCGGTCCAGGGGCACACCGTGTCCGGCCAGGAGTTCCCGGACCCATTCCCCCATGGCGGCGTCCCAGACATTGATGTGCACCTCCTCGCCCCGGACGAGCTCCCGGATGAAGGCCGCGTAGACCGGGGGGACGTCGTCATAGCGGTCCGGGAAGCTGATCCCGTCCGGCCGTGGCCAGGTCAGCCAGGTGGCGGCGTGGGGTTCCCATTCGGCCGGCATCCGGAATCCCAGCTGGCGGGGTGTGGGTCGGTCGGTCATTTGCCGCGTCAGCATCCCGAAACGGAATGGGGTGGCAAGCCGCCCGGCGGGTCGGGCTATTCGCGGCCGCCGAGTGCCGCGGCCAGTTCCGCCGCGTCGAGGTGGCCGTCCCCGTCGGTGTCGAATCCGCGGATCTCGGCGGCCGGGCCGTGCCACAGGCGCCACTCGACGAGATTCAGCCGGCCGTCCTTGTTGAGATCGCGTCGGGCCAGGATCGCGGCCACGGGGTCGGGTTCGCCCGGGACCGGGACGGTGGGCGGCAGGCTGGGTGGTGGCACCGGCAGGGAGGAAGTGTTGGTTGCCTCGGGCCGTTTCGGCGCCGGCGGGTGGGTGGGGGCTTCAGCGGCCACGGACGGGGAGGATGGGCCGGGGCGCAGGTGGCGTGTGGCCACGGCATGGGGGCTCGACGGGAAGAGGCGGTGGAGCCGTTCCAGGTGCCGGTCCCGGATGGCGGGCCGGTCCAGGCCCACGGCGTCGTGGGCGAAGGCCAGGAGGAACTCCACCTCCGGGTCCGGCGGTTCCGATTCCGGCCCGAGGAGGGCCACCACCCGCGCGGCGTCGCCGGCGAAGAAGGCCAGCACCGCACGTTCCCGCACTGGAAGTCCGGCCAGCCACTCGCCCCGTTCCTCCGGGGTGGGCTCGTCCTCCACCCAGCGGTCGGCCGACACCGCAAGCAGCGGGCGCTTGTCGACCGCCACGAGCGGCGCGCCCCGGGGAACCGCGGAGGCGTCCAGGCCGAGCCAGAGGAAACGGTCGTCGACCGCGACGTCGAGCACCGGGAGGCTGACGGGGAACGAGCCGACCCAGCGTCGGCTGGCGGCGTGGAAAAGGGACACGCGGGAGGGTTCCCCGGGTGTGCCATCGCGGGTGACCACCCACAGGTAGGGTCCGTCGGGAGCCAGCGCGCTCACGGGTCCGGGGACACGGCTGGTGGGGGTCACGGGGTCCAGTGCCCGGCCGGTTTCCAGTCGGACCCGGGCCATCCGGGCCCGGTCGCGCATCCGGGAGCGGATCCCGTCCGCCACCCGTTCGGCGACCTGTGCGGCCGCGGAGGCGGCGGGCTGGAAGCCCGGTGGCACGGGACCCGTGAGGCCGCCCGGCACCCGGACCTCCATCGGGGTGATCCGGTTCTCCATCGAGCCGGTCTCGGCGACGAGGAAATGCAGCCCGGCGCTGCTTCCGATCCAGAACGCCCCGTCGCCGTCGCCCACCGCCGCCGTCCAGCCCGAGGGACTCCGGGAGGGGAACATGGCGAAATCGGCGGTGTCGACCGGATGCCAGGCGGCGCCGCCCTGGTGTCGGAGGGCGAGGGCATCGGGCGCCCGGGCCAGGAGCCAGTCGCCGGCCGATGCCAGGCCCGACCACCGGGTGGCCCGGCGCGGGTTCGGGTCGGGCTCGCCGTCGAGCCGGGCCCAGGACCGTCCGTCGCGGTTCAGTCCATAGCCGGCTCCCGTGGCCGACAGGGCGAACAGGCGCCCGCCCGCCTCGGCCAGTCCCGCAAAGGTCGAGCCGGTGATTCCCTGGGCGGGACCGAACGGGTCGATCACCAGGGTGGCCGGGCTCATCACGGCGAGCCCGCCGTCGAGCGCCATCCACAGCCCGTCGGAACGCCCCAGCAGGCTGAACACCCCGTGCTGCTCGATCAGTCCGCGAACGGGGAGCAGGCGGTTGTTCCTTGCGTCGAATGCCCACAACCGGCCGGCGTCGGGCGGCAGGTTGGTGTCGGCCCGGGGCACCGCGGCGAGCCACAGCCGCTCTCCATGAACCGTGAGCCGGTGGACCCGGGCGACCGGCGTGGCGTCGGGAAACCGCACCGGCAGGAGACGGGGGGAGGGGAACTCGGGGAGGCCCTCGAAGCGGCGAAGGGGGAAGGCGTCCCCCGGAACCGTGGATGCCGGTTCGGGCCCCGGAATGTCGGCGGATGCGGCGGAGAGCATCCATCGCAACAGCATTCCGCAAATCAGGAGCCGGCGGGACATCGGACCCCGACCATGGAACCCGCCCCGCGGGTCGTCAACGGTCGCCCGGGTGCCGGCGACGGCTTTGCCCTCGACACCGGATCCGGTGCGGACTGTCCTCTCCGGATGGCGGGATTGCCAAGGATCTCGGACACGGAATGGGAGCTGATGCGGATCATCTGGGCCCGTCAGCCGGTCACGTCGGCGGAGATCATCGGAACCCTCCGGGAAGCCGATCCCACGTGGCATCCGGTCACGGCCAAGACCCTGCTGAACCGGCTGGTGAAGAAGGGGGTGCTGTCCCACACGCGGCAGGGTCGGGCGTACCTCTACCGGGCGCGGGTGGAGGAGGGGGCCTGCGTGGCGGCGGCGACGCGGGCGTTTCTGGACCGGGTGTTCGGTGGCTCGGTGGAGCGGATGACGGCCCACCTGACCGGTACCCGTCGGCCGGCTCTGACGACGACGGCGCCCGCGGGGGGGATCAGTCGGAAAGCCCGCGGACGAAGGCCCGGGGGCTCGCCCCGAAGCGGCGCTTGAAGTGGGCGCTGAGGTGGCTTTGGTCGCAGAACCCGGTCCGGGACGCGATCTCGGCGATGGTTCCCTCGCCCCGGACCAGCAGGTCGCGGGCCCGGTCGAGGCGGCGTTCCCGAAGGAAGGCGTAGGGGGCCACGCCGAGCGTCACCTTGAACTGGCGGGCGAAGTGGAACTGGCTCAGGCCGGCCACCTCGGCAAGCTGCTCCAGGCTCAGGTCATCGGCCAGGTGCGCCTCCATGAAATCGACCACCCTTCGGACGACCGATCGGGTCAGGCCGCCCTGGACCCGGGGCAGGTCGGGTGCCTGCTGCTGTCGGCCCCGTCGGGCGAGGTGCTGGACCAGGCTCCCGGCCAGCGCCTCCGCGTAGGCACGGTCCGCGGTCCGGCGCCGCACCGCCTCGTGCATCGCTTCCATGACCCCGCGGATCAGCGGATCCTCCACCCCGCGGAAGGGGACGAGGGATTCCTTTCCGCCATCCTGCAGGACGCGGGAGGCGAAGCCGGGATCGACCCACAATGCGACGAACTCCGCCGGTTCGGTCAGCCGGGCCGAAAACTGCCACCCCGCCGGGTAGAACGACACCATCCCCGGACGGATCACCGTCCGCTGCCAGCGCCCATCCTCCCGCACCTCGAGGTCGACCGTCCCGCGCTTCTGGAGCACCACCACATGGCGGTCGAACGCCACGTCCTCCTCCTCGAACTGCTCCCGCCGCCGCACGGTGAGCCGGATCCCGTCCCACTCGCACTCGGCCGACGACAGGATGGTCGTCCCCCCGGCCAGCGCCCGTCGCTGTCCACTCTTCTTCTCCACCAGGTAGTCGCCCGTCTCGGTCATGCAGTCCTGTGTTCCGACCCGTTGAGACGCGGGAAGTTACCGTGGAATTCGTCCGGTTGAATGCCGCAGCAAGAACGTCCCATGAAAGCAGGGATCTGTTCTGTGCGTGGCATCCGACCCGGAACCGGGTGGCGTCACGTCATCGGGCGTCATCGGGCGTGTGTGGGTGACGACGTCGACACCGGGGGCAGAAACTCTTTGCGCCGGCGGCGGGGGGTTGGTTCACTCTCGCGTTCGGCCGTTCGACGGCCGTTCTGCCCGTGGAATGAACATGTATCCGACCGTACCGAACTCGCTGTACCGCCCGGAATTCGAGCACGACGCCTGTGGTGTGGGCTTTGTCGCCAACACCAACGGGAAACCGGAGCAGCGCATCGTCCAGTACGCGCTCCAGGCGCTGGGGGCCCTCGCCCATCGCGGGGCGCTCGACGCCGACGCCAAGACCGGTGACGGCGCCGGCATCCTCACGCAGCTTCCCAAGGAGTTCTTCCTGCGCGAGGCCGAGAAGCTCGGCGTCAAGGCGCTGGAGGCCGACGACCTCGCGGTGGGTTTCGTCTTCATGCCGCGCGGCCAGAAGTACCTGATCGCGAAGTGCCAGCAGTTCGTCGAGGAAGCCTGCGCCAAGTACGGGCTCCACTTCCTCGCCTGGCGTCCGGTGCCCACGAATCCCCGGTGCCTTGGGGACAAGGCCCGCGAGACCATGCCGGAGATCCAGCAGGCGCTGGTGGCCCGCGGGGATGCCGACTGGTCGCCGGAGGAGTTCGAGCGGAAGCTTTTCCTCGCCCGGAACCATGCCGAGCGCGAGGCCATGGCGGAGAACATCGAGGGCTTCTACCTGCCTTCCATGTCGGCCCGGACCATCGTCTACAAGGGCCTGTTCAACGCGCCCCAGCTGCCCAAGTTCTATCCCGACCTGAAGGATCCGCTGTTCGTGTCGGCGCTCGCCCTCTACCACCAGCGCTACTCCACCAACACCTTCCCCAACTGGAAGCTGGCGCAGCCCTTCCGAAGCCTCGCCCACAACGGGGAGATCAACACCCTGCTGGGCAACAAGAACTGGACCCGGGCGCGCGAGCGCGAGCTGACCAGCGGGGTCTGGGGGGACGAGATCGAGACCCTCAAGCCGCTGATCCAGCCGGGCGGATCGGATTCCGCCGCCCTCGACAACGCCCTGGAGGCCCTCGAGCTGTCCGGACGCGACATCCTCCACAGCATGATGATGCTCGCCCCCGAGGCGTGGGAGAACATGAGCGGGATGGATCGGAAGCTCCGGGGTTTCTACCAGTACCATTCCTGCCTCAACGAGCCGTGGGACGGTCCCTCGGCGGTGGTGTTCAGCGACGGTCGGGTGATCGGCGCCATCCTCGACCGCAACGGCCTGCGGCCGGCCCGGTACAAGGTCTATGACGACGGGCTGGTGGTGATGGGATCCGAGGTCGGCGTGGTGCAGCTCGACGAGCGCAAGGTCGTCCGCAAGGGCCGCCTCGGCCCCGGCAAGATGATCGCGATCGACACCGCCCGCGGCGTCCTGCTCGACAACGACGAGGTCAAGAGCATGGTCGCTGCCCGTCAGCCGTACGACGACTGGTACGAGAAGAACATCGTCCCGCTCGACCGCCATGCCGCCCCCTACGGCGACACCTACCAGACGGTCAACCTGCTCGACCTGACGCTCCAGCAGATTGCCTTCGGCTGGGACCAGGAGCAGATCGAGGAGCTGCTCAAGCCCATGGCCACCAAGTCCGCCGAGCCGGTGGGGTCGATGGGTGACGACACCCCGCTGGCGGTGCTGTCGAAGCGGCCGCGGCTGCTGTACGACTACTTCAAGCAGCTCTTCGCCCAGGTGACCAATCCGCCGATCGACTCGATCCGCGAGAAGGTCGTCATGTCGCTCGGCACGGTGCTGGGCCACCGGCGGTCGTGGTTCGAGGAAAGCCCGGAGCATGCCCGCCTGGTCCGGATCGACTCGCCGTTCCTCTACGGGTTCGAGCTGGCGGCGCTCAAGTCCGTCCCGGGCACCCGGGCGGTGGTCGTTCCCGTCCTGTTCGACGTCGCGCAGGGGGCCGCCGGCATGGATGCCGCGCTGGGCGAGTTGTGCGCGCAGACCTCGGCGGCGGTCGACGACGGGGCGCAGATCGTGATCCTTTCGGACCGCGGGGCGGACGCCTCCCGGGCCCCGATCCCCATGCTCCTTGCGGTCGGCGCGGTGCATCACCACCTCATCCGGGAGGGCAAGCGCCTGAAGGTGTCGTTCGTGTGCGAGAGCGGCGAGGCCCGCGACGTGCACCACTTCGCCAGCCTGATCGGCTTCGGCGCGAGCGCGGTGAACCCGTACGTGGCGATCGACTCGATCCGCGAGGCGGTGGAGGCGGGGCGCTTCGGCGACATCCAGCTCGAGCAGGCGGTGGCCAACTACCGCAAGGCGATCGAGAACGGCCTGCTCAAGGTCATGGCCAAGATGGGCATCTCGACCATCGCCAGCTACCGGGGCGCCCAGGTGTTCGAGGCCATCGGCATCAGCCAGCAGGTGATCGACCGGTGCTTCTTCGGCACCGTGAGCCAGGTGGGTGGCATCGACCTGGCGATGATCGCGGTCGACGCGATCCGCCGTCACCAGGCGGCCTTCGGCGCGCCCGAGGCGGCGGTGCTCGACGTGGGCGGCAACTACAAGGTGGCGAAGGGTGGCCGCGGCGAGTTCCACGCCTTCAACCCGCTGGTCGTGGGCAACCTCCACCGCTTCCTCAAGGCCGGTCGGCACGAGGACTGGGTGAAGTACATGGACACGGTGAACCACCGCGACCCGGTGAGTCCCCGCGACCTGCTGACCCTCCGGTTCGCCCCCGAGGCGGTGCCGATCGACGAGGTGGAGTCGGTGGAGGAGATCCGCCGCCGCTTCACCACCGCCGGCATGTCCCTGGGCGCGCTGTCACCCGAGGCCCACGAGTGCCTCGCCGTCGCCATGAACTCCATCGGCGGCAAGTCCAACTCGGGCGAGGGCGGCGAGGATCCGTCGCGCTACTCGACCGAGCGGAACTCGGCGATCAAGCAGGTGGCGTCGGGACGCTTCGGCGTGACCCCGGCCTACCTGGCCAGCGCCCAGGAGATCGAGATCAAGATGGCCCAGGGTGCCAAGCCCGGCGAGGGCGGTCAGCTGCCCGGCCACAAGGTCACCCCGCTCATCGCCCAGCTCCGCTACTCCGTGCCGGGCGTGCCCCTCATCTCCCCGCCCCCGCACCACGACATCTACTCGATCGAGGACCTGGCCCAGCTCATCTACGACCTCAAGCAGGTCAACCCGCGGGCCAAGGTCTGCGTGAAGCTGGTCGGGTGCGCCGGGGTCGGAACGGTGGCCGCGGGCGTGGCCAAGGCCTATGCCGACGTCGTCCTGATCTCGGGACACGACGGTGGCACCGGCGCCTCGCCGCTCAGCTCGATCAAGAACACCGGCGGCCCGTGGGAGTTCGGCGTGGCCGAGGCTCAGCAGACGCTGATGCTGAACGACCTCCGGTCGCGCATCGTGCTCCGGACCGACGGCGGGATGAAGACCGGACGCGACCTGATCCTCGCCGCCCTCCTGGGTGCGGAGGAGTTCAACTTCGGGACCGCGGCCCTCGTGGCCGCCGGGTGCGCCATGTTCCGCGTCTGCCACCTCAACACCTGCCCGGTCGGCGTCGCCACCCAGAAGGACGAGCTGCGGCTCAAGTTCCGCGGCAAGCCGGAGAACCTGGTCGCGTTCTTCAACGCCGTCGCCCAGGAGATGCGCGAGCTGATGGCCCTGCTCGGGGCACGGACGCTCGACGAGATCATCGGCCGCACCGACCTGCTGCAGGTGCGTCCGCTGGAGGATTTCCCCGAGGAGCTCCGTCCGAAGATCGGCAGCCTCCAGCTCGACAAGCTGCTGTACCAGGTGGATGCCTCCGGCAGTGCCACGCGGATCCACACCCGGGAGCGCAACGAGCGGTTCGGCGACAGCTCGCTCGACGACAAGATCATGACCGACGCGCGGGTGGCGCTGCAGGGCAAGGGCATCGCCCGGCTCTCGTACAAGATCAACAACACCCACCGGAACATCGGCACCCGGATCTCGGGGCACATCGGGTACTCGTTCGGCGACCGCGGCCTGCCCGAGGGGTCCGCGCTGGACATCACCCTCAAGGGCAGCGCCGGGCAGAGCTTCGGGACGTTCCTCGCCAGCGGCGTGCGCCTGAAGCTGGTGGGTGAGGCCAACGACTACGTGGGCAAGGGGATGAGCGGGGGCGAGATCGTCATCCGCCCGCCCGACACGGTGAAGTACGCCTGGGCGGAGAACATCCTCCTGGGGAACGTCTGCCTGTACGGCGCCACCGGCGGACGCCTGCTGGCGGCCGGCCTGGCGGGCGAACGCTTCTGCGTCCGCAACTCGGGCGGCACCGCGGTCGTCGAGGGCGTGGGCGACCACGGCTGCGAGTACATGACCGGGGGGACGGTGGTCATCCTCGGGGAGACGGGGCGCAACTTCGGCGCCGGCATGAGCGGCGGCCGCGCCTATGTCTGGGATCCGGACAACAAGTTCCCGGGCCGGTACAACCCGGCGATGATCGGCCTGGAGCGGTTCACGTCAGACGACGAGGCGAAGCGGGTCGAGGCCCTGATCTACGCCCATCTCGAGGCCACCGACTCGCCTCGGGCGGGCGAGATCCTCAAGAACTGGACGAAGGCCCGGGAGCAATTCTGGGTCGTGGTGCCGCATCCGGTGGAGGCCCAGCCGGCCGCCCAGCCGGTGCATGAGCCGGAGAAGGAGAAGCCGGCCGGCAGCGAGAAGGCCCCGGCCAAGGGCCAGTTCTGACCGTCGGGCGCGGGCTCCGGCCCGCCCCCCAAGTTGGACCCCTCGGAGTTTCCGGACAGGCTCTTGGCGGCGCCGGTGGGTTTCCCATCCGGCGCCGCTCTTTTTCGCCTGTCAACCTTCCACCCCGGCCGCCGCCACCACGCCGTCGCGCATCACCACCTGCCGCCCCGCCCGGGCGGCGATCCGCGGGTCGTGCGTGGCCACGATCATCGTCGTGCCCCGCTCGGCCCGGAGGTCCAGCAGCAGCTCCAGCACGCCGTCGCCGGTCCGGGTGTCGAGGTTGCCCGTGGGTTCGTCGGCGAGGATCAGGTCGGGCTCGTTGATCAGGCACCGGGCGATGGCCACCCGCTGCTGTTCGCCGCCGGACAGCTGGTTGGGCCGGTGCCCGATCCGTCCGGACAAGCCCACCCGGTCGAGCAGTCGCCGCGCCCGGGATTCCGCCTCGCCGGGGCCCACCCGGGCCAGGCGGGCCGGCACCATGACGTTCTCCAGCGCGGTGAGGTCGGGCAGCAGGTGGTAGGCCTGGAAGACGAACCCCACCCGGCGGCTCCGGAACCGGGCGAGGGCGGAGTACCCCATGCCGGTCAGCCGCAGGCCCCCCACGGTGATCTCGCCGGCGTCCGGGACGTCGACCCCGCCCAGCAGGTGGAGCAGGGTGCTCTTGCCGGCACCCGACGCCCCGCGCAGCGCGACGAACTCGCCGGCGTCCACGGCGAGGTCCACCCCCTGGAGAACCTCCAGGGTGCGGTCGCCGACGATGTACCGCTTGTGGAGGCCGGTGGCGACCAGCCACGGGATGCCGGGATGGGCCGGGGATTCACTCATTGCGGAGGGCCTCCACGGGTTTCATCGAGGCGGCGATCCAGGCCGGGATCACCCCGGCCAGCAGGCACATGCCCAGCGAGACGCCGCAGATGACGGTCAGGTCGCCGGGCAGCACCAGGGCCGGCAGCTCGGCGAAGCTGTAGACCGACTGGGGGAACAGCGGCCGGCCGGTGACCGTCCGCATGAGGTGCAGGAAGTCGTTCCGGACGGCCACCCCGCCCAGGCCCCCGAGGAGACCGGCCACCACCCCGACCATCCCGACCGCCGAGCTCTGGATGAGGAACACCGCCACCACCTGGCCGGTGGTGGCGCCGAGGCCCTTGAGGATGCCGATCTCCCGGGTCTTGCGGATCACGAAGGCGATCTGGGAGCAGACGATGCAGAAGGCGGCCACCACCATGACGAAGAACAGGATCACCAGCATGGCGTCCTTCTCGACCTCGATCGCGCCGAGCAGGTCGCTGTTCTCGTCCATCCAGCTGACCACCCGGAAGGGTCGGCCGAGGTGGGTTCCGACCGCCTCCTGCATCTGCAGGGTGGTGGCGGGGTCCGACCGGTCGAGCATCACGCTCAACCCGCTCACCTGGTCGTCGAGGGCGTACAGGTCCTGGGCGTTGACAAGGGACATCCCGATGAAGCTCGCGTCGATCTGCTCGTACCCCACCGAGAAGATCCCGCGCACCTCGTAGTCCTCCGCCGGGACGGCCTCCTGTTGTCCACGGTTGCGGCTGGAGAGCATGCGCTCCAGGGCATGGGTGGAATAGATCGCCACGCGATCCCCCACGTGGAGGTTCAGCAGGTCGGCGAGGGAGGCGCCCACGACCAGTCCGCTCCCGCGGAGGTCCATCGAGCCCTCGACGATGCTGTTGGTAAGCGAACTCACCCGGCCCTCCAGGCCGGGATCGATTCCGCGGACGTACGGGGCGAAGCTCTGGGGATTGGCCAGGCGCGGATCCGGCTGCGTCTGCATGAGGACCTGTCCGAGGACGAACGGTGCCACGCCCCGGACCCCCGGCACCTCGGCCACCCGGTCCATGGTCCCCCGCCAGTCCTCCAGGGGGCGCCCCGGGATGCCGACCTTCAGGTGGGCGTTGAAGCCGATCAGCTTGGTGCGCAGTTCCTGGTCGAAGCCGCTCATCACGGCGATCACGATGATCAGCACCGCCACCCCCAAGGCCACTCCGAGGATGCACAGGAGGGTGATCACCGAGACCGAGGTCCGCTTGGGACGGAGGTATCGGAGCGCGAGGCCCAGTTCAAAAGGAAGTCGCCGCAAGGCCCGGAACGCTGGCCGGCCGGGTGGCGGCTGACAAGAGTGCCGATCGGGCCCTGCGCCGATCACACCTTGAGCAGGCTGGCGGCTTCGTCCACCAGCGGATTCTCGAACGCACTGGCGTATGCGGAGATCGTCCCGGCGGGGAGGCGAAGCCGTCGGGCCGTCCGGCGCCACTGCCGGACCACGCCGAGGACTTGGCGAAGGATCTCGCGGGCTTCGGGAGCGCGGAGACCGAAACGGGGTGCGGCATCGAGGGCGACGGCAACGTCCGGTTCTTCCTGACGTTCGGTGATGGGGGTCTTCGGGGGCCGGCTTCGATCCATCTCCGGAACCGGGTTGAGGTCGTAAGCGGGCGATAGTGACCAGGCGCCGGGCGTGTGCATCAGGAAGCCGTGGTTCCGGAGGTGGTCGTCGTAGTTGCTGGCAAGCAGGGAGAAGACGAGGCGACGCCAGAGTTCCTTTAGATCCTCCCGCACGGTTGCGCCGCACTGACGGATCCCGTCGGCAAGCAGGGTGTACGAGCCGGCTTCGCCGGGATTGAGTCCAAGGAGACTGTGGGCCGAAAGGAATGGGATGCGTTGGGGCCCGATCCGGTCGAATCGGGTGATGACGGAGACGCCACGACCCCGTACCCGGATGAGATGGTGGTCCGACACGCGGATTCCCGCCTCCCGGGCCAGTCCGAGGGCCAGCACCTCACCGGCAGCGATGTCGCGGGTATCGTCGGGCTTGGGGAACTTCGCGATGGCGAGCCGTCCGTCCGGCAGAGCCACCACCGACTTGGGGCGTGCTCCGCCCAGCGGCGAGCCGGCACCCAGAAGGAAGCGGAGGTCCTGGGCGGTCTCGGTCTCCCCGTGGACGGCGTCGGTGGCGTTGAGAAGAGCCGCCAGCTGCACCACGGGGGGAACCCTGCCGGAGCTGGTGGCGAGGAAGGGCCCTTTCGGGTCGGCCCGGAAACGGAGGGCGCCGATTCGGGTGGAGTCCTCGAGGGCCAGGACGTAGTCGAGATCGCGGTAGGGCTTGGCATCCAGCACGTGCCGGCGCACGGCCCGCTCGATGAGCACCCGGCCCCAGCGATCCGGCCCGCAGTCCTGGATGGCGCCGAAAAGCATCGGGCTTTGGTGCGGGCCGGCACGGAGAGGCAGGCTGGTGGGATCAATCGCGAAGGCCTTCGGTTGGTTGAGCCAGGCGGCGTGGTACTCGAAGGTGACCGTCGAGCCCCGGGCTGCCGGGCGCAGAAGCCCCACCGCCTGGGTACTTCCTTCCCAGTCGATGTGAACCTCGATGCTCATGTCGCTTTTCGGCGGATGCGCTTTGGCAAACGCGCCTCATCCAGTTCGAACGCCAGTGTGTCCCGGGCGGGGGCGGCGAGTTGCGCGAGCCGGTCGTGGAACTGGAGCACGAAGGCGGCCGTGGCGAGGGTGCCCAGCGATACGGTGGGATCGCCCTTCTCCAGTCGCCACAGCGTGCGGCGGCTGACGAAGAGCCGATCGGCCATGTCCGCCGTGGAGATCCCGCGACGGCGTCTCGCAAGGGCGAGATCGTGACCCAGCTGACGCAGGGCTCGGGTGACCGGCAAAGGCAGGGAGGATATCTCGGGCACGTTCGTAACGTATCCCTGAAGATACGTTAAAATCAATTAGGTATCTCAAACGACACAATGACGTCCTGTTTGGCCGGTGCGAAAGCCTGTGCCTCCAAGGCATCCGGGACATGAATGGGCGGGCGGCGGCTGACAAGAGTGCCGATCATTCCTGTGGAAAGGCCAGGGTCCCCACGTCGACGACGGTGCCGGGGGCGGCGTCCGGGGGCACGGTCAGGCGGGTCTCAAGGTGCATCGGATTCGACCGCTCCGCCTCGCTGCCGGCGATGCGGGCCGCGAACAGCTGCAGGTCGTAGTCCCCGGGCGGGACATCCTCAGCGGCGAAGGTGCCGTCGGGCTGGACGGACACCGGGAAACGCCGGATCCGGGCCATGGCGGCCGGGAAGTCCGGGTGGCTGACCAGTGCCTCGATTTCGTCCGGGGTCATTCCGGGGCGCGGTTTCAGCGGCGACGGAGTGGAGAGCTCGCCGGCAATGTTGAAGGCCCGCCGGTCCATTCCACCGGGCAGAGTGATGCGTCCGGCGAGGGTGGCCCCGTCGACCACCACCTCGACCCGGGTGGTTTCTCCCGGGAAGATCTCCACCGTCTGCAATGGCGAATGGGACCAGGAACGGTCGCTGTCCGGAATCATCCGGGCGAGCTGGTGCGATCCGGGCGGGATCCGCTCGATGGTGAACGTGCCGCCGGGTTCCACCTCGGGCTGGTACGGACCCTGGCCCCAGATCCCCAGGGGGGTTCCGGACCGGCTGAGGAAGTGGAGGTTCAACCGGGCCCGGCCATTGGGATCCACCCGTCCCCGGTAGATGCCCTCGATCCGACCGTACGGTTCGAGCACCACCCGACGGGTCTGGCGAAATGTCTCCATGGAGGAGAACCCGAACCCGTCCGGTGTGGAGGCGATCACCCCCGAGGGTTCGATCTGGGGCTGCAGCTGGAAGGTGCCGTCCGGTCCGCTCACGGCCACCGGCGATGAGCCGTACGATTCCATCCGCCCGCCATGGAACTGGACCCCGCCCGTCCGAAAGCTGCTGAGCACGACGTGGGCCCCGGGTACCGGGCGGCCCGAGGCATCGACGACCGTTCCGTCAAACGCCTCGGCGCGCCGGAGCTGGATGTCCAGCCGCAGCACGACGTCCGGACCGGCCGCCGGGATGGGCACCTCGCGCGGTTCGTGGGTGGGGGAGGTGACCTGGAACTTGTCGTAGTGCTCCTTGTCGAGGGACATCTCGTAGCGGCCATCCGGTGCGTTGAAGGTGCGCCCGTCCTGCTGCCACCAGATGCCGCGGGGCTCGAGGGTGAACTCCGCAACGGGCTCACCCGATTCCTCGTCGGTGACCGTACCCACCACCTGACGGGGCCGGGTGAGCGTGACGATGTGCTCCTTCTCATCGGCGCGGAGCATCACCCGGGATTTGTGGGCGAAGCCCTCCTTGGAGAAGCTGAAGGCGACCTCGTTCTCCGGGGCGCCCTCCCATTGCCAACGGCCCGTGGCGTCCGTCCGCGTGCTGAAGTTGGCCAGTTCATCCTGGAGTTCCGAGTTGGCCGAATGGATCTGCTCGGTGGACACCCAGGCGTCGGCGACCGGTTGACCCTCGGGGTCGAGGACACGGCCGCGGAGGAGGGAGCCCGGGGCCAGCTCCAGTCGCAGTTCCTCCATGTCGACGGCGAGGGTCGTCTTCACCGCCACCCCGCCATGGCCCTTGGCGGTGGCGCTGACCACGGTTTCCCCCGGCTTCTGGCCGCCGATCCGGAACCGGCCATCGGACCCCGTCCTGCCTTCACGGGTTTCGGAATGGTAGCGCCTGCCCACCCGCACGTCGGCGTCGGGAACCGGCCGACCCTCGGGATCGACCACCACCCCGGCCACCCAGAGGCCGGTCTCCAGCACGATCTCATGGCGCTTCTCGCGCAGGGCACGTTCCACGGCCTCGTTCTGGTCCACCGACTGGATCCGGGCCGGCGCGTGGTCGTCGTGCTCGACGGAGATGCCGATGCGGTTGAGGGCGTGGGCGGGCACCTGCGCGGCCTCCCAGCGTCCGTCGGCCCCGGTGGTGATCTCCTTCCTGCTGAAGCCGCCCTGCTCGCCCGGGCTGTCCGGACGGTCGTTGCCGGTCCAGAAGCGGTAGACCTCGACCCGGGCGTTGGCGACCGGCTGTCGGGTCGAATCCAGGATGACGCCCCCAATCTCGATCCCGCCGTGCAGGCGGACGGTGAGGAACGGCGGCAGGGCGTTGGTGCCCACCGGCTGGTTGTATTGGGTCTCACTGTAGTCCTTCTGGGAGACCGTCAGCGTGACCGACTCCACCTCGGTCTCCGGCAGGAGGACATCGGCAACGCCGTTCCCGGCGGCGGTGTAGGTCCGCTCGATCCACTGCCGTCCGGCGGTCGGCGTCGTGACCACCCGGGCCTTCACCGTGGCGCCGCCGATGCGGTTGCTGGATCCGGCATCGATGACCGTCACTCCGAGGTGGCGGGTCCACTGCGGATCGTCGGGTTCGAGGTCGGGCGTCGGATCCGGGCGGTCGCCGGCCGGGAGGGGATCGAGGGAGACGGCGAGGAACATCAGCGACGCCTCACTCAGGGTGCTCTGGAACTGGACCGCCGCCAGCTTCCGATCGGGCTCGGGATTGGCCAGGGTGACCCGGTACATCCGGTGCACGGTTCCCGCCCGGTCGGCGTCGGGCGAGGACCAGACGAAGGCCGCCTTGGACCGCTTGTCGGTGACGCGATGGGGCTCCTCGAACAGCTTCCGCCGCCAGTCGCGGACATGCCGGCCGTAGAGCAGCGGGGACCGCTTGTAGCTGCCGTCGGCATAGCGCCAGATGACATCGGCCACCGAGCGGTTGTTCTCCGTCGACCACGCCGTGGCGGCGAGGAGATGGACGGAGGCGTAGGTATTGGTCGGCACGGGGATGAACACGTGCGGACGGAAGCCGCGTCGGCCCGACTCGGAGGATTTGCTGGCGAGCTGGACGAGGCCGTCGATCTCGAAGTGGACGCCGCCAATGACATTCGAGCCCTTGGGAGCGTTGGCCCAGTTGCCGCCGCTGTGGAGATCCTTCGCCTCCGCCGGCACGAGGACGTAGTCGTAGCGGATGGGGACGACGGGCGGGAGGTTGGTTCCGACCGGTTTGTCGGGGGTGGCGGATTCCGCCCGCGGTGTCTGGGCATCGGTCAGGGTCGCCACGCCCACCAGGGCCAGCACGAGGAGGATGCCCAGTCCGGTGCGGCGACCGGGTCGGAAGGCGGCGATGTGGAGGATGCGGCGCCGGAGGTGGCGGCGGTCCTCGAGGATGCCCACCACTCCGGGCGAGGTCGCCGGCCGGGACCACTCGGCGAGCATCTGGAGGATGGTCTCGGCGTAGGGTGCGGACTCATCGGGGCCGGCGGCCTGCAGGGCGATCTCGTCGCAGGCCAGTTCCCGCTCGGCCCGCAGCCGGGCCAGCGCCCACCACACCAGGGGATGGAACCAGTACACCGCCTGCAGGATCGCGAGCACCCAGTTGAGGGCGATGTCATGCCGCTTCACGTGGGCCAGCTCGTGCAGCAGGACGTGCCGGAGCTGGCGGTCGGACAGTCGTCCGACGAGCCCGGGCGGCAGGAGGACCTGTGGGTGGAGGAACCCGTAGAGCGACGGCGAGCCCAACCCGTCCAGCTCCCGGACCTGGGGGATCCGGCGGACTCCCAACCGGGCGGCGGTCTCGGTCATCAGGGTCCGGATGGCCGGATCCGGGCAGGGCCGGGAGCGGGCGACCCACCGGGAAAGCCTTCGTGCACCGCGCCCGGTGTGGATCAACAGGGCGAGCGCGCCCAACATCCAAAGACCGGCCAACAGGGCCGGCAGACCCGGGGATCGACGGATCGGTCCGGTGGGGGGAGTCGGTGGTTGCACGACGGGCTGCGGGGGGAGTGGGGCGTATTCGAGGGCCGACGGCGATGCGAGGGGCGGGGCCACGACGGCGGCGGTGTCCGGGATCCGCTCGGGCGCGGCCGTCCGGTCCGGGATAGCGGACTGTCCGGACGTCGGGCCGGGAGGTGTCACGACGGGCTGGACCGGCGGGGCGAGCCGCGGCGACGAGGCACGGGGCAGCAGGTTGAAGAGGCTCCAGCCGGTGCTGAGGGAGACCGGCAGGGCGAGGCGCAGGACCACGAGACCCCAGAGCCAGCACCGCCAGCGCGGCGTGAGCCACGGGCGGAGCCCGACCTGCAGGACGGCCACCAGGCCGATCACGACGGCGATCTGGACGGAGAACCAGGCGATACCTTCGACGGAGTTCATGGCGGGTTGGGGGGGATGTGTCGGGAAGGGCGGTCAGCGACGGCGTTTCTTTCGCGCAAGGAGTTCCTCCAGCTCCCGGAGTTCGGTCGGGGTCAGCTCCTCGTGTTCGACAAAGTGGGCGAGCATGGGTTTCAGGGCGCCCCCGAACACCCGGTCGAGGAACGACCCGCTCTCCGCCGCCACGCACTGCGCCTCGGTCACCATCGGCCGGTAGCGGAAGATCCGGCCGTCGGCCTCGTAGGTCAGCGCCCCCTTCTCCACGAGCCGGGCGATCAGGGTCCGCGCCGTCTTCGGATGCCACGACGGATCCCGCATCGCCAGGCGCTCCACGATCTCACCGACCGTCACCGGATGCCCGGCCCAGACCGCCCGCATGATCTCCCATTCGGTCTCGGTGATGCGGGGTACGGAGGCGCTCATGGATCGTTGGATTACAGCTGTAGGTGGGTGTGGGTTCAGGACTACAGATGTGCTCCGGATCGGGCAAGGGGTTTCTGTGGGCGGGCAGCTTGCGGGGACGCTCGCGCCACCGCCGGAGGGGCTCCTGGCGGGGCGGGGGGAAGTCAGGCCAGCACCGGACGGAGGACCTCGCCGTGGACGTCGGTCAGGCGGCGTTCGGTGCCGTCGTGGTAGTAGGTCAGCCGCTCGTGATCCAGGCCCAGCAGGTGCAGCAGGGTGGCGTGGAGGTCGTGGAGGGTGGCGACGTCCCGCACCGCCCGGTGTCCGAAGTCGTCCGTGGCCCCGTGGCTGAACCCGCGCCGGACCCCGGCCCCGGTGAGCCAGGCGGTGAACCCGTGGGGATTGTGGTCCCGTCCGCTGGCCCCCTTCTGGAAGGTGGGCATGCGCCCGAACTCGGTCACGAACGCCACCGTGGTGTGCTCCAGCAGGCCGCGGGCGCGGAGGTCGCGGATCAGGGCGGCACAGGGCTGGTCAAGGATCGGGGCGTGGACGGAGTACTGGTCGAGGAGCGTCTTGTGGCCGTCCCAGTTGCCCACCCCCTCGCCCATGGCGTAGGCGCCGTTGAAGAGTTGCACGAACCGGACGCCCCGCTCGACGAGGCGGCGGGCGAGGACGCAGTTGCGGGCGAAGCGGGCCTTGAGGGGGTTGGGATCGTCGAGGCCGTAGAGGCGGCGGGTGGCCGGGGACTCGTTCGCGAGGTCCCCCACCTCGAGCGCGCTGAGCTGCATCCGCGCCGCCAGCTCGTAGCTGGCGATGCGTGCCGCCAGGTCGGTGTCACCCGGGTGCTCCTCCAGGTGCCGGTCGTTCATCCAGCGGAGGAAGTCCCGCCCCTGCCGGTCGGCATCGGCGTCAATCGACGGCGGCGGCGAGAGGTTGGGGATGGGCTGGTCGGCATTGAAGGGCACCCCCTGGAACACCGCCGGCAGGAAGGCCGAGTTCCAGTGGTTCGGTCCCACCTGCGGGATGCCCCGCGGATCGGGAATGGCCACGAAGGCGGGCAGGTCCTGGTTGCCGGTCCCCAGCGCGTAGCTCACCCAGGAGCCGAGGCTCGGGAAGCCGTCGAGGGTGAAGCCGGTGCTCATCTGGTTCTCCGCAGGTCCGTGGGTGTTCGACCGCGCGGTGAGGGAGTGGATGAAGCACAGGTCGTCGGCCAGGTCGGCCAGGTTGGGGAGGAGATCCGAGATCATCTTGCCCGACTCCCCCCGCGGCCGGAACTCCCAGAGCGGCCGGTGGAGGGCGCCGTTCTCCCCTTGGAAGGTGATGAGCTGGTCGCCCCCGGGGAGGGGTTGCCCATGGCGGCGGATCAGCTCGGGCTTGTAGTCCCAGCTGTCCACGTGGCTCAGGGCGCCGGAGCAGAAGATGACGAGCAGGTTTTTGGCCCGTGGCGGATGATGGGGCGGGCGTGGAGCATGGGGTCGCTCGGGGGACCAGTCGGGTCGGATGGAACCGGCCCCGAGGAGCCGCTGTTCCGCCAGGAGGGCGGTCAGCGCGACCGCCCCCAGCCCGGTGCCCCCCAGCCCGAGGAACCGGCGCCGGTCCAGCAACCAGCGGCCGGCGTGACTCATGGGATCGGACGACATGGCGACGGGCCGATTGAAGGACGGATGCCGCGCCGAGGACAGCCTCGAATTCACGGCAGGGCGTCGGGTGCAATTGTTCCGGTAACCTTCGGGACCGGTTGGCGTAGGGAGGGGTATGCCCATCTCCCCGGAACATCCTCCCTCCCTCCCCGGCTCCGCGCCGTCCGCTGCCGGCTATCCCCGCGGGCCGCGGGATCCGGAACGGCCCCATCACGTCATCCTCGCCCTGGCCGATGCCCTGCCGGCCGGCGCCCTGGCCCGGTGGCGGGGTGCCCGGGATGCCCTGTCCGGCGGCGGGTCGACCGATCGGGTGGGGGCTGAGCCGGCCGTGGAATGGATCTGCGGACACTTGGCCGCCGGCCACGGGGCATGCTGGTTGAAGGAGGCGCGGATGGCCCGGGCGGTGGCCTTCACGCTGCGCCTGTTCGACGAACTGCGCTACGACCTCGGCCCGTGGGTGATCCTGCCCAACCACCTCCGGGTCATCGTCCGTCCGCTGCCCGGCGGACACCTGGGATCGGTCCTGCGCGGCTGGACGGGGTTCTCGGAGGGCGAGTTCGAGCGGATTCACGGACGTCTGCCCGGACCACTCTGGGATCCCGAGCCGCACGTCGTCCCGATCCCCGACGGCCGCACGTTGATCCGCCTGTCCGATGCCATCCGCCTGGCCTCGGTCCGGTCGGGGTTGTGTCGGGCGGACGGGGAATGGCCCTGGGTGAGTTCCCATCCGCGATGGGGCGGGGATGGGTGAGCGGAGCGTCGATGCCGCCCCCGCTTCCTCCCCTCGGGGTCGGGGTCGGTATCGGGATCGAGATCCGCCGGCCCCCGTAGCCGCCGCCGATAGGCGGCCGGTCCGGCTTCCCAACCCTGAGGGGTCCTGGCGGAGCCCGTCGGACTCACCCGCTGACGCGGGTTCATCCAGGGCGAAGAGGCCCGTGGGCACGCCTCGCAGGAGCTCGGCGCTCCGGAAAGAAGGGGAGGGAAGGGGAAGATCGATGCCGATTCCGACCCCGACCCCGACGGGGGAAGGAGCGGGGAGCAGCTCGGCAGGAGCCTCGCGCCACCCGGTCCGGCCGGGTCCATGGTGCGGTGGTGCGAGCGTTCCTGCGAGAAAGCGGCGTGGCGCTGACGCTTCCCGCCGCACTCCAAAAGGCGTGGCTGCGATATGGACTGCGGTGGCAGAGCGAAGCGTCGACACCGCTTTGGCCCAGGCCACCCCGTCCCAGTGGGTCGGTTCCCGACCCCTTCCACCCCGCTCCCTCCCCTCGGGGTCGGGGTCGGGGTCGGGATCGAGATCCGCCGGCCCCCGTAGCCGCCGCCGATAGGCGGCCGGTCCGGCTTCCCAACCCTGAGGGGTCCTGGCGGAGCCCGTCGGACTCACCCGCTGACGCGGGTTCATCCAGGGCGAAGAGGCCCGTGGGCACGCCTCGCAGGAGCTCGGCGCTCCGGAAAGAAGGGGAGGGAAGGGGAAGATCGATGCCGATTCCGACCCCGACCCCGATGCAGGCCGGCGGCCTACGCCACCACCTCGGTGCCGACGCCGGCGTCGGTGAAGATCTCCAGCAGGACCGAGTGCGGGATCCGTCCGTCGACGAACTGCACCTTCTCCACTCCGGCCTTCAGGGCGGTCACGGCGCTGTCGACCTTCGGGATCATCCCGGCGTCGATCACCCCGCGGGCTTTCAGGGTGGCGACCTCCGAGGTCGCGAGGTGCCGGATCAGCGTGGTGGGATCCTTCGGGTCCTGCAGCAGCCCGGGAACATCGCTCATGAACACCAACCGCTGGGCGTGGAGGGCAACCGCGGTCATGGCCGCGGCCACGTCGGCATTGCAGTTGTAGATCCGGCCGTCCTCGCCCCGGGCCGTGGGGCTGATCACCGGGGTGAAGCCGCGGGCGATGCAGTCCAGGAGCGGCTGGGTGTTCACCCGGGTCACCTCGCCCACGAACCCGAGGTCCAGCGGGGTGCCGTCCCTGCCCGGCACCCGGGCGGGGCGGCAGGTGAAGATGTCCGTCCCGGCGAAGC
Source organism: uncultured Verrucomicrobiota bacterium (assembly GCA_964525755.1). Classification (GTDB taxonomy): domain Bacteria; phylum Verrucomicrobiota; class Verrucomicrobiia; order Limisphaerales; family UBA9464; genus UBA6176. The sequence goes on from CAZGIK010000025.1 coordinate 51,845, forward strand.
CCTCGGCGACGCCGCCCAGGCGATGGATCGCGCGGACGATCTCCGGGTTGATCTCGCGGGAGAGCACCTGGTCGACCACCTGGACCGTGGCCTCGTCGGTGACCCGTTGGCCCTGGACGAACCGGGTGGGGATTCCCGACTTCTCGAGGGCACGGGTGATGGCCTTGCCGCCGCCGTGGACCACCACCGGATTGATCTCCACCGCCTCGAGGAAGACGACATCCCGGGCCACGCCGTCGCGGACCGCGGGGTCGGGCGAGTCCATGAACGATCCACCGTACTTCACCACGAACGTGGTGCCGGCGAACCGCTGGATGTACGGCAGCGCCTCGAGGAGGGTGGCGGCCTTGTCGATGAGGTCTTGCATCGGGAGGGGGGTGTGTGATGTCAGCCGCCGAGGGTGGACGGGTCGGTGACGTCGCCCTTGTTGAACTCCACGTAGGCCTCGGTCAGGTCGGCCGCGTGGATCACGGCCCGGCCCTTGCCGAGGTTGAGCCGGATCACTAGGTCGAATTCCGTCGGCGCCGCCGCGGCGCACAGGTCGGCGTAGCTTGCGGTGGTCGGCTGGCCGCGGCGGAGGCTCCACAGGACTTTCGACGAACCCGGGGCCGCGTACCCGATGTCCACCCGTTCCTCGACCACCCGGGCGGGGCTGTATCCGAGGGCGTCGATGATCCGGCCCCAGTTCGGGTCGCCGCCGTGCCAGCTGGTCTTGACCAGGGCGCTGTTCGCCACCGCGCGGGCGGCGGCATCGGCCTCGGCGGTCGACCGGGCGCCCTCCACCCGCACGGTCACCACGCGGTGGACCCCCTCGCCGTCGCGGACGATCTTCCGGGCGAGGTCCAGGCACAGATGGTTGAGGGCCGATTGGAACGCGGCGAAGTGCGGGTGGCGGGTGGACCGGATCGGTTCGTTGCCCGCCATTCCGTTGGCGAGGAGCAGCACCGTGTCGTTCGTGCTCATGTCGCCGTCCACGGTGATCCCGTTGAAGCTGCCCGCCACCGCCTCGGTGAGGGCGGCCTGGAGGGCGCGCGGGGCGATGGCGGCGTCGCAGGTGAGGAAGCCGAGCATGGTGGCGTGAAGTCCCGACGGCAGGCTGGCGGGCCGCGCCCCGGTGGGGCTCATTCCCGGCTGGATCATGCCCGCCCCCTTGCACATGCCCCCGAGGCGCACGGTCGCGCGGCCGAGCTTGAACTCGATCGCCGCCTGCTTGGGACGGGTGTCGCTGGTGAGGATCGCCTCGGCCGCGCGGTCGGCATCGGCGGGTTCCGACCCGAGTTCCCCGGCGGCGGCGACGATGCCGGCGCGGACGTTCTCCATGGGCATGGCGACGCCGATGCGTCCGGTCGACCCGACCAGCGCGCGTCCCTTCGAGAGGCCAAGGACCTTCTCGGTGAGGGTGGCCATGGCGAGGGCGTCGCGTCGGCCCTGGACGCCGGTGCAGGCGTTGGCGTTGCCCGAGTTCACCACGATCACCTGGGCGCTGCCGGTGGCGACCCTCGGGATGCACAGCTTCACCGGAGCGGCGCACACCTGGTTGGTGGTGAACATCCCGGCCACCGCCGCGGGCGTCTCCGACACAATCAGGGCCAGGTCCCGCTTCGCGCCCTTCTGGGAGCCCTTGCCGGTGCCGAGCCGCTTGATGTCGCAGAAGACGCCCGACGCCAGGAAGCCCCTGGGGGCGACGACCGACCCGGGCACCGGTGACCACTTTGGTTTCACGGGCGGAAATCAGCCGGCACGGGGCCCGGCGGGTCAAGACGGCAAACGCCCATTCACCCGACCCCGTAGAACCGCGCGCAGTTCCCCCCCCAGAACGCCTCGGCCTCGTCCGGACCGAGTCCCCGCGTGTGATCGCGCACCAGCCCCTCCACCTGCTCGTAGGTGCCCGCCAGCCGGCACACCGGCCAGTCGGATCCGAACATCAGCCGGCCGACGCCGAACGCCTCGAACACCACGTCGAGGAAGGGCCGGAAATCGGCGGCCTTCCAGCCGTGCGGATCGGCCTCGGTCACCATGCCGGAGACCTTGCACAGGACGTTCGGATGGCGTGCCAGCTCCCGGATCTGGTCCCGCCACGGGTCGAGGGTGCCCGAGCGGATGAAGGGCTTGGCGATGTGGTCGAGGACGAACGGCTGTTCCGGGAAATCCCGGACCAGGTCGATGGCCGCCGGCAGTTGCCGCGGATAGATCAGCAGGTCGTAGGTCAACCCGTGGTCCCGCAGCCGCCCCAGGCCCCGCCGGAACGCCGGCCGGTCGAGGAACCGGTCGTCCGGTTCGTCCTGCACCACGTGGCGGACGCCGACGAACCGCGGGTGGGCCGCCAGCGGGACGACCTGGGCGTCGACATCCGGGGATTGCAGGTCGACCCAGCCGACGACCCCGCGGATCCGCGGATCGGCGTCGGCGAGGCCGAGGAGCCACCAGGATTCCGCGAGGGACTGGCGGGCCTGGACGGCGATCGCGCCGTCGAACCCGAGCGGGCGCTGGACGGCGAGCAGATCCGCCGGCAGGTGGTCCTGCTGGAGGACGGAGCCTTCGGGCATCCACGGGTACTCCCGGGCGTCGTAGCGCCAGAAGTGCTGATGGGCGTCGAGCTTCGGGGTGGCGACGGGTTCGGGCATGGGCTTGGGGGACATCCTGGGCCCGACGCCGCCGTGCTGGCAATCCGCCGGTCCGGTGGGGCACCCTTTCGGCGTGACCTCCCCGGTGGAACCCGTCGACCTGGCCTGCGCCGCCATCCGGCTCCATCCCGAGGATGACGTGGTCGTCCTGAAGCAGAACCTCGCCGCCGGGACGCGGGTGCGGTCGGGCGCGGACGAGTGGCTCCTGACGGTTCCCCTGTTGCGGGGGCACAAGCTGGCGGTGAAGCCGGTGGCCGACGGCGGTCCGGTTCACCGGTACGGCCAGGTGATCGGGTTTGCCCGAGGGGACATCCGCCCGGGGGACCATGTCCACACCCACAACCTCGAGGTCCGGGATTTCCGGCGGGAGTACGAATTCGGCACCGACATCCGGATCCCGGTGCCCGTGCCGCCGGGCGGGGAGCGGTTCTTCGACGGCTTCCTGCGTCCGGATGGCCGGGTGGGGACGCGCAACTACGTGGCGGTGATCGCGAGTGTGAACTGCTCGGCGAGCACCTCGCAGCAGGTGCGGGCCCGCTTTCCGGTCGAGCGGCTCCTGCGGGAGTTTCCGAACGTCGACGGCGTCCTCGCCTTCACCCACAAGAGCGGCTGCTGCGTGCAGCCGGGCGAGCCCCACGCGATGCTCAGCCGGGTCCTGACCGGGATCGCCCGGCATCCAAACATCTTCGGCTTCGTCCTGATCGGCCTCGGCTGCGAGGGTCACCAGTTGGCCGGGTTGCGGGCCGACGGACGGCTCGACGCGCCCGCCCCGGGGTCGCCGGTGCCCACCTTCCTGAACATCCAGCAGCAGGGCGGGGTGCGGCGGACGGTCGACGCGGCGGCGGCGGCGGTGGAGCGCCTGCTGCCGCTGGCCGACGCGGCCCGCCGGACATCCCAGCCGTTGGCCCGGCTGAGCCTGGCGATGAACTGCGGCGGCAGCGACGGGGCCTCGGGGATCACCGCCAACCCGGCCCTCGGGGTGGCGAGCGACGGGCTGGTCCGGCACGGCGGGATCAGCGTCCTGGCCGAGACCCCGGAGATCTACGGTGCCGAGCATCTCCTCACCCGACGGGCCGTCCGGCGGGAGGTGGGCGAGCGGTTGGTCGAGCGGATCCGCTGGTGGGAGGGCTACGTCCGGCAGTTCGGTGCGTCCATCGACAACAACCCGAGTCCGGGGAACAAGGAGGGCGGGCTCACGACGATCTACGAGAAGAGCCTCGGGGCGTTGGCCAAGGCGGGCCAGGCGCCGCTCAGCGCCGTGTACCGGTATGCCGACCCGGTGGACGTGCCCGGGCTCGGGTTCATGGACACGCCGGGGTTTGATCCGGTGAGCATGACCGGACTCGTGGCCGGCGGCTGCACCGTCGGGGTGTTCACCACCGGCCGCGGCAGCGTCTACGGCTGCAAGCCGGCCCCGTGCATCAAGGTCGCCACCAACACCGCCCTCTACCAATGGATGGAGGACGACATGGACCTGAATGCCGGCACGATCCTCGACGGCACGGAGACGGTGGAGGAGGTGGGACGTCGGATCTTCGAGGAGATCGTGGCGGTCGCGGGCGGCAAGCGGACCAAGAGCGAGGTGCAGGGCATCGGGGACGAGGAGTTCGCCCCGTGGATCCTCGGCCCGACCTTCTGATCAGCCCAGCAGGTGCTGCAGGCGGTCCAGTGCGGCCAGTTCAGCCCGCTGGCGGTCGACCTGGGCGGCGGCGGTCCCGCGCTGGTCCCGTCCGCCGCCGTGCAGTTCGGCGACCTGCTCGTTGAAGAACGGTTTCGGAAGTTCGCCGTCCTGGATCTGCTGGCGCAGGATGTCCCGCCAGCGCGGCATGCGTTCGCGGAGTTCCCCGAGGTCGGCGGGTTCATAGGACTCCACCAGGATGAGCAGCTGCTCCGCGTCGGCCGCCGTGGCGCCCTCGGTCGCGGCCCGGGCGAGGAAATGGTCGAGGATCGCGGCGTGTCCCGGGTGTTCCCAGGTGGCCCGTCGGGCCACGGCCAGGACGATCCCTCCGGTGTCCTCGGGGAACGTTCCCGCGATCCGGCTGAGCCGGGAGTCCGGGATCGAGCCGTCGAGCCGGAGGCGGTGCACGAACCGTTCGATGGCGACCCGGGGCAGGTCGAGTCCGTGGGGCGTGCCGTCCTCGGTGAGCAGCGTTCCCCGGGCGGGGCGTGCCAGGAGGCTGTCGACGATGACCGTCCAGTCGCGGGAGGGGACGCTGCGGCCGAGGAGAAGCCGCGCCACCCGTCCCTGGTCGGCGAGCTTCGGGGTGAACATCGGGGCGAGAACGAGGTCCTGTTCATCCTCGGCCAGCGACGCCAGCCGGCTGTCGAGGAAGTCGCCCGCCTCATCCCGGCCGAGACCGTACGCGGCACCCAGATGGCGGGTGACCTGTGGGGGGAGGGGGCGTGGGCGGCCGAGTTCCCCGGCCAGGAATTCCGTGAGTTCGTTCACTGGCGGCCAGGATAGCCCCCGATCGGGCCGATGGCGAGGACCCGAACCGGACTACACCTCATCGAGCGGCCGGGTGGCGTCGCCGAACGACTCCACGTGGACCCCGGCCTTGTCGAGCAGCGAGAGGTACAGCCGGCACATCTGGCGTTCGGGCTTGTCCCGGTAGTCCAGCACGCGTCCGCCCCGGATCCGTCCGCCCCCCCCGCCGAGGAGCACCACCGGCAGTTGGCTGGCATCGTGGCTCCCGGTCAGCATGCTGGAGCAGAAGACCAGCATGGTGTTGTCGAGGGTGGTCCGTTCGCCCTCGCGGATGGCATCGAGCCGCTGCGCGATGTAGGCGACCTGCTCGACGAAGAACCGGTTCACCTTGAGCCAGTCGGGCGTGTCCGAATGGGACAGCAGATGATGGATCATGTAGTCGACGCCGAGGTTCGGGAAGCGGAGCGAGCTGTGGTCGTTGTTCAGCTTCAGGGTGCAGTAGCGGGTGGCGTCGGTCTGGAAGGCGAGGACCAGCAGGTCGGCCATGAGGCGCATGTGCTCCCCGATGTCCTGCGGGATGCCGTCGGCCGGCCGGGGACGGTCGGGCGTCTCCCGACTGGGGCGCCAGCCCTGCAGTTCCCCCCGGCGACCGGCGTTGTCGATGCGGCGCTCCACGTCCCGGACCGAATCGAGGTACTCATCGAGTTTCCGCCGGTCGTCCGAGCCGATCTTCCGGCGCAGGTCCGCGGCGTCCTCAAGGACCGCATCCAGCACACTGCGGTCGGCCCGCCGCACCTCGTCCTTGAAGAGGCGGTCGAAGGCGAGGGCGGGATAGACCTCAAGGGGGGTCGGTGCGGTGGGCGAGCTCCATGAGATGTGGGAGCTGTAGAGCATCGAGTAGTTCTTGTGGACCGAGGGGTTGGACTTCTCGCAGCCCAGGACCAGGCTGGGGACGCGGGTCTGGTGGCCAAGCCGGTTGGCGAGGTACTGGTCGACGCTCGTTCCCGAGCGGATCTCGCCCCCGGAGGCCAGCGGGGCGCCGGAGAGAAGGTTGCCGGTCTGCGAGCTGTGGATGTTCCCCTTGAGCGCCTCCGCGTTGTAGAGGCCGCTGATGAAGTTGAGCTTGCGACGGTGAGGCTTCAGCGGGGCCAGGACCTCGCCGAGTTCCATGGAATCCCCCTCGCCCCTCGCCCACCACTCGCGGCTGTGGAACCCGTTCCCGGCGAACAGCACGGCCAGGCGGACCGGGGCCTCGCTGGCCGCATTCCCTCCCCGGGGCTCGTCGCCCCAGACCCGAAGCGATTCCATCCACGGCAGCGCCATCGTCACGCCGAGGCCTCGGAGGAAGGTGCGACGGTGGAGCGCGTGGCCGGGTTTCATCGGGTGGATTCCGGACGCAGCCTCTGCCGATGCGCGCCGGGGGGCAAGGTTGGGTTGGGGTTTGGGGCGGATCATCCGCACCTCACCGGGGGATCAACCGGCTTCCACGGACCGGATCACCTCCTCCAGTACCGCGTCCTCCATCCCCACGAGGTGGCGTTCCTCGGGGAACCGTCCGGACTGGACGTCCGCGATGTATTCCCGGAACGCGGCGATCCGCTCCTCCTGGAGGCGCTGGTACTCCGCGTGGAAGTTGCGGTAGGCCTTGGCGTGGCGCGGGGGGCGTTCCACGTAGTCTCCCAGGATGTCGTCGGAGAACAGGAACTGGGTGTCGCAGCCGGTGCCGGAACCGAGGGACATGAGGAGCATCCGGGTCTGCGAGGACAGGAACCGTGCGAGCGGATGGGGGACGCACTCGATCTCGGCGGCGTAGGCGCCGGCGTTCTCCAGGTCCTTCATGCGCTGATGGATCTCGCGGGCCTCGGTGGCCGTCCTGCCGATGGCGCGATAGCCGGTCCAGGTGACATGGCGCGGCACCAGTCCCAGGTGGCCCACCACCGGGATGCCCTCGCGCGTCATCGACTCGATGATCCGGGGACTTGCGGAGCAGTACACCGAACTGGCGCCCAGTTCGAGGGCCCGGAACCCGACCCGGATCGCCTCCTCGGGCGATGCCAGGCCGTGGGGCGTGGCTGCGGAGAGGAAGCTGTCGGGTGCGGCGGCGACCAGTCGGGGAAGCCGGACCTGGGCTTCGGGCGAATCAAAGCTGCAACTCATCAGGTCCACCCCGGCGGCTTCTGCCGCGGCGGCCTCCTCCGGCGATTTCACGTGGATGTGCGTCAGGCACCGCTTCCCCTTGAGCTGGAGGAGATCGTGGACCGTGTACTTCTTCCGCGGACGAATCATGCGGACAGGCTCGGGAAATGAGCTGGGCGCGGCAACCCTCAACCCACTGCCAGGTCCTCTCCGACACCTCAGAGCCAGGACCCCTCGGAGTTTCCGGTCAGGCTCTAAGGGTCGGGGATGAAGTCCCGTCCGCGAATCTCCCGGAACTGCCGACTCAGCACGATCGTCTCAACGATATCCGCGACCCCGGATTCCTCCGACAGCGCCTGATCGCGGAGGGCTTGCAGGAGCGGTCGATCCGAGATCAACACCGATCGCCCCAGGGCGTATCCGAGGAGCTTGCGACAGAACTGGGTCGCGAACGCCGGCATCCGGGACGCCGTCAGATGTTCCCGCAGGCCGTCCAGTCCTTCGAACTCGGCACCGGAAAGCGTCCGGACCCGGGTGTCGATGGCTCGTCCGGCGAGGTCCCGGTCGCGTCGGCGTCCGATGGCGTCGTAGGCCTCGAGGGCGAACCCGTACGGATCGATGCGCACGTGGCAGGCGGCGCACTTCGGGTCGCGGCTGTGGCGTTCCACGAGTTCCCGGACGGTCATCCCCTCGGTCTCCGCCTCGTCTTCCGGGAGCACCGGGACGCCCGCGGGCGGGCGGGGGAGCCGTTCGCCCAGGAGGACCTCGCACAGCCAGTTGCCCCGGAGGATCGGGCTGGTCCGGCTGGCTCCCGACTGCCGGGCCAGAACGGCGCCCAGGCCGAGGACACCCCCGCGGCCCAGCGATCGAAGGCCGTCGACCCGTCGCCATTCGGGCCCCTCGATCCCGGGGATCCCGTAATGCCCGGCGAGCCGATCATTCAGGTGGCTGTGATCCGCCTCCAGCAGGCTGGAAACCGGGAGGTCGGAGCGGAACAGGTCCGACAGGAACAGGATGGCCTCCTCGTACAGGTCCCCACGGACCCCGGCAAAGGTCGGGAAATGGCGTTCGCTCTTCTCGTCCAGGGTGTCGAACCCGTGGATCTGCAGCCAGGCGCAGCCGAACTCGGTCGCGAGGCGGCGCACCCGGGGATCCGTCAGCATCCGGCGGGCCTCGGCCGCGAGGATGTCCGGCTGCCGCAGGCGTCCCGAGGCGGCGAGCTGCCGCAGGGGCCCGTCGGGCGGGCCGGACCAGAGAAAGTAGCTCAGGCGTGACGCCAGTTCCCAGTCGGACACCGGCACGGACTCCGGCCCGGGGCCGGGTTGTTCCAGGTGATAGAGGAATTCCGGGGCGGTCAGGATGCGGACCAGCGTGAAGCGCAGGGCCTCCTCGTGCGGCAGTTCCTCTCCGCGGAGCCGATGGTAGAACGTCCGGAGCCGGTCCCGTTCCCCGGGGGCCAGCGGGCGGCGCCAGGCGAGGTCGGCGAACCCGACGACCGCCTCCACATGCCGCGGCTCCGACTCCCGGAGCCGTTCGCGAAACGCCTCCGCCCGTCGCCGAATCGGCTCGCGCAACGGTTCGAATGCCGAGGGGTCGGCGTCCTGCGTGGCGAACTGCCAGAGCTGCTCGAACGCGTCGACCAACGCGAGGGCGTCCTGGCTCACGTAGTGCAGTTCCTCCCAGAGCCGGTCCAGTTCTTCCGCCCCGGATGGTGTCAGCATCAGGCGCCGGAGGTGGTCGTCCTCGCGGTAATGGAGGGTGAGCGTCACCACCTCGTCGACGGGCACGATCCGCTCGTAGCACAGGGCGGCCGGGAACAGGTCGCGAAACCGTTGGAACTCCCGCTCGAAGCGAGATCGGGCCGCGGAGTCCTCGGCTGCAAGGACGGGCATGGGGACGACGGGCGGGCCCGGGCTGTCGGTCCATCGTCCCTCCGCCTTCGTCCGGGCCGCCGGCCCAGGCTGCACTCCGGGACCGACCTGCGGCGGCCTGTCGGTCACCTCCAGCTGAACGCTGCCCTCGCTGCCGGCAGTCTCGTCGAGGCGGCCGGTCACCCGGAACTCCGTCCCTGCGACCCGCTCTGCCGGCACACGAACGGTCAGATACCCGGGACCCTGCATCACCAGGTCGTCCTCGGGTATGGCCGTTCCATCGGGGCGTCGACCAAAGAGCCCGTGGTCCAGGCCCCAATCGGTATCAGGTGACGCCTCCGTCCGGATCTTCCGAAGCGGCAGGTCGGGACGGCCGGGGGCGACAAAACGAGGGTTCTCCCAACGGACCAGATCGCCCGTCGGCCCATCCCCGGCGTCGCCGACCCAGAGATGGAATGTCACGGCGCCCTCGGCGTCGGCCGGGGGCATCTGCAGCCGCAGCTCCTGGCGTGTGGCCAGCGGGGTGACAGGCTCCTGCCACGCGCGCGGACCGCCGACCTTGCCGATGTGACCCACGCTCTGGAACCGCCACAGCGCCTGCTGCCAGGCGGCGATGTCGGCGACGAGATCGGGGATGTCTCCGGCGGTGGCGGTGCTCCAGCGCTCGCGCAACGGTCCGAGCAGGGGGGATGGGGAGTTGTCCGTCAGTGCGGCCCGCAGCAACGACAGGTATCCCGGGCTGAGGTCTGCCGGGAGGGGGGTCCCGGTGGCACGCTCTGCGAGGAGGGCGGACAGATACTGTTCGATGGGGAGTCGCCCGCCGGCATTCGTCTCGAGGACGATGCCCTGCAGGTTGACCCGGCTCCCGCCGCCGGGGGCCGTGTGCCGGCGATAGAACTCCCGGATGCGGTCGATGATCTCCTGGCTCCGGTCGCGTCGGGTCGTGAATTCCGAGAAGCGGATCCCATCCGGCAGGAGGACCATGTGCGCGGCGACGTCGCGCGCGGCGTCGAGGTATTTGGTCAGCAGCGCGGGGGACATCGTGAGCGCCTGGCCGGTGTTCACGAAACCCTCGCCCGCCGCGCCGTCGACCGGGAACTCCCGGGCCGGGTCGAGCGACGGGACGCCGGTCAGGTCGCGCAGCGTGTGGGTGTACTCGGCATTGGACAGGCGCCGGAGCAGGACGGGGCCGGGATCGCCGGACCGGGCGAGGGCGAGGCGGTCCAGCAGGTCCTCGACCCATCCGAGGATCAGCGCGCGACCGGTCGTCGACGGCTGGGGCTTGTCCCGCGGCGGCATCTCGCCGGCGGCCAGTTGTTCCGCGACCGCCTGCCAGATCCGGGGCTCGAGGCGCACGTCGGCTCCGCGGAGGAAACGCCCGAGGTCGAGGTCGCCCTTGGGCTGATCGGCGTCGTGGCAGTCGACGCAGTATTCCTGCAGGAGTTCGTGGACGGGTTGGGGAACCGGGGGGGCGGGCTCGGTGCCGGCCGCGGCGGGTGCACCCGCCCGGGATGCCAGCAGGAACCCGAGGATCCACGGCCGCATCAACCGGGGTGTCATGGGGTGGGGAAGGGCTGGAGCTCGAACCGGATCATGCCCAGGGGGCCGAAGTCCGCCTGGTACCGGGCCGGGGTGGCCGGATGGATCTTCCCGAGGGCGCCCCCCAGCACCAGGGTGCCGGCCGGGAGGGTGTAGCCGTGCCGGGTGAGCGTGTTGAGGATCCGGCGAAGGTTGTGCCACTGTCCCCCGGCGGCATCCGATCCGGCGGCCTCGTGCAACGTCGCCCCGTCGCGGCGCAGGACGACGCGGATGGCGTCCGGATCCAGTTCCTCCGGGGCGACCGGGGTGCCGACGATGTACCGGTCCGATCCGATGAGGGTCGCCACCGCGTCGCGGGCGTTCGACGGCTGGCCGGGCGTGAGGTTGCGGGGGAGTTCGATGACGGCGACCATCGCCCGGACCGCATCCCGGGCCTGGGCGTCGGTGCGGATCGCGACCGAGATGTCGGCACCGAGGATGTAGGCGATCTCGGTCTCCACCACCACGGGTTCGTCGGGTCGGAGCAGCACGGTCGGCGGTGGATCGGCTGCGACCCGGTTCGAGCGGAACAGGGGGGCCGCGATCGGGCCGTCCAGCCCGAGGGACTCCTGGGCGGCCCGCGATGCGGCGGCCCCCTTGAAGGCATCCATCGGGTCGGCCCCGAAGCGGATCCGGGCCAGCCGCCTCTGGGCGGCGTAGGCATCGGCCAGGGTGGCGTCCGGCATGCCGACGGTCAGCCGGTCCGGGGGGACGTGCCGGTCGATGGACGACGCGGTGGCATCCGCCCACGCCCGCAACGGGGCGGGGTCGAGGAAGCCCATCGGACGCAGCCAGTCGACGAATCGATCCGTCCACACGCCCGTCGGGATCCCGGACGGGCGCACGCCGAAGCCGTGTCCGCCGGACGCGTACAGGTGGAGTTCGACCGGGATCCGGAGTCGCTTGAACACCCGGGCCAGTTCGATGCTGTTCTCGGCGCTGTCGTCGAAGGCGTGGACGAGGAACACGGGGGGCATGCCGGGTCGGATCCCGCTGGCCACGGGTTCGCGCAGCCCGGTTCCCGTCGGGTTCACCAGGCCCCCGGGGTAGATGAGGGCCGCGAAGTCGGGGAGTGTCGGCTCGCGGTCCGCGGCGTCCCGCACGGGGTGGAGGCGTTCGCTGGCGTGGGTGAGGAGCCATGCGGCGATTTCACCCCCGGCGGAGAAGCCGAGGACGCCGACGGCGCGGGGATCGATCCCCCAGTCGGCGGCGTGGTGCCGGATGAGGCCGATGGCGCGCTGAGCGTCCATGGCGGCGGTCCGTGCCGGGCTGGGAACCCGGTACTTGAGGACGGCGGCGGTGATGCCCGCGGTGTTGAGCCATTCCGCCACCTCCAGTCCCTCGTGCTCCCACGCCAGGCGTTGGAGTCCTCCGCCGGGGCAGACCAGCACGGCGGTTCCGTTCCGAAGCCCGGCCGGGGCGTCGAACACATGGAGGGTCGGGTGGTCGATCCCGGTGAGCTGGTAGAAGGGCCGCGGCCGCCCGGTCACCCGCCTCTCCGGCCCCCCCGCCCGGGTCGCACCGGGCGGGCTTTCCGTCCACAGGTCGAGGATCCGGTCGGGTGTCGCTCCCGACAGACCACAGGGCACAGCCAGGACCGCGACGGCGAGCCAGCGGATCCACCGGAGCCGGATCCGGGCCCTTCCGGGGTGCGCGGAGGTGTGGGACATGGGCCGAGCTTCAACCGTCGGGCCCCGGAATGGCCATCCCATTCCTGCCCCGCCGGCACCGTCCCGTGTCCCCCTCTCCGGAGGCGTCGGTTCGGCGCGGGGTGCCGTCGGACGGGTCCCGTCGACCCGATGGGCAAGCGGTCGACATCGGGCGCAACGCGCCGACAGGGTTGGGCGACAACTTTCGGCAACCGACCGGGAGCGGGCGGGGTCGGGCCTGTCCTAGGGTGTCCGGCGTCCGCTCCGGGAATGGTCCGGGGTTGGATTCCTTGAGGCATGCCGAAGAACTGGATCTCCCGACGGGCTTCGCGGTCGCAGGACCGCGAGGGCGGTGTCGGCCTCCGGTGTGGCCGGGTGCGGGTGCGGTCGACGGGACCGGCGGTGCGCCGGGGTGGGTTCACCCTGATCGAGTTGTTGGTGGTGATCGCGATCATCGCCCTGCTGGCCGGCATGCTGGTTCCCGCGCTGTCCAAGGCCCGGAACTGCGCCTGGATGGCCGATGAGCTGTCCGTGGCGCGTCAGCTCCAGATGGCGGCCCAGATGTATGCCGAGGATCATCGGGACCATGTCTTCCCGGGATACCAGCGGGATCCGGAGGCTACCGACGACCTGGGGCGGCCGGTCGGGTTTCCCCTCAACGCCCGTTATCCGTGGCGGATCCGGCCCCATCTGGGGGGCTCGATGGAGGCCATCTACACCCAGCGCAACCGGGCGCTCCTGGCGCGACTCCGTCGGGAGGGGCATGCCGGGTATGTGTACCAGGCGAGCGTGTTTCCCGCGCTGGGCATCAACTCCTACTTCATGGGCGGGAACGAGACCGAGTTCCCGGCCGCCCAGGCCAACCAGGCGTTCCCGGGCGCGGTCTCGGTGCGGCTGGGATCCGTCCGCCGACCCGCGGAGCTCTTCCATTTCGTCTCGGCCCGATCGTCCGCGACCGGCGGGGAATCCCGCGGGTACCACCACGTGACCCCGCCCTACCTCGGTTCCCGGCTCTGGGCCCCCGAATGGCGTCCGGACCTCGAGCCGGGGCGCTTCGGGTTCGTCGCCCCGCGCTTCGCCCGCCGTGCGGTGGCGTCGCATCTCGACGGCCATGCGGAGCCGGTGGGCCTTGCCGGACTGCAGGACATGCGCCGTTGGACCGACGCCGCCGTGGCGCCGGACCACACCTTCCGCCGCCCATGAATTTCCCATCCATGACACGACACCGATTCCTCCACGTTGTGGCGGGCGCCCTGACGGCGCTCGCGGTCGCCCTCCCGTCCCACCTGTCGGCCGCCGAGGCGCCGCGCGCCGGGCTGTCCTCCCCGCTCGCACCCATGCCCGAGTCCGTCACCAGCTTTGCCGCGGTGACCGCCGGCCGATGGCTCTACGTGGCCGGGGGACATCGGGGTGAACGCCATGCCTACGATGCCGAGCACGTGAGCGGATCGTTGCATCGGCTCGACCTCGAAGCGCCCGGGGCTGCCTGGGAGCGGTTGGCGGACAGTGTGCCGGCGCAGGGGTTCCCCCTGGTGACCCACGACGGGGCGGTGATCCGCACCGGGGGCATGGCGGCGGTGAACGCGCCGGGGGCCACGGAGGACCTGCGGTCGCTGGCGGACGCGCTCCGGTACGATCCCGGCTCCGGCCAATGGACCCCGTTGCCCCCGCTCCCGTCGCCCCGGTCGAGCCACGATGCCGTGGTGGTGGGGGACCGGCTTTATGTGGGCGGCGGATGGGGCCTCACCGGACGCACCGCCGACGCCGTCTGGCACGACTCCGTCCTGGTCCTCGACCTGGGACGGCCCGCCGACGGCTGGCAGTCCGTGGACCAGCCCTTCCGGCGCCGTGCCCTGGCGATGGCGACCGACGGTCGCCGGATCTGGTTCATCGGCGGGATGGACGACGGGGGGAAGCCATCGCTGGCGGTGGATGTCCTCGACACCGTCACCGGGGGCTGGTCGAAGGGGCCGGATCTCCCGGCGGGCCGGTTCAAGGGGTTCGCGTGTTCGGCGGTCGGCCAGGCGGGGCGGATCTACGCCAACATGTTCCAGGGCGACCTGCTGCGGCTTTCCGCCGCCGGCGATGCCTGGGAGAAGGTCGGCCGGCTCGCACGTCCCCGCATGGCCCATCGCCTCGTGACCGCCGGTCCCGCCCAACTCATCGCCCTCGGGGGCGAGGACGGGGAGTCCAAGGCGCCCGACCTGGAGTTGCTCACGCCGTCGGAACACCCCGTCGCCCGGGCCGAATGATCCGGGCCATCCGATGTGGGAACCTTCCATCAATCCTTCCTCCCAGCCCATGAATCCCTTGAAACGCCTCCTGATCGCCGGTTCGTTCATCCTGACGCTTGCCCTGGAAGTGTCGGCCCATTCGGTGTGGATCGAGCCCGGTGCCGACGGGGTCCTCTGGATCCGCTTTGCCGAGCCGGACGGCCGGTTCGAGAAATCCCCGGGGCATCTGGACTCCCTGACCCCGCCGGTGGCGGTGACGGTGGCGGCCGATCCGGCGCCGCTGGCCGTCGAGAAGCGTCGGGACCATTTCCGACTGGCGGACGGGGCCGTGGACCGTCCGGTGGTCTGCGAGACGGCGTTCGCGGTGATGGCGCGGGGGAATGGTCCGGCGCGAAAGCCGAACTTCTACGCCCGATGGCAGCCGGCGGGACCTTGGCGGGCCGAGCCGGGGATGACCCTGGATCTGGTGCCGGAGGGGGAGCCCGGACGGGTTCGGCTGCTGTTCCGGGGACGTCCGCTGGCCGGCAAGGCGGTCACGCTCCGCACGCCGAACGAGCGGGAGACGAAACTGGAGAGCGATGCGGCGGGGATGGTGCGGTTCCCGGTCGACCAATCCGGTCCGTACCTGCTCACGGTGGCGCATCACCGTGAGGACCTGCCCGGTCACCATGCCGGCCGGCGGTACGACCAGACCAGCCACAACGCCTCGCTGTGCTGGCATCAGCCGGCCGGGAACTGATTCGGCACCGCTTTGGGCGGGAATGGCCTGCGAACCCGATCGGCCCCGCGAGGGGCCGACGCCCTCCCCCGTAGCCGCCGCCGATCGGCGGCCGGTCCGGCTTCCCAACCCTGCGGGGTCCTGGCGGACCCCGTCGAACTCACCCGCTGACGCGGGTTCATCCATTGCGGAGAGGCCCGTGAGCACGCCTCGCAGGAGCTCGGCGCTCCGGAGGGGAGAGGGAAGGGGAGGATCGATGCCGATACCGATCCCGACCCCGACCCCGACGGGGGACGGAGCGGGGAGGGGCTCGGCAGGAGCCTCGCGCCACCGTTCCTGCGACAAAGCGGCATGGCGCTGACGCTTCCCGCCGCACTCCAAAAGGTGCGGCAAGGCGGGGCGGGGAGGTCAGGACAGGGCCAGGGGGCCGGCCTCGCAGAGGCGGGGGTTGCCGAAGGTCTGGATCTCGTGACCGAAGGCGTTGGCGATCGAGAGCCAGAGGCGGTTGTGCGGGGTGAGGTCGAGCTGGAGGGATCGCCCGGAGGCGAAGCCCAGGCCGCCCCCGACCAGCACGAACGGGATGTTGTCGAGGGTGTGGCTGTTGCCCTTCCCGAGCTCGTTGGTCCAGAGGATCGTCGTGTGGTCCAGCATCGATCCCTCGCCGCCGGGCTCGGGGGTGGCCGCGAGACGGGCGGCGAGGTGGGCAAGGCGCTCGGCGAACCACACGTTGATCTTCACCAGCTTCTCCTGGGATCCCTCGTTCAGGTCCGGATCATGGGACAGGGAATGGTGTCCCTCGTCGATTCCGAGCCATCGCATCCGGGCCTGGCCCACCGAGCTGGTGAACTGGAGGGAGGCGACGCGCGCCATGTCGTTCGCGAAGGCGCTCACCAGCAGCTCGGTCTGCATGGCGGCCACCTGCGGCATGTGGTCGTTGTCGTCCTCCACGCCGGGATCCAGCTGCGGGGCGGCGTGGGCCAGCTCGCGGTCGCCGGAATCCTGCAGCTCGACCTCCAGCTCCCGGACGAACGTCGCATGCTTGTCCAGCAGGACCCGGTCCTCCCGCCCCACCCGGTTCGCCACCCGACGCAGGTCCTCGCGCACCGTGTCGAGGATGCTGCCGAGGGTTTCACGGTCCTGGAGCTGGCCGTAGAGCTTCTCGAACATCTGGTACGGGTCCGACACCGGGGCCACCGGCTGGTTGGGACCGGAGTAGGCCCAGCGGGTCCACGGATCGGCCTTGTTGGGAACGGCCACGCCGAACTCGAGCGAGCCGAACCGCGTGCGCGTCTCCGGGCGCGACTGGAGAAAGCGTCGGATCTCTTGGTCGATCGACGGCCCGCTCGCCCATCCGGCCGGGGTGTCGGACCCGCCCTGGATGTTGCCCGGGAACAGCTCGATGCCCGTCAGGAGGCAGCTCATCCCGCGCATGTGTCCGTCGCCGTCGCCGCGGACCTTGTTGCACAGGCCCTTGATCATCAGGGTGCGGTCCTGGAACGGGGCGAGCGGTTCCAGGATGCGCTTCAGCCGGAAGTCCGTCCCCTCCTCGTCGGGCCAGAACTCCTTCGGCACCGTCCCGTTGGGGGTGAACATGAAGATCATCCGCTGGCGCGGCCGTGCCGGATCCTGCGCTTGCAGGCCGGGCAGGCCGGCGATGAAGGGCAGGGCGGCGGCGGAGACGCCGAGATGTTGGAGGAACCGGCGACGGCTCGGTTTGGGGGAGTTCATGGCTGGGCTTGGGCGATGGCCGACGCGCCGGGCGTCGACGGGTGGAGGCTGGCGGTGAGGGCGATCTCGACGAGGAGGTTTCGGATGTGGTGCCCGTCGGCGACGAATGCCGTGTCGAGGCGTTCGAGGGTGTCGGACCCGTAGGCGGCGGGAGCCTGCTTGAGGGTCTGCTGGAAAAGCTGCCGGACGAATCCCCGGCGGGCCTCGACGCTGGTGGCGGCATGCTCCGCCAGGTCCCGCGGCCCCCGCAGACGGATCATCCGGCCATCCTCGGTCAGGTAGTCCGCCTCGGCGTCGACCGGCTTGGCGTTGTCCTCGGTGCGGTAGCGTCCGACGGCGTCGTAGTGCTCGAGGCTGAATCCGAGGGGATTGATCGTGGCGTGGCAGGACATGCAGGCGGGCTTGCCGGTCAGCTCGGACACCTTCTCGCGCATGGTCAGCGAGGGATCGAAGCGGTCGTCCATGAACTCGATGGCCATGGGGGGCGGCTTCAGGAATCGGCCGAGCACGTTGCGGGTGAGGAACACCCCGCGGTGGATCGGGGAGGTGGATCGATGGTAGGACAGGGCCGAGAGGAGGTACGGGTGGGTGAGGATCCCGGCCCGCTCGGCGGGGTCGAACCGGACCGGGACGAAGTCGTCCCCTTCGGGCGCCTCCTTCCCGAAGAAGCGGGCCAGCCGCGGGTTGAGGTACAGGTGGTCGGCGAGGAGCAGTTGGCGGTAGTCGGACGAACCGCTCCAGACCACCTCCTCGACAAACCGTTCGAGCGAGTGCCGGAAATCCGCCAGGACCTGCTCGTCGAAGTCGGGGTAGGCTTTGGCGTCCTTGCTGACGTCCTCGCCCTCCTCGAGGGCCAGCCAGTGGTCGAAGAACCGGCGGAGCTTGGCCCGGGCCCGCGGGTCGGCCACGAGCCGCCGGGCATGGGTGCGGACGGTGTCGGGATCCGCCAGTTCCCCGCGGTCGGCCGCCTCGCGGAGCGCGGCATCGGGCAGGGAATCCCACAGCGCCAGCGCCAGCCGGCCGGCGATGGAATGCGGATCGGCGTCGGGATGGAGGTCGGGGTAGAGGAACCGGGGGGAGGTCAGCACCACCAGCACGGCGCGTCGGATGGCCACCTCCGGGGCGGTGCCGGGGGTGAACTGGGGATCGATGAGGGCGGCCCGGAGTTCCGGGGTGAGGGGGCGACGGAAGGCGCGTCCGGCGAACTCGACGGCGAAGGCGTGGAGGCGTTCCAGGCGGTTGGTCGCGCCCTCGCCGGCATCGGCGAGGGTGCCGAGGTGGCCCTCGACATAGGCGGCCGCCGCGACCGCCCCCTTGGTGGTCGCCTCATGCCAGGCCCGCGACACCGCCGTGCCCCGCTCGTAGCCGAAGCTGGCGTCATCGGGTGGGAACGTGGTCCCGATCACCGGCAGGCTCGACGAGTTCTCGGGCGACAGGAATTCCGGGGGGATCACCTGCCAGACGCCGTGGGGCGGTTTCCACTCGAGCCGGACCGAGGCGGCGGCTTCCTTGAACTTGAAGTAGTCGAGCCGGAGGGGGTAGCTGCGCCCGCCCAGCAGGAACACCTCGGCCGTGCCCTCGCGCGGCTCGCCGCCCGAGCTGACCCACAGGTCGACCGTCGCCGTCTGGCGCTTGGCATCGCTGTCGTCGCGGCGGTTGCTGTCCCCGGCGGCCATGTCGGTGTTCACGTACAGCCGAGCGCCATTCGGGGTGCGCACCCGGAACTGGTAGGCGCCGGTGGCCGGGGCGAGGACCGATCCGGCCCAGGCGATGGAGAACTGGTCGGCCGTGATCCCATCGGCCGGGCTGCCGTCGCCGAAATCGAAGTCGATCCGCGGGTCGGTCCGCTTGAGGACGCTGGCCTTCTTCTTGTTCATGCCCTCCGACTGGAAGTACTCGGCGCGGAGGCCGCCCGGGGTGGAGGCCTGTCGGACCTCCTTGAACCCGGCGATCAGGTCGGTGACGGACTCCCGGTACTGGTGGATGGTGAGGCGGGCGAGTTCGACGCGGGGCGGGTTGTTCCGGGCGCGGGCCTCGGGGGAGTAGAAGGCCTCGTGGATGTAGGCCGCAACGGCTTGGGCGTCGTCGCCGACGCAGCGGTCGGGGTCCTCCTCGGGCATGGTCCGCTCGATCAGTCCGGCGAGCGACTCGACGGAGCGGTTGCCGTAGAGGGCCTCGTCGTACCGGTCGGCGACCCCCTCACCCGCGCGGCCGTGGCACGAGGCGCACTGGGTGCGGTAGATGCGCGCACCGCGCTCATGTCCGGCCAGGGCCGGCGGATCGTCCTGCCGTCCGGCACACGAGGCCAGGAGCACCAGCATCGGGAGGCACAGCCAGGAGGGGATCCGTTTCATCGCGCGCATCGGTCGGTCGCCACCCACCTGCATCCCATCCGTCGACTCGGCAGGTGGAGGAGGGTAGTTGTCTGGAGAAGTGTGCCGTACACGTACGGACGTGCAACCGGCGAGTTGGATCCGCGGGTTTTCCGGCTTCCGCCGCGGGGACGGCCCCGGCACGGTCAGCGGCCATGCGGATCATCGGCGGAATGGCGGCCGGACAACGCCTGGAGGTGCCGCCGGGTCTCGACGTCCGGCCGATGCCCGACAAGGTCAAGCTGGCGGTGTGCAACAGCCTGGGACCGGTCGTGGAGGGGGCGCGGGTCCTCGACCTCTTTGCCGGGACCGGGGCGTTGGGCCTGGAGTTGCTGAGCCGGGGTGGGGTGGCGCTGCTGTCGGTCGAACGCTCCCCCCGCCATGGCCAGTTCTACCGACGGAATCTCGCCGCCAGCGGCCTCCCGACCGTCGGGGTCGAACTGCGGATCCAGGACGTCTTCACCGTGCTGCCGCAGGTGCGGGCGGACGGGCGCCGGTTCGACCTGGTCATTGCCGATCCGCCGTATGGAGAGAAGAACGTCGGACGCCGCTCCACGTCGCTCGCCCAGCGGTTGCTCGACAGTCCGGATCTCCCGGCGCTGGTCGCGGAGGGGGGACGTCTGATCCTCGGCCATGCCAAGCGGGATCGGCTGGAGATTCCGTCGACGTGGCGCGATCTCCGGCAGTTGAACCACGGGGACACGGTCGTCCGCTTCCTGGTGCCGGCCGAGGCGGCGACCTGACCGCTTCCCATCCCTGCGGGGTCCTGGCGGACCCCGTCGGACTCACCCGCTGGCGCGGGTTCATCCCTCCACGGCCCGAGGGGGCGCTGGGCACGCCGCGCAGGAGCTCGGCGCTCCGGAGGGGAGAGGGACAAGGGAGGATCGATGCCGATACCGATCCCGACCCCGATGGGGGCCGGCGACCTGACCGCTTCCGGCACGGATGCGGAAAGGCGAAGGGGCGGTCCGTTGCCGGACCGCCCCCCGGGGGATCGGAAGGGGTGAGCCTGCCGTCGACTACGACTCGGCGGTGCCGAGGGTGGTGTCGATCGTGACCGGCTTGTACCCGCCGATCGCCTTGAAATAGAGGAACAGCAGGAGATAGATGGCCGCCATGGCTGCGGGGATCAGGGAGTCCGCCTTCAGGGTCTTGCGATCCCCCTGGATGCTGCCGTCGACGATCGTCTGCTGGTCGGCCGACCGCTGCTTGGCCGTCTGGGCCTCCGACAGCTTGGTGCCGTCGAGGCCGGTGACCTCCTTGAAGAACAGGAACTTGCTCGAGCTGGCCGCCTTGTACTGCTCATAGAGGGCGGGGCTGTTCTGCTGGAGGTGTTCGGCGGTGAAGCGGTCCTTGGCGTAGCCGAGGCCCGGTCCGCCGAGGAGGCCGGCCGACATCATCCCGATGCCGCCCATGATCGACATGGCGATGGCGCCGGTGCGCGGGAAGCGGTCGCCGACCACGGCCAGCATCGTGGGCCAGAAGAAGGTCTTTCCGACCGCGTAGACCGCCAGGGCCAGCAGGGCGCCGACGAAGGTGGTGATGCCGCTGACCATCTGGAGGCCCACCACGCCCAGGATGGCGCAGATGAACAGCAGGCCGACCGGGGAGATCTTCAGGTTCTTCTCGATGAAGTGGGCGGTGAACCGCAGGGCGAACATCAGGAACGAGGTGAACACGAACAGGATCTTGCCCTGGGCCGGGGTGAGGATGTTGCCGGTGATGTTCTGGATCCAGCCGTCGGTACCCAGCTCGACGGCGCCGACCAGGGCGTGGGTGATGAAGAGGATGAACAGCAGCCACGACCCGATGGAGAACTGGGTCAGGACGGCGACGGCGACCAGCAGCACGCCGCCGATGCCCCAGGCGGCGGCGTCGGGCAGCTTCAGGGCGTCCTGGAAGAAGAGCACCAGCAGGTAGGCGGCGACGGCGGATCCGAGGATGCCGACCTCCTTGAGCATCTCGCCCACCTTGAGTCCCTTGGCGGCCGCCTCGGATTTCGGGAAGCTCTGGCCGAGGAAGGCGATGCCGTAGAGGGCGGTCGGGATGAGGAACAGGCCGAGCTGGATCTTCCAGCTCACCCCGTTCTCACCGAGGGTCCAGCCGATCAGTCCGCCGACCACCAGGCCGGCCGGCCAGGAGGCGTGGAGGATGTTCAGGTAGTGGGTCCGATTCTTGGGGAACAGGGTGGCGACCAGCGGGTTGGCCACGGCCTCGAGCGTGCCGTTGGCGAGGGCGAAGACGAAGGTTCCCCAGTAGAGGAAGTTGTAGGCGAGTTCCTGGGCCTGTCCCTTGGTGGCGCCGAAGGTGATGAATGCCGAAAGGACGTGGAAGACGAAGGCGGCGAAGACCAGCTTCCCGTAGCCGATCTTGTCGACCACCACGCCGCCGATGATGATCCCGAAGCAGAAGCCGGTGAACCCGGCGCCGCCGATGGCCCCGAGTTGGGCCCCGGTGAAGCCGAAGTCGGCCCCCCAGTTGGCGAGAATGCCGCCGCGGACCCCGAAGCCGATGCCGGCGGCGAGGATGGCCAGGAAGCCGGCCCACAACAGCCGTTTGGCGTTGGGCGCAATGCCTGCGTCAGAACTGCTCATAAATGTTGGTCAAGTTGATTGAACGGTGGACGGGCGGAGTTAATCCGAGTCCGGCGGCGGGTGTCCATAAAAGGTTTCGTCCCGCCAACGCACGGTTGGCGCGGCGTAACCGGGTCCGCTCCGGACCGGTCTCCGACCGAGTTCGCCACGGGCATTTCCATCGACGTCGGAGGGTTCCGTCGTCAGGCTGATGCCGGCGCAGAAACCGAAAACCGTCCGATCCATCGAGTCCATGAAATCACGTCTGCACCTGATCCTGACGGCCGCCACCGCGGCCCTCGCCCTCGGCCTCAGCACCTCCGCGGCCGACGCCCCGAAGCTCTCCATCGAGGAGATCATGGAGAAGGGGTTCAAGGGGAAGATGTCGCCCGCCGCCCGCGTGGGGAAGGGCGAGGGCACGAAGGAGGACTTCAAGCTGATGGCCGAGCTGTCCGCGGCGCTCGCCAAGACCAAGCCGCCGCAGGGGGACGAGGCCGACTGGAAGGTCCGGACCGCCAAGCTGGCCGCCGCCGGCAAGCTCCTGGCCGAGGGGAAGCCGGGCGCCCTGGACGCCTGGAAGGAGGCGGCCAACTGCAAGCAGTGCCACGAGATCTACCGTCCGGAGTGATCCGGTCCCTGCTGCAAACGGCCCGCCCTCCCGGCGGGCCGTTTCGCTTTTCGGGGTGGGGGGTGGCGGAGGGGGAATCCGTCGGGGGTGAGAGGGGCAACGAAGGGACGAAGGGTACGAAGGACGTCGGCCGTCATCCGGCGCCGCCTGCTCCCATGCCCGATGGGCTCTGAGCCCAATCGGCCCCGGGAGGGGCCGACGCCCTTCGCCTGTAGCCGCCGCCGATCGGCGGCCGGTCCCGCTTCGCTTTACCCACCCTTGCGGGGTCCTTTCGGACCCCGTCGGACTCACCCGCCGGGCGCGGGTTCATCCACGGCCTGAGGGGCGCAGGGCAAGGTGGAGCGAGCCTGCGAGCCCGATCGGCCCCGGGAGGGGCCGACGCCCTTCGCCTGTAGCCGCCGCCGATAGGCGGCCGGTCCCGCTTCGCTTTACCCACCCCTGCGGGGTCTTTTCGGACCCCGTCGGACTCACCCGCCGACGCGGGTTCATCCCTCCACGGCCTGAGGGGCGCAGGGCACGCCTCGCAGGAGCTCGGCGCTCCGGAGGGGGGAGGATCGATGCCGATACCGATTCCGACCCCGACGCCGTCGTCGATGGGCACGGAGAGCCCCGGGCAGCTCTGCGGGAGCCTCGCGCCACCGTTCCGGCCGGCAGTCCAAGTGCGGTGGCGCGAGCGTTCCCGAGAGCCGATCCGCTCCGCCTAACGGTGCGGGCTGTGGTTCGAGGCGGCGATGGCTTCCGGGACCGTCCGGGTGCCGAGCTCGCCGTGGATGGTGAAGTTGCCGTCGACTCCCGGACCGCCCGGCTGTTCGTTGGCGAACTGGTCGTCGTCCCGCGCCTCCCGCTTCAACCGGGCCAGCTCGGACTGCATCGATTCGAGCGTCGCCCGATGGGCCGGGTCCCCGGCGAGGTTGCGCTGTTCGTCGGGATCGGCCCGGAGGTCGAACAGTTCCCACTCATTGGACTTCCAGTAGTGCAGCAGCTTGTGGGTGCGGGTCCGGACCCCGTAATGGGCCCGGGTGTTGTGGTGGCCGGGGTCGTGGTAGTAGCGGTAGTACAGGCTCTGGCGCCAACCGGATGGGTTGTCCTCCCCCTTGAGGATCGGCACCAGGCTGCGGCCCTGCATGTCGGCCGGCACCGGCAGGCCGGCCAGTTCGAGAAAAGTGGGGGCGAAATCCACGTTCAGTGCGAACGCCTCCGGCGCGCGGCCGGCCGGCGACCCGGCGGGCCACCGGACGATCAACGGCACCCGGAGCGAGGGCTCGTACATGAACCGCTTGTCGTACAGGCCCATGTCACCGAGGAAGAACCCGTTGTCGGCCGTGTAGATGACCACCGTGTTGCGGGCCAGCCCGGTGCGTTCCAGGTGGTCGAGGACCCGGCCGATCCCGTCGTCCATGCTCTGGATGCAGGCGAGATAATCCTGCATGTAGCGCTGGTACTTCCACTTCACCAGGTCCCGGCCGGTCAGGACCTCCCGGGTGCCGTCGGGGCGGGTGACCTCGACCTCCATCGGAACGGTGTTCAGCCAGCGGTTGCGGTCCTGGCCCTGCAGGTCCGACGGGGGTTCGAGCTTCAGGTCGCGTCGGGTGAGGTCGCGGGCCACGGTCTGTCGGTTCTCCCGGAGGGCGGAGCCGCGGGTGTCCCAGTCGTCCCAGAGGGTGGCGGGTTCCGGGATCACCTTGTCCTTGAACACCTCCCGGTAATGGGCGCTGGGGGTCCACTCCCGATGGGGCGCCTTGTGGTGGAGCATGAGGAAGAACGGCTTGTCCTTGGGCCGGGTCTCGAGGAAGCCGA
Source organism: uncultured Verrucomicrobiota bacterium (assembly GCA_964525755.1). Classification (GTDB taxonomy): domain Bacteria; phylum Verrucomicrobiota; class Verrucomicrobiia; order Limisphaerales; family UBA9464; genus UBA6176. The sequence continues at coordinate 76,181 of CAZGIK010000025.1, forward strand.
TGCCGAGGTCGGTGATGACGTCGGTGCAGTAGCCCGGGAGGGTCATGCGGCCCTGGGGCGAGAGGAACACCGGGTCGACGTAGCGGCCCTGGCCGGGGAGGACGATCCAACGGTCAAAACCGGTCGGTTCACTGCCGAGGTGCCATTTGCCGACCATCCCGGTGTGGTAGCCCGCGGCCTGGAGCATCCGGGCGACGTGGGGTTGGGAGCCGTCGAAGCGGTTGAACACCGGGACGCCGTTGAGGTGGGAGTACTTGCCGGTAAGGACGGTGGCCCGGCTCGGTGTGCAGATCGAGTTGACCACAAAGGCGTTGGCGAAGCGGGTCCCCTCGCGGGCCAGGCGGTCGAGGTGCGGGGTCTGGTTGACCTTCGATCCGTAGGCGCCGACCGCGTGCGACGCGTGGTCGTCGCTCATGATGAACAGGATGTTCGGGCGTTCGGCGGCGGCGGCCGGCCGGATCAGGCCGATCAGGCAGGCGGCCAGGGCGAGGAGGCGGCGGGGCATGCCCTGTTGTCGCGCGGGCCGGGGGCGGGTGACAAGGCCGGGATTGGAACGGGGTGCGGCTCGTGGACGAGTTCCTCACCCACCGCCCGGGAGCGCGGGTCGGGGACCGTGTTCGCCGAAGGCGGTGGTCCGGTCGTGGAGCCAGCGGA
>CAZGIK010000026.1:0-74857 GCA_964525755.1 uncultured Verrucomicrobiota bacterium
CCCCGGGCCGTTTCCGCGAAAACAGGACCCCTCGGAGTTTCCGGACAGGCTCTCAATCGGCAACACGATCCCGGTCCGGCTTTCAAAGCGGCGTGGCGCTCACGCTTCCCGCCGCACTCCACATCCGCGCCTCGCCCTTTTGGACTGCGGTGGCAAAGCGAAGCGGCGACACCGCCATGGACGGGGCGAAGCGGCGCCGGCCGCCGATCGGCGTCGGCTACGGGGAGGGCGGCGAAGGGGAATCCGCTGGTGGGGAGGGGATCGATCCCGATTCCGACCCCGACCTCCGACCCCAAGGTGAGGATGGAATGGCGGGCCCGGGCACCGATCGGGACCCCGTTCGGCTTTCAGGTCGGCGGCTACGGGGAGGGCGGCGCCGGCATCCGCTCCCGGCGCAGGTCGCGTTCGCGCAGGATGGCGAAGATCACCGGGGTCACGATCAGGATGTGGAGCAGGCTCGACACCATCCCCCCGATCACCGGCGTGGCGAGCGGCTTCATCACCTCGGCCCCCGCCCGCGAACTCCACAGGATCGGCAGCAGGCTGGCGACGGTGGTGGCCACGGTCATGACCTTCGGACGCAACCGCAGCCGGGCTCCCGCCTTGATGGCGTCGACCAGGTCGGCGGGACCGAACGCGGCGCCTTTCTCCGCCCGGACCCGGGCGAGGGCCTCCTCGAGGTACACCACCATGACGACCCCGGTCTGGATCGCGATGCCGAACAGGGCGATGTAGCCGATCCACACCGCCACGCTGAAGCGGTACCCGAGGATCGCCTGGAGGAACACGCTGCCGCTGAGGGCGAAGGGCACCGCGAGGATCACATGGGCGGCCTCCCGGGCGTCGCCATAGACGAGGTGCAGCAGGAGGAAGATCACGAACAGCGACACCGGGATGATGATGGTCAGCGTGCGGCGCGCCCTCAGGAGGTTCTCGAACTCCCCGCTGTATTCCACGGTGATGCCCGGCGGCAGGCGGGGGATGATCTCCGCCGCCACCCGCTCCCGGACCTCGCGCACGAACGACCCGAGGTCGCGCCCCTGCACGTTGGCCTGCACGAACACCCGCAGGCGGCCGTTCTCCGACGCGATCTCGCTCGGGCCGAGGACCCGCCGGATCCGGGCCACCTGCGAGAGCGGCACCACCCGCCCGCCCATGCCGGTGACCAGCAACTCGCCGAGGCGCTCGATGTCGTCCCGCTGGTCCTTCTGGTAGCGGACCTGGATGGGGAACCGCTGACGCCCCTCGATGGTCTGGCCGACGGTCCGTCCGCCGATGCCCACCTCCACCACGTCGAGCACGTCGCGGACCGACACCCCGAACCGCGCGGCGGCCGGGCGGTCGACCTCGATCTCCACGTAGGGCTTGCCCTGCACGCGGCTCGGGGCGACGCCGGCCGCACCGGGGACCTGTCGGACGACGCGCTCCACCTCGAACGCCCACTGCTGGAGGACGTCGAGATCCTCGCCCAGCAGCTTCACGCCGAGTTGCGCGCGGATGCCGGTGGAGGTCATCAGCACCCGGTTTTCGATCGGCTGGAGGAATCCCGGCGCATACCCGGGCACGGCGGTGAGCCGCTCCTGCAACTCGGCGATGAGGTCCTCCCGCGTGACCCCCGGACGCCATTCCTCCTGCGGGCGCAGGGTGAGGGTGGTCTCGATCATCTCGACCGGGGCCGGGTCCGTCGCGGTGTCGGCCCGGCCGAGCTTGCCGGCCACCGTCAGCACCTCCGGCACCTGGCGCATGACCGTGTCCTGCCAGCTCATGATCCGCTTGATCTCGGTCATCGAGGTGCTGGGGACGAGCACCGGCATGAACAGGAGCGAGCCTTCGTTGAGGGGCGGCATGAACTCGGACCCGAACCCCGCCAGGTGCCGGACGACGGCCGGCGGCAGGTGGGGGGCGACGCGGCGCAGCACCGGGCGGGGCAGCCCGAGGGCCGTTCCCATCGCGGCCAGCAGCAGCAGGGCCGCCAGCACCATCACGGTGACCCGGTTCCGCAACGCCCAGTCGAGCGCCGGGTCGTAGATCCGGAGCAGGAGGCGCATCAGCCGGTTGTCCTCCTCCCGATGGAACGGGCCCCGCACGAGGAACGAACACAGCACCGGCACCACCGTCACCGCCAGCAGGGTGGCGCCGATGCAGGCGAAGGTCTTGGTGTAGGCCAGCGGGTGGAAGAGCTTCCCCTCCTGTCCCCCGAGGACGAACACCGGGAGGAAGGCGAGGATGATGATCGCCATGGCGAAGAAGATCGGCCGACCCACCTGCAGCGCCGCCTCCCGCGTGCAGTCGAGGGTCTCGGCCCGGCTCAGGCGCCGGCCGCGGGCGTCCTCCGCCAGCTCGCAGTGCCGGATCACGTTCTCCGTCATCACGATCCCCGCATCCACCAGCACGCCGATGGCGATGGCGATGCCGGACAGCGACATGATGTTCGACGAGATGCCGAGCCCGTTCATGAGGATGAACGAGATCAGGATGCTGGCAGGCAGCGGGAGGGTGACGATGAGGATGCTGCGGAAGTGGAACAGGAACAGCACGTGGGCCAGCGTCACGAGGATCACCTCCTCCACCAGCGCGTCGCGCAGCGTGGCGATGGTCCGGGCGATCAGGTCGCTGCGGTCGTAGAACGGACGGAGTGTCACCCCGGGCGGCAGGCCGGACTGGATCTGGCCGATCCGCTCCTTCACCCGGTCGATCACCGCCATGGCGTTCTCGCCGGTCCGCATCACCACGATCCCGCCCACCACCTCGCGGCCGTCCACGTCGAGCGCCCCCCGACGGAAATCGCCGCCGATCTCCACGTGTCCGAGGTCGCCCAGGCGCACCGGCGTGGCCCCGCCGGGCCGGGCGACGGCGACCTCCTCGATGTCGGACACCCCCTGGACCAGCCCCACGCCGCGGATGACGAACTCCTGCCCGTTCTCCTCGATGGTCTTGCCGCCGACGTTCGCATGGCTGGCGGCGAGGGCGGCGAGGACGTCGGGCAGGCCGACCCCGGCGGTGCGGAGGCGCGTGGGATCGAGCTCGAGCGAGTACTGCTTCACGAACCCCCCGACCCCGGCCACCTCGGCCACCCCGGGCACGGACTGGAGCTGGTACCGGACGAAGAAATCCTGCAGCGCCCGCAACTCGCCCAGATCGTATCCGCCCGTCGGAGCCGCGGCTGGATCGACGTCCAGCCAGTACTGGTAGACCCAGCCCAGTCCGGTGGCGTCGGGACCGAGCAACGGAACCACCCCGTCGGGCAGTTGCGCGGCGATCAGCCCGAGGCGCTCCGTGACCCGCTGGCGCGCCTCGAGGCCCGGGATTCCGTCGTCGAACACCACCGTCACCAGGGAGAACCCGAACATCGACGTGCCCCGCACGGCGCGGACGCCGCGCTGCCCCTGGAGGTTGACGCTGAGGGGATAGGTGACCTGGTCCTCGACCTCCTGCGGGCTGCGTCCGGGCCAGTCGGCATAGACCAGCACCTGGTTCTCCGACAGGTCCGGGATGGCATCGACCGGTGTCTGTCGGAGGGCGTGCACGCCCCAGGCGACCAGCAGCAGCGCGCCGCACAGGACGAGGAACCGGTGGCGCAGGGAGCCTTCGATGAGATGTCGGATCATGGCTTCACCTCGGTGCCGCACTCGAGCATCTCCGCGCCGAACCACGGGTTGGCAAGGGAACCGGACAGCTGGAACCACGCCGCCTTGGGCGGTGCGCCGGGGAAGGCGGTGCGGGTCATCGGACACTGGTAGATCCTCAGTGCCGACGGCACGCCGCCCGTGCGTCGGAGTTCGACGAGGAGCGGGATCAGGTGCCGGGTGAGGCCATGGAACCCGGCCCGGGCCTCCTGGAGGGAGCCGGCGCCCGGGGACGGGACCCCCGCCAGCACCGGCTGGAAGACCGGCACCCAGTCGGACTGTGCCGACAGGGCCGCGCCCAGCCCGGTCGCCCCCTCGGCCATGCGCCCCTGCGCCGCCGCGTACCCGGGCAGGTCGTCCGCGGCCAACGCCGCCCGCGCCGCCTCCACCGCCGCCAGGAACCCGTCGAGTGCCGTCCGCGTCGGATCCCCCAGCGGGGTGGCGGGCAGCGTGACCGGATCGGCCGGCGTGCCGGTCGATCCGCCCGCCACCGGTTCCGCCTCATGGACATGCCCGCCCTGGGGTCCTCCCCGGAGTTGGGCCTGGGCGTCGATCAGGAAGCCGCCCTGCGTTACCACCCGATCCCCCTCGTCCAGACCGCCCAGCACCTCCCACGCCGTGTCGCCGCGTCGCCCGAGCCGCAGGTCGCGTCGTTCGTAGGCCCCGGGCCCCACCTCGACCCACGCCACGGGATGGCCGCCGGGCGACAGCACCGCAGACCGCGGAACCCGGAGCACCCCGGGCACGTCGACCGTGACCCGTGCCTCGGCGTAGGCCCGGTGCGGCAGCAGGCGCCGCCGGCCGCCGTCGCCGTCCTCCCAGGGATTCGGCAACTCGACCCGGACGCGGGTGCTGCGGGTGACCGGGTCGAGGTTCGGATCGATGAACGCGATCCGGTTGGTCAGCTGCAGTCCGGGTCGCGAGGGGGTGGTGACCACCACCTCCAGTCCCGGCCGCAACCACGCCAGATCGGGCTCGTAGGCGTCGAACTGGAACCACATCACGTCGAAGTCCGCGATCTCGAAGAGAGGATCCCCCTCGCGCACCCATTGGCCCGGGTAGGCCATCCGGCGGACCACGGTCCCGCCCACGGGAGCCCGGAGCGGGACGGCGAGCCGGTCGGGATCGGGTTGCACGGCCAGGTCCGCGATCTCCTCCGGTGTCATCCCGTACTGGCGCAGGCGCAGGGCGGCGGCGGAGAGGAGTCCCGCGTCCCCGGCAACCGTCCGACCCGTGCCGCGGTAGGCGACGTATTCCCGGACGGCGGCCAGGAGGTTCGGACTGTAGAAGGTGGCCAGCGGATCGCCGGCGCGGACCTCGGCACCGACATGGGGCACGGCCAGTTCCTCGATCCGACCCTCCACGTAGGCGGGCAGGATCCGGTGGCGGCTGTCGTCGTCCTCGATGGTCCCCGCGAGGCGCAGGCTGCGTTCCAGGGCGCCCCGTTCCACGGGCGACGTGGCCACCCCGCTCACCGTCGCCGAACCGGCCGGCAGCGTGACCAGATCCTCCGCGGCCGCGGCGCCCGCATCGCCCTCGTACACCGGGACGAGGTCCATCCCGCAGATGGTGCACTTCCCGGGCTGATCCGACTGGATCCACGGGTGCATGGGGGACTGGTAGAACTTCACCGTCCGGCCGGAGCCGGCCGACGCGTGGACATGCCCCCCGGTGCGGCGGGCGGCGAACCATCCCGCGCCGGCGGCGAGGCCGAGGGCGGCGATCAGGAGGAGGAAGCGGAAGGTCTTCATGGTGCGGGGACGGGTGTGCCGGCCATGGCCGGGCCGGCGGCTTGCAGGGATTCGAGGTCGTCGAGACCGCAGCAGAGCAGGAGTTCGCTCAGCGCGACCCACTCGTCGGCCACGCTCCGGGCCAGCAGGCGCCGGACACCCACCAACTCCCGCCGGACCGCGAGGACGTCGTCGAGGCCCGCCCGGCCGGAGGTCCACAGGGCCTCGGTGGCCTCCGCCTGGGTGCGGGTGCGGGGGAGGATCCCGTCGCGATACAGCCGGGCGTCGCGCTCGGCATTGGCGATGCGCACAGTGAGGTGATGCACCTCCTCGCGCACCGCCAGCTCCAGGTCCGCCCGGTCGAGGTCGGTCGCCTGCAGCCGGGATTCGTCGCGGAGGATGTCCCGACGGTAGGCGGCGCGGTTGAGCCAGGGGAGGTTGAGGCTCAGGGTGAACATCCCCTCGCGGAATCCGGCGTCGCCGCTGTACTGGCGACCCTGGACGCCGATCGCGAGGTCCGGCCGGCTCTGGCGCCGGGTCAGTTCCAGCACCCGCTCGGCCTCGGTCCGCTGGCGGCGGACGATCTGGAGTTCCGGCTCGGCGTTCAGCGCCAGCACCACCACCGCGGGGCTGTACGGGACGGCCGGGGTGATGTCCGGAAGTTCCAGCGGCTCCAGCGTCCGGAGTTCGTCCCGGCCCAACAATCGGTTGACCCCCACCCGGCGCATGTCGAGCACCGCCAGGCTGTTGGTGAGGTCGGCCGATCGCCGGGCGGCCTCGTTCCGCAGACGCAGGAGGGTCGGCCCGGGGACGGCGCCCGATGCGACACGGGCCGCGGTGGCGGATTCCAGGGCGGAGAGCCAGGCGAGGTCCTCCTGGTCGAGCGCGACCATCTCCCCGGCGAACGCCGCTTCCAGCAGGGCCACGGCCAGGTCGCGGCGCAGTTCCTGGAAGCGGGTTTCCACCCGCGTGGCGGCGGTGGCGGCGGCCGCCTCGGCCACCGACCGCGCCGCCTGTTCCTTGCCCAGGACCGGCAGCCGCTGCTGGAGCCCGTAGATCAGGTCGCCGCGGGTCCGGGCCATCGCGTCACCCTCACGCGAGACCTCCCCGCCCACCTGGAACTGGGGATCCGCCCACTGGCGGACACCCTCGGCCTGGTACCCCGCCGCGTCCGCCCGCCGTTCCAACGCCCGGAGGGCCGGATGTCCGGTGCGCAGTTCCTCCGACAGGCGCGCCACCAGCGCGCTGTCGACCACCGCCCCGCGCAGGGGGGTGGCGGCGACGAGGATCGTCGCCAGGCAACTCAGGGCCGATCGCCGGCCGGGGTTCCGGGTGCTGCAGGGGGCGGACCCGGGCCGCCCAAAGGGAATGTTCATGAGACCGCTGGGAAGGGAAACGGCGCCCCGACAAGAACACGGCGGGCGTGCCGGCGCCGGGCACACCCCACCTGTCGGATTCCTTCAGCGGCTCAGATGAGGAAGACGCCGTGCCGGGCAAGGACCGGCACGGGGGGAGGGAGGACGGAGGACGGGTTGGCGGGCGGGTTCCCGCAGGTCGCCGGATCGGGGAGGACCCACGCGACCGCCATCGCCGGGGGCACCGGGGAGTCCCCGTTGACCAATCCGGGGGACACGGGGCCGGGCGCGGGGGCCGGACGGCCGGACGGGCCGGGGGCCTCGACGCAGCAGCAGGCGGTGCACTGGGCCCGGGCCGGCTGGGCGCAGCACGCCTTGCCGGAGGTGCGGATCACCGGGGGACCGTCGGCGGCGGACAGGGCCGGCGCCGGCGGGACCACCAGGGCCCAAACCAGCAGCCACACCGCGAGGAGCGGCGTGCAGCGGGTCGGGAATCCCTGTCGCATGATCCACCTATGCGCCCGGCCGGGCCGGCCGGGCAAGCGGAAGTTCGGGGACGCCGGTTACTTCCCCACGAGCTTGGTGAGGAACTTGGCCGGTTCCTTCTCGAAGTCCGGCACGCAGCTCTTGCAGCAGAACTTCACCTCCTGGCCCTCGTGGACCATCACGATGGGCTCGCCCATGGAGCCCAGCTCCTCGTCGGAAACGATGCAGACGTTGAGGGGATAGGGCTTCACGGCAGCCGCCGGCGCCGCCGCGGCGGCAGCGGAGGCGGTGGGTTCGGCGGGTTCGGCGGACTTCTCTTTGCAGCCAGCCCCGACGAGCAGCAGGGCGCCCAGGAGACCGACAAGGGTCGACTTCATGCGCCCGACGATGGCGGGGCGGCACGGGTCTGGCAAATGGGGAGTCGTGGGGCGTGGCATGCCGCGCCGGCCGCCGATCGGCGGCGGCTACGGGGAGGACGGCGCCCAACGCTCTTCACGGAACCAGCTCGACCTCGATCCGGAAGAACCGGGCGGCGAGGTTGATCCAGGGCCCGAGGTCGATCGACACCTGCCGGACACCGTCCGCCGCAGGGGCCTCGGTGGCGCCGGTCCACTGCCCCCCGGCGCTCCGCTCGGCCTGCGTCTCCCAGAGGCCCAGCGGATCGGCGGCGGCGAGGACGCGGTAGAGGGCATCCGACGGGACGGTTTCGGGGAGGGAGAACACCAGGCGACCGGACTCGATCCGCGGAAGGCGGTTTCGCAGCAGTCCCGGGTCGCCGGTCAGGGGAATCCCCAGGGCGTAGGCGATGGCATTCGGGATGCCATCCCCGTTGGGATCGGCCCCCGGCCCCGCGAGATCCCCCTCCAACTGCGCGTCCTTCATCGCCTGGGCAAAGCCACCCGGCCCGTCGCCGCCACCGGAACCGATGACCAGGGAGGTCACCGTTCCCCGGACGAACTGGACACCCGACGGGGTCCCCCCGCTGAACTGAAGCCGGAGGTGGTAGGTCGGGTTGGTGGAGCGGGTCCAGTCGAAGGTCCCCTCGCCCGGAAACGGCGCATCGACGGCCGGGAAGGCCGCGCCCGTCCCGACCAGCATGTCGAAGGGCGCCTGCTCGTCGGTGAAATTGAGGGCGAGGTTCTCCACATCGAAACCCGCAACCGGGGGTCCGGTCAGCGACTGGTCGAACGTCGCAAACAAGAGGTTGAGCTGATCGTAGCCGAACGGGGCATCGGTGACGGCGTTCACGAGGTTGAACCCGCCGGTCTCGGGCCGGCCCAGCGTGGCGGAGTAGGTGCCGACCCGCAGCGAACCGCCCCGGATCGCTTCGGGCATGCTGCCCGTGCTGGTGTAGAACTGGCGGTCCCCGGGCTGGACGCCGGTCGACGTGTCGATGTCGAGGGTGATCGTGAACGGGTCCCCGACGGAGAACCCCGCGGCAAGGGCGGGGTGGCGGTAGTTCAGCTCACCGCGGATCGTCCACTGCTCCACCGCCGCATGCAGGGAACCGGCGGCAATCAGCGCGACGATGGGGACCGGGGACAGGAACGAGGCGGACATACGCGATGCCAGCACGTTACGGGGATGTCGGGCGGGGGCAAGGGGGGCAGCGACGACCGGCCGCCGATCGGCGGCGGCTACGCGGGCTCGGCGGGAGCCTCGCGCCACCGATCCGGCCGCCCCCCATGCGGTGGCGCGAGCGTCCCCGCGAGCCCCGTCCGGCTTCCAAAGCGGCGTGGCGCTGACGCTTCCCGCCGCACTCCACATTCGCCCCGCGCCCTTTTTGGACTGCGGTGGCAGAGCGAAGGCGCCGACACCGCTTTGGCCCAGCCCACCCCCCATCCGGCCGTCCATCGGCGGCGGCTACCGGCGGGAAGGGATCGGGTCCGACAGGAAGGCGGCCGCCTCGCGCCACCATTCGGGCGGTTGCTGGACGGCATCGTCGTGGTCCTGCCCCGGCAGGTCCCACAATCGACGCGGACCCTGGAGGGCATCGTGCAACCGGCGTCCGAGTCCGGCGGGGACCACCGTGTCCGACGCCCCGACCAGCACCCCCACCGGGCCCGGGTAACCGCGCAGCCATTCGGCCGCCGGGTATCGGTCACGCAGGATCCATCCGACCGGCAGCCACGGGTAATGGAACGCCGCGGCGTTCGCGAGGGAGTCGAACGGGGTGAGGAGCAACAGGCCCGCGACACGGTCCGGCCGGGCCGCCGCCGCGCCGGCCGCCACACCCGACCCGAGGGACTCGCCGACCAGGTAGAGCGGCAAGGTGCCGGCGAGCAGGTCGACGCCCTCCACGGCCGCCGCCACCAGTGTGTCCTGTCGCGGCTCGCCCGGCCGATCGCCATAACCCGGGTACTCCAGGACATGCACGTCGGCCTCCCAACCCTCCTGGAGGGCATCGGCCAGGTAGTCGCGGGCATCGGCCGAGCCGGCGTTGCCATGGGTGATCAGGACGCGGGTCCGGCCCGGGTCCGCCGGATGCGGACGCCACCATCCGATCCGCATCCCGGCGGCATTGGTCCACGGGAGGAATCCGGCCTCGGACACCCGGCGTTCCACGGCATCGGCCGGGGGCCGGCCGGGGAAATAGATGAGGCGACGCTGGGTGGCTCCGACGTAGGCGACGAGACCGGCGTAGGCGGTCAGGAGGACGAGGGCGACGCGGACAGCGCGGCGCAGGACCGCGTTCATGACGGGTTGTGGCCCCCGGTCGACCCGTGGGACTGGATGACGCGGAGTGCCGCCGAGGCGGCCTCGCTCTCCGCCAGCTTCTTGCTGCGGCCGATGCCGCGCCCCAGCTCGGTCCCCCGATGATACACCGCGCACTCGAAACTGCGGTTGTGGTCGGGACCGGTCGCCCCCAGCAGCTCGTACCGGGGCGGCTCGGGCGAGGTGGCCTGCAGCAATTCCTGGAGCTCCCCCTTGGGGTTCGACAGGTTCGGCAGGACCTCCAGTTCGCCGAGGGCCGACTGGTACAGCTGACGCACCACGGAATGGGCCTGCTGGTAGCCGCCGTCCAGGTACATCGCGCCCACCACCGCTTCGAAGGTGTCGGCCAGGGTCGAACTGCGGGTGCGTCCGCCCGAGGACTCCTCCCCGCGGCTCAGGATGAGGTGGCTGCCGAGGTCCAGCCGCCGGCCGTGCTCGGCGAGGGTGACCCGGTTCACCAGCTGGGCCCGCGCCTGGGTGAGCGGCCCCTCCCCGAGGTCGGGGAACTTGGCGTACAGCTCGACGGTGATGACCAGCTGCAGGACCGCGTCGCCGAGGAACTCGAGCCGCTGGTTGTGCTGCTGGCCCGGGCCGACCTCGTGGGCCAGCGACGGATGGGTCAACGCCAGCCGGAGCAGGGCGGGATTGTGGAAGCGGTGCCCGAGGGCCGCTTCGAGTTCGGATGGGGACGGCATGGCATCTGGAGGCCGGTCGCCATTGATCGAAGACCGCCCGCCCCGGGCGCGCGGTCTTCGGCCAACGGAAGCTCAGGCCGGTGCAAGGGTGGCAATTTCACTGGGAGCATTGAACGGTTCCTCCACCGGGCCGGCCGACACCGCGGCCGGTTCCCCGTCGGGCAACCCGTGGACGAGCAGGTGGGCGACGTCGCGCTGGACCGCCTCCAACTGGTCGAGCTGGAGGTCGGGGTCGGCCACGCTGAACAGGTCGCCGGAGGCCGGATGCTCGTAGACAAAAACACGGCGCCCCCCCTCGCGGGACTGGCCCTTCACCCGGAGCAGACGCTTCCGCTCCAGCATCACCGCCAGGATGTAGGTGGCGGCCGCATGGTCGGGATCCGCCCGTTCCAGCAGCCGACGCAGCAGCGTCTCGGCGTCGTCCTTCCGGATCGCCTCGGGCGGGGCGGGCGGCGGGGCCTCGTAGGTGCCGGTCCAGTGGGAGACGCAGTTCGGACGGGCCACGATCTCCGCCCCGTGCTCCCGCCACGCCGCCGGACAGAGATCCATCCGACGGAACCCCTCCTTCTCGTCGAGGAGGACCGTGTGGTAGGCCCCGCCGTCGACGAAGGGTTCACCGGTCATCTGACAGGCATGGGCACGGGACTGGATGTTCCACTCGAGCATCGGAGGATCGGCGAGGGCCGGGACCGATTATCGGGATCGAAAAGGCGGGGGCAACTGGCATTTGCCGTCCGGGAAACTCCTTGGCCCTGATTTGGGTGCGGCCCTAGGCTGGCGACATGGTTCATGTCGGCATCGGGTATGACGTCCACCGCCTGGTCCCCGGCCGGCGGCTGGTGCTGGGCGGGGTGGAGATCCCGCATGACCGCGGGCTCGAGGGACATTCGGATGCCGATGTCCTCCTGCATGCGATCACCGATGCCGTGCTCGGGGCGGTGGGCGAGGTGGACATCGGCCACCTGTTCCCCAACACCGATCCCGCCTGGAAGGATGCCCCGAGCCGGGTGTTCCTCGAGGAGGCGGCCCGTCGGGTCCGGGCGGCCGGGGGCCGGATCGTCAACGTGGACGCCTCCCTCGCCGCCGAGCAGCCGAAGATCTTCCCCCACATCACGGCCATGAAGGCCCACATCGCCGCGGCGCTCGGCCTCCCGCCGGCCCGCGTGGGCGTCAAGGCCACCACCAACGAGCGTCTCGGATTCCTCGGTCGCGAGGAGGGGATCGCCGCCATGGCCGTGGCGGCGGTGGACCTCCCGGAAACCCCGGACCACGGCTGAACAGGCAAACACCATGGGCGTCAAGGCGGACATCGGATGGACCACACGCGGCGAGGACGGCTCGAAGCGCCATGTGTACGTGCAGAAGGTCGGGGACACCTGGCGCTTCTTCGAGCGGGAGCGGCGCCGCGGGCCGGAGGTCCAGTGGACTCCCCTGCCGGAACCACCCCTGGAGGATTGGCTGGAACTGCTGGACGCCCTCGAGCGCGGCATGGTGCGCCGACGCTACATGCCGACGGTGGTGGAACGGACCCGTCGGACGATTCGCGAGCGTTTCCCCGACCACCCGCTGGACGGACCCCGGCCCGGGAAGGAGGCGGCATGATCACGGGCTCGCGGACAGGACGGGTTCCCGGGAACATCGCGCGGTGGCTGGCGGTCGTCGCCCTCCTGATGGCCATCGCCGGCTCCCCGCCCGTCCGGGCGCAGGAGGCGCCACGGTACGAACGGCGACCGGGTTCGCCGGACGGGATCGGCAAGTGGTACCTCGGCCGGGAGATCGCCCACTACATGACCCATCACGGCGCGCCATGGCTGGAACGCCCCGAGCGGGTCGAGGAGGAGGCCCCCCACCGGCTGCTCTCCGCCCTGGGTCTCCAGCCCGGGCAGGTGGTGGCCGACATCGGCGCCGGCAGCGGCTACTTCACCTGGCGGATGGCCCGGATGGTCGGCGCCGCCGGACGGGTCTACGCGGTGGACATCCAGCCGGAGATGCTGGCGATTCTCCGGACCAACATGGCCGCCCGCGGGGTGACCAACGTGGTCCCGGTGCTCGGGGACGAGGCGGATCCGCGCCTGCCCGAGGCGTCGATCGACCTGGCCCTCATGGTGGACGTCTACCACGAGGTGGCGGAGCCGTTCGAACTGATGCGCCGCGTGACGGCGGCGCTGAAGCCGGGCGGACGCATGGTGTTCGTGGAGTACCGCGGAGAGGAGCGCTGGATCCCCATCAAGCCGCTCCACAAGATGACCGAGGCACAGGTCCGGCGGGAGATGCAGGCCCAGGACCTGGAATGGGTGGGCAACCTCCGCGGCCTGCCCCGGCAGCACATCCTGGTCTTCCGCCGTCCGGAACGCCCTGCACCCACCCCCGCCCCGAACCCATGAAGCCGGCCGGCCGCCGGATCGTCGCCGCGCTCGCCGTCGGCTTCACCGCCGGCCTGGCCGCCCTCGCCCTCCGCGACCCGGGCCCGTCCATCGACGGCCAGTCCCTCGGGCGCTGGCTGGTCGATTCACGACGCCAGTCCCCCGATCTCCGGCGCCCGCTCGCCGCCATCGGCCCTGAAGCCATCCCCCGCCTGGCGGCGCTCCGCGACTGGGACCGCCCGGTGTGGAACGCGTGGCTGGAGGGAATCGCCGGCCGGGCGCCCGACCCGGTGTCCGGCTGGATGGCCGGACTCATCCGGCGTCCGGGACCCGATGTCCGGTCGGACGTCCTGTACGGCCTCCGGCTGTTCGGTCCGGAGGCCCGGGGGGAGCTCGATTGGATCCGGGCGCGGGCGTCGGATCCGACCGCCGACCTCGCCCCGGGGGCGCTCGCGGCGGTGCTCGACATCGCCCCGGAAGATCCGGCCTCCACCGCGCTCGCCCGCCGCTGGCTCTCCGATACGAACCCGGCGGTGCGACGCCGCGCGGCGCGGGTCGTCCAGTCGACCCGCGCCCGGATCCCCGAGGCGGTCGGCGAATTGTCGGCCCTGCTCCACGAGGACGTCGTGTCGGTCGAGATGGCCCTGCTGGCGCTGGCGCGGATCGGGCCCGGGGCCGCGTCGGCGGCACCCGACGTGGCGGCACGGCTCACGGATCCCGTGCATGGCCGGAGCGCGGCCCGGGCCCTGGCCGCGATGGGAACCGACGCCGTGACCGGGGTGCTGCCGGCCGTCTATCGGGCCATGCTGACCGTGCGTCCGCCGCCCTTCGAGGCGCTGGCGGGGGCGGGAACGAACGCCGCGCCGGCGCTCGACGTGGTGGAACTCCATCTGCAGGACCCGGACCCCCTCGTGCGGATCCGTGCGGCCTGGGCCGCAGCCTGGCTCCGGGGCGATCCGGCGGGCGCGGTGCCGGTCCTGTCCGCCGCGATCAGCGGACCGGATGGGGCATCCCGGGAATCCTTCCTGCCCCCGGCCGAGCCCTTCGATTCCGACGGCGGCCTGGCGCCGCTCGGGGTGCGCGGGACCGCCGCGTGGCTCCTCGGCGAGCTGGGCCCCGCGGGCCATCCCGCCCGGGCCGCGCTCCAGGAGGCCGCCCATGGCGGCGAGCCCGTGCTCGCCCTGCTGGCGGTGAGGGCCCTCCGGCGACAGGGGGCGCCCTTCGGGGAATTCATCGACGTCTGCCGGACCGGGCTGGAGTCCAACGACCCCCTCGCGCGGCGGCTGGCGGCGATCCTGGCCGGCGAGGCCGGTGCGGATGCGGCGGTGCTCGAACCGGAGCTGCGTCGGGCGATGGCCACCGACCTGTTCACCCGCCGCTTCGCCCGCGAGGCGCTCGGGGCGGTCGGAAACTGAAGACTTGCGGCGCCGCCGGCGATGCAGCGTGGTTTCGGAAATGGGCGAGCCGATCCACCGTCGCAGCTTCGAGCTGGCGCTGATGGACATCCACCGTGCCTTGGAATCCTCGGGCCTCCTCGAGTTCCTCGTCGACACGGGGCACATCAGCGAATTTGCCGCCATGTCCTGTCTGGACGACTGGAGGGAGCGAAACGGCCGTTGGGCGTGAAAGCGCGGGGGCCGCAGCCGTTCAAAGCCTCGGTCGTGGGGGCAGGACGGGCTCCTCGAAGGCCAGCACGCCCCGGACCCGCATCTTGCGCTTCCACACCTTGCGACCCGCCGCGAGGTACAGTTCGTCGCGGTCGCGGCCCCCGAAGCAGACATCCGTCGCCCACGCGCCGGGCTCCGGCTTGGCCAGGATGCCGTTCACCCGGCCGGCCTGGTCGCAGAACTGCACCCCGACCGACGTCGCCACCCACAGCCGGCCCTCGGTGTCGACCGTCATCCCGTCGGCCCCGCTGCCCCGCGGGTCATCGGGCAGGTGGAGGTGATGATACGCCTGGCGATACGCCAGCGATCCGTCGTTCTGGATCTGGAAGCTGTACACGGACTGGCCGACGAGGTCGGAGACCAGGAGAAGGCTCTGGTCGGGGCTCAGGCAGACGCCCGCGGGAAAGCCGATGCCGGTGTCGACCACCGACACGTTCCCCCGCGGATCCATCCGCTTCACCGCCCGCTCCTGCGGATCGCAGAAGAACGAATAGCCGGTGTAGCCGGTCACCAGGTCCTTGCTGAAGGTGTCATTGGCCACGTAGTCCTCGTCCCGATCCCCGCGCAGGAGGACGATCCGGCGCGCGTCCGGCACGGTTCCCAGGAGGCCGCCATCGGGACGGAACGACAACGCCTGCACCCCGCCGGAGTCGGTCCGCACCGTCTTGACCGTCCCGTCGAGGGCGACCCGATGGACCTTGGCCCCGACCGGGTCGGCGAAGAACACCTCGCCCTTGGCGTTCACGGCAAACCCGCCCGGGAGTCCGTACCCGTCGCCCACGAGCTCCCAGCCGGCGCCGGGAACGGTCACCTGCCCCACCGGGCTGTTGGTGGCGTGCCGGGCGGTCACCGGCCGGCCGGCGTCCTGCCAGAGCCACTTGAGGGCGGAGGGCAGGATGGAGGCGCCGTGCTCGGAGTTGTGTCCGCCGGTGCCCCAGGTGTTGGTCACCGCGTACCCGGCCCAGGTGAGGGCGCTGTGCATGTCCTGGTTCGCCACCCACCAGTTGCCCCCGTAGATGTTGAGGTCGTTGTAGCCGTCCTGGAGGAAGACCCGCAGCGGACGCGGCTCGAACTTGCGCACCAACGTCGGATAGTCGTTCCCGCCCCGCAGCCCCACGTAGGTGCCGATGGTGCTGAAGACGCGTCGGAACAGGTCGGGCCGTTCCCAGGCGGCGGTGAAGGCCGCGATGGCGCCCGAACTGGCGCCCCCGATGGCCCGGAGGCTCGGGTCGGGCGAGATCAGGACGTTCCGCTCCCGGACCACCTCGGGAAGCAGCTCCTCCACGAGGAAGGCCGCGTAGGCATCACCCAGGCCGTCGTACTCGAGGCTCCGGTTGAACCGCGGGAGGGCGTTGGTGCCGATCACCGACGGCACGACGCCCGGGTTGACGAACACCCCGACCGTCACCGGCATCTCGCCGCGGGCGATCAGGTTGTCGAACACCCAGGGCACCCGCCAGGCGCCGTTGGTCGACACGTACCCGCCCCCGTCCTGGAAGACCATCAGCGCCGCCGGCCGGGCATCCGTGTACTGGGCCGGCACATAGACCCAGTAGTCGCGCACCGTGCCGGGAAAGATGCTGTCCGGGCCGGAAACCAGCGTGTGACGGGTCACCGTCCCGTGGGGCACGGCCGGGTTGAACTGCGAATCCGGGCCCAGCGGATAGTCCTGGGCCGCAGCGGACCGCGACGCGAGGACAAACAGGAGCCCGAGAACCACGGGGAAACGTCGGGCCCATCGGGCCGCAAAGCCGGCTTGCATGCCCGCGAGTCAAGGCGACCCACCCCGGTCCCGCAAGCGGGGAAGCAACCCACAGGGGTGACAGACTCCCTGTACCCCGGCCCCCCGCTCGCCCCCCAACGGATTGACATCAAAATGATGGAGGTGGATTTTCAGACCATGACCAAGACGCAGATACAGGTCCCTGAGGAACTGTTCGCCGAGATCCGGGACTTGGCCCGACGGCGGGAGTGGTCCCTGGCGGAGACTTTCCGACGCGGGGCGGAGCTTCTGCTGGAAACCTATGCCGAGGGTGCCCCCGCATCCTCCGCGCGGTGGGCCCCCCCCATCTCGCGCCATGTCGGCTGGAAGGGCCTCAGCCCGGAACAGCTACGGGACCTCGCCCACGAAGCAGAGTCCCGCGGACCGGTTCTCCCATGATCTCCGTCGATGCGAACATCCTCCTGTTCGGTTTCTGCGAAGCGGCGCCGCAGCATGGCAAGGCGCGGGCCTTCCTTGAATCCCTCGCGGCGCGGGAGGACGTGGCGTTGAGCGAGTTCGTGCTCAGCGAAGTGTATCTGCACCTGCGCAATCCGGCGGTGCTGGCCCAACCACTCGGCCCCGCCGAGGCCGTCGCCGTGATCCAATGCTACCGCCGGCATCCCCGATGGCGCGTGCTCGGATTCCCGCAGCGGAGCCGCGACCTGCACTCGACCCTGTGGAACGCCGCCGCCTCGTCCGGCTTCGCCCGGCGCCGCATCTACGACCTGCGGACCGCATTGTGCCTCCAGGCATTCGGCGTCACCGAGTTCGCCACGGCCAATGTGAAGGACTTCGAAGGCACGGGATTCACCCGGGTCTGGAACCCCATCGCCGGCGACTCCTGAATGCGGTGGGGGGCCGGCCCCGGCACGCCCCCGCCCCCCGCTCGCCCCGGTCCCGAAACCGGGCTAGGGTCCCGTCGTGCACTTCGGACTGAAGCACAGTGAACTGGCGGATCTCCTCCCACGGGTCGAGTCGGGCGAACGCCTGAACGAGGCTGATGCCCTCCGTCTCCTGACCACCCGGGACCTCAACGCCCTCGGGGCGCTGGCCGACATCGCCAACCGGCAGCGGAACGGCAACCGGGCGTCGTACATCCTCAACCGCTACATCAACTACTCCAACTACTGCATCCTGAGCTGCCAGTTCTGCGCCTTCAGCCGCAAGAAGCGGGACGGCGACGGATTCCAGCTGGATGTCGGCGACATGGTGCAGAAGGCCCGGGAAGCCCTCGCGCTGGGGATCACCGAACTGCACATCGTGGGCGGCCTGCATCCCTCCCTCCCCTTCGCCCACTACACCGGCTTCCTCCGGGCGCTCAAGGCGGTCGACCCCCGCCTGCAGCTGAAGTGCTTCACCGCCATCGAGATCCTCCACCTCGCCTGGCTGGCAAAGAAGTCCGTCGCCGACACCCTCGCGGAACTGCGGGATGCCGGACTCGAATCGCTCACCGGCGGCGGCGCGGAGATCTTCGCCCCGGAGGTCCGCTCCCGCATCGCCCGCGGCAAGGAGTCGGCCGACGAGTACCTCGACGTCCACCGCACCTGGCATCGGCTGGGAGGACGCAGCACCTGCACCATGCTCTACGGTCACATCGAGTCGGCGTCCGACCGGGTGGACCACCTCCGGCGGCTGCGGGAACTGCAGGACGAAACCCGGGGGTTCACCGGCTTCATTCCCCTGCCCTACCAGCCCGAGAACAACGGCATCCCCGTGGAGCACCCGCCGTCGGGCGCCGACATGCTCCGGACGATCGCCGTCTCCCGGCTGTACCTCGACAACTTCGACCACATCACCGCGTACTGGGTGGGCATGGGACTGCCCCTCGCCCAGGTGGCCCTGAGCTACGGGGCCGACGACCTGCACGGGACGATCCTCGAGGAGCACATCTTCCACATGGCGGGCGCGGGCTCGCCCCAGCTCCAGACCGAGCGCGACCTGGTGAAGGCCATCCGCGAAGCCGGACGCATCCCCGTCCAACGCGACACCTTCTACCAGCCCCTGCGGGTGTGGGACGAACCCGAGGCCTCGGCCGCGGCGTCCGCACCGGCCGGCGGGGACACCTCGGGGGACCGCATCCGCGCCACCGAATCCGCCAGCGAGGTGCCGGCGTGACCGCCCCCTCCGCAACGCCGTCGCTCTTCGAGCGGCTCGGGGGACGCGACGGACTGCATCGGATCCTCTCCCGGTTCTACGAGCGGGCCCGACTGGACCCGCTGCTCGGGCCGGTCTTCGCCGCCCATGTCGACGACTGGCCCCGGCATCTGGAGACGGTGGTCGACTTCTGGTCGAACCACACCGGCGGGCCGGTCCGGTACCGGGGCGGCATGGGACGTCACCTGCGCCTGGGCCTGCGGGAGGAGCATTTCGGGCGTTGGCTCGCGCTCTGGGGGGAGAACGCCGTCGAACTGGCCGACCCGGACTGCGCCCGGGAACTGGTGGAGATCGCCGGGCATGTCGCCGGCAACCTGCGGGCGATGCAGGCCCAGGTCTCCGCCCTGCGGCCGGGAAGTTGATCCACGGAAGGCAGAGGAGCCGGGACGTCAGGGCATGAAAAAACCGCGACCCGGTGGGAGGGATTCGCGGAGGGAAAGCTGGAGCGAGTGAAGGGATTCGAACCCTCGACATTCACCTTGGCAAGGTGACGCTCTACCAGGCTGAGCTACACTCGCTTCCCGTGACGGCGGAGAAACTGGGTGAACAGGGGGGCAATTGCAAGCGCCCATTTCGGGACCCTGAAACCATCGCGGAGGACTGGCCTCCGCCGGCCGCCTCCGGTAGATATCGGCCCCGTTGTCCGTGCCCATGAATTCCCTGCCCCTGCCCACCCACCCCTGCGAGCTGGATTTCCTCTCCCTCGGCGCGCTGGTCCATCGTCTCGATCCCGGCATCATCCCGTTCCGGCGGGCCCGGTCGTTCGACATCCACGTCTCCGGGGGCGAGTACAACGTGGCCGCCAACCTGGCCTCCTGTTTCGGCCTCCGCACCGGGATCGCCACGGCGATGGTCGACTACGGGATCGGTGAACTGGTGCAGGCCCGGGTACGGGAGATGGGGGTGACCCCCTTCTACAAGTGGTTCGTCCACGACGGGGTGCGGGGTCCGAACATCGCCACGGTGTTCAGCGACCGCGGCCAGGGGGTGCGTCCCCCGGTGGTGTTCTACAACCGGGCCAACGAGGCCGGCGCACTGCTCAAGCCCGGGGACTTCGACTGGGCGGGGATCTTCGGCCGCGGCGTGCGGTGGTTCCATTCGGGCGGGATCTTCGCCGCCCTCTCCGAGACCACGGCCGAGTTGATCATCGAGGCGCTCCAGGCGGCCAAGGCCGCCGGGGCGGTGACGTCGTTCGACCTGAACTACCGCGCCAAGCTGTGGGCGACGATCGGGGGAGCGGAGCGGGGCCAGGCCATGATCCGACGGATCGTGTCCCACGTGGATGTCCTGATCGGCAACGAGGAGGACCTCCAGAAGGGCCTGGGGATCGCCGGCCCGGAGGTGGCGGAGAAGGCGGCCTCGGAACTGGATCCGGAGACCTTCTTCAACATGATCGACCGGGTGACCGCCGCCTTCCCGAACATCCGCTCGGTGGCCACCACCCTCCGCGAGGTGCACTCGACCAACCGCCACGACTGGGCGGCGGTGCTGTGGCTGAACGGCCAGCGTCACGTGAGCCCGACCTGCGAGCTCGACGTGGTGGACCGGATCGGGGGCGGGGACGGCTTCGCCGCCGGGTTGATCCACGGCCTCCTCGCCGGACGCCCCCCCGAGGAGGCGCTCCGCCTGGGTTGGGCCCATGGGGCGCTCCTGACCACCTACCCCGGCGACGTGTCCCTGGCGCGCCTGGAGGAGGTCGAGGCCCTGGCGCGCGGCGGTTCGGCGCGGGTTCAGCGCTGACCCCCGAGGGCGATCTGCCCCAGGAGCACCGGGTGCCGGGCCCCGGTCGTCTCCGGCAGGTTCCCCGGTTTCCCCAGCAGGCGCCACGCGGCCAGGAGGGCGAACGCAGCCGGCTCGACCGTGTTCGACGGCCAGCCGAATGCTTCCCCGGTCACGATCTCCACCCCGGGATTCACCGCCAGCAGACATCGCCGGATCCGCCCGACCAGGTCGGGATTGGCCGCCCCGCCGCCCACCAGCACCACCCGGGGACGATCGGCTGAGCGGAACCCCGGCAGATGACGCCGGTAGGCATCCGCCACGCTCCCGGCGGTGAACTCGGCCAGGGTCGCCACGATGTCCGCCCGCCGCCCTCCCGACGGCACCCTCCCCCCGAGACCCGGCACCAGGTGGTCTTCCCAGAAGCACTCGCCGAAAAGCTCTCGTCCCGTGCTCTTGGGAGGCTTCCGACGCAGGTAGGGATGCCGTTGCCATCGGGCCAGCAGGGCTTCGTCAACCTTCCCCGCCGCCGCCATCCTTCCATCACGGTCGAAACGGCGGCGTCCCCCGGTCCAGGTCCGGACCGCCAGGTCGAGGAGGACATTCGCCGGGCCGGTGTCGAACGCGGTCACCACGGGCGACGCACCCTTCCCGGTCCAGTCGAGGGCGGTGACATTGCTGATGCCTCCCAGGTTGTTCACCCCGACCCATTCCCCGGGCGCGGCGAAGACCGTCCGATGGAACGCCGTCGCCAGCGGCGCCCCCTGGCCGCCGGCGGCGAGGTCGGCGGCGCGGAAGTTCGACACCACCGGCACCCCCAGCGTCTCGGCCAGGTAGGACGGTTCCCCCAGTTGGAGGGTGGCCGGGCGACCTGGGGGCGGCTGATGGAAGACCGTCTGCCCGTGCAACCCGACCGCGTCCGGCCGCAACCCTCCAAGCCCGTCCGACACCACCCGGGCATACAGTCGACCGAGGTCGTGGTGCAGGCGGGCGGCCTCCCACACGGACGCCGCCCCGGCGGCGGCCGCCTGCAACCGATTCCAGACCGACCGCGGAAACGGGCGCGACCAATGACGGATCCGGCGGACCGAGTCCGGACCGCAGGCACAGAGCGCGCAGTCGATCCCGTCGAGGCTCGTCCCCGACATCACGCCGACGACCTGAAGTTCCGTGTCCGGGCGGATCATCCGGCCCCACCCCGCCCCGAACGGGAAGGTCGCTCAAGAAAAAAGGCGCCCGGAAACCGGGCGCCCTTGGATGGAAACTTCGGGGATTGCCGGGTTCAGCCGATCGCCTCGCCGACCTGGAACCGGAAGAACCGGCGGACGGTGACGGTGTCGTTCAGCTGCTTGGCCACCGACCCGATGTGGGCCTGGACCTTGAGGTCGGGGTTCTTCACGAAGCCCTGTTCGAGGAGGCACGCCCCCTCGAGGAACTTGTTCACCTTGCCCTCGATGATCTTGGCGACCGCCTGGGCGGGCTTGCCCTTCACGGCATCGCTCTGCGAGGCGATCTCCTTCTCCTTCTCGATGACGCCGGCCGGCATGTCGTCGCGTCCGATGGCCACCGGCGAGGCGGCGGCGATCTGGAGGGTGATGTCGCGGACCAGCTGCTTGAAATCCTCGGTGTCAGCGGTCTCGGGACGCTCCGCCCCGACCTCCACCAGCACGCCGACCTTGCCGCCGGTGTGGATGTAGGCGGCCACGAGGCCGTTGCCGGCCACCTCGAGGCGCTGGTGGCGCCGGATCTGGATGTTCTCGCCGATGCGCGCCACCGCCGCCACGCGGTCCGGCTCGAGGTCGACCGAGGGATCGGCGGCCACCTTGGCCGCCAGCTCGCCGCAGAACGCCTTGAAGCTGTCGTTGCGGGCCACGAAATCGGTCTCGCAGTTCACCTCGACGATGACGCCGACCCGTCCGCCCTGGGCGACGGCGGAGGCGATCAGGCCTTCCTTGGCCTCGCGGCCGGCCTTCTTGGCGGCGCTCGCGGCACCCTTCTTGCGGAGGATGTCCACCGCGGCATCCACGTCGCCGCCCGCCTCGACGAGCGCGTTCTTGCAGTCCATGAGCCCGGCGTTCGTCATCTCACGAAGCCGGCCCACCATTGCGGGAGTGATATCAGCCATTGCGTATTCCTTGGAGTCGTGGAGTGGGGAGTGTCCTCGGGGACCCTCTCAGGCCGCCGGGGTCGGGCTGGCCGCCTCGGGGGCGGGCTCGGCCGGGGCGACAACGGTCTCGGGCACCGGCGCCGGGGCGGGAGCCTCGGCCTCGGGCGCCTTGCGGGCCCGCTTGGCCTCGTACTCGGCACGGGCGGTCGAAACCGCCTCAACCACCGCGCCCAGGATCAGCTTCACCGAGCGGATGGCGTCGTCGTTGCCCGCGATCGGGTAGTCCACCAGGTCCGGATCGCAGTTCGTGTCGGTGATCGCCACGATCGGCACCTTGAGGCGACGCGCCTCGGCCACCGCGTTGTGCTCGCGCTTGATGTCCACCACGAACATGGCGTCCGGCTGGATGTCCATCTGGCGGAGGCCGTCGAGATTCTTCAGCAGGCGCTGGTGCTCCCGGCGGATCATCGACTGCTCCTGCTTCACGTACTGGTTGATCGAGCCGTCCTGCTCCATGCGCTCGATCTCCTTCATCCGGGCCATCGACCGCTTCACGGTCTTGAAATTGGTCAGCGTCCCGCCGAGCCACCGCTCGGTGACGAAGGACTGTCCGGAGGTCTTGGCGGCGTCCTTGACGGCCTCCTGGGCCTGCTTCTTGGTGCCCACGAAGAGGATCTGGCCGCCCTTGCCGGCGATCTTGGCCAGGAACTGGCAGGCCTGCTCGAGCTGGTCGACCGTCTTGGACAGGTCGATGACGTGGATCCCGTTGCGCGCCTCAAAGATGAAGGGCTTCATCTTGGGGTTCCAGCGCCGGGTCTGGTGTCCGAAATGAACTCCCGCCTCGAGGAGTTCCTTGATGCCGATCGTGCTCATTCTGTTTTCGACGTCTTCCAATGTCTGCGGCGCCCCCCGGGACCTGCCCGGGACGCCATCCGGCGGAAGGACCGGATTCGTTTCAGTGTCGTTGTGGTCGCCGACCGCCCTCGCGGCCGGACATTTACAGACCGTTTCCCCCTCTCCCGGCCTGCGCCGGGAAATCGGGGAGGCGGACCCTACCAGCCACGTCGGTGCGGGCAATCCCCGATTTTCCCAACGGGAATCGGTCGATCCCACCCGGACCATCGACTACGCAGATGCGCCTACCGGAATCGGCCGCTGGCCCCCGGGCGGTCCCTGGGCTCTACTCCCGGCGGCGCCGTGCGCGCCCCGGCATCCATGCGCCTTCGGAGATTCACCCCCGCCCTGCGGACCCTGGCCCCGATCCTGTTCGGCGCCCGACTCTTCGCGGCACCCGACAGGGAACCCGGTCCGTCGGTTGAATCGATTTCCGTCCGGGACGGCCAGGCGCGGGTGGGCTTCGCGCCGTACCCGGCCGCTCTGTACTACGAGATCGAACGTTCCGGGGGACTGGAGGGGCCGTTCTCGCCGGTTCCCGGTCGGGTGGATTCGGACCACAGCTGGACCGGCCCGGCAGGCGACACGGACATGGCCTGGTTCCGGGTGCGGGCGCATCCCCTCGACGCCGGGGAGCTGACCGGGGTCCATCTCCTGAACCGGATCGCCTACGGTCCCACACCCGACGCCCTCGCGCGCCTCCGCGCCATCGGACCCGATGCCTACATCGGGGAGCAACTGGCGCCCGAGACGATCGACGACGTCGTCGACGTCGTCCCGCCGTTCTCCCCGCGCTGGCGTCGGATGACCGTGACCGGCACCGCCTCGTCCTCGGTGCTGTACGTCTACCTGGAGGATCCGGGGAATGTGTACCTGGATGACATCCGGCTGGTGGCCGGGGCGGGCGATGACGGGTCCCGGACCAACCTGCTGACCAACGGGAGCTTCGAGCAGGGGCTGTCGACCGGCTGGACGGTCTCGCCGAACCACGCCGCATCGGCGTTGAGCACGGCGTTCCGGACCGACGGTCGGCTGGGGCTGCACCTGGTCGCCACCGAGGGGGGAACGAGCCGGGGTTCCTCGATCTACCAGACCCTCTCGCCCAGGCTTTCCATCGGACAGACCTACACCCTGAGCTACTGGTACCTGACCCGGCCGGACGACATCCGACTGACCCTCCGGCTGAGCGGCAGCGGGATCGTGAGCCGGCATCGTCTCGATCCCTCCGAGGCCCATCCGGCCGCGATCCGGCCCCGGCTGGAGGACGAGACCGCCTCCATCACCGACCTCCGCACCTGGCACACCCTGCGGGCGGTGCAGTCCCGTCGCCAGCTCAACGAGGTGCTGCGCCAGTTCGTCGAGAACCACTTCGTCACCGAGTACACGAAATCCCGGGAATACTTCGACCGGTACCTCCCCGGGGAGCAGGCCGGCCAGGTGGCCACCGCGATGGAGTACCGGGAGAACCGCCGCTGGGCGGAGGCCCTGCTCCGGCCGGACGCCACCTTCCACGACCTCCTGCGGATCAGCGCCGAGAGCCCGGCGATGATCATCTACCTCGACACGGTGAACTCGCGCGGCGACGGACGCCGGATCGCCAACGAGAACTACGCCCGGGAGCTGTGCGAACTGTTCTGCTTCGGCGTCGACAACGGCTACGGCCAGGGGGACATCGTCGAGATCTCCAAGGCGTGGACCGGGTGGACCGTCGACATCCTCCCTCCCGGCGAGGAGGGCAACCCGTTCGCGGGTCGGAGCACGGTGGTGCGGCCGGGGACGACCAACGATCCCCCCCGGCGGTCCGACCTCCTGGGCACCTGGGCCCTGCGCTACCGGGCCGAGCGCCACAACCCGACGGTGAAGCATCTGTTCCATGCGCGGGATGCGGAGGACCGGATCCTGACCGACACACCGCTCCGGGTTCCGGAGCGGTTCGGTCCCCCGTGGGCCGGGCGGGCGTACGGGCTGCGGCTCGCGAACGGCACGGGGAACGCCGGGATGCAGGACGGCTACCAGGTCCTCCGCCACATGGCCGACCAGCCGTTCACCCAGGAGTTCATCTCGGTGAAGCTCTGCCGTCTCCTCGTGCACGACGACTTCCACATCGGACACGACTTCACCGACGCCGAGTCCACCCCGGAGGAGCGCCTGATCCATGCGTGCATGATGGCCTGGGAGAATCCGCCGGGCGGCGGTCCCCGGGGGCGGATCCGGGACGTGCTCCGGGTGATCCTCGAGTCGGACCTGTTCCGCAGCCATGCCGCCATCTCCCACAAGGTGCGGGATCCGCTCGAGTTCGGCGTGGCGGCGGTGCGGGCCCTCCGGGTGGCGCTTTCCGACGGCACCCATGCGGCGACCACCGATGGCGAGGGCCTCCTCGACATGATGAACCGGGCGGGTCGGATGCGGTTGTTCGACCGTGCGGAGCCGGACGGGTATCCGGAGGACGGTCCCGGATGGATCTCCGCCGGGACCCTCGCCGAGCGCCTGCGCTTCCTGCAGGCCGCCCTCCATCCGCCGGGACCCGGCCGGCCCGGGGACGCCGGGGACACCTTCCTCGACCCGCTGGCCGTGATCGGGCAGTGGATTCCCCAGCGCCTCAACGAGGCCGGGGCTGTGGTCGACGTGTTCCTCGACCTGTTGTTCCCGGCGGAGGGCCCCGCGAATCTCGCCCGTTACCGCGAACTGGCCGTCGGCTACCTCGACACCGGCGACGACGGGGTCACCCCGAGCCCGTTCGCCGACCTCGAGCCCGGCTCGCCGGCCTTCGGCAACCGGGTGCGGGGCATGGTGGCGTTCCTCATGACCTCGCCCCGTTTCCAGGAGCAGTAACCCCACCCGGTCCCATGCCTGCGCAACACCCCCTCACCCGGCGCGACTTCATCGGCCGGCTCACCGCCGGCGGGATCGGCACCGCCCTGGCGGCCGTCAGCGGGCTCCCCCTCGTCCTGCAACGGACGCTGGCCGAGGGAGGCATCGGCCTGCCCGATGCCCAGGGCCGCGTCCGCAAGCTCCTCTTCATCTTCCTCCGCGGGGCGAACGACGGGCTCAACTCGGTGATCCCGTACGGCGACGACGCCTACAACACCGCCAACCGTCCGACGCTCTTCATCCCGCCCGATCCCGGCTCGGATCCCGCCGCCTCCGGGCCGGCCCCGTTCCCGGAGTCCGGCCCCGATCGGGGTCCGTATCACCGGACGCCGACCGACCTGCTCGGCGGGCTCGCCCTGGGGAACGGCTTCGCCGGGCTCCATCCGTCGCTGAAGTTCCTCCTCCCGACCTACAACGCCGGCCAGCTCGCCCTCATCCACCGGGTGGGGTACCCCGACCAGTCCCGGTCGCATTTCGACTCCCAGAACTACTGGGAGACCGGCGCCCCGCGCGACGACACGGTCCGCGACGGGATCCTGTACCGGGCCATGGTCGAGTCGGGGCTGGCCCACTCGAATCCGCTGACGGCCGTCTCGTTCCAGTCCTCCCTGCCCCTGCTGCTCCGGGGATCGCGGGCGGCGATGACCAACATCAGCGACCCGGCCCGGTACAGCCTCCTCGGGGTCCCCGCCACCGGCACTGCCGTCGGTGACGCCAAGGCCAAGCAGTTCCTCCGGATGGCCGAGGCCGCCCGCTTCCCCGACAAGCGGTCGCGCAACCTCCTCGACCTCCAGTACGAGAACCTGAGCAGCACCCTCGACATCTTCGCCGGGATCAATTTCGACGCGCAGTTCACCGACACCGAGGTCACCGACGGCGACCGGCCCTACAACCTGTTCCCGGTCAGCAACGCGACCAATGGCGGCTACGCCGCGGCGGGGAACAATCCGGCGAAGTACGTGGTCCCCACCTCGGCCTACGGCTTCTTCGAGCGCCTCAAGGCGGCGGCGCTGGTGCTGAACAGCACCGACGCCATCGTCGCCGGCACCCAGATCTCCGGCTGGGACACCCACTCCACCCAGGGCACCCTCACCGGAAGCCATCCCAACCTCCTCCGCCAGCTCGGCTGGGCCATCCACGCCCTCCGCCGGTACTTCCTCCAGCACCCGGCAAAGTGCCGGTGGGACGACCTGGTGGTGGCGACGCTCTCGGAGTTCGGACGGACGACCGTGGAGAACGACGACAACGGCACGGACCATGCCGAGGCCGGGGTGATGTTCGTGGCGGGGGGGCGGGTGAAGGGATGGCGGGCGGGGTCGGCGGACTCCGGGGCCCGGTCGGGAATCCACGGCTGCGGTCCGGGCGACCCCCTCCCGTGGCAGACCGGGCAGACCGGGTCGATGTTCCAGGCGGAACGCCGGTACCTCCAGCGCGCCACCGACTACCGGTCGGTCCTCGGCCACCTGATCCGCGACCACCTCGGCGCCACGCCGGAACAGTTGAACCGCATCATCCCCGGCTACGCCCAGCCCGGGGAACATCTCCAATCCGGCGGAGTCCAGGCCCTCGACGGCGTCCGGGTCACCGGCGAACTGCCGGT
The DNA here is from genome assembly GCA_964525755.1 of uncultured Verrucomicrobiota bacterium. Lineage (GTDB taxonomy): Bacteria > Verrucomicrobiota > Verrucomicrobiia > Limisphaerales > UBA9464 > UBA6176. The sequence continues at coordinate 27,745 of CAZGIK010000026.1, forward strand.
GGTCTGACGCGCACACCAACGGTCCCCCCCGCACCACACCCGCGGCACGGGAGGGACCGGGCGCGTTGTTGCCCGGGTCAACGGGACTCGGTCTCGTCGACCACCAGGAACCGGGTGTTTCCCCGGCTCCAAATCTTCAGGAGGGTCGTCTTGTCCTCCGGACGCTCTGTCAGCCGGACCGCCTCGTCGGCCGTCCCGACCGCCTGGCGGTTGATCTCGAGAAGGATGTCCCCCTCCCGCAACCCGGCCTCATGGGCCGCCGAATCCGGATCCACCTCGGTCACCAGGACCCCCCGGATTCGGTCGGGGATGTCGTTCTGCCGACGGTATTCCCGGGTCAGGTCGGTGACCCCCACCCCGTTCAGCGTGCCCTCGTCGTCGGCCGACCCGCCCGGACCGCCGGCCACCTGCGGGCCGCCCTCCAGCTCATCGACCTTCACCCGGATCTCCCGGGGCTTCCCGTCACGCTGGACCTTGACCGGGACGGTCGAGCCCGGGCGGGTCCGCGCCACCTCCAGGCGGAGGGAACGGCTGTCGCGGATCTCCCGGCCGTTGAACTCCAGGATCACGTCGCCCGACTTCAACCCCGCCCGGTCGGCCGGTCCCTTGGGATTGACCTCGGCCACCAGGGCGCCGCTGTTCGGCGGCAGCTCGAACTGCCGGGCCAGCGGCGGGGTGACGTCCTGGATCAGGATGCCAAGGAAGCCGCGGGTCACCCGGCCATCCCGCACCAGCGCCTCCATCACGTCGCGGGCGAGGTTCGCGGGAATGGCGAAGCCGATGCCCTGGTTGCCGCCCGACCGGCTCAGGATCGCGGTGTTGATCCCCACCAGCCGGCCGCGGGCATCAACCAGCGCCCCGCCCGAGTTGCCCGGGTTGATGGAGGCGTCGGTCTGGATGAAGTCCTCGTACCCGTCGCCCAGGATGCCCACCCCGCGCCCCTTGGCGCTCACGATCCCCATGGTCACCGTCTGGCCGACACCGAACGGGTTGCCCACCGCCAGCACCAGGTCGCCCACCTCCAGCTGGTCGCTGTCGGAGATGGCCACCGGCACCAACCCGTCGGCCTCCACCTTCAGCACCGCCACGTCGGTCTTCGGGTCCCGACCCACCACCTTGGCCGGGAACTCCCGTCCGTCGTTCAACGCCACCCGGACCTCGTCGGCCCCGTCGATCACATGGTTGTTGGTGAGGATGTATCCGTCCTCGGTCACCACCACCCCGGAGCCGATCCCCTCCTGACGGGGCATCCGGGGCGCCCGACGGGGCCCGCGGGGATCCTGCGGCTCGGGGTTCCCGAAGAACCACCGGAAGATCGGGTCCTCCATGTTCGGTCCCGGTCCCCGGACCCTCCGCGCCGAGGTGAACACTTGGACCACGCTCGGGCTGACCTTCCGCACGATGGGACTCAGGCTGATGCCCGGCTGGCGCTCCCGGTCGAGGGGCTCGGGATCCAGTTGCAGCCGCACCGGGCCGCCCGGGGCGGGGGAATCCGACCGGGCCCGCAGCGCCGGGAGCGCGCCGAGGAACAGGCCGGCGGTCGCCAGCAGGAGTGCCAGCCATTTCTTCGTTCCAGACATTGATGTGCCGTCCATGCGATTCCTTTCGATTGATTCGACGCCCCCACCTTCGACCCCCCGCATGACCCGAACCTTTCCGAACGATTACAAGAGTGTAAGGTGCCCGCGGCCCGCGCCCGTGGAATCGTTCCCTCTCCGGCCTCGGTTGAACGGAACACCGGGCGGAGCCGTCTGGAGTCTCACATGTCAAGGACACGCCCCTTCCTCCTCGCCGCCCTGGCCCTCGCCATCGGCCTCCCCCTGCTGGAGGCCCGTCCGCGCGAGGTCGCCAACTTCATGCTGATCGACCACCGGGGCGAGGCCCACGAGCTGCGCCGGACCGGCGGACGCGCCGTGGTGCTCTTCTTCACCGGCAACGGCTGCCCGGTGGCCCGCCAGGCGACCGCCAAGCTCCTCGATCTCCAGGCGCAGTACCGCGACCGCGGCGTCACCCTCCTGCTGGTCAACTCGAACACCGGCGACGACCGCCCGGGCATCGCCGGGGAAGCCCGGGAACTCGGCGCCTGGGACCTGCCCGTGCTCCACGACGACACCCAGGGCGTCGCCCGGCACCTCGGCGTCCAGCGCACCGGGGAGGCCGTGGCGATCCGGACCGACGACTGGAGCGTGTTCTACCGCGGGGCGATCGACGACCAGTTCGTGGAGGGGGCCGGCAAGCCGTCGGTCGGCCGTGCCCACCTCGCCGAGGCACTCGACGCCCTCCTCGCCGACCGACCGGTCGAGGTCCCGACCACCACCGCCCGCGGCTGCCGGATCTTCTCCGAGGCCGACGCGAAATGGGCCGGCCGGGAGGTCTCCTACAGCTCCGAGGTGGCGCCCATCCTCCGGGCAAAATGCGTCGACTGCCACAGCCGCGGGAACATCGGGTCCTGGGTCATGAGCGGTCACCGGAAGGTCCGCAGCATGGCGTCGATGATCGAGGAGGTGATCCTCACCCGGCGCATGCCGCCGTGGGATGCCGACCCGCATGTGGGGAAACTTGCCGGCGCCACGGCGTTGACGGTGTCCGAGGCCCAGACGCTCCTCCATTGGATCGGCCAGGGCGCGCCCCGCGGTGACGGGCCGGATCCGCTGGAAGGCCTGGAGGTGCCCCCGGCGCCCGACTGGCCCCTGGGTCCGCCCGACATCGTCCTGCGCCTGCCCCGGCCGGAGGTCATCCCCGCCACCGGGGTGCTCGACTACCGGCACGTCGAGGTCCGGCTCACCAACGAGACCCCGGCGTGGGTGCGGGCCACCTGGGTCAAGCCGGGCAACCGGCGGGTCCTGCACCACGTCATCGCCCGCCTCAAGGAAGGCGGCTTCACGGACAACCTCGGCCAGGACGAGATGTACGTGGGCTGGGCCCCGGGCACGGCGCTCGGCGACTTCCCCCGGGGCACCGGCAAGTACCTGCCGCCCGGCGCCCGGTTCGACCTCGAACTGCACTATACCACCTGCGGATCGGAGCAGACGGACGCCACCGAGATCGGCCTCTACCTGGCCGACGAGAAACCCGGGCGCCGCTACGAGAGCGTGCCGGTGATCCAGACCGACTTCGAGATCCCGCCCGGCAACCCCCGGGCGGAGGTCACCGCCCATTACAGCTTCGACCGGCCGGCCACGCTCCACAGCGTGACCCCCCACATGCACCTCCGGGGCCGGTCGATGCGCTTCGAGGTGGAGTTCCCAGACGGACGCCGGGAGACCGTCTGCTCGGTCCCGCGCTACGACTTCAACTGGCAGCTCACCTACCCCCTGGCCGAGCCGCTGCGACTGCCCGCCGGCACGCGGGTGCGGCTGGTCGGCACGTTCGACAACTCCCCCGGCAACCCCTCGAACCCCGACCCCACCGTCGCCGTCCACTGGGGCGAACAGTCGTGGGAGGAGATGTTCCTCGGATGGTACAACGTCGAGTGGGACGAACCGTTCACCCCGCCGCCGCCCCGGACCCGACGCGAACGCGCCGGGCGCTGATCCGCCACCGCCCGCGGACGGGTTGTCCCGGGCGGGCCGCCACCCACCCGGTGCCCTGGGAACCCCAAGAAGGGGTCAAAAACAGGACTGGCGGACCGGCGGGACGTCTGACACTGTCCGCGGCCCGTGCCTGCCTATTTCTGGTTCAGCCTGGGCGCGCTGCTGGCGGTCGCCTGGTCTTCGTTCTTCGAGTGGACCCTCCACCGGTTCGTGATGCACCGGCCGTTGGGGAGTTTCGACTATCCCTTCAAGTCCCATGCCCTGGTGCATCACCAGATCTTCCGGGCGGACCACACCTACCACCTCCAGAACCCGCCCGACCGCAAGACCATCCCGATGGCGTGGTGGCACGGGCCCGTGCTGGTGCTCCTTTGCCAGTCGCCCTTCTGGCTGGTCTCCTGGTTGACCGGCCACTGGAGCATCGGCGCCGGGGCGGCGGTGGCCACGGCCCTGTATTTCGCCACCTACGAGTACCTGCATTGGTGCATGCACCTGCCGCGCAAGCGCCGCCTCGAGCGCTCGGGCATCTTCTTCCGGTTGAACGGGCATCACATCCTGCACCACCGGTACATGCACAAGAACTTCAACGTGGTGCTGCCCCTCGCCGACCTGTGCCTGGGAACGCTGCTGCTGCGCTCGAAGATCCCCTTCCCCCAGCCCCAGGGCCCCGCGGTGCCCGACCTGCAGCCGCAGGACGTCCGCCCGCCGCTGCCCAAGCGCGTGGCGCGGTTCGGACAGCTCTGCCTCACCGGCGTGCGCCCCGATCCCGCCTCCCCGCTCCAGGTCGGCACCCACCCCTCCGGGGAGCGGAACCCGGGCGGCGTCAGCGCGCCGCGGTGAACCGCACGCGGGTGCCCTCCCCGCCAGCCACCGACACCAGACGCCCGTTGGCAGCCAGGTGGCGGCAGATCAGGAAGAGGTGCTCCGCCAACCCGGCATCGCCCAGCGCCTCCGCGAGTTCATCGGCCGGGAACGACCGGTCCGGGTGCGCCGCCAGGTGGGCGACCGCCCGACGTTGCAGCTCCAGGATCCCCGCCGCCGCACGCTTCCCGGCCTCCACCCCGGGCTGGTGGTAGGCGTTGATTCGGACCAGCGACGCATACAGGCCGACCGCCCGCTCGAACACCGCGATCAGGACGCCGATGGTGAACGCGCTGGTGTCGCGCACGGTGAGGGTCAGGTTGTTCCGGCCCTTCTCGTACAACGCCGCCCGGGTCCCGAGCAGGAACCCGGTCAGGTAGTCCCCGCTGGTCACCCCGGGATCCACCTCCAGCCCGGGGCCCGCCCGGTCGAGCAACACCTCGATGAACACCGCGAAGAAATTGGGAACACCCTCCCGCAGCTGCTGGACATAGGCGTGCTGGTCGGTGGATCCCTTGTTGCCATAGACCGCCAGCCCGGTGTGCACCACCCGCCCGCCGAGGTCCCGCTCCTTCCCCAGGGACTCCATCACCAGCTGCTGCAGGTACCGTGAGAAGAGCTCCAGCCGGTCCTTGTACGGCAGGACCACCATGTCCCGCGAACCCCGGCCATCCCCGAGATGATGCCACGCCAGCGCCAGGAGCGCCGCCGGGTTGTCGCGGGTGACCGGCACCCGCGTGGCCTCATCGGCCGCCCGCGCCCCGGCGAGCAGGGCCCCGATGTCGAATCCCTGAAGTGCGGCAGGCAGGAGTCCCACCGCGCTGGTCTCGCTGGTACGCCCGCCGACCCAGTCCCACATGGGAAAGACCCGCAGCCAACCGCCGGCCGTCGCCTCCCGATGCAACCCGCTGCCCTCGCCGGTCACCGCCACGGCGTGGCGGCCAAAGTCCAACCCCGCCCGCCCGTACGCCGCCCGGGCCTCCAGCATCCCGTTGCGGGTCTCCGGGGTCCCGCCCGACTTCGAGATCACCACGCACAGGGTCTGTCCCAGCTGCCCTTCGAGCCCGGCCAGCACCTGGTCCATCCCGTCCGGATCCGTGTTGTCGAAGAACCAAGGACGCATCCGGTCCCGCCCCGGCTGCCCCAGGGCCCGGGCCACGAACTGGGGACCCAGCGCGCTGCCGCCGATCCCGATGACCAGCAGGTTCCGGAACGGACCCGACTCCCCCCCCAGCTCGCCCGCGTGCACCGCGGCGGCAAAGGCTTCGACATCGGCCACCGCCCGCCGGATGGCCTCCGCCAGCGCGGGCTCGGGGGCGCGGTCCGGATCCCGCAGCCAGTAGTGGCCCACCCGACGTCCCTCGTCGGGATTCGCCACCGCCCCGCCCTCCAGGGCCTGCATGGCGGCGAAGGCCTCCTGCATGGGCCCCTCCATCGCCTCCAGGTAGCCGGCCGGAAAACCCACCCGCGAGAAGTCCACCGTCAGGCCGAGGGCGGGCACCTCGGTGAGGCAGGATTGGAACTCGTTCCAGGAAACCGGTGTCGATGCGGACATGGCGCGGCCAACCTACCCGAGGCGACACCGGGGCAAAGCGGGAAAACCGACGGCCCTGCCGCCACACCCGGGCGCCCGGCCCGCCCGGTGGCGCGAGGCTCCCGCCGAGCCCCTCCCCGCTTCGCCTTCCATCCCGTCGCGGCCGCCCCCGATCGGCCATTCCCACCCCGGGCGGTGTCGACGCCCCGCCCGGCCACCGCAGTCCCCATGGGCACCCCACAAGACTCCCGCCTTGCGCACCGCCCACCCCGCCGCTTGCATCGTCCCATGGCGGAAGGAACCCCCATCCATCCCCCCGTGCCCGGGGAACCCGGCCCGGCGCCGCTCCGCATGGACTGGCGGGTGGTCGCACTGCTGGTCGGGATCGGGATCGTCGCCGTCGCCGCCCTCGGCCCCCTCCGGGGCCTCCTCGGCCTCCCCAAACTGCCGGTCCGGGCCGTGGCCGACCGCGAGTTCCTCCGCCTCTCGAACACTTCGTCCAACGACCTCCCACCCCTCACCATCAACATCAACTCCCTCGACGCCCACCGCTTCACCCTCCCGGGCCTCAAGGCGGGAAGCACGGTGACCCTGGCGTGGGAGCGGTTTGCCGACGGCGACCGGACACTCGACCCGCGGGTCACCCGACCCGAACTGGTCATGCTCCGGGCCAAGGGCTACGAGCTGACCCTGCTCAACGTCTCCCGGCTGACGCCCTGAGCCGGACCAGGCCTCGACGGAGCGCGGCCCTCCGGAAGGAGGCGCGAGGCGGCGGGAGTTCCGGGCAGCCCCTGAATCACCGCCGGGCGACGATGCGGATCAGGTCGCGGGCGAGGATCTCCGACGGCCCGATCGTCCGCCCGTCGCAGCGCAGATCCCGGTAGCCATGGGCCGCCAGGGTGCCGAGCACATCCGACGGATCCACCCCGCGCATCCGCATGAACTCGTTGTGCAGTTCCAGGCACCACACCACCCCGGGCGCCTCCAGGGTCCGGGTCGCCCCGTGCAGCACCTCGTGCTCGTAGCTCTCGACATCGATCTTCACCACCGACGGCATCCGGCCGGCCCGGCGGGTCAGCTCGTCGACCGTGATCATCGGCACGCGCGTGCGGTCGGCGGCCGGCTGGTCGCGGGGCGGAACAAAATAGCCGGCGGCCGGGGCGCCGGCGTCGACCAGTTCCATCTCCCCGAGGCGGTCCCCGGCGGCCGCCTGGAGCACCTCGATCTGTTCCCCCCAGCCATTGCGGTCGCGGATCCGACGGACCATGTCGCAGGCCAGACCGGAGGGGTCGACCGCCACGCACCGGGAACCGGGTCCGCAATGCCGGGCCACCGCGAAGCTGAACAGGCCGAAGTGGCAGCCGAGGTCGAGGAAGAGCGGATCCCGCAGGGGGCGGATGACACCGAGGAATTCGTCGAACTCCGCCGCCTGCTCCGGGTCGTCGTGCTGCAGGTGGAACGCGCCGTCGACCGCCGCCCGGGGACAGGTCAGGACCCAGCCCGGGCGGATCTCGTGGCGGACCTCCCGTCGGGTCTTCCACCACAGGCCGGCCGTGGTGCCCGGCGCCCGGAGGAAAGTCCGGAGCCGCCGCGGCAACACCCGCCGGGCCAGCGCCTTGATGCCATCGGCCATTGCGCCCGCGAGTGAACGTCGACCGCCCCGCCGCCACAAGCCGGCAATGAGGTCGAAGTGAAGGCCCGCACCGGAAGCGCCCGACGACTCCGGCCTCGCCACCTACGACAATGCCCGCCGGATGCGCTCGGGAGCCTGCCGCAAGTCCAGCACTCGAAAAACGAGCACCAAATCGTCTGCCTCGATGCGGTAATAAACGGCGTAGGGAAATCGCTTTGCCAGCAGGCGGTGGTAGCCAAACAACCTCGGATGCAAGCCCCGATACAGTACCAGCGAGTCGATCTCAGAAAACAGGCTGTCGAGAAAATAGGTGCCGAGCCCGTCGCCCAACCGGTCGTAGAAGTTCCGGCCACGATCGAGGTCCTCCATCGCGGCCTGGAGAATCCGGATCCTCATCCCGACGCCCGCTTGCGAAGTTCAACCTTCGCTGCCTCCCACTCGTGAACCTGCTCCTTTCGCTCGCGCAAACGGGCCTCCGTCTCCTCCAGCGCGATCCGGTGCCAGTCCGGGGACGAAACCTCAACATCCTCGCGGGCAAGATCCTCCCAAATCTCATGCATGGCCATGAGCTTCTCGCTTCTCGACATGCCTCGCAGCTCCAGACCCATGGGCTTGAACCTACCGGGTGGGGCCAGACCCGCAACGCCGCAGTCGGCGGAAGTTCGAGCCCAACGCCCCGGCCTGCGGCTCACCTCCCTCGCAGAGCATCTCCACCATCTCACGGAGATTCCGGCGCAACTCCTCTATGGGCGCTCCGAACATCCCCTCGACGCTTCAGTCCCAAGTTGCCAGCATTGCCAGCATTCGGGAACAGGAGTACGTCATCGGCCAACTGGTCATCCGACAGATTGAAGACAAGGTGGTCCGGAAGCTCAAGGAGCGCGCCGGAGCCCATGGGGTCTCCATGGAGGAGGAACATCGCCGCATCCTGCGCGAAGCCCTTCTGGGCTCAGCGACTAAGAGCCTGTCCGGAAACTCCAAGATCCCGAGGAATCAGGCCAGTTTGCGCAGCATGATCCGGATCATCGCGATATGAATCCACGCCTCGACGCTCTCGCTGTGCCTCTCGTAGTCCCGGACGAGGCGTCGGTGCTGCATCAGCCAGCCAAACGTCCGCTCCACCACCCATCGGCGGGGCAGCACATGAAACCCGCTCACTCCCTCGATCCGGTTGACGACCTCGACCTTCGTATCGGGTCGCAACTCGCGCACGTGGGCGGCGAAGTCCTCCCCGCTGTACCCGCCGTCCACCCAGATCTTCTCGAGCCCGGAGAGGCGTTTGAGTGCGTCGTCCAGAAGCACCTTCCCTCCCGCCCGTTCCGGCACATCCGCCGGCAGCACCGCCAAGGCCAGGATGTGGCCCAAGGTGTCCACCAGGATGAACCGCTTGCGCCCCTTGGTCTTCTTTCCGGCGTCGTAGCCCGATTCCTGGGCCATTCCGGCCGATCGGACCGTCTGGCTGTCGAAAATGGCGGCGATGGGAGTCGGCTTCCTCCCCTCCTCTCCCCGGGCGAGGTTCCGGAGGCGGTTGTGCAGGGTCAGGAGGAACCCATTTTTGGTCCAGGCCCGGAAGTATCCGAAGATGGTGCTTCGGGGCGGGAACTCCTTGGGAAGCGAGCGCCAATGGCAGCCGGTCTTGACGATGTAGAGGACGGCATCGAGGACCTGCCGCAGGCAGGTCCTGGGCCGACCGGTCTTGGCGGTCTTGGGCATGTGGGGACGGATGCATTCCCACTGCGAATCGGAGAGACAGGTGTCGTAGGAGGCGATTTTCATCGCCTCGAGAGCCGCTGCCGCGGAAGGAGCGCCGACCTTGGTCGGCGTCGGAGTCAACGCAAAAGTGCGATTTATGGACGCTTTCCTGCATTTTCCGATCTAACCTATACCCGACCACACCCCATCGGAGTTTCCGGACAGGCTCTGAGATCCGTGGTCCACATACAGTATGCTCTGAAATGAATATGTGGCGCGGGGTATATTCTCGGCCTGCGTGGTGGCTGTCTGGCATATTTCTTGTAATGGTGCTCTCCTTTACTGGTTGTCGCGGGTCGGGTGTTCCTCCGACCGAGGTTGAGTTGCAAGCGATGTTTGCAAACCAGGTCACGCACGCAGATCTGGTCGGCCGGTTCGGCCAGCCTGATTCCGTGGAAGATCGAAGTGGTGGAGTTTTATTTGTTACGTACAGGTGGCACGCTCCTCCCAAGGCGGGAGTCCCTCAAGTGTACGGTCTGAATTGCACCATTAGTAACGATGTGGTGGTTCATTGGCGCGGTCTCAACGTGTACTCTGCGGCTAGACCGGGATCTCAAGTGGCGTACGGTCACGGCCACGAGGCGGAAGTGTCGCTGCTGTATACGCCGAATGGCGATGCCCGTTCATTTCTAAAGAGTCATGCAGGAGCAGCAGTGACTGAGGTCGAGGCAAGAAGTGTGACGGCGTTCCGTGCTGAAGTGTTTACTGATGCGTTAGCGATGGATGGGCTTGGTCTTCAGCCGGTGTTTCTTTCTTTGCGGGTTGAGGATGCTGTATCGATTATCAAGGGCCAGTTGGGAATATCTAATGGGGTGTGGGTGGTCGCCTCTGGCGGGGTGATCATTGGGGCTGCGGATGGAGTTGCCGACCTTCGAGATGGTGTATTCAGGTTTACCGGGGTCTCCGGCGTTATGCGAAAGGTGTGGCTGAGGTAGCGTGGGAGTCTGTCCCGGGGGGGCGAGGATCCCGCGGGATCACGCTGTTTTTCTGTCCGGTGCCGACAAGCTATGACTACGGGGCACCAAGCGACGAAGCGGGGAGGGCTCGGTGGGCCCGGGCGCCGGACGGATCCCCGTCCGGCTTCCAAAGCGGCGTGGCGCTGGAGCTTCCCTCCGCAGTCCAAATCCCTGCGGCGCCGATTTGGACTGAGGTGGCAAAGCGAAGCGTCGACACCGCTTTGGGTGAAAAATGCCGATCGGCGCCGGCCACGAGGAGGCGGATGGCGATCCTTGGCAGGGCTCGGCAGGAGCCTCGCGCCACCTGTCCGGGCAAGCGGCGGTGCCACGTCCCGGGAAATCCCCTCCGTGTCATGGTGGCCGTCCTGTCAGCCCCGCCCGATGCCCCCTTGCCCCGCCCCCCCGGGCCGGCTCAGGCTGTCCGCCCATGCGCACGGTTCGGGTTTCCCTCGGCGATCGATCCTATGACATCCGGATCGGACGCGGCCTCCTGCCATCCCTCGGGCCGCGCTGCGCCGGGCTGGGATGGCGCGGACGTTGCGCCGTGATCACCGACAGCGCGGTCGGCCCCCTGCACGCCGACGACGCCCTCGCGAGCCTCAGGGCCGCCGGATTCCAACCGGTGCTCCTCACCGTGCCCGCCGGGGAGAAGTCGAAATCCTGGGCCGCCGTCGGCCGCTGCCACGACCAGCTCGCCGCCCATCGCCTCGAACGGAAATCCTTCATCGTCGCCCTCGGCGGCGGGGTCGTCGGCGACCTCGCAGGATTCGTCGCCGCCACCTACCTCCGCGGGATCGATTTCGTCCAGGTCCCCACCACCCTCCTCGCCCAGGTCGACAGCTCGGTCGGCGGCAAGACCGGGGTCAACCTCCGCGCCGGGAAGAACCTCGTCGGCGCCTTCCACCAGCCGCGCCTCGTCCTGTGCGACCTGGCCACCCTCGACTCCCTGCCCGAACGCGAGTTCCGATCCGGCCTGGCCGAGGTGATCAAGTACGGGATCATCCGCGATCCCGCGCTGTTCCGTCGACTGGAACGCGATCTCGACCGGCTGCTGGCCCGCGATCCGGACACCCTCGGGGCCGTGGTGGCCCGTTGCTGTGCGATCAAGGCGGAGGTGGTGGGGGCCGACGAGACCGAGTCCGGCCTCCGGGCGATCCTCAACTTCGGCCACACCGTGGGCCACGCGATCGAGAACTCGTCCGGCTACGGACACCATCTCCACGGCGAGGCGATCAGCATCGGACAGGTGGCCGCCGCCGACCTCAGCGTGGCCCTGACCGGATTGAAGCCGTCCGACGCCGACCGGATCCGGGTCCTGTTCGAGCGGGCCGGACTGCCGGTGACGCTGCCGCTCAACCCGGCCCGCACCCGGCGCCTGCTCCAGGCCATGCGCCTCGACAAGAAGGTGAGCGACGGCGAGGTGCGCTTCGTCCTCGCCGAACGCATCGGCGCAGTCCGCTGGGGTCATCCGGTCCCGGAACCGGTCCTCCTCGGGGCGCTCGCCCGCCGGGCCGCCCCGAAAACGTGACCGGATCCCGCCGCCCTCGCCCGGCAATCCGTTTGACGCCCCTACATATGGTGGGGTACCACCTGCGGCAACACAGCCGGTTGAGGCCGGCAGTTTCCCATGCGATGTCCAAAATGTGGCGACCAGGAGGACCGGGTCATTGATTCCCGGGCCTCGCGCGAGGGGGCCACGATCCGGCGTCGGCGGGAGTGCCTGAGCTGCGGGCACCGCTACACGACCTACGAGGAGATCGAGCGGGAGCTGCTCACGGTGATCAAGCGGGACGGGCGCCGGGAGGCGTTCACCCGGGAGAAGCTCCTGGCCGGGATCCGTCGGGCCTGCGAGAAGCGTCCGGTGTCCGAGGAGGACCTCGCCGCGGCCGTCGACCGGGTGCTGGAGAATCTCGCCGCCCTTTCCGAGCGGGAAGTGCCGTCGTCGGAGATCGGACGGCTGGTGATGGCCGAGCTCCAGGGCCTCGATCCGGTGGCGTACATCCGGTACGCGAGCATCTACCGCCAGTTCGAGGAGGTCGGGGATTTCGTCGCCGAGGTGCAGCGCATCGTCGGCCTGCCCCGTCCCGACAAGCGTCAGATGTCGTTCGAACTCAACCAGGCGCCGGCCGCCAAGGCGGCCGGGCCCAACCGCGAACCTGCATGATCCAGCTGCGACGCGATGCCCTGTACCTGACCGACGCCCAGGGGGAGACGACTCCCTGTTCCGTGGACCAGATCACCCTCGAACTCGTGGGAGCCGCCGCGGATGTGGTGGATCCCGAGGTGATGCGGCACGCGGCGCTGGGGGTGCTCCACTATTTCCGGGAGGAACTGGGCCGGGACACCGTGACCACCGCCGAGTTCGCCGAGGCCCTCGCCCGGGTGCTGTCGCGCCTCGGCCTCACGGTGGAACTCATCCCGGGGCAACCCAACCTGCAGGAGGTCCGGGTCACGGATCTGCGGGAACTGGCCTGCGCCTGCGGCAAGCTCGGGGAACTGGACTTCTTCCCCCGCCTCCACTCGAGCCTCCGGTCGTCCATCGGACAAGGTCCCGCCACGGTCGAGTTCCGCGGACTGCGCGGGGCGGTCAAGCTCCTCGCCGGACGCAAGCACTGGTGCCCGACCTGCCAGGACCTGGAGGAGCGGATCGTCGAGGCCCTCCGCCGCTGGTGGACCGCGGAACGGGCCGCCCGCGAATCGGCCCTCTACGTGCACTGACCTTGCCGGGCCGGGGCCGGGGGCGTAGAGCTTCCGGCATGACCGTGTTCGAGAAGATCATCGCCCGCGAAATCCCGGCCGATATCGTGTTCGAGGACGACCTGGTGGTTGCCTTCCGGGACATCCAGCCACAGGCACCGGTGCACATCCTGATCGTCCCCCGGAAACCCCTGGCGCGGATCGGCGCTGCATCGGACGAGGACCAGGCCCTCCTGGGACATCTCCTGCTCCGGGCGCCCGAGGTGGCACGGCGGGCCGGCGTGGCGGAGTCCGGCTACCGCCTGGTCATCAACAACGGACGGGATGGCGGCGAATCCGTCCCCCACCTCCACTGCCATCTCCTCGGCGGCCGCCCCCTCCATTGGCCTCCGGGCTGATCACCAGACCTCGGCTTCCGCCTCGGCAGCGTCTTACCGGACCTCGGCTTCCGCCTCGGCCTGTCGGGCCCGCCACAGCAGCCAGGTGGATTCCTCGTGGAAGGCGCTCAGGCGGGGATAGGCGACGAGATCCTCGACCCGTTCATGGACCGGTCCGGCCTCGATGAGCAACCGGGCTCCCCGGTTGAGGACGGCGCCGGGGGCGTGATGACGGAGCTTGCGCAGGAGGTGGATGAACCGGTCGGCCGCCGAGGTTCCACCCACTTCCGGGGAATGATGGAAGTGCAGCTTGCCCATGGTGGTGAAGAACCGCATCACGGCGTCGCCGCCCACGATCTCCAGCCGCACCTCGCCCCGGTCGGAACCCACCGCGATCAGACGGACCGCGGGCCACGGCACCTTCTCGGCCCGCTCCAGGGCGTCGAACAGCTCCAGGGTGTCGGGTTGGAACTGGGTGCTGAGGAAGAACTGGGCGTCCGGTAACCGGGGGAGGTCGCGATCGGCCACCAACTCCACCCCGACTCCCTCGCCGGTCAGCATCGCCGCCAGACTCTGGCCCTCGTCCTCGGGCAGGTCCCGGGCCAGGATGCCGAACGCGTCGTCCGCCACCCACACCGCATCCGCCGCCGAGAGGGACCGGCTGTTGCGAAAGGCGCGCTTCAGGGCGTCCACCGGGGGCGGCGCCATCGAGGTCTGGAGAAGGGCGTAGGTCATGTCATTCGGGGCCGAGGCACCCCGCGCGCGGGCGCAGGCAAAACACTTGAATCCCGTGGATCGACGGCCATGTCAATGACGGGGCCGAGGCACCCGCACCCGAAGCACCCCCGGAACCACCCCGATCCGCGCCGGAAGCAACCCCACGTTGTCGCCCTCGACCTGCAATGCCAGCGGCCCGTCACTGGACACGTCCAGCCCGCCGGCCTGCCAGTGCCGGACTCCGCGCGCGTCCTGGAACCGCCCCCGCACCAGCGCCACCCCGCCCCGGATCACCGTCAGCACGTTCACCCGGTCCATCAGCGCCACGTCCAGCAGGCCGTCGTCGACCGTCGCCGCCGGGAACACGGTGAAGCGTCCGCCGTAGAACCGGCCGTTGCCCACGAGCATCATCTGGCCCGACGCCGACACCCCGCCGCCGGTGACGGTGACCCGCGGCAGGTGCCCGTGCAGGGCGGTCCATCCGGCCCAGATGTAGGCCAGGGGTCCCCAACGGCGTTTCCACGCCCAGCGCACCCGTCCGATGGCCTGCGAATCGAGCCCCGCCCCGGCCAGCTGCACGAACCATCGGCGCCCACCCTCGAGGTCGGCATGGGCCAGGTCGGTCACCCGCTCCCCGCCCCCCAACGCCACCGTCCACGCCGCATCCAGCCCCTCGGGCACGCCCAGTTCCTTGGCGAACACGTTCACCGTCCCCAGCGGCAGCACCGCCAGCCGGCAGGCGGCAAGGAGGGCCGGATCGGATGCCATTCCGTTGACCACCTCGTTCACCGTCCCATCCCCGCCCGCCGCCACCACCAGGTCGCACCCCGCCCGGACCGCATCGGCCGCCAGCAAGGTGGCATGTCCCGGACCCTCGGTGGGCAGGAGACGCACGTCCGAACCGAGCGCCGCCAACCGCTCCCGCAACGCCCGGGCCTTCTCGCCCCGGGCGGTCGGGTTGAAGATCACGGCGGGACGGGACATGGGCGACAGGGCACGACCGACATCAACGTCCCGGCGGCATCGCCCCGGTCCATTCCCACCGCTCGCCGAAGAACCCGCCCGCGGCAATCCCCCCCGGTTGCCGGCTGTCGGGCACCCGCCGCAGGTCGATCACCGCCCAGTCCGGCAGCTTGGGCGTCTGGCGCGCGTTGTTCAGGTAGTCGTATTCCCGGAAGGTGAACCCGCTGTTCACCACCACGTACCGGTCGGGATGCAGGGGATTCGGATGGATCAACACCGGCGCATACCGGTCCGAGGGATAGTTCGCGTCGGGCGTCCGCACCGCGGTGGCGTCCCAACGGATCGGCAGGCGGTCGACCAGACGGCCCAGCAGACGGTTGCTCTGCGGATCGCCCCACAGCACGAGGTGATGCGCCGCCATGTCGGCCTCGGTGACCTCGTCGTCGAGCTTCACCCGCGGCTCGCCCCGGAAATGCCGACGCCAATGCTCCCGCGCCCGTGCCGACTCGGCATCCACCCACGCCCCCACCACGGGGTTCATCGGACCGGCCCCGGGCAACACCATCAGGAACGAATCCATGAAGGCGTCGTCGATCGGTCCCTGCAGCCCGGTCCGCTTGGCCAGGCCGTCCGCCGGACGCGGCCCCGAACGCCACACGCCGTCCACGAGATGGTACGACGCGCCCCAGGAGCCGTCGGTTTCCGGCGGTTGGCCCGACGGCAGGATCCCGGCGACGAACTCCGCCCCGCCCGGACCGGGTTCGACCCGGACCACCGGCGAACGGTTCCTCGGGAAGGGCGCCTCGCCCGGACCGAACTCGAGGCGGAAGGCCGTCACCCCGGTCAGGGTCAGCGAGAGGTCGGCATCGCCCGACCCGATCACCCCGGCCACCCGCGCGGGTTCCCAGTGCCGGGCCAGTCCCTCGGCGATGAACCAGGCCATCCGGGGATAGCGGAGGGAGTGGGTCACGAACTGGAGTGTGCGCGGCACCGGGTCGCGTCCGCGGGCCGCGAGGGCGTCGATCCGCCGGTTGATCTCGGCCTTGGCGCCCGGCTCGTAGCGGTGCCCGGTGTCGGGGCCGATCACATGCGACAACCGCATGCCCTCCGCCGCCAGGGCCGCCTCCATCGCCCGGGCGGCCTGGATCTGGCGGTCCTTCTCGCCGCTGTAGGCCACCAGCGGCACCATGGCCACGTTGGCCGCGTGCGACGTGGCATCGTACAGGCGCCACAGCAGCGGTTCCCACGGCTGCGGGCGCAGGGTTTCGTCCTGGAACACCCGCAGGAACTCCGCCGTCTCGCTGAAGCCCGCCCCCGGAGCGGCCGCCGCCCACTGCCAGGCATGGTGGACGGCCATGTGCCAGCAGGAGGCGCCCCCGAGCGAAAACCCGCGCACCACCAGGCGGTCGGGGTCGATCGGATACCGCCGCCGCACGTCGTCCAGCGCCTCCCAGAAATCCGTCTCCCCCGCGAACCGCGACCCGTTGCAGTACCGGCCGTACAGGTGGAGGACGAACGCCCCGGGCGGGGCGAACTCGCCCACGTTGCGCCGACGGTCATGCAGGAACGCCAGCTCGCCCAGCTGCTCGCCCCGACCGTGGAACCAGGCGTCCAGCCGATGCACCCGCGCCGCGCCGGGATCGTACGATTCGGGAACCACCAGCCCGTACGGCTGCACCGAACCGTCCACCCGCGACACGTACCCGCGGACCACCAGGCCCCGGGCCGTGGTCCAGTCGGGCGACCCCGCCCGCAGCGCAGCCGCCCGACGTTCCCCCTCCGCCAGCTGCTGACGGGCGGCATCCACCTCGTTGGTGCGGAAGAACTCGTCGTAGCGCAGGGCCCAGTCGACCGCCTTGTGGAAGATCTGGATGTCGGGGAGGAGAGCGAGGGAGGCGGGCTTTCCCTCGAGGTCGGTGCGCAGGGAATCGATGGCTGCGCCCAGCCGGACCACCCCGGTCACCAGTTCCTCGCGATCCGCGTCCGGGATCTCCACCCCGGGCGGCGGGATGCGTCGGACGTTCTCGGCCACGTTGTCCGCGGGTCCATCGGCCCAGAGACGGGCGACGAACCCCGCGGTGAGAAGAAGCAGGGGGAGGCGGAGCGGGTGCATGCGGCGGGCGCCCCCGAGGTAACGCCCACCCATCGCGCCGGACAAGCCCCCAGCGCGCCGGGCGCCCCTCGGGCCGTGGAGGGATGAGCCCGCGTCAGCGGGCGAGTCCGCCGGGGTCCGCAAGGACCCCGCAGGGGTTGGGACCGATGGGGCATCGGATGATGAATCCGCCGAAGACCATCCCTCCGCCCCGCCCCTCGGGCTTCCGGGGGAGCGGGGGAGGGGGATCCGGGGCGGATCGGCGAGGCGGGACCTGCCGCCCCTCGGCGTCGGCTACGGGGCGGGCGTCGGGATCGGCGGCGGGGCGGGCGGGGCGGGTGGCGTCTTCACCCCGCGACGGATCACCCCGCCGATGCTGAAGTTCCGCCAGCCCACGCCCAACCAGCGGATGAGCGACATCGCCAGCCAGAGCGCCCAGAGGAGCATCAGCAGCCGGTACCACCAGATCGAGACCGCCACATACCACGGCTGCGGGAGGGGCCCCGCGGTCCGGTCCTGGAACCAGGCCAGCCGGGTGCGGGTGGAGCCGTTGCCGGTGATGAACATCTCGGGGCTTCCCAGCAACCCCTCGCCCACCGCGGTCACCAGGATCCCCAGCGCGGCCACGGTCAGCAGCACCAGCCCGACCTGCATCAGGTTGTACCGGACCGGCGTCCACCTCCCGCACGGCGCCAGCCCCCGCCATGCCAGCACCCACAGCCACACCACCACCACCGCCGCGGCGGGGAACGGCACCTGGGTCAGGCCCACGCCGAGCAGCAGCCATTCCACCAGCCGCAGCGGGGAATGCCGGGGCCGGGCCAGCAGGACCGCGGCCAGCAGCGCACAGACGAGGATCACCCAGAAACGCACCGCCGGACCCCGACGCGGACCCGACGCCCACAGCACCCACCGGCTCTCCGGCACCTCGAGCACGGTGCCCACATTCGCCGCCTCCACCGGAAGGCGGACCTCGCCCGGCTCCGCCCGCACCCCGACCTCCCCGCCGAGCTTCCACCCGACCGCCAGCGCCTGCTCGCCCGGACGGACCGGGACGATGAGCTTCCGTCCGTCCCGACGCACCGGCACCGCCTGCCCGTCATGCTGGAGCGAGGTCACCTCGGCCCCCTCGGGCAGCTCCATCACGAAGTCCTCCCCGAGGCTGCTCCGCACGGAAAGGTCGAGCGACGCCACCCGCTGCCGACGACCCACCTGCACCGCGTGCGTCGCCCGTGCCACGGTCATCGTGGCCCCGGCCAGGGCCTCGGGCCGGAGCAGCTCCAGGCGGGCCGATTCCCCCGGCCACGGATGCCAGACCGGGACCAGGTCGGCCCGCTCCCCCTCGAACACCGGCCCCAGCCCGCTGAAGGTCAGGTTCCAGACCGGCGACGCCACCACATGCCACCGCTCCACCCAGCCGTCCCCGGTCCGGGTCGCCAGGTCGATCCCGGTCCCCGGCGTCAGGCCGCTCTCCCACGTGAAGGCCGGGTCCTGAGCCCCGAGCCGGACCTCCATCATCCCGTCGCGGACCACCGCCCCTTCGGACAACACATTCTCCCCGGGCAACAGGGGCACCCGCAGGGCCACGGCCCGGCCCGGGGGCGACAGGCGGGTCACCACCGTCCGCACCTGCCACTGCAGGCCCAGCTCGAGATGACGCTCCACCCGGGCCACCGGCTGCAGCTCCTGCCGGTCGTAGCTGGCCGCACCCGACACCACCCGCTGCTCGGCGGTGAAGAAGACCTGCTGCTCCGGGACACCGTCCGGTCCCACCCCGCGAACCGTCCATCCCGGCGCCGTGATCTCCACCCGACGCGGCCGCAGCAGGAAGGTCCATTCCCACTCGGACGCCTCCGGCAGCCCCCCCTCCACCTGCACCCGGTGGACGCCGGGCGACAGCACGATCCAGAGGAACCCGTCGTCCCGGCGCAGGACCGCTCCCGGCCGGCCATCCACCCCGACCCGCACCGGCGACCACGCGGGCAGACGCCCGGGCAGGGGTACGGCGGTCTGCACGGCGGTGTGGATCTCCGCCTCGATCCGGAGCCGACGGTCCTCGAGCCGGAGGGTCACCCGGGGAATGTCGGCCGCGTTGGGAAAGGCATCGGGAACCCGGACCAGGCGTTCCCGCAGGATCGCCAGGGTGGCGGCATCGGGAATGCCACCCGCGGCCGCCTCGGCGGACATCGCCCGCCCGCCCGCCAGACGCACCTCATCGGCCTGCAGTCCCGTCCCGGCCAGGAACAGCCCCAGCCCGACCAGCGCCGGCACCACCGCACCGGCCACGGCCAACCGGGGTCCCCGACCCGGCGTCGGGCCGCCCCGCGTCCGACGGACCAGCCACCCGACGAGCCCCAGCAGGAGACCGACCCGCAGGACGCTCACCAGGCGCTCGACGGACATCGGGATCAGCACCGGACGCACCTGCTGGGTGGCCTGGACCGGTCCGTTCCAGCCGAAGCCGACCGTCCGCCAGTTCCACTCCGGCACGCCGGGTCCGGTCTGGATCCGGGCCTTGGGATCGTTCAACAGGTTCTGCACGACCGCGCGATTCGCCAGTTCGGCGGATGCCCCCCGGGACAGGCCATACCGGGCGGCCTTGGCCGCCTCCCGCGTGTAGAACTCCGGGTCGGTCGACAGCGCGTACCGCGAGGTCGGGGCGGCTGCCGACGCAGGCGGGGAGACCGAGGGTCCGCGCATGGGTGTCCCGCGGACGACCTCGAGCTGGGGATAGATCGCCTGCTGCACCTGGCGGGCGAGGAAGGGGGCGAGGAACAGGCCCAGGACGGCGAGCGTCAGGTATTTCCCCGCCACCACCCAGCGCCGCAGGGGCCCCTCGGGGAGGACCCGCTCGAGGGCCAGGGGCGCCAGCAGCGCCAGCCAGAGGTACCGGGGCGCCCCGGGCTCGTGGTACGACAGGCCCAGGGCCACGAACGCCAGCAGCGCCGCCCACAGGCCCCGGATCCGGAACACCGTGAGCGAAACGATGAGCAGCACGAACAGGTCCAACAGCGTCCAGGCCGTCACCCAGTCCCCGGCCACCCAGTCGGCCCCGGTCAACGCCAGCAGCCGCCAGCCCGGCGGCAGGTGCAGCGTCACATGCACCGACTCGGCGTCGGACCGCCACCCGGTCGCCGGCAGCCCGGACGTCCGCTGCATCCGCCCGGTGGCCTCGAGGTCCACGTCGCGGGTCCGGATCTCCACCCCCGCCGCGCCGGTCCGCGGGCTGCGGGTGATCAGCTGGCCCTCGCCCCCGCTGCGGACCGATCCCAGGTCCACCCCCTCGGCCGCATCCAATCGCCACACCTGCTGCCGCTCCCCGCTGAGGCGGTCCCGGAACGTCAGCCCGCGCCCGTCCTCGTCCAGCCACCACTCCCGCGTCACGTTCAGGCCGCCCGGCGTCTGGTCGCCCATCCCCCGCAACCGTTCCTCCAGCCGGATCCCCTGCGCGGTCTCCCACCGGTACACCGGCAGGTCCCTCCACTTCTCCGGAAACGTCGTCTGCGACACGTCGACCGCCGCCGCCCCCGTCAGTTCCGCCACCCGAAGCCCCGGCCGTGCGCGGAAGCCGATCCATTCCTGGGCCGCCAGCGGCTCGGTCCCGGCCGGATAGCGGATCTCCCCGGGGTCATCGAGACGGAAGGCATCGACCCGGACCGTCCACTTGCCGGCCCGCACCTGGGCCTTCATCCGGCCGGCATCATCCACCGCCACCGGGATCGGGCCCTCGACCGAGGCCAACCGCCACCCTTCGGGCAGGACCGTGCCCAGCTCCACCTCGCGGCTCCGCCCCGAGACCGTCATCTCCACTTCCCGCCGCAGCCACACCGGGATCCCGTCCTCGAGGACCGATGAGACCTGCACCGAGAGGAAATCCTTCTCGGCCGAGCCCGACTGCCCGTCCCGACGGAGCCACACCCATCCCTGGGGATCCCAGGCGGGTGTCTCCACCCGATTCCCCCCGATCGCCAGCTCGAGGATGCCGATGGCCGACGGGACGGGGAGGCGTTGCGGGAGGGTGTCCCATTTCCAGCCCCCTTCCACCACATGGCTCCCCGCCCCGAGCCGAACCGAGGGCACCCCGTCGTGCTCGACCACGGCGACCGGCCCCTCGCCGGTCCGCACCGCCTCCGGCCACGAGCCGGTGCCCCCGGGCAGGGGCAGCCACGTCGCGTGGAAGACGGTCACCTCCAGCCGGAACCGCCCCCCGGCCGCCCCCGCATCCACCGCCATCACCGAGGGCCAGAAACAGCGGTGCCGGTCCGGGTGGGAATACGGTGTGGGACACATCCTGTGGACGTCATCCCACGTCGCCCAGTCCTCCCACGCCTTCAACGGCCCGGGGATCTCCCGGGAATCGGCCGCCTTCAGCCACGGCACGACGAGGAGGTGGAGGAGCGGCAGGAGGAGGAGCGGGCGCTTCATGGGAGGGGGCGGGCCGGGGGGGAGGAGATCTGTGCCGGGAGGCAGGACCGTCCCGGGTGGATGCTTTCCACCCTGCACCCGGACCCGTCCCGCTGGCAAGCCACCCGGCAGGAGCGGCGGCCAGTCCGGTGGCGCGAGGCTCCCGGCGAGCCCTGCCCGCTTCGTCGTTCGCCGCTTCGAGGCCCACGCCGATCGTCGGCCGGTCCCCTCTTCCCTTCGCCACCCTCCGGAGGGCCTCGCTCCGCCGAGGTCGGGGCTCGGGGGGAAGCCCCATCCCGCTTCGCGGGCCCGCACGCGGGAGCGTGCGGCTCCGGATGACCCGAGGGGCGGGACGGAGGCCGTCAGGCCGTCGCGTCCCCGGCTTCCCCCGGCCCCGCCGCACCGGCGGATTCCGATCCGCCGCCACCCGCTTCGCCGGTCATCCCGGAAAGCGGTGTCATGGTGCCTGACACCCCGGTGGGGGGTGCGCCGGCCGCGCCGGCATGGCGGCCGCGTGACGTTCCGGGAACAACCCGCAACCCGACGCGACAGGCGGCCTGTCCATCGGGTACGGGAGGGCCCGATGGACATTCCCGTCTGGCTCGCCGTCTCCGTGGTGATCCTCCTGGCCGCCGCCGACCTCTGGTCGGGAGTCGCCAACGACGCGGTCAATTTCCTCAACTCGGCCATCGGATCCCGGGTGGCCTCGTTCCGGGTGGCCGTGATCGTCACCGCCGCAGGGATCCTTGTTGGCACCCTGGGCGCATCGGGCCTCATGGAGGTTGCCCGGAGCGGGGTGTTCAATCCCGCCGCCTTCGTGGACCCCGCCAGCGGCGCCGTGCAGGTCCAGCACCTGATCGCCATCTACCTCGGCGTGATGGTGGCCGATGTCCTCCTGCTCGACGGGTTCAACTCGCTGGGCCTGCCCACCTCCACCACGGTGGCGGTGATCTCGGAACTGGCGGGCGCCTCGCTCGCGGCCGCACTCTGGACACTGCCGGGCGGTTGGCCGGCCGCCCTGGGGGTGATCCGGGCCGGGCCGCTCCTCGGGATCTACACCGGGATCTTCCTGAGCGTGGCCGTCGCCTTCGGGATCGGCTCCCTCGCCATGCTCCTGGTCCGACTGGCCTACGGCCGGGATCCGGACCGGGGATTCCGTCAGTGGGGCTGGCTGTGGGCGGGTTGCGCGGCGGCGGTCCTCGGACATTTCGTCGTGCTCAAGGGCATCGCCGGCCCGGCCACGGGCCGCCACGGACTGCTTCCACCCGGGATCGTCCGGGGTTTCTCCCCGGCGGCCTTCGTCATCGCCGCGTGGCTGGCCTGGCTCGGACGCAACCACCCCCGGAGGGTCCTGGGCGTCCTGATCCTCGTCGGCACCGCGGCGCTCGCCGTGGCGTTCGCCGGAAACGACCTGGTCAACTTCATCGGCCCCGCCGTCGCGGCAATCCACACGGCCGCCCGGCCGGACCATCCGCCCGGCGCACCGGCCGGGACCCATCCGGCGATCCTCCTGGCCGCCGGTGCCTGGATGGTCCTCGCCGTCGCGGTGTCCCGAAAGGCGCGACGGGTGACCGACACCGAGGTCCGCCTCGCCGGCCACTCGGCCATGCCCCAGCGCTTCCGCGCCCACGCCGTCGCCCACGGCATCGTCCGGTGGGGACACGACGGCCTGCGACTCGGATCACGCTCCCTGCCCGCCCGTTGGCGCAACTGGCTCACCACCCGCATGGCTCCCCCGCCGGCGGACGAGGACCACCCGGCCTACGATCCGCTCCGGGCCAGCGTCAACCTCACCGTCTCCGCCGCCCTGATCGCCCTCGGCACCTCGTGGCACCTGCCGCTGTCCACCACCTACATCACCTTCGCCACCGCCATGGGCGCCGCACTGGGGGACTTCGCCTGGAGCCGCCACGACGCACCGGCCCGGATCGCCGGAATCCTCGTGGTGCTCGGGGGCTGGATGGTCACCGGGGTGCTCGCGGCCCTCGGGGCCTTCATCGTCACCAGTTGCCTGGTCCGATGGGGCCAGGCCGGAATGCTCCTGTGCCTCGCCGCCCTCGCCTGGACGCTGTGGCGCCTGCACCCGGTCCGCATTCGTCGCCACGCCGGAACGATGCCGTCGGGAGGGAAATGACGGCGCAACCGATTCGTCCGCCGGACAGGGAGTGGGCGGGGCGCCGGCACTCGCGGATTTGGAGTGCGGCGGGAAGCGTCAGCGCCACCTCACCCTTTGGAAGCCGGACGGGCATCCGACCGACAGCCGGGCCCGCCATGCCCTCCCCGCCTCGGGTCGGGATCGGACCGAGCAGATCGTGCCGCCTCCCGACATCGGCCCCGGGTCCGTAGCCGACGCCGATCGTCGGCCGGTCCCCTCTTCCCTTCGCCACCCTCCGGAGGGCCTCGCTCCGCCGAGGTCGGGGCTCGGGGGGAAGCCCCATCCCGCTTCGCGGGCCCGCACGCGGGAGCGTGCGGCTCCGGATGACCCGAGGGGCGGGACGGAGGCCGTCAGGCCGTCGCGTCCCCGGCTTCCCCCGGCCCCGCCGTTCCGGCGGATTCCGATCCGCCGCCCACCGGCTCGACCGTCACCACGATGCGGCGGACCCCCACACCCCGGATCGAGTACCCGCAGGCCACCGTTCCCTGGATCCGCGCCCCGGGCTGCGATGCGGTGCCATCGGCCGTCTCATGCATCTCGGGGTCGAAGGCATCCCCGGGACGCGCCTCGTGGGCGGCGATGCCCAGGCGGCGGACGGCGTCGAGGCAGGCGGCCCGGAACTGGCCCAACTGCTGGACCAGGCCGGGCTGACCCGACCGGACCCCGGCCTGGTGCAGGGCGAAGGTGTGGTCGAGCAGGTGGAGGATCACATTCAGCGTCTCCTGCTCGCCCCGATGCAGCTTCTCCAGCTCCAGGCGCATGGCCTGGCGATCCTGGTCGTTCGACTTCTGGAGGAACGCCGAGAACGCCTCGCGTTCCGACTGGAGCCGATCCGCCAGCTCCTCCGACGCCGTCCGGGCCAGGCGGGCCGCGTCGCCCGCCCCCTGGAAGCCCGCCACCGCCGCCTGGATGTCCCGGCCCGCCTGCTGCACCAGCCGGATCTGGTCCAGCGTTCCCGCCAGCGACACCTGCTCCGACGCCCGCATGGCCGCCTCGTACTCCATCCGGTACGGCCGCGTCAGGAGCCACGCCCCCGCCGCCACGGCCCCGGCGATCACCGCCGCGGTGCCGGTGCCGAACGGCAACCGTCCCGCATGGGCCGCCCACGCCAGCCCCGCCGCCGTCCCCAGCAGCAGGACGTCGCCCACGAGGAAGGGCCACTTGGGGGCGGGCGGATATTGGACTTCGGACATGAGCCCCGACTCTAGGAATCCCACCCCCGGGGGCAAGACCCGGGGGCCCCACCCCCGCGAACCGGCGCCTGCGCATCCCGTCAGATTTCCGCTGTCCGCCCCAAACCGGCCCGGCTACGGTTCCCCGGAATGAAGGAACCCAAGACGGACGCCACCATGGCGGTGTTTCTCGACCTCGAGAACATCGCCCTCGGCGCCCGCGACGCCCGCTTCCCGCGCTTCGACATCCAGAAGGTGCTCGAGCGCCTCCTCCTCAAGGGCCACATCGTGGTCAAGAAGGCCTACTGCGACTTCGACCGGTACAAGGAGTTCAAACGCGACCTGCACGAGGCCGCCTTCGAGCTCATCGAGATCCCCCATGTCCGGCAGTCCGGCAAGAACTCGGCCGACATCCGCATGGTCGTCGACGCCCTCGACCTCTGCTACACCAAGGGTCACGTCGACACCTTCGTGATCATCAGCGGCGACTCCGACTTCTCCCCCCTGGTGAGCAAGCTGCGCGAGAACGCCAAGACGGTGATCGGGATGGGGGTCAAGAACTCGACGTCCGACCTATTCATCAACAACTGCGACCAGTTCATCTACTACGACGATCTGGTCCGGCCCGACCGCACCCGGGCCCGGCGGCCCGCGGCGGCCGCGGCGGCCACGACGGGCGGGACCGCAGCGGCGACCCCGGCCACCGGCACCGCCCGGTCGCGCACCGCCGCCGGCGCCGCCGCGGCGACGGAACCCGAGCCCACCTCCGGGCCCACCCTGCAGAAGGCCCTCGACCTGGTCTCGGAGACGATCGACGCACTGGCCGAGGAGCGTGAGGCCGACGAACGGATCTGGGGCTCGATGGTCAAGCAGGCGATCAAGCGCCGGCATCCCGGGTTCAACGAGCGGGCCCACGGGTTCCGCTCGTTCAACGACCTGCTGCTCGAGGCCCAGAAACGCGGACTGCTGAAGCTCGCCGCCGACGAGAAATCCGGCGGCTACATCATCGAGTCGTTCGAGTAGCGGCCGCCTGCCACGACCACGAGCCGGCAGGCACTCCCGGTCCCTTCACGCGGACCGGCCGCCGGTCTCGCGCAGGGCCTCCCGGCAGTACCACCGGATCGCCCCGCTCAGCGGCGGGTCCAACCGGTCGAGATCGTCCGCGCGGCACCATCGGATGTCGTGATGCTCGGCCTCCGCCAGGGTGAGCGTCCCCGCCCGCGGCCGGGCCCAGTAGATCATGCCGATGTGCTCGTGGGTGTCGGTGATCCGGTGGATGTCCAGGTGCCGGGGTGCGATGAGCGCCCGGGTGCCGGGCTCGGTCACCGGGGGCCGCTCCCCGACCAGCTCCACGTCCAGCCCGCTCTCCTCCCGCACCTCGCGCAACGCCGCGGCCTCCGGGTCCTCGTCCAACTCGATGTGCCCGCCCACCGGGAGCCATTTGCCGAGGCGCCGGTGATGGACAAGGAGGACCCGGTCGGCATCGACCACGAACACGGCCACGGTGAAGTCGATCTTCTCGTGCAGGTGCGGCATGACGTCGACCGGCATAGCCGGGACGGGACGCAACGGGGAGCCCGGAATCCGGCGGGCCCGCCGCGCGAGGCGGCCCCGGGACGCTACCGGATCCCCCTGCCCCCCCGCCGCACCGCCGGCTTCCCCCGGAGGCGGTACTCGCTGGGCCGCCAGCCGGTCCACTTCTTGAACGTGTTGGAGAAGACGAACGGGTTCGCGTAGCCCACCGCGTCCGCGACCGCCTCCAGCTTCAGGTCCGATTCCGACAGCAACGTCGCGGCGTGACGCATCCGGAGGTAGGTCACCTGGTTCATGGGGGAACGTCCGAGCTGCTGCCGGCACAGGCGCCGGAGGTGCTCGCCGCTGCAGTGGGCGCGCCGGGCCAGCTCGGTCAGGGTCCACGCCTCCCCCGGCCTTGCGGCCACGGCCTCCCAGACCCGGCTCAGGCGGTCCTCGACATGCCACGGCTGGGCGAAGCGGACGACATAGCCGTGGATCAGCTCGACCCAGTGGTGCACCAGGGCGGGCCGGGGGTCGACGGCCTGCTCGGCATGCAGTCCGCGCACCGCCGCGGCGAGGGCCGCGGAGTTGAAGCGGGCCAGCACCGGGGCGCTCGCCGTCCCCAGCGGCCCCGCCCCCGCGTCGGCGTCGTAGCGCACCCAGGCAAATCCCCACCGCTTCCCGGGCACGGCGTGGAAGGCGTGCAGCACGTGGGCCGGCGCGAGGCAGGCCTGGCCCGCCACGCACCGGCGCCACCGGCCGTCGAGCCAGATCCGCCCCTCGCCCTCGAAGCAGGCGAGGAAATGGCTCCCCGGCAGGTCCGTCCGCACCATCGCATACGGTTCCGCGGCGTCGGCGATGCCGGTGTGGGCCAGGTGATGGGGGGCGAAGGCGGGGCAGTCGGCCACCCGGACGATCCATTCCCGCGTGTGCGGCCCCACGCGATGGGTCTCGACGAGCTGGGGATGGGTCATCACGTCCGCCCCAGCATCGTCGCCCCCCGCTCCCCGCTCAAGCCCGCCCCGGTGGCCCCGCCCGTTTGCTTTCGGATAGGCGCCCGTGGCTCTGCGGCATTGCCGGACGGTTGCGCGGTGCGCTACTCACTCCCCGTCAACCGTCCGTCAACCGTCCGCCAACCGCCCGCCATCCCAGCCCCCCCAACACGCCATGCCCAACCCCTGGACCGGCAAAGGAAACCCCTACACCCGCAAGGAGGTCCGCGACCGCCTCATGGACACCCTCCGCAAGGGGGACGCCATCATCGCCGCGGGCGCCGGCACCGGCATCAGCGCCAAGTTCATCGAACGGGGCGGGGCCGACCTGATCATCATCTACAACTCGGGCCGCTTCCGCATGATGGGCCACGGCTCCACCTGCGGAATGATGGCCTACGGCGACGCCAACGCGATCGCCATGGAGATCGGCGAGTACGAGGTGCTCCCCGTGGTGGAGGAGGTGCCGGTGATCTGCGGCGTCCACGCCACCGACCCGCGCCGCCGCATGTGGCACTGGCTCCTCCAGGTGAAGGAGATGGGCTTCTCCGGCGTGAACAACTTCCCCACCCACACCATCGTCGACGGCCACTTCCGCGGCGTGCTGGAGGAGACCGGCATGAGCGTGCGCAAGGAGTACGAGATGGTCGCCCTCGCCCGCCGCATGGACCTGTTCAGCATCGTCTACGTGGGCAGCCCGGAGGAGGCGGAGGAGATGGCCAAGGCCGGCGCCGACGCCATCATCGCCCACGTGGGTACCACGGTCGGCGGGTCGATCGGGGTGACCAAGGCCGTGGTGGGCTGGGACCACACCCTGAAGCGGACCCAGGAGATCATCGACGCCGCCAGCCGGGTCCGGAAGGACATCTTCTTCCTCTGCCACGGCGGGCCGATCAACACCCCGGCCGATGCCGACCGGGTGCTGAAGAACACCGACGCGGTGGGGTTCGTGGGGGCCAGCTCACTGGAGCGCATGGGCGTGGAGGAATCCCTCACCAACCTGACCCGGGAGTTCAAGCGCCTGCAGGCGCCGGCCGCCGGGCGCGGGGGCCGGGGCAAGTCGACCCCCCGGAAGCCCGCCGCGAAGCGCTCCCGCTGATCCGTCGCCTCCCCCCCTCCCCCAACGCCATGCCCAAGCACCGCTTCCTGACCGAGACCGAGGCCCTCAAGGAGGACTACAAGGGCCGGACCAACTACTGGCTGGCCCGGCCGGAGATCGCCGACGCCGAGGACCTGCAGCTCTGTCGTGCCGTGCTGCCGGCGGGCGAGGGTCACAACTTCCACACCCACCCGGAACTGGAGGAGATCATCTACGTCCTCTCCGGGCAGGTGGAGCAGTGGGTGGAACAGGAGAAACGCCTCCTGGGACCCGGCGAGGTGGCCCACATCCCCCGCGGAATCGTCCACGCCACCTTCAACCCCACCGATGCCGACGCCGTGATCCTCGCCATC
Organism: uncultured Verrucomicrobiota bacterium; assembly: GCA_964525755.1. Lineage (GTDB taxonomy): Bacteria > Verrucomicrobiota > Verrucomicrobiia > Limisphaerales > UBA9464 > UBA6176. Next base: position 56,550 of record CAZGIK010000026.1, read on the forward strand.
CTTTCGCCCGCCGCCGCCCAGGGTCCCTTCCTGGTGGACGTCAGCGCGGAGGAACCCTGGTGCTCGCTCCGCGGCTGACCGCATGTCCCCGCCCGATCCGACCATCGACCCCCGGCGCTTCGTGACCGCCGCCGAGGCGGTCACCGAGACCACCCCCTTCACCCTCAACGCGTGGCTCGCGCGGCCCGACGTGGTCCCGTGCCGCGACCTGCTCCTCGTCCGGGCCACGATGGCCCCCGGCGACTGCCATCCCTTCCATCATCACCCGAACCGCGAGGAGATCATCTATGTCCTCAGCGGACAGGCTGAGCAGTGGTGCGGCGGGACCTCCCGGGTGCTGCATCCCGGCGAGATGGTGCTGATCCCGCGCGGGGAAGTGCACGGCACTTACAACCCGTTCCGCGAACCGCTGATCTTCCTCGCCATCCTCGCCCCGGCCGACGCGCCGGGTCCGGACACGGTCGATGTCTCGTCGGACCCGGAGTGGGTGGGGCGGCGGACGCCCCGTGGCTGCGGATGATCATCCGCGGTGCCCGACGGCGGGATGGGGCTCGGCGGGAGCCTCGCGCCACCGGTCCGGCGGGCGGCCCATGGCGGCGGATGGTGAATCCGCCGGATGTCGGGCTTCTCCCCTCCCTCCCTTCGGCATCGGCATCCGGATCGCTCCAGGCTCGGAGGCGTCGGTCCCTCGCGGGACCGATCGGGCTCGCAGGCTCGCCCCATCGAAGAGGGCGAAGGGCCAACGGCAATGGGGCCCGGCGGATTCACCATCCGCCGCCACGTGGCGCGTTCGTGGCGGAGGCCGATAGGCCGCCGTTTTCCATCGCGGTCGGGGTCGGAGTCGGAATCGGAATCGATCCCTCCGGTCCCTTCGCCCTTCGTCCCTTCCGGAGCGCTGCGCTCCTGCGCGGCGCGCCCCGCGCCCCTCGGGCCGTGGAGGGGCGAACCCGCGTCAGCGGGTGAGTCCGACGGGGTCCGTCAGGACCCCGCAGGGCTTGGGGGGAGGACGCACGGACCGGCCGCCGATCGGCGGCGGCTACGGGAGAGAGGGCGTCGGTCCCTCGCGGGACCGATCGGGCTCGCAGGCTCGCCCCTCGGGCCGTGGAGGGATGAGCCCGCGCCAGCGGGCGAGTCCGACGGGGTCCGCAAGGACCCCGCAGCTCTCGAAAGCGCATCCGCGTCGATCCCTGGCGGGAGCTAGCCCGGATTTCTCAACGACTTTCGTCGCGAGGCGCAGCGAAAGCCCGTCTGGCTAGGCGGCCGAAGCGGTTCCGAACCGGGCTGTATGAGCACATACTGTCCGGCGAGGAACGCGAGGCCAACGCAGCCAGGCGGGCTTGCAGCCAGCCGCAGCAGAAAGGCGGTGGGAAATCCGGGCTAGCCCGACGACTCGGACCGGTCCAGGCGCTTCTCCAGGTCATGGACGCGGCGCAGCAGTTCCGGCAGACGCTCCAGCGCCAGGAGCTGGCGCTTGGTCACCCGGTCCGGTTGGGCGGGCGAACCCATCCACTTCTGCCCCTCCGGGATGTGGTTCATCACCCCCGACTGCGCCGCAATCGTCACCCGGTCCCCGATCCGCAGATGCCCGGCGATCCCCACCTGCCCCGCCACGGTGGCGTGGCTGCCGATGCGCGTCGAACCGGCAATTCCCACCTGCGCCACGATGATGCAATGCTCGCCGATGGTGACGTTGTGGGCGATCTGGACGAGGTTGTCGATCTTGGTGCCCCGCCCGATGACCGTCGCCCCCAGCGCGGCCCGGTCGATGGTCACGTTGGCCCCGACCTCGACGTCGTCGTGGAGGATCACCTGCCCCACCTGCGGCACCTTGCGGTGTTCGCCCTGGTCGAGCACGTAGCCGAATCCGTCCGACCCCACCACGGTGCCGGCATGGATCCGCACACGGCGTCCGATGGTCGTCCGTCGATAGATGGTGACGTTGGGGAAGATGCGGCAGTCCTCGCCGAGGGAACAGTCGTCCCCGACGAACACCCCGCCGGTCAGGACCGTTCGCGGCCCGATCCGGGTGCGCTCGCCCACGGCGCAGAACGGTCCGATCGACGCCGCGGGATCGATCTCCGCGGAGGCGGCGACGACGGCCGACGGGTGGATTCCGGGACGGTCCTCCGGCTCGGGGAAGAAGAGCGGGAGCACCTGGGCGAAGGCCACCCGCGCGTTGGCCACCCGGATCAGGGTCTTGCCCTGGGGGACATGGTCCCCGGCCACCAGCACGGCCGATGCGGCACTGTGGCTCGCCCGCTGGAAATAGGCCTCGTTCTCGGCAAAGGTCAGGTCGCCCGGCCGGGCCCCATCGGCCGGGGCAAAACCGGTCAGCACCAGGTCAGGATCCCCCACCACCACGCCCCCCAGACGGGAGGCCACGTCGGATGCGGTCAGCGACGGCATGGTCATCCTCCGGTCGCCCTCACGACGGTGTTGGTCCGGTCCAGCACCAGGACCCGGGGTTTCCAGTCGGCCGCGGAGGCCGCCTCCACCTCGGCGAAGGCCATGATGGTCAGGCGGTCGCCAATCCGGCCGAGATGGGCCACCGCCCCGTTCAGCTCGATGACGCCGGAGCCGCGTCGGCCGGGAATGATGTAGGTCTCCCAGCGGGCTCCGTTGGCCATGTTGCCGCACAGGATCCGCTCGTACGGCAGGAAGCCCGCCTGCTCGATGAGATCCTCGGCGATGGTGAGGCTGCCCTCGTATTCGACACTGGCCCCGGTGACGGTGGCCAGGTGCAGCTTCGATTTGAGAAGATGGACCCGCATGGCACTCGGGCGTGGTCGGGACCGGATCCAGCCGGTCCCTGCAGGCTAAAACCCGCCCACGCCAAGTCGTTCATTGACCCCTAAAACGCCGGTCAGTATAGGACTCGGGTCACCGTACACAATCCCCGGGTTGACCCGGTTTCCCCCCGAATCATGAGCAGAAAAATCCGCTACGGCATGGTCGGCGGCGGCCGCGGCGCCTTCATCGGCGCCGTCCACCGCATCGCCGCGAACATCGACGGCCAGATCGAACTGGTCTGCGGCGCCTTCTCCTCCGATCCCGAGAAGTCCCGCGCCTCGGGTGCCGACCTCTACCTGCCGCCGGACCGGTGCTACGGAAGCTTCCAGGAGATGATCGCCACCGAGGCGAAGCTGCCCGAGGGCGAGCGGATGGACTTCGTGTCGATCGTCACCCCGAACCACGTCCACTTCCCCCCGGCCAAAATGGCACTCGAGCATGGCTTCCATGTGCTGAGCGACAAGCCGGCCACGTTCGACCTCGCCGAGGCCAAGGCCCTCCAGGAGCTCGTCCGGAAGTCCCGCCTGCTCTACGGCCTGACCCACAACTACACCGGCTACCCCCTCGTGAAGGAGGCCCGGGACCTGGTCCAGTCCGGGCGCCTCGGCAAGATCCGCAAGGTGGTGGTGGAGTATCCCCAGGGCTGGCTCGCCACCCGGATCGAGGCCTCGGGACAGAAGCAGGCCTCGTGGCGGACCGATCCCAAGCGCTCGGGCGCGGCGGGGTGCATCGGGGACATCGGCACCCACGCCGAGAACCTCGCCGAGTACGTCACCGGCCTCCAGATCAGCGAACTGGCCGCCGACCTGACCAGCTTCGTCAAGGGGCGGAAGCTCGACGATGACGGCAACGTGCTCCTCCGGTTCAAGGGCGGCGCAAAGGGCGTGCTCCACAGCTCGCAGATCTCCGTGGGCGAGGAGAACAACCTCAACCTCCGGGTCTACGGCGAGAAGGGCGGCCTTGAGTGGCATCAGAAGGAACCCAACACCCTGCTGGTGAAATGGCCCGACCAGCCGATGCAGGTGTACCGCACCGCCAACGGCTACCTCGGGAAGAACGCCGCCGCCGCCTCGCGAACCCCGCCCGCCCATCCCGAGGGCTACCTCGAGGCGTTCGCCAACATCTACCGCAACTTCGCCGGAGCCGTCCGCGCGCGCCTCGAGAAGCGCAAGCTGCCGGCCGGCGATCCCGCCCTGGACTTCCCCAAGATCGAGGACGGCGTCCGCGGCATGGCGTTCATCGAGGCGGTGGTCGCCTCGTCGAAGAACAACGCCGCCTGGACGAAGCTCGAGGCCTGACAGCCTGCGAGCCCGCTCGGTCCTGCGAGGGATCGACGGGCTCGGAGCCTTCATCCCGCGGACGCGGGTTCATCGCTCCGTCGCGGCCGTGTGGGAGGGAGGCATGGACCGCGGCGGATTCATCATCCGCCGCCCCGGCCGCTCTTTTCCCGCCGACACACGGCCCGGCACCCCCTATCGTCCCGCGCATGTCGGCCCCGGCACCCATCGAGTTCTTCAACCGGTACACCGGCCGCGTCGAACGGGAACAGGTGTATGGCGAGGCGTGGCTGCGCTGGATCTACCACAGCCCGGTCGGGCGCCTCGCGCTCGAAGCCCTGGTGAAGCGCGCCGTCTTCTCCCGCTGGTACGGGTGGCGCATGGACCGGCCGGCCAGCCGACGGAAGATCGCCCCGTTCATCCGGGAGTTCGGACTCGACCCGGCGGAGTTCGCGGACCCGCCGGAGGCCTTCCGGACCTTCAACGAGTTCTTCCACCGCCGCCTCGCGCCCGGAACCCGCCCGGTCGATCCGGATCCCGACTCCGTCGTCTTCCCGGCCGACGCCCGGCACCTCGGCTTCCAGGATGTCTCGCAGGTGGAGGGGATCTTCGTGAAAGGCCAGCAGTTCGACCTGCCCGCCCTGCTGGGGGATGCGGATCTGGCCGCCCGGTATGCCCGGGGCACGCTGGTGCTCTCCCGCCTGTGCCCGGTCGACTACCACCGGTACCACTTCCCCACGGGGGGCATTCCCGGCGAACCGCGGCTCATCCCCGGTCCGCTCTACTCGGTGAACCCCGTCGCCCTCCGGCGCCGGGTGGCCTACCTGTGGGAGAACCGGCGGACCCTCACCCGCCTCGAAACCGGCTCCCTCGGGACGGTCCTCCTCCTGGAGATCGGCGCCACCAACGTCGGGTCCATGGTCACCACCTTCACCCCCGGACAACCCGTCCCCAAGGGCGCGGAGAAGGGCTACTTCCGGTTCGGCGGCAGCTCCACCATCACCCTGTTCGAACCCGGCCGGGTCCGGCTGGAAGGGGACCTCGTCGCCCAGTCCGCGCTCGGACGGGAACTCTACGCCCGGGTGGGCGACCGCATGGGAACCCGGGCGAATCCCGGGCGCGGTCCGGTGGAGGCATTGCGCTCCTGTCCGGTCGACCTCGACCGGATCGTCCCGGCCCGCAGCCGCGACCTGCCCCGCGAGGCCGGGCTGTGAACGTCCTCGTCGACACGAACGTCATCAGCGAGCTGACCCGCCGGCTTCCCGATCCGAATGTCATCGCGTGGATGGCTTCGCGGCCCGAGGAGACCATGTTCCTCAGCGTGATCACCGTCGGCGAACTCCTTCAGGGCGCGCTGCAGCTCCCCGCCGGGAACAGGCGCAGAACTCTCCTCAAGTGGGTTGGTGAGGCGGTCCAAGGCGGCTTTGATGGCCGGATCCTCCCGATCGACCAGGCGGTCGTCGTCCGTTGGGCGGAAATCCAGGCGCGGGCCAGGAACGCCGGGCTCCCATTGCCGGTCGTCGACAGCCTGATCGCGGCCACCGCATCCGTGCATGGTCTGGTGGTGGCGACCCGGAACCGGACGGACTTCGCGGACACCGGGGTGGGCCTGGTGGACCCCTGGAATCCTTCAGCCCGGGCATGAACCCGATGCGTCCGCTGTCATGGGGCCTCCTGTGCGCCGGGTGGCTGAATGCCACCGCCCTGGAGCCGCTGCCGTATCTCCACCCGGGGCTGGAGGTCGACCTGGGGGTCGGCCTGTGGGCATGGCCGGTGCCGGTCGATGCCGACGGCGACGGGGACTTCGACCTGATCGTCTCCTGTCCGGACAAGCCGTCGAACGGCGTGTGGTTGTTCGAGAATGCCACCGGGGATACCGCGGTGGACCCGATGCCGGTGTTTCGTCCGGCCCGGCGCCTGGGTCCGACGGTGCACTACGTGATGCCGAGCTACGTGGACGGCGGACTGCGGGTTCTCACCCCCGGGCGGGAGCATCCGGGATTCGTGCGCGGCGGACTGGATCCCGCGGTACCCCTGCCGATCCCGGCCCGGTTCTACCAGCCGCCCGGCCCGGCGACGCGCGGGCCGCGCCTGCGGCACAACCAGTGGCGGTACGTGGACTACGACGGCGACGGGGCGCTCGACCTGGTGGTGGGGATCGAGGACTGGAGCTTCTACGGCTGGGACGACGCGTGGAATGCCCGGGGGGAATGGACCATGGGACCGCTGCACGGGTTCGTGTTCCGCTTCCGCAACCTCGGCACCACGGCGGAACCGGAGTACGCCCGACCCCTGCACGTCGAGGCCGGCGGCGGGCCGGTCGACGTGTTCGGGTGTCCATCGCCGAACTTCACCGACTTCGACGCGGACGGCGACCTGGACCTCCTGTGCGGGGAGTTCCTCGACGGCTTCACCTACTTCGAGAACGCCGGGACGCGGACCGATCCCCGCTACCGGGCGGGTCGACGGGTCCGCACGGCCGATGGCCGGCCGCTGCGGATGGATCTGCAGATGATCGTGCCCGTGGCGTTCGACTGGGACCGCGACGGTGACCCCGACCTGATCGTCGGCGACGAGGACGGTCGGGTGGCGTTCGTGGAGAACACCGGTCGGCTGGATGCCGATCGCACCCCGGTCTTCGCCGCCCCGCGGTACTTCCGTCAGCAGGCCGACACCCTCAAGTGCGGTGCGCTGGCGACGCCGTACCCGGTCGACTGGGATGGCGATGGCGACCAGGACATCCTCGCCGGGAACACGGCGGGATACATCGAATGGTTCGAGAACCTGAGCGGGCCCGGGGTGGCGCTGCCGCGCTGGGCGGCGCCGCGTCGGCTGGAGGCCGGGGGCGGGGTGTTCCGGGTGATGGCCGGTCCCAATGGCAGCATCCAGGGCCCGGCCGAGGCCAAGTGGGGATACACCACCTTCTCGGTGGCCGACTGGGACCGCGATGGTCTCCCGGACATCGTCCTGAACTCCATCCGGGGCCGGGTGGAGTGGCTGAGGAACCTCGGGCCGCGGTCGGCGCCCCGGCTGGATGCCCCCCGGCCGGTGGAGGTGGCCTGGCCGGGGCCACCTCCGAAACCCGCCTGGACCTGGTGGCAGCCCGGCCCGTCGGAACTGGTCACCCAGTGGCGCACCACCCCGGTGGTCCACGACTTCACCGGCGACGGATGGCCGGACATCGCCCTGCTCGATCCCGAGGGGTTCCTCGCCCTGTACGAGCGCGATGCGACCGATCCGCACCGGCATCTCCGTCCCCCGCGCCGGGCGTTTGTCGACCGGGCGGGCGAACCCCTCCGGCTCAATGCCCGCACGGCCGGGGGCAGTGGACGTCGGAAACTCTGCGTGACCGACTGGGACGGCGACGGCGAACCGGACTTCCTGGTGAACTCGGCCAATGCCGACCTGCTCCGCGGCCTGGGGCGGGACGGCGATGTGTGGCGCTTCGAGGCGGCGGGTTCGCTGGCCGACCGGAACATCGAGGGCCACGACGTGAGCCCCTCGGTTGCGGATTTCGATGGCGACGGCGTTCCGGACTTCCTCGGCGGGGCCGAGGACGGGCGGCTCTACTTCATGGCCAATCCGCGGTCGGCACCGGGTGGGGATGGGGCGGCCACGACGGCGTCCGATGGGACCGCGGCCCTGGGCCTCCCGCTCCGCCTGGCCGATGTCCCCTCCCGCCTCTCCGGGCTGACGGTCCACGGGTGGCTCCGGCAGGCGTTGGCCGCGGGGCGCATGGATCCCCCGCCGGGAACCGCCTGGGTGGAGGAGTATCGACTGAACTGCCCGCCGTTCGAACCCGGCGTGTCCACCCGCCGTTGGATCGCCCTGCCCCCGGGCGGGCGGATCGGATTCGATCCGGAAGCCGACTGGTCCCTGCCCCCGGGCGCCGTCCTCGTCCGGCACACCGTCCGGTCCGACGGCACCGGATCGGTCCCGGTCGAGACCCGCCTGCTGGTCGCGGGTTCCGGGTCGGCCTGGGGCGCGGGGTTCCGTTGGCGGGAGGACGGCTCGGACGCGAACCGGGTGGACGATGCCGACCTGGTGGACCTCGGGTCGGGTCGGCAGTGGCTGATCCCCGGTGCCGACGACGGATTGGTCCTGCCCGCGTTGCATCCCGGGCACGGTTCGGACCTCAGTGCGCGCCAGTTGAACCGTCCGGATGATCCGGAGAATCCACTCGTGCGATGGCGTGACGCCGGATGGCTGGCCGGGGTGCCTGCCGACCTCGACGTCGGGCGCCTGCCGCGTCTGTTCCCGGCCGATGCCCCGGTGGCGGCCGGGTGGCGGGTGCGGTCGCATCTCGACGTGAACTGTTCCCCCTGCCATCAGCCCGGAGGTCCGGCGCGGGGGTTCTTTGATGCCCGCCTGGCCACCCCGCTGGAGCGGGCGGGCCTCGTGGGCGGGACGGTGGCGGTGAACGCGTTCGGAATTCCCGATGCCCAGATCATCCACCCCGGCCATCCCGACCGCTCGGTCCTCCACTACCGGTTGTCACGAACCGATGCCTATCGGATGCCTCCCGGGGTGCATCACAGCGACCTGCCGCCGATTCTGCCGGTGCTCGAGGAGTGGATCCGGGGATTGGCGGTCCCGACGTCCCCCTGATCCCCTCAGTCCCCGCGGGGGGGGCCTCACCGGGGACGACGGAACCCGAGCCGGATTGTCTGGGTGATGCGCGACATCAGGCCGCCCGGCGTGGCGCGGGCGGCGGCCATGGCGGATTTGGTCGAGACCCCGGGAATCCGCTCCACGCGGGCGCTGCATTCCGGGCAGAACAGGATCACCGCGGCGGCGCCGGACATCTTCATGACCCGCAGGTTGCCGAGATAGTAGGCCCGCTCGCACTTCGGACAGCGATGCGTGGCCGGCAGGTCGGGACGGATCGAGCAGGCGATCGCCCCGTCGGGAAGGGTCATCGTCACCGGGGCATCCACCGACGGTACGTCGAGGGTCGGCACCTGGATGGTCACCTGCTCGGCATCGAGGCGGAAGGTGATCGAGCCGAACTGCAGCACCTGGCCCGGCTGGACGTCGGCCTGGGTCACCGGCTCGTCGTTCACGAAGGTGCCGTTGGTCGACTGGAGGTCCCGCACATGGACACCCCGTTCATCCAACGTGACCTCGGCATGGAAGCTCGAGACCGAGGCCTCGTGGATGACGACATCATTCGTGGGGTTGCGGCCCACGGTGTTCAGTCCCGTGTGGAGATCGAACGAGACCGGGGTGAGGATTCCTGTGAGCCGGTGAAAGGTCATGAGCATCCGGCGCGCCGCCCGCCGCTCCCTACCTACGCAACCCACCCCGGGGTGTCCATCCGGAAAGCCCGGAGGACGAGGACAGACCTGACGGGCTGAGTACGCGTACGAACCCCGGCGAACGCCACGCGGTCGTACTCGTCCTCGGGGTGCCGGTTCAGAAGAGGGTCTGGACGGCCGTGCCGATCACGCTGAGGGGACCGGTGTCCTCGAGGGTCTCGGTGGCCTTGTCGACCTTCTGCAGGGTGAGCTTCACGTTGCGGAGGAAGGTGGCGTCGTTGACCAACTGGCCCACGCTGCCCTGCCCCTGGTTGATCTTCTGGAGGATCTCCTTGAGGTTCGTCATGGCGGTGGTGGTCTCGTTGGCCAGCGTGGGATCCTTCACCAGCTGCCCGAGCGTCCCCTGGCCCGCGTTGACCCCGGCCACCACCGCCCGGGTGTCGCCGATCAGTCCCTCCAGGTCGTCCATGAGCCCGGCGGTGCGGCTTCCCACCTGGTTGAGGTTGGTGACGGTGGACAGCGCGGTGTCGTAGAAGGCCCGCTCGTTGATCAGCAGCCCCACCGTGCCGGACCCGGACGCGATCCGGTCGGACACCCCGGCGAGGTTGGACAGGATGGTGCTGATGCGCGGCTGGTTGTCCCGCACCACCTCGGTCAGCGGCCCGAGGAGCTTGCTGAATTCCTCGCCCGTGAAGCTGCGGGTCATGTTCTGCACCCCGTCCGCCACCCCCTCCAGCTTGGACATGACCGATGCCAGGTCCGGCTGCTCGCGGGTCTGCAGCAGGGCGTCGGCCGCGAGGGGCGGGGCCTCGGCGGTGCCGAAGTCCACGGAGACGAAGTTCTGGCCCATCAGCCCGGCAAACCGGATCACCGCGGTGCTGTCGGTCCGGAGCGGCGCATCCGGCGTGACCCGCATCGACACCTCGACCTCGGTCCCCGCCAGGGCGATCCGCGTGACCCGTCCCACCGGCACCCCGCCCAGCTTCACCGGGTCGCCCACCTTCAGGTCCTGAACCGACGTGAACCGCGCGCGGACGGTGCGTCCGCCCCGCAGGAGATCGGTCCCGCCGGTGATCTCGTACAGCAGGAAGCCGGCGACCACCACCAGGGCGAAGAAAAGGCCAAGCCGGGTCTCGAGGGAGTTTTTCATCGGGATGTGCTTTCGAGGGGGGCGGTCGGGATCAGGGAGACGGGGTCGGGCTCCGCCTTGAAGTCGGCGGCAAGAAATTCCCGCAGCAACGGATCCGTGGCGCCCCGGATCTCGTCGGGCGTCCCCACCACCACCAGACGCCCGGCGACCAGGAAGGCGATCCGGTCGGCGATACCGAAGGCGAGGTCGCGGTCGTGGGTCACCACGATGCTGGTGGCGCCGGTGCGGTGGTTGAGGGCGAGGATCTCGCGTCCGATGGCGAGCGCCACCAGCGGATCCAGCTCGCTGGTCGGTTCGTCGTACAGCACCAGCTGGGGATCCATGACCAGCGCCCGGGCGATCGCCACCCGCTTGCGCATGCCGCCGGAGAGTTCCGACGGGTACCGTTCGCCCACCCGCGGGTCGAGCCGCACCTGGGCGAGGCTGTCGGCCACGCGGCGCGCGATCTCCGCCGGCGGGTGCAGGCGGTGTTCGGCGAGGTAGAGGCCGATGTTCTCCGCCACGGTCAGCGAGTTGAGCAGCCCGCCGGTCTGGAAGACCATCGCCCGACGGTAGGATCCGCCGGCATCGGTCCCCACCGGGGCGTCCCCCACCCGGATCTCCCCGGCATCGGGGTGCTCCAGGCCGATCACATGCCGGAGGAACACCGACTTGCCCGACCCGCTCGGACCCATGATCACGAAGACCTCCCCGGCGGCGATGTCGATGTCCAGCCCGGGCAGCACCTCGTGGTCGCCGTACCGCTTGCGCAGTCCGCGAACGCTCACCGGGAGGCCGGTCGGTTGGGCGGCAGGGTTCATCGTCACCAGTCGAAGGGGATCAGGATCCGGGTGATGGCGTAGTCGAGGAGCAGGATCAGGACGATCGAGTTGACCACCGCCTTGGTCACGCTCCGGCCGATGCCGCGGGGACCGCCCAGCGTGGCGAGGCCCTGGTGGCAGGACACCACCCCGATCACGAGCGCGAAGGCGAACGACTTGATGAGCCCGTGCCCGACGTCGCGCAGTTCCACCACCTCCGAGAGGCTGCCAAAGAAGGTGGCCCACGGGATGCCGATCTCGCGGTTGAACGCCGCCACCAGCCCGCCGCCGAGCCACCCGAACAGGTTGGAAAAGACCACCAGGCAGGGCAGTGCCACGGTCACCGCCACCACCCGCGGGAGGACCAGGTAGGGGATGGGGTCGATGTCCAGCGTGCGAAGGGCGTCGACCTCCTGATAGACGCGCATCGAGCCGATCTCGGCGGCCATGGCCGACCCGATGCGGCCGGCGATGAGGATGGCCATCATGACCGGGGCGAGTTCCTTCGAGAGGGAGATGCCGACGAGACCGCCCATCTGGCTGCCCATTCCGCGTTCGACGAGGGCGGCGCCGCCCTGGAGGGACAGCACCCCGCCGATGAACAGCGACAGCAGGCCGGCCATGAGGAGGCTGGCGTTGCCGATCTCGAACAACTGCTCGGCCACCATGCGCCGACGGCGCCACACCCCGGGCAGCGACCGGCAGGTCGCCCCAAGCAGCATCAGCATCTGTCCGATCTCGCGAAACATCGTCGTCGGCGTCAGTGAACCATGGGTCCCGCCCGGCGGACAGGCGGGAAACAACCCCCGGCGGCGTTCAAGGGATCTCCTCCCCCGCGGCGGGGACGGCTTCGCGCCGGCCGGGCCATCGGAAAATCCCCCAACGCCGACCCTCCCCGCTCCGCTCCGTGCGGATCAGGCCGAAGAACATCGAGGTCCGCGTCCGGTCCGGTGCGGTGTCCCGTCGCCACAGGTTCCAGAGCACCGACCGGGAGGTCCGTCCGGTCACCGGATTCTCCTCCGAGCGGTACAGGGACCAGACGGGGCTGTAGAGGCGCTCGACCGACTTGGTGTTGGGCATGATCGGCTCGAGCAGCGCCAGCACCCGGAGGCGTTCGCGCCCCTCGGGATCGCGTCGCCACGTGAAGAACGGCCACAGGTCGCGCCGATGGAACACGCGTCCGTCGGTCCGGTCCCGCATCTCGATGTCGTTGTAGATGAAGAACAGGCCGCGGGCCCGACGCCGGTCGAGGTCGGTGTCGATCTGCCGACGCTCGGTCCAGAGCGGCCAGAGGAGGAAGTCGCTCTGGAGGTTCGCGCTCCGCGCCCAGCCGTGGATCGGCCAGAGGCGACGCCCCTGCCGCCCGGGTCCATCCGCCCCCCCGACAAACGGCCACGGCGCCGACCACTCGGAGTAGCCGGCCGCACGGTTCGTTCGCTGGCTGAAGAAGAACCACCAGGTGTGGTCCATCGCCGGGGAACGGGTGCGGAGGTGCACCGGGAAGATGAACCGGTTGGTGACGACGTTGGTCGTGCCCAGGCCGAGGCGCTCGGAGAAATAGAACGGCCAGCCCGCAAACCACTTGTCGTGCCCCGGCACCACCTCGAGCTCGTCCACCAGGTTGGTCCGCCACCGGACCTCCCGGGTCTCATGGCCCAGCACCGGCCAGAACTGCCAGCCCTCCACCCCGGCACCCTTCCGACGATGGAAGAACGGCATGAGGTAGTTGTCCGTCACCACCCCGCGCTTCTCCGACCGCACCCAGGCCGGCGCCAGGACGAACTCCACCCGGTCCCGGAACAGCCGGTTCTGCAGCCGGCCGTACAGCGGCAGGACGGCGAGGTAGTCGTTGGTGCCCCCGGTGGAGGTCTGCCGGAAGTAGATCGGGAAGAGCGTGGTGCGCCGACGGACCTCGTCATCCGACGTCTGCCCGCCCGCCAGGCTGAAGAGCTGGAGGAACTGGAAGCGCCACTCCGTGCCGAACCGGTCGTAGGTCAGGGCCGGGTAGAGAAGTTCCCATTCGGTCCGGTCCAGCCCGGGCTCGCGCACGCCGGACACAAGCGGGGAGAACCGCCAGGTGTCGGCGCCCCCCGCCTCGTCCGTCTCGATGGAGCGTCCCAGCAGGGGCCCGAGGGCTTCCCATCCGTGGCCGGGAACAATCGTGGTCTCGAACCCGTGGAACAGGGGCCCGAAGGCGGCGTCGATGGCATCCGCGGCCGGCCCGTCGGCGCGTCCGGAGGACGGCGCCCAGGCCAGCCAGGCGGCCAGCAGGAGCGTCGACACCTTGCCCGGCATTGGGAATCCGCGTGACAACCCGGGCACCCTTGCGGAGGTGCCCCCGGTGGTCAAGGAGCCCCGGGGATTCACGACCTCCGGCTGAACACCGCGCCCAGGGCGAGGAACGCGAGGTTGCACAGGCCCAGCAACTGGACCACCCGGAGCAACCCGGTGTCGGGTCCCCACGCGGCCAGCCGCGGACGGATTCCGAGGAACAGGGCGGCCAGGTAGACGCCGGCGAGGAGGATCAGCCAGGGGATGATGCCGAAACGCTCACGGGCGAGCAGGTTGCTCAGCAGGACGTTCCCAAGGGTGAAGGCGAGCATCGACCAGGCGAACCACGGCACCAGCGGGGTGGCCAGGACGGGGTCGATCGGTCCGAAGAGGATCCGCACGGGCAGCCAGGGGATCACCGTGCAGCCGATCGCGGCAAGCCCCCCGAGGGCCAGTGTGGCGAGGAAGGTCAGGCGCAGCAGGGCATCGGCATCCCCGGCGGCCGCCGCCGCGCTCCGCGCCACCTTGGGGAACATCACCAGGGCGAGCGGCACGGTGGACTGGGTGAGGGCGAAGCCGATCTGCGCCGCCGGGGAGTAGCGGATGCCGAGTTCCCAGTCACCGGGCACGTGGGCCTTGAGGAAGGCGTTGTCGATCTGGGTCAGCACCTGCCCCGCGGCGGCCGCGCCCAGCAGGGGGAGGAACCGGAGGAAGAACGCGCGCCAGACGAACTCGCCGCCGCGGAGCCGGAGCAGTTCCCGGGCACCCCAGAGTCCCACGACGATGGCGGCGAGGTTGCCGATGAGGGCGCCCGACATCGCCGCCGCCGCGCCCCCGCCCAGCAGGGCGAACAGCAGGACGACCGCGACGAGGCGGCCGAAGCCGTCGAGAATCCCCACCCATCCCAACACGGTGAAGTTCTGACGTCCCTGCAGCAGGCCGCGGAGGACGGCCACGAACAGCTGGGCCACCGCCAGGCCCAGCGTGGCCCAGAGGGCCGCGGCGCCGCTCACCCCGAGGCGGGCGGCGAGGGAATCACCGCCCACCAGGAGCACGACCCCCAGGATGCCGCCGAAGACCGCGACGGCCGCACCCACCCGACGCGCCGCCCCGGCCACCGCCCCGGCCCGGGCGTCGTCGAGCGCCGCCGCGGTCTGCTGCCCGAACAGGTTCCACAGCGCCCCCTGGGCCGCGCCCACCAGGTAGAACACCGCCAGCAGGGCCTTGAACTCGGCGTAGGCGTCGCTGCCGCCCTTTCGCGACACCACCATGTGGACCAGCGTCATGCCCACCCCGCCGGCCAGCGTGGCCACCACCATCCAGGCGCTCTGTCGGGCGAAGTTCTGACGGGAACCGCTCATCGGGTTGCCCCCGGGCGGCCGGGAACGGGGGCGGAGGTTGGGCGGCCTCCCGCGGGCCGGGAAGCGCAAAGCTCGATGAAATCGGCCGCCCGCCCGGCCACCACCGGCCAGTCCAGCTCCCGGGCCACCCGGGCCGCCGCCACCCGCCCCGCCGCCACCCGGGTCGCTTCCGGCATGTCGAGCCAGCCCAGGATCCCGTCGGCCAGGTCCACCCCGTCGAACCGCGAGAACCGGATCGCCGCCTCGCCGGCGAAGTATCCCCGGAGGTTCTCCAGCGGGGTGCTCACCACCACCCGACCGCAGCCGAGATACTCCACCGCCTTGGCCACGAAGGCGCAGTGGGTGCCGCGCGATTCCTCATAGGGAACCATCCCCACCACCGCCCGGCCCAGCTCCTCCCCGACCGCCTCGTAGGGCACGAAGCCCGGACATTCGAGACGCACCCCGGGCGCACGACGCCGGAGTTCGTCGGCGAAGCGACGCAGCCCCGGGGTGACGGTCCCGAGAAAGCGGAAGGTCACACCCGGCCGGCGACGGGCCGACGACGCGACCGCGTCCCGGGCGATCGGGCCCAGGTGATGCCGGTCGAACGACCCGTGCATCACCACCACCGGATGCGCCGGGTCCGGCTCGGAGGCCGGCGGCCGGAACCGCGCGGCGTCGTACCCGTACTGGATCGCCCGGATCCGGTCCGCCGGATAGCCCGTCGCCACCAGCCGCGCGGCCAGCGGATCGCTCACCGTCATCACCCCCTCCACGTCATGACGTCGGGGCAGTGACAGCTCGTACCGGTTGAGCATCCCCACGAGCCCGGTGGCGGTGAACGGCGCCGGCCACGTCTCCATGAAGCCGGTGAGGAAATCCAGGTAGTTCAGCACCGCGGGCACACCCAGTTCCCGACGCAGCCGCACCGCCGCCACCGCCGAGATGGTGTGCTGCGCCAGCAGCAGGTCGAACCGGAACGCGGGATCCGCACGCCGTCGCGCCGCGAGTTCCGCCCGCACCCAGTGCGCCAGGGCGCCGGGATACCGCAGGTACTTCAGGTTGCGCCATCGGGCGTAGCGTCCCATGGGCCAGCGGATGAACGGATGGACCGCCACCCCGAACCGCGCCGCCACGCCGTCGGCATCGGGAAACCCCGGACAGAACACGTGGACCGCGTGTCCCCGCCGGGCCAGTTCGGCCACCAGGTAGGGGGCCTCGGCCGATCCGCCCCCGCTGGGAGGATGAAAGGGTTCGTGGGTGAGAAAGGCGACGCGCATGCGCGGAGGGCCGGTCCGGTCGGACCGGGTGGGGAACTCAGGGCAGGTCCCGCAGGAACCGTCCCAGGATGGCCAGGCCGCGTTCGAGCGACGCCACCCGGATCCACTCGTCGTCGGTGTGGGCCTGGGCGATGTCCCCCGGTCCGAACACCAACGCCGGGGTGCCGGCCGCCGCCAGGACCGCCGCGTCGCAGAAATAGTGGACCCCCACCGGATGCGTTCGGCCGGCGGCCGCCAGGAACCGGCGCACCCACGGGTGATCCGGGTCGGTCTCCAAGGGCTCGCACGGCGTGATCCGGAGATCGTCGAACACCGCCCGCACCCCGGCCGCCCGGACCACCGCCATCATGTCCCGGCGAACCGTGGCCGCCTTCTCTCCCGGCAGGGTGCGGCGGTCCAGGGTGACCACGCATTCGTCGGGGACGATGTTCGGCTGCTGGCCGCCGCGGATCGATCCGACGTTCAGGGTGGGCGAACCGAGCAGCGGATGGCGGAGACGGGCAAGGCCCGGGATGTAGTCCCGTTCCAGGGCCACGAGGGCGCGGGCCATGGCGTGGACGGCATTCCGTCCCCGCTCCGGGGTGGCCCCGTGGGCGGCGCGTCCGCGGGTCCGGAGTTGCAGCCAGAGGTCGCCCTTGTGTGCGGTCACCACCTGCAGTCGGGTCGGCTCCCCCACCACCGCCAGGTCGGCCCGCGGCCCGTGCCGGCCCAGGTGACGCGACCCGAGCTGCGCGTTCTCCTCGTCCACCAGCCCGGCGAAGACGATCTCCGTCGACTCCGGCCGACGTCCCGAGACGGCCACGTCGAGCACCGCCTGGAGCATGGCGGCGACGCAGCCCTTGGTGTCGCACGCCCCACGGCCCACGAGCCGGCCATCGACCAGCCGCGGGGTGAGCAGGGCGTCCAGGCCCGGTTCGCCCACCGTGTCGAGGTGGGGGGCCAGGAGGATCCGGTGCCGGATCCGGCCCGATGGGCGGAGGCGCACGAGGACGTTGGGGCGGCCTGGGGCGACCGGATCCAGTTGGACCTCGAGGCCGGCGCGGGCCGCCCGGTCGGCGATGGCCTCCGCCATCGCCTGTTCGCCTGTGCGCGAATCGTCCGGCGGGAGGAAGGCCGGATTCACGCTGGGCACCGCCAGCAGGTCCCGCAGGAGGCGGACGACGGGAGAAGGCTTCGTCACAACGACGCCGAGGCTATCCACGCCGCGGAAACGGCGGAAGGCCGAACCAGCGGCCCTGCTCCCCAGACGGTGACAGACTCCCGGTACTCCGGGACCGCCAGGCAGGCGTTGAAGCCCGCCCGGCGCCACGGAGACGGTCCGGCTCTCGATGCTCTCCGCAGGGTGCCAGGCTCACTGCGCCAATCCGGCACAACCCGCGATGGGCCGCACCACGGTGACAGGCTCCGAAGACCGCTCCCCCGGGGTGACCCACCACGGTGACAGACTCCGAATGCCGCACCCTCGGAGAGGCATGCCATGGTGCCAGACTCCCGGTACGGGCCGTACCACGGTGACAGACTCATTCGACCACGCACCGCGACCCAAACCGAGATCGATAACGATCATAGACCCAGCTTCAGTGAGCGAGTACCGCTTCGCTTCCACCGGATGGACCTGCTGGCCGCCCCGACCGCTGGGTGCCCTGACTCGACCACGGCAGGCCGGTTCTGTATCCCGTCGCCATGACCGGTTCCCACCGCGTGCCCCCGGACCTCGAACTCAAGGTCCAGAACGAACTGGCGCCTGGTGAAAACGTGTGAACGGCCGGACGGCACCGGGGATGTGATCCTCGTGCGCCGGGCATGGAGGGATTCCGACAACGACGGCCAGTCCGAGGAACTGGGGTTCCTCAGGGTGCGGGATCCAAAGGCGGTGGAATCCCGGGTCCGGACGCTGGCCGGTGCCGGAAGGGTGCCTCCGCAGGGGTAATCGGCTCCTAGGGGGGCACCAGCCACCGCCTGCAGGCGGTCGGTCGGCGCTTCGCCCTCAACCCGGCGGGGTCCTGGCGGACCCCGTCGGACTCACCCGCTGGCGCGGGTTCATCCCTCCACGGCCCGAGGGGCGCCAGGCGTGGAGGAGGGGTGAGCCTGCGAGCCCGATCGGTCCCAACAGGGACCGACCCCCCGTGCCCGTAGCCG
>CAZGIK010000027.1:0-10077 GCA_964525755.1 uncultured Verrucomicrobiota bacterium
AACCCGCCGAAGCTGGGGCTTCCCCTCGGGCCCTTCGGGCCTTCGGGGAAGGGGGATGTGGCGGCGGATGATGAATCCGCCGTGGCTTCCGAGCCTGGGAGCACGGCGGCCTATCGGCCTCCGCCACGGACGCGCCAAGTGGCGGCGGGTGGTGAACCCGCCGGGGGGTGGGGCTCCTATGCGGGTTCCAGCTCAATCTTGATGGTTCGTCCGAGCGCCCGGGCGGCGCGGCCGAGTGTGGCGAGCGTGACGGAAGTGTTGGAGGCGTCGAGCAGACGGTCCACTGCGGCGCGGCTGGTATTCATGCGCACCGCCATCTCGGTCTTGGTCAGATCATTCTCCTCGATCAGCCGGGCCAGTTGAATGACCAGCGCCTGCTTCAAGGCCCGCTCCTCGACCTCCGCGAGCACTCCTTCCTCCTCCAGCAAATCCCGCAGCTTACCGCCGCGATGGGTGTTCTTCTTCATGGGTTCGCAAGTATTGGTTCTTCCGCTTCTTGGCGAGCGCCAGTTCATCTCCGGGCGTCTTTGTCGTCTTCTTGATGAAGCCGTGCAACAGGACGATCTCCCTGTCCACGACGGCGAAGAGCGTCCGCGCGATGCGGTTGCCCAGCCGGGAGCGGACCTCCCAGATCCCGTCCCCAAGGTTGTCCACCAAGGGCTTTCCGACCGGCCACGCATACTGAACGGTCAGGATGTCGGTTCCCACGGTCTTGCAGTCCTCCCGCGGCAATTGCTTCAGCCAGTCCCGCACCGGCTCATTGCCCGCGTCGTTCCTGAAGAAGACCACATCCAAGGGACGTTCGACCTTCATTCGGTACTGGGTGTACCAAAAAGGATACATTCGTCAAGGGGCTCTCCCGCCCGACGCCTTGTTCGCGCCAGAGGTGGGCTTCCGGGAAGGGGGGGATGTGGCGGCGGGTGGTGAACCCGCCGAAGTCCAGGCATCCCCTTCGGCCCCTCGGGCCTTCGGGGAAGGGGGAATGTGGCGGCGGATGATGAATCCGCCGTGGCTTCAGAGCCTTGGGAGCACGGCGGCCTATCGGCCTCCGCCACGAACGCGCGAAGTGGCGGCGGGTGATGAACCCGCCGGAAGCCGGGGCATCCCCTCCGGCCCCTCGGGCCTTCGGGGAAGGGGGGGATGTGGCGGCGGATGATGAATCCGCCGTGGCTTCGGAGCCTTGGAGCACGGCGGCCTATCGGCCTCCGCCACGAGCGCGAAGCGGGATGGGGCTTCCCCGGGGGCCCCCGGCCTCGACGGAGCAAGGCCCTCCGGGGGAGGCCGGGAGATGGGGCGGACGGAGCCTCGCGTCACGGGTCCCGCCGGGCGCCTGGATCCAACGCGCTCATAGGGTGCCCATGCGCGCACGGTCCTTCGACTGTTCTTCCACAAACAGGGCGACCGCCTGCTGGCGGCGTTCGACACCGAGCTTGGAGAAGACCACCGTCAGCTTGTTCCGGACGGATTTCTCGGAAAGCCCCACCGCGACGCCGATCTCCTTGTTCGTCCGTCCTTCAGTCACCAGCGCCAGCAGACGGCGCTCGAAACCGGTCAGGACGTCCAGCCGTCCGGCAGGCTCGGAGGTCCCGGAGCCATTGGCGATGCTCCCCATCACCATCCGGGTGATGTGCGGATGGAGCACCTGTTCGCCCGCGGCGATGGCGACCAGGGCGGCGACCAGGCCTTCGGCGTTGCTCTCCTTCAGCAGGTAGCCGTCCACACCCGCCTCGAGGGCGGCGAACACCTCGACCGGTTCGGCGAACGAGGTGAGGATCGCCACCCGGGGCGGGTCGGCCAAGGCCTTGAGCTCGCGGGCGAGCGCGGTGCCGGAACCGTCGGGCAACCGCACGTCCAGCAGCACCACCCCGGGCCGGGTCGCCTCCACGGCCGGCAGGACGTCGGCGGCCCGGGACACGGTCCCGACGATCTGAAGCCTCGGATTCCCACCGAGGATCGTCTGCAGCCCGGCAAGCACCACTGCGTGGTCGTCCACGAGGAGGATTCGGATCGGCGGGTTTGGCGTACTCATGTCTCAGTCCTCGTCAACAGGGACGTCCTCGCAATCCCATTCCATCGTCAGGGTGGTCGGCCCGCCCGGCGAGGATTCCACCCGAAACCGGCCTCCGCCGAGGGTCGCACGCTCGGCAAGGTTCGCCAGGCCCCGACCGGGAGTCCGCCCGGTGGCGGGATCGAATCCCGTCCCGTTGTCCTCCAGCGAGAGGCGGATCCGGGTGCCGTGCGACACGATCCGCACCACTGCGACCGTGGCCCGGCCATGCCGACGTGCGTTGCTCAGGCCCTCGCGCACGGTTTGCAGGACGTGATCCCCGGATCCGTCCGGCAACCGGGCCAGCGCCCCCGGATCGATCTCGGTTCGCACCGCCACTCCGGTCTGTCGCTCGAAGGTCCGGGCAAGGCCCTTCAGGGCCGAGAGAAGATCGGGTCCCGACGGGGCCCGGTGGGTGGATCCGCCGAGGTAGGTCCGGAGTTCGATCATCGCCTCGTCGAGCTCGGACACCTGCATGCCGAGGTCCGCGACCCGGACAGGTTCGCCGCGGGCGGCCGTCTGCCAGTTGATGCGGGCATGGAGGGCGGCGGCGTAGAGGCGTTGGAGGACGGCATCGTGCAGGTTGCGTTGGAGCTGGGCCCGGGCGGCCTGGGCGGCGTGCAGATCGTCGCGGGCGCGGCCCAGGTCCCGGCTCTGACGCTCGGCCACCACCCGAGCCGCGCGGTCACGTTCCCGGCCCAAGGATACCGATCCGATGGCAACCGCAGCACCGGCCGAAAGCGTCACGCCGACCGCCAGCACGGTCCAGCCATACCAACGCAACGACGCTGCTTCCCACGTCGGCGTGGTCGCGAAGTCGAAATGCCAGTCGCGTCCGTAGTACCGCTCCTTCCGTGTCGTCCGCCGGCGGGCCCGGTCCGGCATCTCCCCGGCGAGGATGGGCCCCGTCTCATCGCGGATCCGGACTGCCAAGGGGGGGGCGTTGTCGGGGAAGGAATTCGCGAGCAGCCGTTCCACGTTCAGCGCGCCGGCCACGATGCCCTGCAGACGGGAGAAGTTCATCTCCGCCCGGGTGGAGCGCTGGAGTTCCGTTGGCGAAAACCATTCGGGACTCCTTGACTCGACCCGCTGCCTCGCGCGCTCCCACATCGTGGCGAAGTCACTCGCCTCGCCGCTCCTTTCCATGACCGGAAGGTAGATCCTCACCCGTTGCGGTGGGCCGTCGCCCCAGACGGAGGGACCGCCGCGGGTGACCGACGGCCGGTCGGCGCCCCAGGCCCACCGGAGGCGGTCGCGCTCCTCCGGGTCCTGATACAGATCCAGGCCCCAGTTGGTGAACACCCCGGGCGGAGGCTGGTCGTGTGGGCGGACGAAGTGGTGGTAGAGGACGGGGAACGAGATCCAATCCTGTGCCTGCCCCCCGGGATACCGGAGGTCAAACTGCGCGTGGGCACGGTCCCGGGTCACCCCTGGGAACCGCGCTCGCAACTCCTCATAAGTGCGGTGGAGATAGGCGAATTCGGCGAAAGCGGGGTAGTTCTCCGAAGGGTACAGCATCTCCACCTGGTTGGAAAAGGTGACCCAGTTCTGCGCGGCGTCTCCCTCCAGAGCTACCCGCAGGGCGATCAGGCCGTCCCGATGGCTGTCGAACCGCAGCTTCACAAATCCGGCCAACAGGGCGGCGTCTTGGTCCAGTCGGAGCCGGTCCCATTCATCGCACTTGCGGGCAACCATCGCAGCGAGGCCGACCGCTGCCAGAACCCCGACCAGGAGCACGCCGGCGGCCGGCCTCTGACGCAGGGCGAGGCCGAGGGTGCGGATCCAGGACCAGTGTGACGGGATCAAGCGGCCTCCGGGTCGGAGTCGGTCGGGTGGTGCCGGGCATTGGGGCCCGAATGCGCGTCCGGCGGGCCTCCAGCCGAGACCTGGGGTCGGGTCGAGCGTTGGAGGAACCCGTCGATCTCGACACCTAGTCGACGTCGGGCAGGACCGGTCCCGGGTGGGTTCAGGATTGGGTGCAAGGCGCGCCGGAACGACGGTCGCATGGGGAGAGGTTGCCGAACCCCGCCCGGAGCCGCCAGCAATGAGCTACAGAGGGGACATTGTGGAACCGCTCCCGCCGGAATGTCCCGCAGTTTGCGGGCTAGAAAGTCCGAGATGCCGGGATGGGTGACACTGTTCGAAGTGGGTAGGGCATTGCACGCTGCCTCGGCTGGTCTTCCCCACGCTAACCAATATTGACCTCGATGAACGCCAAAGGCTCGACACAAATTCTCGCTACCCTCGCAGCTTACCTATTTGTGGGAGCTGCCGGGGCTCAAACAGTTGGTTGGCACAACAAGATCGATCCACACCATGTAGGGCCCCACAACCGGGGCCGTGGAATATATCCGCGCAACCCCGAGCAGCAAAAGCCCATTGTTGCGGCGTTAGACTGGACGCAGCCGAGCTTCCATGGCCCCACTGACGGAGATCAGCATTTCACAGTGACCTATGCCAACAGTGCTTTGGATGTGGCGGAATCATTGGGTGCCAATCTAGCCTTTGCGGTCAAGGCTGTAGCGGGTGGAGCGAGATTGGAACTGGATTATGCGGAGCAGCAATCGTTTACCCAGGATTCAGTAACATTCATCTATGAGGGGACCCGGGACTTCGGATCACACACATACCCCTTCAGCAATCCGTTGGATGGCATGGGACCGGAGTTTAAGGCAACGGTCCAAGGAATGGCTCAATCCCTGAGCGGCAAAATCCTTCATAGCGAGGTAACCCGCCGATATGGAACACATTTCGTCTACGGCTATCGCTCGAAAGCCCGGGTCCGCCTTGTTCTTCAGCTTCAATTCAATTCCACTTTCAACGCACATCGATTTCGGGCCGAGTTTCAGGGAAACTACAGGTTCCTTAGTGCTAAGGGTCAGATTGAAACAGCCTTTAGGCGGGAGGCGAATCAGATGTCGGCTAGCTACCGATTCTACTCTTCGGAGCAGAGTTTGCCGGCGGACTTCAAGCTGGAGGGTGAACTCAAAACGTTCCAAGAGTTCGATGAGCTAACGGCTAAGGTTAATAACTACCTTGCTAAGATGTCGCCCGAGAGATCAAAGGTGGATGAGTGGATTGTAGCCCCCATTGAGAACCTGCCAGGTTACATTCAACTCCTGCGTGGTTATAGACCAGAGGACTATTTTGAAACAAGATATGATGACTTCATCCAAATCTATTCGGAGATTCGTGGAGCCAAGGAGCGTTTGGGTTCTATTGTGAACAATGATGCACAGATGAGTTGGCTGAATGCTGCGGGGCGTTCGCTCTTTCGGGCAACCTATCGCGATCTTGCAAGTCAACTCGACGGCCTCAACCAGCGAGCGCTTGCACACTTCAGAACTGAGGCAGAGCTTCGTGTGGAAGACGCTGAGTTGGATGCTCTTCAGGCGTACAATCGTTTACCGTTTCCAAGCGTGCGGATGATACAGTTGGGTGAAAGTGAGGCGAATCGCCCGTATGTGATAGGTTTGCTCGATGCTGGGCCAGTTGAGTTCTGCAGGAGTAGGCCTTTCTCTATTATAAACCACCAGTTCAATGGCAGGATATCGGTCGTTTCATCTGATGCAGATCAGAACAGGATATACTATCCGGAAGAGTTGGACCACCTGCTTACGTCGCTTGACAAGTTTGCGGCGCAAGGTTTGATCCGGTCCCAGTATTTGGGGCCGCTCAGGGTGTTTGTGAGTCGGACTCTTACTCCTTCCCAGAATCCAGAGATGGTTGGTCGTGTACACGGATTGTTCTTTGCGTATTCATCGACAATACCGTTTGATGACGTTGCCGCTGTGCTCCTTGATGGTTTAGATAGCGTTATCGAGTTTGCTCCGTGGAGCATTCTCAATGACCAGCCATCTGGTTCTGCCATTCCGTCTCCCGCGGACACCGGATTCTCGGCCACCAGCCTTCCCGGGGTTCTTGCGGGGCAACCGGGGAAGTGGACGTTGCAGGTCACAAATGCGGGCGTTGATGTGGTGACGGGTGCCCGGATCCGCCTGCCTCTGGCGCCCGGCTTCGAGTTTGTGGATGTTACGGGTTCTCAAGGAACGGGTGGATTCACCAATGGAGTGATTGATTTCCATGTCGGCGCCTTGGGTGGCGGGCGTGTAGCCACCATAACGGTGACGTTGCTCCCGCCAGCGTCGATGGGGGCACCTTCTCCTGGTATCGCAGTGGCTTCAGTGGATGCTAGCCAAGCCGATGTGTCTCCTAATGATAATCGCGTCGAGCTTGCCGGTGTTCCTACCTTGTCACCAAAGCTTCAGATGCGGCGTCTTGAGCCCGGGATCATCGAGTTGTCGTGGTCAGCGCCTGCGGGTCTCCTGAAGGCTCAGAGGACGGATCAGTTGATGGGAGATGCCGAGTGGATTGACGTTGAGGTTGATTCGGCCGGTGATGCCATACAGGCGGTAAAGATTCTGTTGGAGGGTGCTGAAGCGTTCTTCCGGCTATCCCCAGAAGACTGATGTGTGCGACCCGGCTGACTTCAACCGCTTGGGCAGGCGTTCGGTGTGCTTCCGGCGCTTTGAGGGTCGATGTGTACGGTGTGTTCTCATTGCGCCTTCCTAAGCGATGCGGATGCTCGGCCGCGCGACCGCATTCTACAGGGGGCGGTACGGTTGATGTCCTCGTGGGGGTGGGGTGTATCTCCCCGTTTGGGGCTGCGCTCGGTCGGTACCCGGCGGGACCGATGCCCCCGTGCCCCCACCTCGACGGAGCGAGGTGTTCTGTGGAGGACTGCTGGAAGGCTGCGTGCGGGCGGCTCGCACGCAGCCTCGCGCCACCCTCCTGCCGGGTGCCCCGATGCGGTGGTGCGAGCATCCCGGCGAGCCGTTCCGGAGGCGGGCAGATGGGCGCCGGGGCTTCGGAGCCTGGGGGCACGGCGGCCTATCGGCCTCCGCCACGAACGCGGCAAGTGGCGGCGGATCAGCCGGCCTTGGGGGCTCCGCCGCCGCTGACGAGGAAGTGCTCGACGAAGAGCAGGCCGGAGTCGCCGGCGCGGCGGACCATCTGCAGCAGCTCGTCGGTCGAGGAGACCTCCTCCAGCTGCTCGGTGATGAACCATTGCAGCGAACTCTGCGTGAACCGGTCGCCCTCCTTGTCGGCCAGGTCCATCAGGGCCTTGATCGAGTCGGTTACCTTCAGCTCGTGTTCCAACGCCAGTTCGACCGCGTGGACGGCGCTCTTGAACCGGCACTTCGGCGCCGGGATGGCCGGGAGGTCGAGCGGGGATCCGGTCTCGAGCAGGAAGGCGATGAACCGCCGGGCATGGCCCCGCTCCTCGGTCGCCTGGTCGGCGAAATGGGCGCTCAAGCGGGGCAAGCCCTCCAGCTTGAACCAGGCGGCAATCGCCTCGTACTGGAGGGAGGCGAGGAACTCCAACCCGATCTGGGCGTTGATCGCCGCGGCGGTCTTCTTCGAGATGAGCTGCTTCATGTCGGCTCCGAGGGAACCAGACACGGGCAATCGATGGAAGGATCGTCGATGGAGCCGGGGAGGCTCTCAGCAGTGCCCAGACTCCTGTCGTCCAGTCCCTCTCCGCGCCTCTGCGTCTCCGCGGGAGTTTTCCACTGCATCCGTCCCGGTCAGCGGGCTCGGGACTTGGTCGCCATCCGGCGCAACGTCCGCTTCGCCCGCGCCACCCGGGCATCCGCCACCGGGCGGGGACGGTCGGCCGAGAATCCCCGCAGCAGGGTCCAGAAACCGATGAAATGATCGAAGTGGCGCGCGTTCATCGCGTGTTGAGATTCGCCCCAAGGCCGGGCGGGCGCTCCCGGTTGATTGCCGAAGATTGTCGGCGCCTTGCCGGGCGGGGTTTCGGGCTCCGATTCGCGGCTTCCGGATCGTCCAGCGGCGGGCGATGGTCCGGGCATGCACTTCCCCGGGATCGGACGCCTGTCTTGGCGTCGCTGGATTCAGGTGGTGATGGTGATCGGCTGCCTTCGCCTCGTCGGGCTCCCCGCCACCCCGCCGCCCAACATCCTGCTCATCATCTCCGACGACCACGCCTGGACCGACTACGGGTTCATGGGGCATCCGCAGGTCCGCACCCCGCGGCTGGATCGACTCGCCTCGGAATCGCTCCTCTTCCCCCACGGCTACGTGCCCGCCAGCCTCTGCTGCCCGAGCCTCGCGTCGATCATCACCGGACGGTTCCCGCATCAGCATCGGGTGGTGTGCAACGATCCGCCCCGGCCCCCCGGCATGGCGGCCGGGCAGTTCTACGCGAGTCCGGAGTTCCGGGCCGGACGGGAGCGGATGTCATCGTTCCTGGAGGTGGTGCCGACGTTGCCCCGGCTCCTGCAGGCACGGGGGTATGTGAGCTTCCAGTCGGGCAAGTGGTGGCAGAACGACTTCGCCCGGGGCGGGTTCACCCATGGGATGACCCGCGGCGGACGGCATGGTGACGACGGGCTGAAGATCGGTCGCACGACGCTGGATCCGGTGACCGGGTTCATGGACCAGGCGCGGAGCGAGGGGAAGCCGTGGCTGGTCTGGTACGCCCCCATGATGCCCCACGACCCGCACACGCCGCCCGGGCGGTTGCTGTCGAAATACCGCGGCCTCACCAACTCCCTGCCTGTCGCGAAGTACTGGGCCATGGTGGAGTGGTTCGACGAGACGTGCGGCGCGCTGCTGGATCATCTGGACCGGACGGGGATGGCCACGAACACGGTGGTGGCCTACGTCGCCGACAATGGCTGGATCACCGACCCGCAGACCGGTCGCTATGCGCCGCGCTCGAAGCAGTCGCCCTACGACGGCGGCCTGCGCACCCCGATGATGATCCGCTGGCCCGGTCGGGTCGCGGCGCAGCGGAACGACCGGCCGGTCAGCAGTGTCGACCTGATGCCCACGCTGCTGAAGGCGGTCGGCATGGAGGTGACCGGGGACCTGCCGGGGATCGACCTGCTGGATCCGGCCGCCGTGGCCGGTCGGGACGCGATCTTCGGCGAGTGCTTCACCCACGACGGGGTCGACCTCGACCGGCCGGCCAGCGGGTTGCGCTGGCGCTGGGTGGTGAGCGACGGGTGGAAGCTGATCGTGCCGCACCCCGTCAACGAACCCGACGGGCGTCCCGAGCTGTATCGGCTGGCGGAGGATCCGTTCGAGCGGACCGACCTCGCGGGCCGGGAACCGGAGCGGGTCCGGCAGCTCCGGGAGCGGCTGGATGCTTGGTGGAAGCCGTGAACCGTCCACCCCCACGCCCGGCTGGCGGACCGGGGCGGGCGGGGTAGGGTGGGCGCGTGGCGAACAAGTACTATCAGCCTGGTGCGAGGCGCGCCGCCGGCGTGGAGGATCTCTTCGCCGCGGTCGCCCCGCGCTACGACCTGATCAACGACCTCCAGAGCGGCGGCCTCCACCGGTTGTGGAAACGTCGGCTGGTCCGTCTCGCCGCCCCACGTCCCGGTCAACCCGCCCTTGACCTGTGCTGCGGCACGGGGGACGTCGCCTTCGCCCTCGCCCGGGCGGGGGCGGAGGTCACCGGATGCGATTTCAGCCGGCCGATGCTCGACGTGGCGGATCGCCGCGCCGCCGCCCGTCCGGTGGCCGGGCCGGGCTCGGTCCGGTTCGTCCAGGGGGACGCCCTGAACCTTCCCTTCGCCGACGGTTCGTTCGACGTGGTCACGGTGAGCTACGGCCTGCGCAACCTGGCGGACGGGGCACGGGGGATCCGGGAGATGGCCCGGGTGTTGCGCCCGGGGGGGCGGCTGGTGGTGCTGGATTTCGGGAAGCCCGACAACCGGGCGTGGCGGGCGGTGTACTTCGCCTATCTCCGGCACCTGGTGCCGGTGTTCGGGAAGCTGTTCTGCGGCGACGCCGATACCCACGGGTACATCCTCGAGTCGCTGGAGGCCTATCCGGCCCAGCGCGGGGTGGATCGGTGGATGGCCGATGCCGGGCTGGAGGGGCGTCGGATCGTGAACCTGCTGGGCGGCATGATGAGCCTCAACGTGGGGGTGCGTCCCCGGGGGGCGTCGGAAGAGGCGAAGGGCGAAGGGCTGAACGTGGCGGCGGATGGTGAA
>CAZGIK010000027.1:10177-71529 GCA_964525755.1 uncultured Verrucomicrobiota bacterium
TCCGCCGGGGCTTCGGAGCCTGGGGACGGCGGCCTATCGGCCTCCGCCACGAACGGGCCAAGTGGCGGCGGATGATGAATCCGCCGAAGGCCAGGCTTCTCCTCCGGCCCCTCGGGCCTTGGGGGAGGGGGATGTGGCGGCGGATGGTGAATCCGCCGGGGCTTCGGAGCCTGGGGACGGCGGCCTATCGGCCTCCGCCACGAACGCGGCAAGTGGCGGCGGATGAAGAATCCGCCGATCCGGAGCCGCACGCTCCCGCGTGCGGTCGGGCCCGCGGGAGCGGGACCGATGGGCACGCCGCGCAGGAGCGCAGCGCTCCGGAAGGCGGGAGGTGGGAGGCACCGGCTGCCTACCGGCGTCGGCTACGGGCGGGGGGTGTCGGTCCCTGGCGGGACCGATCGGGCTCGCGGGCTCGCCCCTCCAGTGCGAGCGGGGAGGCCGGGTGGCACGGCGGCACGACATGGCAACTGAGCAGTGGCGGCCGGGTTTCGGTGTGGTTACGGTCCCCGGCCGTGGAAGCCGTCATCTATGCCGCCGGTCGGGCGACCCGACTCGGTCCCGCCTTCGCCGCCGTCCCGAAGATCCTCCTCGAGGTGGGTGGACGTTCGCTCCTGGATCGCCATGCGGAACTCCTGGCCCGGGCGGGAATCGATCGGCTGCACGTGGTCACCGGCCATTGCCGGGAACAGGTGGCCGCAGTGATCCCGCACCTGGAACGCCTCCATGGGATCCGGATCGAGGAGATCCACAACCCCGACTACACCGAGGGCAGCGCGGTGAGCATGGGGGTCTCGTTGCCCATCCTCGAGTCCGCGCAGGCGCCGCTCCTGCTGATGGATGGCGACGTCCTCTACGGTCTCGAGCTGCTGCTGCGCCTGCGGGATTCCCGGCATCGTTCGGCACTGCTGGTCGACTTCGGGTTCGAGGCGGTCGATGACGATCCGGTGCTGGTGCCGATCACCGGCGGGCGTCCGTTCGAGTTTGCCAAGCAGTGGAAGGGCGTGGCGGATCGGGTCGGGGAATCGGTGGGGTTCTTCAAGGTGGCCCCCGAGGACCTGCCGGTGCTCATCGACGCCACGCGGATCCGTCAGGCCGGCCTCGCGCGGCGCGACTCGCTCGACGAGATCCTGCGGGACGGCGTCAAGGCGGGCTTGTTCGGCGTGGAGGACATCACGGGCCAGCCCTGGACCGAGATCGATTTCCCCCACGACGTCGAGTATGCGCGCAGCATCGTCCTGCCCGCGCTCGCCGCCGGGCGCTCGGCCCTGGCGTGATTTCAGGCTCTTACGGCACCTCGCCGAGGAGGGTCCCCGCGATGGCGTCGTGGCGGGTCACCCGTCCGGACCACGTTCCCACCGCCACCTCGCGGCCGTCCGGCGACACCGCGAGGGCATAGACCACGTCGTCCGCCGCCCGGACGGCCGACCGCACCACGTCGCTTCCCGCGTCGATCCGCCGCAGAACCCCCTCCACGCCCGCCGAGAAGATCCCCGTCCGGTCCGGCGCCTGGCCCAGGGCGAGCACGGGGGCGTCGTGGTGCCGGACGATGCGGACCATCCGTCCGATGCCCGGCTGCCAGACGCGCACCGTGCGGTCGTCGCCCGCGGTGGCGCAGGTGGCCGGTCCCGGTCCGGCCGGGGCGAAGGCCACCGCATGGACCGCCGCGGTGTGGTGTCCGAACGACCGCAGCTCGCGTCCGGTGTCCACCGACCACACCTTCACCGCGCGGTCGAGTCCGCCGGACACGAGGAGCGTTCCGTCGGGACTGAACGCCAGGGACCGGATTTCCCCCGAATGGCCGGTCAGGCGCACCGGCGCCGGGTCGTCCGCCGCGGGTTCCGCTGACGTCGCCAGGCACACCACCGGACCCTCCGCCCAGGCCACCCGGCGGCCGTCGACGGATACCGCCACCGCCACGATCATCTCGTCCGAACGCCCCAGCACCCGCGGGGGCTGGTCGTCGTCGACACCGGCCCGGACGACGGATCCGGCCACGCCGGGTTCCCCGCCGGCGGCGATCAGGAAGGTTCCGTCGGGGTCGAACCGGACCGCCGTCACACGGGCCATCGGGATGGCGATGGTGCGGGAGGGGGAGCCGGGATTGGTGGGGGCCAGCTGGACGGCGCCCGGACGCCCCACGGCCAGCCGTCGGCCGTCGGGGTGGTAGTCGAGTCCGGTGACGGGCGGGGATCCGGCCCGGGCGGGGCGGACGGTGAGGAGGAGGGCGAGGGCGGCGAGGAGGGCGGGGAGCCGTCCGGCGGGTGCGGCGGGGCGTTGGGGGAACGGTGAAGGGGAGTCGTTCACACCAGTTCCCGGATGAGCGATCCCTCGTCGAGCAGCCGCACGGGGCGTCCGGCGGGAGTGGTCCATTCCGTGGCGGGGTCGATTCCGAGGAGTTCCAGGATGGTCCAGGCGAGGTCCGGCGGACCGACCGGCCGTTCCGTCGGGGATTCGCCGAAGGCGTCGGTCGCCCCCAGCACCTGGCCGCCGCGGATCCCCCCGCCCGCCAGGCAGGCGAACCCGGCGCGCGGCCAGTGGTCGCGTCCGCCGGCGGCGTTCAGCTTGGGGGTCCGTCCGAACTCGCCCATCAGCACCACCAGGGTGGACTCCAGCAGGCCGCGTCGGCGCAGGTCGGCGAGCAGCGCGGAGTAGGCCTGGTCGAGCGCCGGCAACTTGCCGCTGCCGGGGAAACGGGAATCCGGCAGCTCCCGGGCGATCTGGCCGTGGGTGTCCCATCCGGTGTCGACCACCGTGACGAAGCGCGTTCCCGCCTCGACCAGCCGACGGGCGAGCAGGCATCCGGTGCCCAGCTTGCTGCGGCCGTAGGCTTCCCGGACCGGGGCGGGTTCCCGGTCGACATCGAACGCCCCGCGCGCCCCGGGGGAGGCCAGCAGGCGGTAGGCCTGTTCGTAGAAGGCGTCCCGGTCCCGGACGGCGCCGGCTTCCTGTCCCGCCCGGGAGAAGGCGTCGAGCCGCGCCCGCATCTCGCGTCGTCGTTCGGTGCGTCCGAAGCTCACCCCGGCCGGCGGCGACAGGTCGCGCACGCGGCCCGGGTCGTTGCCGACGCTGAAGGCGGAAAAGGCGGCCGGCAGGTAGCCGGGCCCGGCCGCCGAGGACTGGCCGCCCACGCTGTCGCCGGGGATCGCCACGTACGGCGGCAGGGCCGCCTCCAGTCCCGCCCGCCGCGCCACCACGCTTCCCAGGCTCGGGTACTCCAGCGCGGGGTTCGGACGGCGTCCGGTCAGGAGGAACCGCGTGCCGGTGTCGTGGTTGCCCAGTTCGTGGGTCAGCGAGCGGACCAGCGCCACGTCGCCGAGCGCCCGTGCCGTGCGGGGCAGGTGCTCGCACAGGTGCACGCCGGGGATCGCCGAGGCGACTGTGCCGAACGGGCTGCGGACCTCGACCGGGGCCCCGGGCTTGGGGTCGAAGGTGTCGAGGTGGCTGGGGCCGCCATCGAGCCAGAGGAGGATGCACGACCGGGCCCGGCCGCGGGGGCCGCCGGATGCATCGGCCGCCCGGGCGCGCCAGCGGAAGGCGTCGTCCAGCCCGATCCCCAGCGCGGTGAGGAACCCCACGTGCAGGAAATCGCGGCGGCGCATCCCGTCGCACCGGCGTCCCGTGATGGATGGCTCGTCGTGCATGGCGTGCTCAATGGATGAACCCGAACTCCCGTCCGTTCAACAACGCCCACAGGAGGTCCTCGAGCACCTCGCGCCGGTCGCCCGTCGCCGTCATCGCGCCCCATGCCGCCCGTTCCCCGGGGGAGGGCGGGCGGGACACGGTCCGCAGGTGGAGCCCGGTGAGGGCGTCGGGGTCCGGGACGTCGAGGAACGGGCCGACGGCCGGGGCGAGGCGGTCGTTGATGGTGTGCCCGTTGATCAGGTGGAGCGCCATGGCCAGTCCGCCGCCGGTGCCGCCCGCCGGTTCACAGGCCTGCTCCCGGCCGCAGCGGCCCAGGACGTCGAGGGCGTGCGACGGGGTCTGCACCCCCACCAGCCGCACGGCCCGTGCCACGTCCGGCTGGTCGGGGAACACCTCGGGAATGCCGGTGGCATCGGCGACCATGTCGAGGAACACCTGGGCCGACGGCGCCTTCACCCGGGCGTGCGAATGGAGGCGGTCGTCACCGGCGTTCCCGGGCAACGCCCGCGAGGAGAGCTGGTACACGCGCGAGCGGGCGATGGTCCGCACGAGGTCGCGCAGGTCGAACCCGGTCCGCACCAGGTGGTCCGCCAGCGCGTCGAGGACGTCGGGATGGGTGGCGGGGTTGGTGGGCCGGAGATCGTCCACGGGCTCGACCAGGCCGCGTCCCATGAGGTGTCGCCACACGCGGTTGACTACCGCACGGGCGAACCAGGGGTTGTCGGGTGCGGTCAGCCAGCCGGCCAGGCGCTCCCGACGGTTCGCGTCGGCATCGGTCATCGCCACCCCGCCCAGCGGGGCCGGGGCGAGGGGCTGTCCGGTCGCCGGATCCTCCACCTCGCCGGCGGCGGCCTCGGTGATCCGTCCGCCGTCCCGACGCACCCGTGCGAAGTGGGCGGCGAACCGGTGGTGGTCCTCCCGCGTCCACCGGTCGGCGGGATGGGCATGGCACCGGGCGCAGCCGATCCGGAGTCCGAGGAACATGCCGGCCGCGGCCTCGGCCAGGTCGCGCGGGTCGGAGGCGATCTGGAGGAAGCCCGCCGGGCCGTGGGTGGCCGGATCGCCCGAGGCGACCAGCAGGTCGCGCACGAGGGCGTCCCACGGCCGGTTCGCCGCCACCTGTTGCCGCAGCCAGCCCTGGTAGGCGGCCGCGGACCCGCCGCCCCCCCGGCGCCCGGAGATCCGCAACAGGTCGGCCCACCGCAGGGTCCACAGGTCGGCCGCCTCCCCGCTGTCGACCAGCCGGTCGATCCATCCGTCCCGCCACCCGGGATCCATTCCCGCCGCCACCGCGGAAACCTCCCCGGGGGTCGGCAGCCGACCGGCCAGGTCGAGGGTGGAGCGGCGCAGGAAGGTGAGGTCGTCGGCCAGGGGCGAGACCGGAAGGCCCATCCGCTCCAGCCGGGCGAACACCAGGCGGTCGACGAACGTGGCCGGCCCGGGGGGCGGTCCGGCGGCATCGGACGCCTGCCCGCTGGGGAACGGTTGCTCGACGCGGACCGCCTCGACCTGTCCGCCGTACCGGATCATCAGGGCGGTGGTGCCCGGGCCGCGCACCGTCACCCGACCGTCGCGATCCACCGCCGCCACCGCGTCGTCGTTGCTGGAGTACAGCGCCCAGGGGGTGACGTCCTCGACCGTTCCGTCGGTCAGCCGGGCGGTCACCCGCAGCGGCGTGGTCCCGGTCGACCGGACCCCGGCTAGGAGCCGCGGTTCCACTGAGAGGGCGGCCACGCGGAGGTTGGGCGGCCCGAACGGCGCGCCGGCCGCCACCCAGCGCCGGAGCCGGTCGAACTCCGGGGAGTCGACCCGGATCCGGCGGCCCCCCTCGTGGTCGATCCGATCCGACGCCTTCCGGAGGAAGAGGCTGTCGGCGGGGTGGACCGGGTCGATCCGCCGGGCGCCCAGTTCGCGGGTCAGGGCGAAGTGGTCGGCGGCGGGATCGTAGCCGAGCAGGCTGAGCCGGAATCCGCCCTGGCCGGTCGCCGCCCCGTGGCAGGCCCCGGCATTGCAGCCGTGCCGGGTGAGGATCGGCAGGATCCGGGTGGTGAAATCGAGGCGTTCCGACCCCGGGCCCCCGGTCTCCGCGGCGGCCGTCCCGGTCGCCAGGAGCGCGAGCAGGAGCCGGAGGACCGGACCCGGGGTCCGTCCGCGCCGCCCGAGCTGTGCAGGACCGGTCATTCCTGGAGCGACTTGAGGAACTCCGTCCCGACCTTGCGGGAGTACGGTGTGCCGTAGCGGTCGCCGAAGTGCAGCACCCGGGTCCAGCCGTCGATCGCCTGCCGACGCAGCTCCGGCTTGCCGGCGATGTACGCCTTCACCTCCGCCAGGGTGGCGTCGACCGTGGCATCGTCGGTCCCGGGCCGGATGAACCGCCGGAGGAGCGCCTGCAGTCGGGGATCCTCCGGCACCGCCCCCGGGAACGGCTCCCGTGCCCCCGCTGCCCCGTCCGCCGACCGGGCCGCATCGCGTGCCATCCGCTCCGTCCCGGCGGCCCGGCCGGGTCGTGCCGCGGCCAGCACCGCCTCGGCCGTGGGCGGCTCCGGATCGCCGCACAGGGCGGCCAACGCCGCCACCACCGCGGGGGCGTCGGCGATGCCCGGCTGGACCAGGGCGAAGTTGGTCACCACGCCGTTCCCCCGTGCCGCGACCACCGTCATCAGGCAGTCGCGGTTCAGGCCGTAGTTCCCGGGGCCCTCCGCCCCGTCGACCGAGAGCCCCACCCGCGACTTCAACCGGAGGGAACCCGATGCGGCGCGGACCCGCTGGAGGCCCGCGATGCGGTCGGCGGCCAGGAAAACCACCTCGGTGCGCAGGCGTTCCGACTGCCGGGCGCCGTAGTCATCCACTGCCTTCAGCAGTGGGACCAGCGACCGCTCGATCCCGTGGACGAACACCAGGGCGGTGGGTTTTCCATCGGCCTCGGCCACCGGATCCCGGGAGGTGTCCCCGGGCTTCCCCCCGGTCAGGTCGAGCACCTCGAACCCGGTGGTCTTCTCGCCGGGCTGGGGACCGGAGAACACCGGGTCGGCCGACCGCGCCACACCGGCGAGGAGGCACGTTGCGAGGAGGCCGGCGAGGGCGGGGTGCACGCCTCGGCCGGGTGCGGGCCGGGACTGGGGGAAGCTCATGCCGTGGGTGGTACCATGTGGGGTGGCGGGAGGGAAGCGGGAGCGGGGTGGCGGAAAGGGCAGAGGGTCGAGGGTTGAGCGTGGCGGCGGATGATGAATCCGCCGATCCGGAGCCGCACGCTCCTGCGTGCGGTCGGGCCCGCGGGAGCGGGGCCGATGGGCGCCGGTCACGCCGCGCAGGATCGCAGCGCTCCGGAAGGCGGGGAGGCAGGAGGGCACCGGCGGCCTACCGGCCTCCGCCACGAACGCGCGAAGTGGCGGCGGATGATGAATCCGCCGGGGTCTGGGGGCTTCGGGCACGGCGGCCTATCGGCCTCCGCTACGAACGCACGAGGTGGAGGCGGATGATGAATCCGCCGATCCGGAGCCGCACGCTCCCGCGTGCGGTCGGGCCCGCGGGAGCGGGGCCGTGGGGCGTGGAGCACGCCGCGCAGGAGCGCAGCGCTCCGGAAGGCGGGCGGCAGGAGGGCACCGGCGGCCTACCGGCCTCCGCCACGAACGCGCGAAGTGGCGGCGGATGATGAATCCGCCGGGGTCTGGGGGCTTCGGGCACGGCGGCCTATCGGCCTCCGCTACAAACGCAGGAGCGCAGCTCTCCGGAAGGTGGGAGGCAGGAGGGGCCGACGCCGCCTTGCGCCCCGGCATTGCACCCGGCCGGACGCCTGCTTTAATCCCCCCTCATCTTCGACCTATGCCTACCTACGAGTACACCTGCCTCAAGTGCGGTCATGAGTTCGAGTGCGTCCAGTCGATGACCGCCGCCCCGCTCGAGACCTGTCCCAAGGACGCCTGCCCGAAGGCCCGCTGGGGTCGCGGCAAGGTCCGGCGCGGGATCGGCGGCGGGGCGGGCCTGATCTTCAAGGGCAGCGGGTTCTACATCACCGACTACCGGAGCGAGGGCTACAAGAAGGCCGCCAAGAAGGATTCCGACTCGGCCAAGCCGGCCGCCACCCCGGCACCGGCCAAGCCCTCCCCGGGCGCCGGTTCCGGCACGTCCGCCGCCTAGGCCGGTCTGATCCCCATGCGACCCTCCCCGGGAACCGGTCGGACGATCGCCGCGGCCCTCCTGCTGGGGTTGGGCGTGGCATGGGTCCGGCCGGTGTTCGCCCAGGGGTTTCCCGCCCCGTTCGCCCCCCTCACCGTGCGGAGCGTCTCGGGACAGTTCGTCGTCCATGGCGAACGCCCCGAGGTGGCCGCCCCGGGGGTGATCCCCGAGTTGCGCGACGAGGAATGGGTGGACCTCGATCCCAACGTCCTCGCCGTGCTCGCCGAGCGGGTGCGCGGGACGGTGGACCGTCGACTGGGCGGCATCGGGCGCTGGAGGGGCAAGATCGAGCTCACCCTGCGGCCGGCCGCGCGGATGCAGCCGGGTCCGATCCGGATCATCCCGCAGCCGTTCCGCGAGGGATGCCAGGTGCTCCTGGTCGTCCCCGACCGGATCCAGGTGGGCCGGCTCGTGCGGGCGCTGGTCGAGGCGATCCTGATCGAGGCCTCCAACCGGGACGGCACCGGCCGGGTTGCCCAGGCGCCCCTGTGGCTGAACGAGGGGCTGGCCGGCATCATCCAGGTCGAGGGCGGCACCCGCTTCCTCCTCGAGCAGGGGACCAGCGTGCACCGCGAGGGACGTCGACCCGATCCCCTCCGCGAGGCGCGGAGCCTTCTGCGCGGGACCGATCCGGTGAGTTTTTCCGAGATGGGCCTGGCCCGGGTCGAGGACCTGGGGCCGGGGCCGGAATGGGACCGGTTCCGGGCAAGTGCCATCCTGCTCACCCATGAGCTGCTGCGCGACGCGTGGGGACGCGACGGGATCCGCGCCTTCCTCTCCGGGCTGGGGCGCCACCTCAACTGGCAGACGACGTTCCTCGAGGCGTTCTCCGGCCGGTTCGTCTCGCTGCTCGAGGTGGAGAAATGGTGGGCGGTGAACGCCGCGCACGAACTGGCCCGCGACCCGGGCCAGCAATGGCCGGCCGACCGGGTCCTGGAGTCGCTGGCCGGCATCGCCGTGGAGCCGGCCGAGGTGCGGGCCACGCCCGACTCGCCGGCCGAGCGCCGGCTGGTGCCGCTGGACGAGGTCGCGACCCGCTGGGATGCCGCAGCCCGCACGGCGGTGCTGGATCGGAAGATCGGCGAACTGCACCTGCTCTACGCCCATACGCCGCCCGACCTCACGCCCTTCGTCCTCGCCTGGCACGACACCGTCCAGGGGCTGCTCGGCGAGGCATCCCGCGGGGGCGCCCCCCTCTCCGGACCGAGGACGGCCCCGCGGCCGGCGTCCGACCGGCGCACCCGCCAGTTGCTGCGTCGGCTGGGCGAACTGCAGTCGGAACTCGACCACCGCCGCGCCGCGGTGGGGTCGGGCGGGGGCTGAGCCGGACTCAACCACCGAGCAGGAGGCGGCCGGCGACGAGCACGGCGAAGGCGAGGATCAGGGAGTCGAACGCCCGCTGCGGCAGGCGTGTGACCAGCGCGCGTCCCCCGAGGAGGCCGGCGCCGATCGCCGGGATCAGCAGGGCGTTGAAGGCGAGGGTGGACGGGGTGATCAGGCCGAGCTGGAGGCTGAACGGGACCTTGATGAGGTTGATCAGCAGGAAGAACCAGGCGGCCGTGCCCACGAACTGTTCCTTCGGCAGGGCGACCGCCAGGAGGTACAGGGCCATCACCGGGCCCGCGGCGTTGGCCATCATCGTCGTCACCCCGGCCAGCAGGCCCATCGACCACGCAAAGGCGGTCGAGTGCGGCACCCGGGCGAACCATCCGGGACGCCAGTCCCGCCCCAGCTGCAGCAGCGCCAGTCCCAGCACGAGGCAGCCGATCAGGAAGCTGAACCGGTCCGGCGGGACCCGACCCATCAGCGCCCAGCCCGCCACCACGCCGACCACCGCCGGGGGGAGCGTCCGGAACACGTGCGGCCACTGCGCGTGACGTCGGAACAGCCCCACCGCCCCGAGGTCGCCGGCGATCAGCATGGGGAGGATGACGCCGGTCGAGGCGATCCCGGGGAACAGCTGGGCGAAGAGCACCACGTGCAGGAGGCTGATCCCGGGCAGGCCGCTCTTGGACACGCCGATGCCCGCGGCCGCCACCACGGCGATCCCCCATTGCCACGGAGTCAGTCCGGTCCAGGTCATCCCGCCCCGCAACCCACCAGAACCGGTCGTCGGGGCCAATGGGATTCTTCGGCCGGGCCAAGGGCTGAACGTGGCGGCGGATGATGAATCCGCCGGAGCTTGGGAGCCTCCGGGCACGGCGGCCTACCGGCCTCCGCCACGAACGCGCGAAGTGGCGGCGGATGATGAATCCGCCGATCCGGAGCCGCACGCTCCGGCGTGCGGTCGGGCCCGCGGGAGCGGGGCCGATGGGGACGCCCCGCAGGAGCGCAGCGCTCCGGAAGGTGGGCGGCAGGAGGGGACCGGCCGCCGATCGGCGTCGGCTACGGGAGCGGGGCGGCGTGCAGACAGCTCGGCGGGAGCCTCGCGCCACCGGTGCTGTCCGACGGCCTCCATGCGGTGGCGCGAGCGTCCCCGCGAGCCTCCGTCCGGCTTCCAAAGCGGCGTGGACACCGCTTTGGCCCAGGCCACCCCGCCCGGGACCCCAGAAGCGGACGACGATGGGCAGCATCGCCCGAGCCCGGCCGATCCTGGCTTCACCCAGCACTCCTTGCGGGGTCCTGGCGGACCCCGTCGGACTCGCCCGCGGAAGCGGGTTCATCCCTCCAGGGCCCGAGAGGCGCCGGGCGCACTGGAGCGAGCCTGCGAGCCCGCTCGGTCCCGGAAGGGTCCGACGCCCGAGGCCCGAGGCCCGTAGCCGCCGCCGGTAGGCGGCCGGTCCTGGTTTCACCCCGCAACCCTGCGGGGTCCTTGCGGACCCCGTCGGACTCACCCGCTGGCGCGGGTTCATCCCTCCACGGCCTGAGGGGCACTGTGAGCACCCCTCGCAGGAGCTCGGCGCTCCGGGCGGGCGGCGGTGGGAAGGGGAGGATCGATTGCGATAGCGATTCCGACCCCGACACCGATGGGGGACGGCGACTGGGTGCGGTGGCGCGAGCGTCCCCGCGAGCCTCCGTCCGGCTTCCAAAGCGGCGTGGCGCTTCGCTTCCCGCCGCACTCCAAAACCGCGCGGCGGCCATGTGGACTGCGGTGGCAGAGCGAAGCGTCGACACCGCTTTGGGTTGGAAAGGCCCAAGGGGCACCGGCCGCCGATCGGCGTCGGCTACGAACGCGCGAAGTGGCGGGGGATCAGTCCGCGTTGGGATAGCTTCCCAAGACCTTCACGAAGCTGCAGTGCTGTCCGAGCAGCTCGATCGCCTTCGCCACCTTGGGCGTCTCGTAATGGCCGTCGCAGTCCACGAAGAAGAAGTACTCCCACGCCTTCCGCTTGCTCGGGCGCGACTCGATCTTGGTCATGTTGATGCGGTACCGGCGGAACGGGGCCAGGGCCTTGTGCAGCGCCCCGACCTCGTCGCGGATGCTGAACATGACGCTCGTGCGGTCGTGGCCCGACGGCGGCCCGCACTGGCGCCCGAGGACGAGGAAGCGGGTGGCGTTGGCCGCGTTGTCCTGGACGTCGGCCTCGAGGACCGGGACGCCGTACTCGGCCGCCGCCAGCGATCCGCAGATGGCGGCGCTCCGGCGCTCGGCCGACGCCAGTTCGGCCGACCGGGCATTGGAACTGGTCTCCACCAGCTCGGCCTGCGGCAGGTTCCGCTGAATCCATCCCCGGCACTGCGCCAGGGTCTGCGGATGCACATACAACCGCCGGATCGCTTCCCGTCGGCCGCGCCCGGCCAGGCAGTGGGAGATCCGCAGGACCACCTGCGACACGATCTTCAGGTCGCTGTCGACGAACATGTCGAGCGTGTGGGTGACCACCCCCTCGGTGGAGTTCTCCACCGGGACCACCCCGTAGTCCGCCCGGCTCTTCGACACCTCGCTGAACACCTCGGCGATCGACCGTTGGGGGGCGTAGTGCAGGCTCGATCCGAACCGCTTGATGGCCGCCTCGTGGGTGAAGGTCGCGGCCGGGCCGAGGTAGGCGATGGTGAGGCTCTTCTCCAGCGACAGGGCGCTGGACATGATCTCGCGGTAGATCGCCCGGAGGCTGTCGTCGGTGATCGGTCCCTCGTTCTGGCGACAGATCCGCTGCAGCACCGCCCTCTCGCGGTGGGGCACGTAGATTTCCTGCCCGAGCTTGTGCTTGATCTCGCCGATGCCGAGCACGTGGCGGGTCCGCTCGTTGAGGATCCGGACGATCTCGGCGTCGAGACGGTCGATGGCCTGGCGGTGTTCCTGGAGGGTCATGCCGGGAGGGGAGATAAGCAGGAAGGGGCGTCGGAAAACATGGGAAAACCCGCACCACCCCGGGCGGGGCTCATGCCGGCCCGGTCGGTCCGGACGTCGGGGGCGGCTCCGCCCCGGCCGGTTCCTCGCCGTCCATCGGCACCACGGTCTCCCCGCCGTCGCCCGCGGCCCCCTCCCCGCCGTCCCCACCCGGGGTGTCGGCGCCGGGGGTCGCGGGGGCATCGGGTGCCGAGCCGTCGGCTGTCGCCGGGGCGTTGTCGGCGGTGAGGAGCGATTCCGGGCGTTGGACCGGGATGCGGCGGAGTTCGTCGGCCGCCGGCAGGTCCTCGAGGGTGGCGAGGCCGAAGTACTCGAGGAACGCGGGGCTGGTGGCGTACTGGAGGGGGCGTCCGATCACCTCGGCCCGGCCGGCTTCGACCACCAGGCCCCGTTCACGGAGCGTGGCCATGACGCCGTCCACCGCCACCCCGCGGATCTGTTCGATCTCGGCCCGGGTGATGGGTTGGCGGTAGGCGATGATGGCGAGGGTTTCGAGGGCGGGCTGGGAGAGGCGGGAGGGGCGGTTGCGGACCCCGAAGAACGCCCGAAGCCACGGGGCGCATTCCGGGACCGTCACGAACTGCCAGGCGCCGGCCACGCACACGAGGCGGTAGGTCCGTCCCGCCTGCCCGTGCTCCACCTCCAGTTCGCCGAGCGCCGCCGCCACCTGGTCGGGCGGCACCTTGCGGAGCGCCCGGGCGGCCTCGTCGGCCTCGGGATCCTCCGCCGCCCGGTCCAGCACCTCGCGCAGTTCGGCGACGTTCAGCGGCTTCTGGGACGAGAACAGCAGGGACTCGAGGATGAACTTCAGCTCCATGGACATTCGGGGTCAGGCCGGCTGCGGCCCGGTGGGATCGGCGAGCGGGGTGGCCGACGGCAGTTCGCCGGGGCCGGGGACGGGCACCGGGGTGACGATGTCCGCCGGCGGCAGTCCCTCCGGTTCGGACCCTTCGTCGGGAAGGGTCCCGGCATCGGGCGCCCCCGTGGCGCCGGGGGCGGTGGGATCGGCCACGGTCACCTCGATCTCGCCGAAATCCCCCGTCTGCCAGGCCTGCAGTTGCTTGAGCCGGATCAGCTCCAGCAGGGCGAGGAAGGTCACCACCACCTCCGACCGGCTCCGCGCCGCGGCGAACAGCTCCCCGAGCCGGAACCGGGGCCGGGTCCGTACCAGGTCGCGCAGGTGGTCGATCTTCTCACTGACCGTGTAGGGGTCGGCGACGATCTCGCGGATGTCCGTGCGCTCGTGGAAGCGCTTGAGGATGGTGCTGACGGCGCTGACGAGGTCGAACACGGACGCGACCCCGCGGGCGGGGGCCTCCGGGGTGGAGAGCTCGGGTCGGGTGGGCCGGCGGGCATACACCCCGTCCATGGCCTCCTCCCGTTCCTGGAGCCGGCCGGCCGCGTCCTTGAACTTCTTGTACTCCACCAGTCGGCGGATCAGTTCAAAACGGGGATCCTCCGTCTCCTCCTCCCCGTCCTCCACCGCCACCTGCTGCTCGACCGGGAGCAGTTCCCGGCTCTTGATGTAGACAAGGGTGGCCGCCATCACCACGAACTCACCCGCCACCTCCAGGTCCAGCGCCCGCATCCGGTCCAGGTAGGCCACGAACTCGGTGGCGATCCGGGTCAGGTTGACCTGATAGATGTCGACCTCCTGCTTCTTCACCAGGTGAAGGAGCAGGTCGAGCGGGCCCTCGAAGACCTCGAACTGGACGCGGTAGTCGCTCATGGACGGCGATGGGAGCCGGGTCGGCACAAGCTAGGGAAACCCGACAGGGCTTGGCAACGGCGGGGATGGTTCCCGCGGGTTTCCCTCCCGGGGCCGGGCCGGAACGTTGCGGTCGGGCACTTGGCGAACCGCCCGGAGGACGTCATGGTCGGGGTCCCAGATGGCGGCGACCTACGAATTCACCGGCACCACCGTTCCCGAGGCCCGGCGGTTCCTCCGCGAGACGGCCACGCGGATGACCTTGCTGCGATGGGTGCATGTCACCCCGGCGGAGACCCGGGTGAGCGATGTCAACCGGGCGGCGATGGTCTTTCCCGGGGTGAGCTTCGGGCATCCCCTCATGGAGACGATCCTGCGGGAGGCGGGCGCTTCCTTCGACCCGGCGCTGCTCGGGTCGACGCTTCCACCCGACCATCCCGGGCGTGAGTTCTACATCTCGGCGAAGTACCCCTGGGCCCACGACCGGGTGGATTGACCGGGCGGGGAGCCTTGAGCCTCCGGTCCTGTCGGGCGAAGGGCTGGACGTGGCGGCGGATGGTGAATCCGCCGGGGTCTGGGGGCTTCGGGC
This sequence comes from uncultured Verrucomicrobiota bacterium, assembly GCA_964525755.1. GTDB lineage: Bacteria > Verrucomicrobiota > Verrucomicrobiia > Limisphaerales > UBA9464 > UBA6176. The sequence goes on from CAZGIK010000027.1 coordinate 24,584, forward strand.
ACCGGCGGCCTATCGGCCTCCGCCACGAACGCGCGGAGTGGCGGCGGGTGGTGAACCCGCCGATCCGGAGCCGATGGGCGTGGGGTATGCCGCGCAGGAGCGCAGCGCTCCGGAAGGCGGAAGGCGGGAGGCAGGAGGGCACGGCGGCCTATCGGCCTCCGCCACGAACGCGCGAAGTGTCGGCGGATGGTGAATCCGCCGATCCGGAGCCGCACGCTCCTGCGTGCGGTCGGGCCCGCGGGAGCGGAGCCGATGGGCGTGGGGCACGCCGCGCGGGAGCGCAGCGCTCCGGAGGGTGGGAGGCCCTGGGCACCGGCCGCCGATCGGCGTCGGCTACGAACCCGGGACGATCGCCGTGGTGCAGCGGGGACACAGCTCCGGGTGCGCGGGGTCGGACCCGAGGTCGGTCTCCCAGTGCCAGCACCGGGCGCACTTGGCCCCCGGGGCGCGGGTCACCAGCACCTGGCACTCCGCGCCCGGTTCCACTTCGAGACGCGACACGTTGAGCAGCTCCTGGAGGTCGGCGGCATGGGCCTCGGCCACCGCGCGTTCCGCCGGGGGCAGCGCCAGCTGCACCCGGGCCTCAAGCGACTTGCCGATCAGCTTCCCCTGCCGCGCCTTCTCCAGCTCCGCCAGCACCGCCTCGCGGAGCCGGAACAACGTCCGCCACCCCTCCGCCAGCGCGTCGTTCCCGGAGAAATCCCCGGGACGCCATTCCGACAGGTGGACGGAATCGGTCGGCCGCCCCGGGATCGCCTCCCAGGCCTCGTCGGCGGTGAACGAGAGGATCGGTGCCAGCATCTGGCACAGCCGGGTGACCATGTAGTGCAGGGCGGTCTGGGTGGAACGCCGGCGCGCCGATCCCGCCGGGTCGGAATAGAGCCGGTCCTTGGCGACGTCGTGGTACACGGCGCTGAGCTCGACGGCGGCGAACTGGGCGAGGCGCTGGTAGACCTGGTGGAACTCGAACGCCTCGTAGGCCCCCGCCACCGCATGCTCGAGGGCGGCGAACTCGCCCAGGATCCACCGGTCCAGGCCGGTCATCCGGTCGAACGGCACCGCGTCCCGGTCGGGATCGAAGTCGAACAGGTTGGAGAGCTGGTAGCGGAGGGTGTTGCGCAGCAACCGGTAGGTCTCGCCCACCTTCTTCAGCCGGCCCTCGCTCACCACGATGTCGCTCCGGTAGTCCTGTGAGGAGACCCACAGCCGGACCACGTCGGCCCCGTAGTCCTTCACGTACCGCTCGGCCGTCTGCGGCTTGAGGTAGCCGCCCTCGCCCTGGCGCGACTTGGAGATCTTCTCCCGGTCCTCGTCCACCATGAACCCGTGGGTCAGCACGGTCCGGAAGGGCGGGGCGCCGTTGCCGGCCAGGGAGAGGAGCAGCGACGACTGGAACCAGCCGCGGTGCTGGTCGGATCCCTCCAGGTAGACGTCGGCCTGCCAGTCCGGCGCGCCCTCCCGACGATGGTGCAGTCCGGGCCGGCGCATGAGGACGGCACGGGAGGACGAGCCCGAGTCGATCCAGACATCGAGCGTGTCCTCGCCCCGGCGGGCGGCTTCGGGGCCGGTCCAAGCCGCGGGTCGGCACCGGGCCCAGAGGACGTCGGACGGCAGGCTGAACCAGGCGTTGCTGCCCTCCTTCTCGAACAGGTCGGCGGCGCGGCGGACGACCTCGGCGTCGAGGATGGGCGATCCGTCGGCCGCGTAGAACACGGGGATGGGGACGCCCCAGGACCTCTGGCGCGAGATGCACCAGTCGGGCCGGGTCTGGACCGCGCCGCGGATCCGGTTCGCGCCCCAGTCCGGCACCCAGCGGACGCTGTCGATCGCCGCGAGGGCGCATCCGCGGAACGGACCGTCGCCGGCGTCGTGGTCGACGCGGATGAACCACTGGTCGACCGCGCGGAAGACCACCGGCGTCTTGGAGCGCCAGCAGTGCGGGTAGCTGTGGGGATAATCCTCGCGATGGGCGAGGGCCTCGCGTTCGGTCAGCAGGGCGATCACCGCCTCGTTGGCCTCGCTGCGCCCGCCCTTCTCCAGCACGGATTTCCCGAGCAGGGACGCCGGGAGCTGCTGGTCGGCCGGCAGGTCGTCGGTGGGCGCCAGTCGGCCGTCGTCGTCCACCGGGCAGTACACCGGCAGCCCGACCTTCAGTCCGAGGTGATAATCCTCGAGGCCGTGGCCCGGGGCGATGTGGACGAATCCGGTGCCGGTGCCGCTCTCGACGAAGTCCGCCGGGTGGAGCCGGCCGGTCCGGGCGCAGAACGGGTGCTCGTACGCGAGCGCGGCGAGTTCCTCGGGGGCGGCGGTGCGGATGATCTGGTAGTTCTCCCAGCCGCACTTGGCGACCACGGTGGCGATGAGGCTGTTGGCCACCAGGTAGGTGGCGCCGGCGGCGTGGAGGTAGGAGTAGTGGAGCTCCGGATTGAAGGCCACCGCGAGGTTCGCGGGCAGGGTCCACGGGGTCGTGGTCCAGATCAGGACGAAGGTGTTCGGCTCCCCGCACAGCCGGAACCGCACGTAGACGCTCTGGCTCACGTGGTCCCGGTACTCCACCTCGGCCTCCGCCAGGGCGGTGCGGAAGGGGATGCTCCAGTAGACCGGCTTCTTGCCCCGGTAGACGAAGCCCCGGGCGACCAGGTCGGCGAAGAGCCGGAGTTCATCCGCCTCGTAGGCCGGATCGAGGGTGAGGTAGGGGCGCTGCCAGTCGCCGAGCACCCCGAGGCGCTGGAACTGGGTCCGCTGGAGATCGATGTAGCGTCGGGCGTAGGCGTCGCATTCCGACCGGATCTCGGCCGCGCCGGCGTCGGCGCGCCCGGCGGCGCGCAGTTCCTGGGTGACCTTGGACTCGATGGGCAGTCCGTGGCAGTCCCAGCCCGGCACGTAGGGTGCATGGAACCCGCGCAGGGACCGCTCCTTCACGATGATGTCCTTGAGGATCTTGTTGAGGGCGGTGCCCACATGGACGTCGCCGTTGGCGAACGGGGGGCCGTCGTGGAGGACGAACCGGGGCCGGCCCTCGCGGGCCTGCTGGATCCGGCCGTAGAGGTCGTTCTCCAGCCAGCGGGCGAGCCGTTCGGGCTCCCGCTGGACCAGTCCCGCCTGCATGGGGAAATCCGTCCGCGGGAGGTTGAGCGTGTTCTTGTAGTCCATGACCGTGGGTCCGGTTCCCGCCGGGCGGCCGGGCGGGGATGCCGAAGGCCGCGGAGGCTAACGGCGGGGAAAATGCCGGGCAAAGGCCAAATCAGGGGACGGCGGCCCGGGCGCCGCCCCGGCGTTTGACCGGATCGATGTGTCACGTCAATGTGTCACCTATGAAGGCAGCCAGCATCCGGGAGCTCCGGCACGAGACCAGCACCGTCCTGGGGTGGGTTGAAGCGGGCGAGCAGGTGGAGATCCGGAGGCGTGGCCGCCCGGTGGCGGTCCTGAGTCGTCCCCGGCGGAAGCCGGCGGGTTCCGGGCGCCCGGATTTCCTGGAGCGGTTGAAGTCCATCTACGGTGACCGGGTCCTGGAGGTCACGGCGACCGACGTGTTGTCCGGGGAGCGGGAGGGCCGGTGACCGCGTACGCCGATTCGGGGGTCATCTGCTCGCTGCATGTCCCCGACGCCCATTCGGTCCGGGCGGCGGCCTGGCTCGGAAGTCACCGGCATCCGCTGCCATTCACCGGGCTGCATCGGCTGGAGTTTCGGAATGCCCTCCGGCTGCGGGTCTTCCGGACGGAGATCACAGCGGAACAACGCGAGCTTTCGATCCAGGCGATGCTGTCCGACTTGGCGGGCGAGGTGTTCGTTCATGTCGAGCCGGCCTGGCCCGAGGTGCTGCTGGAAGCGGAGCGCCTGAGTGCGGGGCATTCCGAGTCCCTGGGAACCCGCAGTCTCGACATCCTCCACGTCGCCTCGGCGCTGGTGCTGGGGGTGAAGCAGTTCGTGACGTTCGACGTCCGGCAGGGATCCCTTGCCGCCGCGGTGGGACTGCGGCGGGTGATTCCCTGACTCCCGCGGCATTCCTTTTCGAGGACGAGCTCCGGCGGACGCCACGCGGCCGTACTCGTACTCGTCATCGTCCTCGTACTCGGGTTCCGCGGCATGGCCCTCGAGGACGAGGACCGCCCCTTGCGGGGCTGAGTACGAGGACGAACTCCGGCGGACGCCACGCGGGCGGGTTCGTACTCGTCATCGTCCTCGTACTCGGGTCCCGTGGCACTGCCTTCGAGGACGAGGACCGCCCCTTCGGGGCTGAGTACGCGTACGAGCTCCTGCGGACGCCACGCGGCCGTACTCGTACTCGTCATCGTCCTCGTACTCGGGTCCCGTGGCATTGCCTTCGAGGACGAGGACCGCCCCTTGCGGGGCTGAGTACGAGGACGAGCCCCGGCGAACGCCACGCGGCCGTACTCGTACTCGTCATCGTCCTCGTACTCGGGTTCCGCGGCATGGCCCTCGAGGACGAGGACCGCCCCTTGCGGGGCTGAGTACGAGGACGAACTCCGGCGGACGCCACGCGGCCGTACTCGTACTCGTCATCGTCCTCGTACTCGGGTCCCGTGGCACGGCCCTCGAGGACGAGGACCGCCCCTTGTGCCGTTCACGGCCCCCCGTGTCGACGGAGGGTCACCAGGCCGTTGGCGAGGGCGGCGAGCATGAGGAGGGAACCGATGTAGAAGGGCATTCCCGGCAGGTGGATCGGGGCGCGGTCGGAGATGAAATATCCGAACAGGCCGGTCGCGAGGAGGGGGGCGAGGAATCCGGCCACGCTGCCGAGGCTGGTGATGGCACCCTGGAGCGCGCCCTGTTCATCGGCCGGCACCGACCGGGAGATCAGGCCCTGGGCGGCGGGGCCGCCGATCCCGCCCAGCGAGCCCACGGCGAGGATCGCGTAGATCATCCAGCCGCTCGTCGCCAGGCCGTACCCGGCCATGCTGACCGCCCCGATGAGCAGCCCGGAGACCATCGACCGCACCTCGCCGAGGGCCGGGATGATGCGCCGTGCGAGGCCGCCCTGCACCACCGCCGCGGCCAGTCCCACCACCGCCAGGGAGGCCCCGACCTGTCCGGTGGTCCAGCCGTAGCGGTACCCGGTGTACAGCACCCAGGTGCTGTGGAGCCCGTAGTGGGCGAGGTTCATCAGGAAGAAGGTCCCGGCCAGCCCGAGCACCAGCGGGTAGCGCCGGAGATGGACGAACGAGCCCACCGGGTTGGCCCGCGCCCAGGAGAAGCGGCGGCGGTTGGAGGGGACGAGGGATTCGGGGAGGACGAAGTATCCGTAGAGCCAGTTCGCCAGGGTGAGCCCGGCGGCCACCAGGAAGGGCAGCCGCAGGCCGTGGTTCCCGAGGAGCCCGCCGAGGGCGGGTCCGGCGATGAATCCCAGGCCGAAGGCCGCGCCGATCATCCCGAAGTTCGCCGCCCGGCGGTCGGGCGGGCTGATGTCGGCGATGTACGCCGTGGCCGCCGTGATGTTGGCGCCGGAGATCCCGTTGATGGCCCGTCCGATGAAGAACCAGGGCAGGGTCGGGGCGAAGGCCAGCATGAGGTAGTCGAGGCCCGATCCGAGGAGCGACACCAGGATCACCGGACGTCGGCCGTACTGGTCCGACAGGCTGCCGAGGACCGGTGCGAAGACGAACTGCATGAGCGAGTACAGGGCGGCGAGGGCGCCCACGGCGTGGGAGGCGGCGGCCACGTCGCCGCCGCGCAGCTCCTCCACCAGCCGCGGGAGGATGGGGATCACCAGGCCGACCCCGAAGATGTCGAGGAACAGCGTGATGAAGATGAAGACGAGTGCCGGCTGGCGTCGGCTCATGCTCACTCCCAGGCGCAGAGCGACCCGACGTGGGCCGCCGAGCCGTCGCGGAGCCAGCCGTCGAGCTGGGCCGGGTCCTTGAGCTGCTGTCCGCGGAGCCGGGGCACGGCGACGAACCGCGACTCCATCTCGGGCAATGCGGTGAGGTCGCTCCACAGCTTCTCGAACTGGGCCACGGGGAAGACGTCCTCCTGTCCATGGCCCCAGCGCTTCTTCACCTCCTTGAGGGTGATGTAGGTCGGCAGCCGGGCCGCCAGGGCCCGGATGGCCGCCGTGATCCGTCCGTCCGCCGCCTCCGCCCCGGGTCCGGTCCCGTCCGCCGCCAGCACGTCCTCCCGGGAGATCCCCAGCACCCCGAGGAGCCGGTCCAGGTCGATCCACGTGGTCATGGAGTTGTAGTAGCGGAGCCGGAACTCGTCCTCCTCCCGCGGCATGGCCAGCCCCTCCACCAGGCGCACCCGGCCGTCGACCCGTGCGAGGCCGCCCCCGCGGTCCTCCAGCCGCCGCGGGATGACCTCGAACGTCAGCCCCGCCCCGCTTTCGAGGTGCCGTCCGAGCAGCATCGGGTCGAGGGTGGCACCGAGGGTGTCGATGTTGTGGAGGAGGAGGGTGCGGAGGTTCGGACGTTCCCGCAGCAGGCGGGCGAGGGTGCCGTTGCGGAGGAGGTTGGGGATCTCGAAGAAGTGGCCCACGGGATGCAGGCACTGGAGGGGGACGTTGTCCGTGTAGTCGCCGGCCTCCCCGGCCGACCGGGCCCACTGGATGAGGGCGGTCCGCAGGGAGTCGCGCACCTTCTGCTGCTGCACGTCGAGCACCTGCTGGGGCATCTCCTCCCAGGCGAAGCGCAGGTCGCGCTCGGTGGGGATCATCCGCAGCCCCACGCTGCGTCCGGGCGAGAGGTGCAGCGGGCCCGGGTACCGGTAGCGGCCGACGCGGTCGAGGAACGCCTCGGTGGGCCCGTGGGTGAGGTAGCTCGTGGTGAAGACGTGGGGCACCGGGGTGCCGGCGGCGTGGCCGATCCGACGGGACTTCGCCAGGTGGGTCTCGATGAACGTCCGGTGCTGTCCGCCCAGCCGGGCGAACGGGTGGAGCGCCTTGCAGGTGCCGGCACCGCCGGTCCAGCGGGATCCGGCTCCCGCGGCGAGCGTGACCACCGCCGCGGCTCCCGAACGGAGGGCCTCCATGCCCCGCGCCCGCCAGGCCGCCGCCTCCGGGCTCCCGTCGGCCGGAAGCGTCGCCACATCCCCCGTCGCCACGTCCTCGATCCGGGTGTCGGCGCGGAGCCGGTTCTGCGCCAGGCCGATCCGGCCCTCGCGCAGGTCCGAGCGGATCTGCTCGTGCTGGGCCCGGTCGAATCCGTTCCGGTCGAGCAGTTCCCTGAGGGTCCCGCCCGCGCCGCCGCCGTCCCGGCCGCGGGGCAGGAGGGCGTCGAACAGCGTCTGGACCAGTCCGCGCAGCTCCGGACGCGTCCGCGCCGCCGCGCCCAGCCGGTCGAGCTCGGCCCGTCGGCCCGCCGGCAGGTCATGCCGGTCGGTCCGCAGGAGGCGCGGCACGGTCAGTGCATAGTACCGCGGCGGCATCATCGCGTCGTCGCCTGCAAGCAGGTCGGCCACCGTCCCGTGCTCGTTGATCCGGTAGTCGAACACCACGGGATCCATGGCGAAGGGCAGGGCGTGCTGGAGTTCCTGCTTGGTGGACAGGAGGATGGCGGCGAGGCGTTCCTGGGCCTCGGCCTTTCGGTGCGGGGCGAAGATGAACCCCATGCCGCCGCCCGACATCCCGCCGAGCATCCAGAACCCCCAGAAATCCCCGCCGAACTCCGCGGCGCACCGGGCGATGACGGTCTCGGTGAAGTGGTTGGTGGCCCACGGGATGATCGTCTGGATCGGCCCGCGGAAGTTCCGGGTGGTGGCGGCGCCGAGGGCCCGGATGTCGCCGCGGCGCAGGGCGTCGACCACCTCGTCGATCACCGTCAGCGCATCCTGCCGCCCCCGCCACTCGGCCTCCGAGCGCAGCAGGTACTTCTCGGTGACCATCTCGAGGATCGGCCCGACGTTCTGCGCCATGCCGCCGTGGACCACCACGAGGGAATCCATCAGGGCCTGACGTGCCGACTCGGGGATCTCGTTCCGGGTGTAGACGTGGTGCACGGGCATCAGGCGACCGCGCGAGATGCCGTGCTCGGGGTCGTCGGCGCCGGCGGCGACGCCGGTGATGAGCTTGATGCCGGGCCAGACGCCGCCGGAGTCCTGCCAGCCGCCGCCGGATCCCCCCAGCCATTCGCCCAGGAGGGCGCGGGCCAGGACGAGGCGGCGCTCGGGTTCGTGCAGCGGGCCGGTCAGGGAGGCGGCCTGGCCGGTGGCCCGCATGCAGACGCTGATCAGCGAGCCCAGCAGGTTGGTGCTGACGGCGAGGCGGGATCCCTTGGGGATGTCGTTCACGCACGACACCAGCTCCAGGCCCCGCCCCGGACCGACCATCCGCTCGAGCAGGTCGGCCAGGGACTGTCCCGCCCCCTCGATCCCCGGCGGCACGATCCCGGCGGCGATCACCGCCGCCTTCAGCAGTCCGAGGTAGTCGCGCGCGAAGTCGAACACGTCGGCCAGCGACACCAGATCGGCCGTCGCCCCGAGGTCGACCGAGGTCAGCCGCAGGACCGGCTCGTCGATCACCCGCAGCCAGGCGCTCACCGGCGGCCGCACCCCCTCGTCGCGCCCGTGCACGCCGAGGTCGACCGAGATGTTCAGCACCCGCGCCCCCTCGGGGTAGTCCATGCCGAGGAAGAAGATGTCGGACCAGGCCGAGTGGGTGAGGTCCATCCGGACCGGCGTCTGCTCGCGGAGGATCGGATACGACCCGTCGGCGCCGGGGGCGAGCAGCTCCGGACGCACCCGCAGCGGCTGGTCGGCGGGATGCCCCATGCGGAACATCCACTGGTTGCCCCGCACGGTGCGGACGCTGCGCCGGACCTGGTCGGCCAGGGTCTGGAAGGCGAGCCGGTGGTAGGCGGCGGCCAGCGCGGAGCTGATGCCGTCGTCGGGGCCGTGGACGGCTTGGGCGGCGAGGAAGGCGTCGATCGCCTCCTCGAACCGCCGGTGGAGCAGGTCCTCGTAGCCGGCGAACGGGATCAGCGCGCCGTCGCCCGCCGGCAGGCGGCCGGGCAGGTGGTACCGGTGGAGTGCCGCCAGGAGGAACAGCGCCCGCACCCGCTCGTACAGGTTGTCGGCCCGCCGGCGGAAGGCATCCAGCTCCGTCGCGGCCGCCAGGAGTTCCTCCAGCGAGGCGTCCCGGCAACGGGCATCGAGGGACTGGTCCCGCACCGCGGGATCATCGGAGGTGATCAGCTCGATCAGGGAGGGGTTGGACACGGGGGCGGGGGGATGCGGTCGACGGGTGGGCTGCGGCGGGCTTCAGGCGGTGGTCTTCCGGTGCTGGGCCAGGAGCTCGACCAGCCCGGCCAGGATCTCGTCCCGGTCGCCACCGGACAGTCCGAGGGCGAGCTGTGCCTGGAGGAGGCCGTAGGTGCCGCCGAGGTCGTAGCGGCGTCCGGCCGCCTCGAAGGCCAGGTAGCGTTCGCGGCGGGCCAGCTCGGCGAGCGCCGGCGAGAGCGGGACGCTGCCGGAGGATTCCGACAGCTGGCGGTCGAGGATGTCGAACACCGCCGGTCCGAGCACGTGCATCCCGAAGAAGCACAGGTAATGCCCGGCGCGGAGTCCCGGCACCACCAGGCGCTGTTCCGCCTCGGTGGGGGTGGGCTTCTCCGCCACGTCGGTCACCTCGTACAGGCCCGCGGCGCCCGGTGCCCGGCGTCCGCCCACCACGCCGTAGTAGGGCAGCTTCGATTCGTGGGTCGGCTGGACGGCCGACACCGAGCACGCCTCGCGTGCCGCGACCTCGACGAGCTGCCGGGCGCAGCCGGAGGGCCCGTCGTCCACGTAGACATGATCGCCCACCAGGAGGAGCACCGGCTGTCCGTCGGCGAAGTCCCGCGCGCAGGCCACGGCGTGTCCGAAGCCGCGCGGTTCCGACTGGGGGATGAACCGGAGGCGTCCCGCGAGGTCCCCGGCGGCCTGGCTGAACGCCGTCTCGTCGCCCGGGGCGACCACCACCGCGACCTCCTCCGCGCCCGCGTCGAGCGCCTCGGCGATCACCACCCGCAGGACCGTGCGGGATTGTCCGCCCCGGTCCACCAATGTCTGGAGCGGGAGCGATCGTTGGTGGCGACCGGCGGCGGTGATGACGGCCCGTTTGACTTCCATGGCGGCGCGGACGGTGCCAAAGGCCGCCCTGCGGGACAAGGTCGGGCTCGGTCCGTGCGTCGGGTGAGCGGCCGTCGGCGGCCGGTTGCCGCTTGACCCGTCCGGCGCCCGGGGAGACAAGCGGGTCAGGTCCGGCCATGAAACTTCCCCTCCTCGGCCTCCTCCTCGCCCTCAGCCTGGGCCTGAACGCCTGGCTGTACCGTGCCCACCGGGCGGGTGTTGCCGAGGCGACCGATCTCCGGGCCCGGGTGGCCCGTGTCGAGGCGGACACCGCCGCGATGCAGGCCGAGACACGTCGGCTGTCCGCCGCGTCCGCCGCCAACGGGCTCTCCGAACGCGAACGCGAGGAACTCCAGCGGCTGCGGGCCCTGTCGGGCGACGCGGGCGTGGTCGCCTCCCGGCGCGCCGCCCTCACGGCGGAGATCGCCCGCCTGCAGCAGGAGCTGTCCGCCGCCCCGACGGCGCCGGTCGCCGACGCCAAGCCCCCGACCCCGTTCGAGACCGTCGCCCATCCGTCGGTCCAGCTGGAGGAATCGATCCGCCAGGACGAGGCCCTGGTGGAGGAGTGGAACCGGATGCCGGAGGAGGATCGCGGGGAATGGCTGGCCCGGATGCAGCCGACCCCGGAACTGGGCGAGTTGCTGGGGGAATTGTATGCCGCCGAGGCCGGGCATCAGCGGCTCCTGCAGGAGGCGGACGCGGACCCCGTCGAGGTGGAGCGCCTGGCAACCCTGGCCGGATCGCTCCACCAGCAGCTCCACCAGCAGGCGGTGACGGTGATGGCCGGTGTGACCGGGCGTCTCGCCGAATCCCGGGCCGCGTTGGAGGCCCTGCAATCGGCGCCCGCCGCCGATCCCCTGCGACCCGGACCCCGTTGAGACCCGACCCATGCGTGCCCTCCTCCTTGGCGTGATCTGCGGTGCCAGCGTCCTCCTCAATGCCTGGCTGCTCCGGCAGCGGGAGGCAACGGGTGCGGCCGTTCGCGAGGCGCGGGCCGCGTTGCAGGCGGCCGAGACCGCCCGTGGGGAGGCCGAGGCGCGGGGGCGCGAGGTCCGGGCGGCCGAGTCGGCCGCGGTGGCCCGGGAACGCGCCGAACTGATCCGCATGCGGGGCGAGGCGGCCGGTCGCCGCACCGGGACCAACGAACTCGCCGCCCTGCAGCAGGAGGTCGAGCGCCTCCGGGCCCGGGTCGCGGCCCGCGCCGCCCAGGGCGCCCCGACGGACCCCGCCGCCGACGAGGCCCGGTCGGCCGCCCTGGGCGTCGCCCGGGAACGGGCCCGCTCCATCCTCTGCATCAACCACCTCAAGCAGGTCGGGCTCGCCGCCCGGGTCTGGGCCACCGACCGGGCCTCGGGTCGCCTGCCCGCCTCGTGGGAGGAGATGCTGGCCGAGCTGGGCAGCCCGCGGATCCTCTTCTGCCCCTCCCAGGACGAGGTCGAGGTCCCGAAGGAATGGGCGCTGTTCGACCCGGCGACCGCCACCTACCGGATGCTGAACGCCGGGGTGTCGGACGGGGACCCGGAGACCCCCTACGTGGAATGCCCGCTGCATGGGCATCGGGTGCTCGCCGACGGCAGTGTCCGCCAGGGCCAGCGACCGGGGCGTTGACCGGGGCGGGGTGGGGACGGTTCGGAATTTGCCAACCGGGGGATGGCTGGCCGGTGCCCGGCCGTGCTAGGTTCCCCACGTCCGATGAGCGATTCCGCCATGAATGAGACCCCTTCCACCCCCTGGGAACAGCGACTCCGTGACGAGGCCGAGGCGATCGTCCGCCGGGGCCGTGAGGTCCGCGGGGAGATCGACCGGCTGGTGGCCTCGGCCAGCCATGAGTGCCATCGGCAGGCCGACGGCCTGGCGCGGCTCGGCCAGGCCGTCCTCGACGGCGCCCTGCGCGGGGCCGGGGATGCCGGCGGCCCGGTGCTGCACGAGGTGGTGAGCGGTCTGGGCGACGGGTTCCGGACCGCGGCGGGTGCGGCGCAGTTCACCCTGGAGGAGGCGCGCGGGCGGGGTCGGCGTTTCGCCGGCGAGGACCTGGGCAAGGTGGCGGCCGATTTCCGGGGGTTGGCCGCGCTGCTGGTCGAGCTGGTCGAGCGGGCGGTGCAGGGGGCGGGTGCGGAAGTCCGCGCCCAGGCCGGCGCCCTGGCCGACCATGCCCGGCACACCGCGACCGCGGTCGCCCCGGCGCTGGAGGCGGCCGCGCGGACCGCCGCCGGCGATCCCGTCCAGCTCGGCCGCGAGGTGCTTTCCGCCGGGAGCGGCGCCGTCCAGGAGGCGGCCGGGGTGCTGTTCCACGAACTCGGCCGCCGGTTGTCGTCCGCCGGCGACCGGCTCCGGCATCCGCCCGGCGCCTGAGCCGGCCCGACCCCGTGCGCTTCGACACCCTGGCCCGACTCGACCGCGATGCCCGCCGGGTGGGCGAGATCGCCGGCGTGCTGGCCCGCTACGGGCTGGCCGACTGGCTCAAGGGCATCCATGTGGGCTGGCTCCAGGACCGGCTGCGGAGCGACGACGGGCAGCCGATCGGCGACCTTCCCTTCGAGCGCCGCGTGCGGCTCGCCCTGATCGAGCTGGGGACGACCTTCATCAAGCTCGGCCAGATCCTCAGCACCCGGGCCGACCTGACCGGCCCCGAGCTCGCCGCCGAGTTGGCCCATCTGCAGGCCGACACCCCGGCCGACCCGCCCGAGGTGGTGTCGGCCCTGATCCGCGAGGAGCTGGGCTATCCGCCGGAGATGCTCTTCGCGACCTTCGAGCCGGAGGCCATGGCCTCCGCGTCCATCGCCCAGGTCCACCGGGCCCGGCTGAAGACGGGCGAGGAGGTGGTGGTGAAGGTGCAGAAGCACGGGATCACCGAGCGGATCCAGTCCGACCTCGAGATCCTCGCCGCGCTGGCCGAGCTGGCCGAGCGGCATTCCGACCAGCTCCGGCCCTATCAGCCGGCCGCCACGGTGCGCCAGTTCCGCAAGACCCTGCTGCGGGAACTCGACTTCACCTTCGAGCGGCGCCACCTGGAGGAGTTCCGGGGCCGGTTTGCCGACGACCCCGGGGTGCGGTTTCCCGCGGTGCACGAGCGGTTCTCCTCGCGGAAGGTCCTCACCATGGAGCGTCTCGAGGGGATCGGCGGCGGCGAACGTGAGCGCCTGGCGCGGTCCGGGGTGGATCTCGACGAGTTCTCCCGACGGGGGGCGACGCTCTTCCTGGAGATGATCTTCCGGGATTCCTTCTACCATGCCGATCCCCACCCGGGGAACCTCATGCTCCTTCCCGGCGGGGTGATCGGGGTGATCGACTGCGGGATGGTGGGACGGATCGACGAGGAGCTGCGGGAGGAGGTCGAGACGCTGCTGCTGTGCATGGTGGAACGCGACGGGCAGCACCTGACCGAGACCGTGCTGCGGATCGGGGCGGCCCCGGCGGATTGTCCGCGGGAGCGGCTGCGGGCCGACCTGGACGAGTTCCTGGCCGACTTCGTGGGGCAGCCGCTCGACGAGCTCGACCTGAGCGAGGCGTTGAACCAGCTCACCGGGATCATCCGCCGGTACCGGATCACCCTGCCCCCGGCGCTCTCCCTGCTGCTGCGCACGCTGGTGGTGCTCGAGGGGACGTCGCGGCAGCTCAACCCCGGGTTCAGCCTCGCCGAGGCCATCCGGCCCTTCTACGCGTCCAGCATGCGGCGTCGGCTGGCGCCGGGCCGGCTGCTGGGGCGGATGCGCCGGACGTGGCGCGACTGGGATCGCCTGGTGGAGGCCCTGCCGCGGGACGTCACCGACCTGCTGGCGCGGATCCGCAACGGGACGTTCAACGTCCACCTCGACCACCGCCACCTCGACCCGGTGGTCAACCGCCTGGTCCTGGGAATCATCACCGCGGCCCTGTTCGTGAGTTCGTCCCTGCTGTGGAGCATGAAGGCCCCGCCGATGGTCGGCGGCGTCTCGGTGGTGGGCGCGGCCGGCTACCTGGCGGCGACCTACCTCGGATGGCGCCTGTACCGGGCGATCAAGGCCTCGGGGAACGTCGATTCCAGCGACTGAGGCTCTGACATCCCGGCGTTGACCGGTCGGCGCGGGGCGTCAGGCTGGGATCCGTCGCCCATGAAGTCGCCCGTGTTCCCCCTCGCCGGCCTGCTCGCCGGTGCCGTCGTCGCGGCCGCCGCGCCGCTCCATCCGAAGTTCGGCTTCCCGGTCTATACGAACCTGCCCCCGGGCAAGCAGTTGACCGGCCAGCACCAGCCGGCCGACACCCCCGCGCTGACGCCCGCCGAGGCCCGGGCCCGCTTCACCCTGCCGCCCGGGTACGAGATCCGCCTCTTCGCCGCCGAGCCGGACATCGCCAATCCCGTGGCGATGACCTGGGACGAGCGCGGCCGGCTCTGGGTGGTGGAGCTGTACGAGTACCCGCTCGGGGCCCGGCCGGGCGAGGCGCCGCGCGACCGGGTCAAGATCCTCGAGGACACCGACGCCGACGGGCGGGTGGACTCGGTGAAGGTCTTTGCCGACGGGCTCAACCTCGCCACCGGCGTCCTGGTGGCCAACGGCGGGGTGTACGTGGGACAGGCGCCGCACCTCCTGTTCCTCGAGGACACCGACGGCGACGATGTGGCGGACCGGCGGACGGTGGTGCAGACGGGGTTCGGGCTGGAGGACCGGCACGAGCTGCTCAACGGGTTCACCTGGGGACCGGACGGCCAGATGTACATGACCCACGGCGTGTTCACCCACACCCGGGCGGTCGATCCCGACGCCGGGGAGGGGGAGCCGGTGGTGCTGACCGCCGGGGTGGCGCGGTTCCATCCGGGCACCCGCCGGCTCGAGGTCTTCGCCGAGGGCACCAGCAACCCGTGGGGGGTGGATTTCGACGCGGCGGGCAACGCGTTCGTCAGCGCGTGCGTCATCGACCACTTCTTCCACCTCGCCCCCGGCGGCCTCTACCAGCGGCAGGCCGGCCAGCCGCCCCATCCCTACGCCTACGAGCTGCTCCCCAGCATCGTCGACCACCGCCACCACATGGCGGCGTATGCCGGGGTGGACATCTACACCGGCGACCAGTTCCCGGCGGACATGCGGGGCATGGCGCTGATGGGGAACATCCACGACAACGCCATCCACCAGGACCGCCTCGAGCCGGCCGGGTCGACCTTCAAGGCGTCGTTCGTCCGGGACTTCGTCCGCGCCAACGACGGCTGGTTCATGCCGGTCAGCACCCAGACCGGGCCCGACGGCGCGGTGTGGATCATGGACTGGTACGACCGCTACCCGTGCTACCAGAACGCCAACGCCGATCCGAACGGCGTCGACCGCGAACGCGGCCGCATCTGGCGCGTCGTCCACGTGGGCGACCAGCCGGGCCGTCCGGTGCCGTCCCGCCCGTCGGCCGACATGGACCTGGGCCGGCTCCCGTCGGCGGAACTCGTCTCCCTCCTGGCCCATCCGAACGACTGGCAGCGGCGCACCGCCCAGCGGATCCTGAACGGGCGTCGGGAGGCGACGACCCGTGGGCCGCTGGTGACGATGCTCCGGCGCGGGCCGACGCCCGAGGCCCGGCTGGCGGCGTTGTGGACGCTGTACAGCTCGGGGATGGTCGATGACGAGATCCTCGACGACGCGTCCGACGCCTCGGTGCCCGCGGTGCGGATGTGGTCGGCCCGGTTCACCGGCGAGTGGAACCAGCCCGGCGAGGCGACCCTCCGGCGGTTGCAGCGGCTGGCGGCCGACGAGTCCCCGGCCGTCCAGGCGGCGGTGGCGACCGCGATCCGCCAGTTCAGCAGCGGCTCGCTGACCGTGAATACCCGTCCGCGGCATGATCCCAGCGTCAGCGCCCCGCTGGTGCTCGGCGTCCTCGGCCGCCTGATCCCGGAAGCCCACGACACCGCCGACCGCGACCTGCCCTTCCTGCTCTGGACCGCCCTCGAGCCGATGCTGCTGTTCGACCCGAACCAGACCTGGACCTGGCTGGCCGAGCAGGGCGCGGCGAACATGCCGCTGGCGGGACGGATCGCCTACAAGGCCACCCGGCGGTTCGCCGATGCGCGGGTCGACTGGATGCTCAACGGGACCCTGGAGCTGATCGAGCGGCTGCCGACGGACTCGCCCCTGCTGGTGCCGCTGCTCGACGGGTTGATCGACGGGGCCCGCGGCAACGCCGTGCTGCCGACCAAGGATGCCGGTCCGGTGCTGGAGCGCCTGCTGGCGAACGCCGAAGCCGGCGTGGGCGAGCGGGCGACTCGGCTGGGTTCGCTCTGGGGCAGCGCCGCCGCCCTGCAGGCCGCCCTGGCCAAGGCCCGCAACACCGCCGCACCCGAGGCCGAGCGCATCGCCGCCATCCAGGCGGCCCGACAGGCCCGCAGTGACGAGGCACGGTCGGTGCTCCTCGCGGTCGCCCGGGACGCCGGCCCCGAGACGGTCCGGGTGGCGGCCGTGCGGGCGCTGGCGGAGGTGGGGGCGGATGGCACCGGACGGGACCTCCTGGCCGGCTGGGCCGATCAGCCCCCGGCGGTCCGTCGGGCGGTGGCCGAGCTGGGCACGGCGCGCTGGCAATGGCGCCGGGCCCTCCTCGCAGCGGTGGAGGCGGGGGATGTCCGGCGCGGCGACCTGCCGCCCACCGTCATCCGCGCCCTGGTCACCGCCAAGGACGACGGCGAGCGCGCCAAGGCGACCGAGCTCTTCGGACGTTTCCAGGTGACCGGTCCGGAGAAGACCGCGCTCATCGCCGAGAAGCGCGCGGTGGTGGTCCGACCCGGCCCGGTGGACCTGGCCGCCGGACGCGAGGTGGCCGCCCGCAACTGCCTCATCTGCCACAAGCTCCACGGGGTGGGTGTCGACGTGGGACCCGACCTCACCGGCGTGGGCCGCAGCTCGCTCGACGCCCTCCTCCACAACGTCATCAACCCGAACGAGATTATCGGCCAGGGCTACGAGAACGTGGTCGTCGAGACCACGGAGGACCGGACCGTCGCCGGCCGGCTCGTTGGCGACACCCCCAACGGGGTCCGCCTCCTCGTGGCCGGCGGCGCCGAGGAGGTCATCCCCCGGTCGCGCGTGAAGTCCCTCTCCGTGAGCGCCAACTCGGTCATGCCCGAGGGGCTCGAGCAGATGCCCGACGAGGACTTCCGCAACATGATCTGGTTCCTGCTCGCGCCGCCCGAGGACGGCCGACCGCTGACCGACGAGCTCCGTCGCCAGCTGGGCGGCGGAACGGACGGGTCGGCGGCCACGGGAACCCGTCGGGACGGCGAGAGCCTCGCGCTCTGGGCGCCGGGGTGGCGGGTCGAGGCGCCGGATGTCGGCGGCACGCCGGCCCGTCTCCCGGAATGGGGCGGCCGCCGGGACGTGCTGCGGACGCATCCGCACCCGGGCGGCACCCCGGCGGCGCTGGTGCGCAGCCTGGTTGTCCCCGCGGACGAGCCGGCGTGGCTGCGGTTCGGCGTGGCGGCGGCGGAGGGGGCCGACTGGGAGCTGCGGGTGGTGGTCGATGGCGAGGTGCTGCTGCGTCGGACGATCGGCGGCGGGGCGACCCGCTGGGAAGAGGTCGCCCTCGACCTCGGACGGTTCGCCGGACGCCGACTCGTCGTGCGGCTGGAGAATGCGCCGGACGACTGGCGGGAGGACTTTGCCCACTGGACGGGACCCGTCCTCGGGCCGGCCCCGGGCACCGCATCCCGCTGAACATCGCATGAGCGAGCCCGCCCCGCTGGTCCCCGGGACCCTGTACCTGGTTGCCACACCGATCGGCAACCTGGAGGACATCACCCTGCGTGCGGTGCGCGTGCTGCGGGAGTGCTCGGTGGTGGCGGCGGAGGACACCCGCCGGACCGGGCAGCTCCTGCAGCACCTTGGTCTGCATCGGCCGCTGCTGAGCCTCCACAAGTTCAACGAGGCGCGGCGGACGGCCGGCGTGATGGACCGTCTCGCGCAGGGGGACATGGTCGCGCTGGTCAGCGACGCCGGCATGCCGGGGATCAGCGACCCGGGGCAACGGCTGGTCGCCGCCGCGGTGGCGTCGGGGCGTCGGGTGGAGGTCATCCCGGGACCGTGCGCCCTGGTCACCGCCCTGACCGGCAGCGGGCTGCCGACCGACGAGTTCCACTTCGCCGGCTTCCTGCCGGTCAAGTCCGGCCAGCGGGACCGTCGGCTCCGCGAGCTCCTGGCCCATCCGGGAACGCTGTGCGTGTACGAGTCCCCCTATCGCGTGGCGCGGCTGGTGGACGAGCTGGCGGTGCTGTGTCCCGGTCGGCGCGTGGTCCTGGCGCGGGAGCTGACCAAGAAGTTCGAGGAATGGCTGCGGGGAACGCCGGCTGAGCTGGCCGCCGAGCTGGTGCGGCGTCCCCGCAAGGGGGAGTTCGTCGTGATGGTGGGACCGGATGGCGGGGAAGCGGCCTCGGGCGAAGAGTCGGAGGCCGGGGGCGATGGGGGAGTTCCGGGGGAACGATCCTGACGGAGTTTCGATCGGCAACAGGGTCAACCTGGGCCCGGTCCCCCCGGAATCGGCATCGGGATCGATCTCCCCACTTTCCTTCCCATCACCGCCGTCTTCCGGAGCATCGAGCTCCTGCGAGGCGGGCGCGAGCGGGGAGAACTCGTATTCATCCGCAGATTTCGCCGATTTCCGCAGATGCCGAGCTTGGAGAAAAGGGGTCATAAAGGGTGACCCCGAAGGGTTGACGGGTCGGTTACTGCGCTGTGGCCGCCAACGCCGTTCTTGATTTTGCGATGACCGTCTCATCTCATCGTTTCATGCAGGTCCTCGGAATGGCCATCTGTCTCGTGCTCCTTGCCGGTGTCCGGGTCCTTGGCGGGGAGAACGCGACGGCGGCGGCCACCGTCGCGGCGGGCTACGTGACCGGAATCACCGTCACATCGGGTGGCTCCGGGTACGTGACGGAGCCGGCCGTGACGATCACGGACGGGGGTGGCATCGGTGCGACAGCAAGGGCGATGCTGGACGGGGACAAGGTGGGGTTGGTGGTGGTGCTGACGGCGGGCAGCGGTTACACGGAGGCTCCGACGGTCACGATCGATGCTCCGCCGAAGCAACCGGGTTTGGTTCTGGAGATGGTGCCGAAGCTGACAGTTGAGGGAACGGTCGGGAGTTTCGCCCGGGTCGAGTGGGCGCCGGACATGGCGGGTCCGTGGACGGTTTGGACCAACGTGGCGGTCGGTAAGGAGGGGACGGTGCTGGTGGATCTGACGCCCGGCATCGGGCACCGGTTCTACCGGACGTTGGCCGACCCGCGGCCGATGGGACCGCCGGGCTTCGTTTGGATCCCGGCCGGGACATTCGTGATGGGGAGCCCATGGGTTGAGGCATGGCGGAATGAGGACGAGGTGCAGCACCCCGTGACGCTTTCGAGGGGATTCTGGATGTCCGACCACGAGGTGACCCAGTGGGAGTATGAGTCGGTGGTGGGGAACAACCCCTCCCATCTCAAGGGCAATACGAACCGCCCGGTCGAGCAGGTGAACTGGAACGACGCGATGTTCTATTGCAATGCGCTGACCTACCGGGAGCGTTTGGCGGGGCGCATCACGGAGCATCAGGCGTACCGCCTGCCGACGGAGGCGGAGTGGGAGTTTGCGGCGCGGGCCGGGACCACGGGGCCACAGTACGGGGAGCTGAACTCCATCGCGTGGTGGGCTGGCAACTCCGGAGGTCTGCCTCAGACGGTGATGCAGAAGGCCCCCAACGCGTGGGGCTTGTTCGACATGATTGGGAACGTGTGGGAGTGGTGTGCGGACTGGTATGGCCCCTATCCCACCGAGAGCGTGACGGATCCGCGGGGTCCGGAGCTGGGGCCCTTCCGTGTGGCTCGCGGAGGCAGCTGGCTTGGTGAAACGAGGCACAGCCGTTCGGCGGGACGGGGCCAGGTCGATCCCTATTACAAGGACAACAACCTGGGCTTCCGCGTCGTCCTCAGTTTCGCTCCGTGAACCCGGGCTCCCTCGGGAAGGTGGCAGTTCCCATGATGGGCGCGGAGGCGTGAGGGGTCAGTGGCGCTGGATGGTGAAGGTGGTGTCGAACCAGAGGCCGTTCAGGTCGAACTGCATCCGGGCCGGGTCGAAGCCGCCCTGGTACCAGTGGAAGGTGTTCCGCTCGGCGACCAGCGAGCAGGCCTCGGAGAACATCTCCGGGTCGAGCGCGATGACCGAGTAGCGCCCCGTCCGGAACTCCTCGCGGCGCATGTGGTCCAGCAGGGCGTCGGCCTCCTCCGGGCTGCGTTTGACCACCCAGATCTCCGCCTCGGGACATTTCACCGCCAGCTTGTGCAGCTTGGCCGTGCTGCAGTCGCCGCACTCCACCCACAGCCGCGGCCGCAGGTCGTAACCGAGCTCCAGCAGGTCGGGGACGAACGGCACGGAATCGTCCGGGACCTCGGTCTCGATCTGGAGCCGGTCGCGGAAGAACAACACCCAGGCGAGGAACTTCAGGGTGATGTGGCGGACGGTCTCGTTCGGCTGCTGGCCGAAAAGGATCTTGTGCGGGAACGGCCGCCGCCGGTCGTCGCTGGTGAGCTGGAAGGTGAACTTGTTGGCCACGGGCGGTGACGAGGTTGGGGCGTCGGCACCCGGGTGTCGAGGAGCCCGCCGCCCCGGACAGCCGCGGGCCGGTGACGACGATCCGGTCACCCCGAGGCGGTCCGCGGGCCCGTCGACGCAGGGCCCGCGCAGTCAGGGGGCCGGGGTGATCAACTGGTAGAAGCGGTAGGGATCCTCGGTCGGGTCGTCGACGGTCACCGGACGTTCCTCGCCCGCGGGGATATCCACCAGGCGGATCCAGTCGCCGGTGCCCAGGTCGGTCCGGTAGCGGACCGAGTACGAGCGGCCTGCCGCGGCGGTGAAGCGGAGGCGGACTGGGTTTCCGGGCTCGGCCGACAGCACCGGCGGCTCGACCGCCTGGCCCGGGAGCACGGTGACCGTGACCACGCTGCTGGCGACGGCCGCGCCGTCATCCACGGTGAACCGCAGGACGTACTCGCCCGGGGTGCTGAAGGTGGCGGTGGTCTGGCGGTGGGCGGGGGAGTCGAAGGTCACCCCGCCCGGTCCGTCCACCCGGGTCCACGAGAACGCGGGGGATCCGGGGGGGAGGGGGAGGCCGTCGTCGGTGAAGCCGCCCGTCAGGGCGGCACGCTCCGGCAGGGTCACCGTGAGGGCCGGACCGGCCGATGCCGTCGGCGGCTGATTGCCGGGAAAGACCGAGGCCGTCAGCTCGAGGTCCATGTTCAGGTCGGAACTGGTGGCGTTCACCTGGTGGATCTCCACCGCCAGGACGTTGTCCCCATCGACCAGCAGCGACGGATCCACGTCCGCCTCGACCGCCGTGGTCTCGTCGGCCCCGCCCGCCACGGCGCTGGCGAAGGTGCGGAAATCCACCGGCCCCTCGGGCATGGCGGTGCGGAGGATCTCCTGGCCGTTCAGGTACACGATGCCGCCGTCGTCGCGCCGGAGGCCGATCCGCAGTGCGGTGATGGATGCCCGGTTGGCGACGCTGAACGAGCGCCGGAACCACGCGGTGGGGTTGCGGTTGCCCGCGGGGCCCCCGTTGATCGTCGTGACGATGAACGCGTCGCCGTACCCGAGCGGGGCCGGTCCGGTGGACCAGCCGGCGTCGTTGTATGCCGGCTGGCGCCAGGCCGTCCCGAGGTCCTGCAGCTGGTCGAAATACCGCCAGGTCGACCCGAACGGGACCAGGGTGGCGGCGCCGGTCTGGCGTCCGGCGGTCAGGAGGACGTCATCCGACGCCTCCCGTTCGCCGTCGGTCACGGTGAGGCGGAGGATGAAGGTTCCCTGTCCCGGGAGGTGGGCGGTGGTGTCGGGCCGGGTCGGATCGGCGAAGACCACGCCGGCCGGTCCGCCCGCCTGGCTCCAGCGGTGGCTCAGGGTGGCGGGCGGGGACGGCTGGCCGTCGTCGGATGCGGTTCCCGCGAGGGAGACCGCGAGCGGGAACCCGAGGGTGGTGAACGACGCGTCCGGACCGGCGTCGACCACCGGCGGGCGGTTGGCGTCGTTGTCCGTACCGGGCGAGGGCTGGATGTCCCGGGCCCGCCAGGCGGCGGGATCGTCGGCGTGGACCGCCGGATGGCGGCGTTCGAGGGCGCTTCCGGAGAAGACGGAGGCTTCCGGCCACGGGGCGCGGTCGGAATAACTGACGGCGTCCTCGCCGATCATCGGCACCACCACGGTCGTGCCGCCGTTCCCGTCGGGAACCGCATCGGGATTGTCCGGGCGCAGGAGTTCGAGCCGTTCGCCGGTGCGCTGCAGGACGCCGGGACTGGGGCCGTAGACCGGGACCCCGGACGGGATGCCGTACCGCTGGCGGAACAGGGCCGGATCGCCCTCGGTCACCACGGCAAAGCCGCCCGGGGGCAGGGTGACCCCCGGCGGGAAGTCGAAACCCATCCCGGCGAGGCGCCAGGTGAGGTCCGGATGTTCGGGGTTGGAGAGGTCCACGGCGACGTCGCTCCGGTTGAACAGTTCGACGAACGCGACATCGCCCGGGAGCGGGGCGAAGTGGATTTCGTTGATCACGACCGGGCCGATCCGCGGTCCGCTGTTCACCGATCCGGAGGTCGTCGTGGCCTGCGGGGGGAACTGGACCTGGCCGACCGAGTTGGTGTGGCGGCCGAAGGAGACCCCGTTGGCCGAGGCCGGGAAGCGGAACCCGTCGACATGGCCGGTCAGGTTCCCGTCGGCATCGGCGCTGTGGAGGAACACCTCCTCGCCGTGCGAGCTGAAGGCGAACGGGACATTGCCCGGACCGGCGACGTCGAAGTCGGCCGCGGTGAAGACCCGGTAGCCGCCGGCCGGGATCACCGTGCCGGCGGGGATCCGGTACTTGGCCGGTTCGTTGCGGTCGTCGGTGAGGAACCATCCGCCCACCGCGGCATCGGTGTCCGACGGGTTGTGGAGCTCGACCCAGTCCGGTGCGGGGGCGGTGGTGTGGGCGAGCACCTCGTTGACCACCACGCCGACGAGGTTGGGCGCCGGGTCATCGCGTCCCGGCGACCCGCCCGGTGCGGAGCTGGCGCGCCAGCTGGCGGCGAGGTCGGGATCGCCCCCGGCGTTGGGGTCCACGGGCACCAGTGAGAAGCCGAGGCCGTCGGCCGCCGTCGGCCAGGGTGCCTGGTCGTCCCAGGCCACGCTGTGGATGGCTGCGCCGGTGGCGTGCACCAGGGTCACCCGTTCCCCGCCGTTCGCGAGCTGACCGGTGTACTGGGCGAACGGGGTGACATCCGGATGGCGGGCCGAGAAGGCCGCGGCGTCCTCGACCAGGACGAGGAACGCCCCCGGTGCGAGGCGGGTGCCCACCGGGAAGGTGTAGCTGATGCCCTCGGTGAAGGAGACCCCGGAGAGGTCGAGTTCCGTGGTGCCGACGTTCTTGAGCTCGAGGAAGTCGAGTTCGGGCCGGGGCTGACCGGGGCCGTCGGCCGCGTTGTACATGATCTCGGTGATGTGGAGTTCGCGGAAGGTCCGGATCACCTGGAAATCCGCCTCGGCGAGGGCGCTCCAGACGCCGTTCACGCGGGTGCGGGCCTTGAGGGTCAGGGGTTCGTCGACCGGGATCGGACCGGAGTAGATGCGGGCTCCCTGGTAGGCGGCGCCGCCAATGTCGCGGGGGTCGACGCCGTTGAGGGTGTAGTAGACCTGGGCGCCCGGGCTTCCTGCGAGGGTGATCCGGAAGCCGGGGGCGACCGGCCCGCCGAACGTGTTGAGCGTCGGCGGATTCACCTGGGGGTAGAGGCCGGCCGCGCGCAGCTGGTTGAGCAGCACGGTGGTGCGTCCGGAGAGGAAGCTGTTCATCACGGTGTTCACCGCCGGCAGCCAGTGGCTGTTCCGGTTCAGCGGGTTGCCCGTCTTGGCGTCGCCCCAGCGCGCCGACTCGGCGACGACCGCGGTGAAGAGTTCGTTGGTGCGTCGGGCGAACCGGGCCCGGGCGGCCTCGGGCGTCAGCGCGCCGCCGTTGAACAGGTGGCGGTAGACCCGGTCGGCGAGGCGGATCTTGAACTCGGGCGACGCCCACAGTTGCTGGAAGACGTACTGCGGGTTGCTGTACGAGATCGAGGTCGACCCCGCCGAGTAGGGGCCGATGCGGTTGGCGTTGGCGTCGAGAAGCGTGTGCTCGGCGTCGTGGGAGATGAACCGGAACCCGCCGAACTCCCCGGTGCGGTTGCGCAGGCCGTACCAGTTGTTGGGTCGCGTGTTGCCGAGGAAGTTCGAGATCGGGGCGTCGAGGTTGCCGCCGTAGAGGATCACCAGCATGTAGTCGATGAGGTTGTCCACATCGAGCAGGTTCTCGTGCTCGGGGTTCGGGGTGCCGTCGGGATTGCGTCCCTGGAGGCGGAAGTACACCGCGTCGTTGGTGACGCCGGCGCGCACGGTGTTGTAGAGGCGGCTCCAGGCGGAGAGGGTGCCGTCGGTGGGATTGATGGTGTAGGGGCCGGCCTCGACCTTGATGACGTCGTAGTCGGCGGAGTCGCCCCCGAAGTAGGTCTCGCCGAAGCTGGCCTCCGGGCGTTCGCACGAGTTGAAGATCCCCCAGTAAACGCCGTTGATGTAGAGGTGGTAGTAGTTGCCCCGTTCCCCCTGCTGGCCCATGGCGAGCTGGGTGTCGCGGGAGAACACGTCGCGGACGAACACGCCGCGGGAATCACCCTGGAAGCTCCACGAGTAGTTCTGGAAGGTGCGGAGATCGAGGTTGTCGAACTCCTCGGCCCCGCCCTCGTGGAGCGGATAGCGCAGCTTGGCGTCGCCGTAGACCGACCGGAAGAAGAGCCGGAAGGCGTGCTTGGGGTTGTCACCGCTCCGGCTGAACCCGCCCCGGATCCGCAGTCCGGCCTCGACCTGGAACCCGCGGGTGCCGTCGGGATGGATCAGCTCGACCGAGCACGGACGTTCCCACGCCCGTCCGTCCTGGCCCGGGTTCTGGTAGATGCCGGTGGTGGGGTGGACGAGGTTCGAGACGGTGGTCACCAGCGAGAACGACGGCAGGGCCTTCAGGGCCGGGATGATCTCGTCGCGATAGGTGGCCGAGTCGACGATGTCGGGGTCCATCCCGTAGTCCCAATCCTGGTTGCCGCTGGTGGTCGGTGCCGGCCACTCGTCCCATGGCCGCTGGCCGCCGGCGGATTGGCGGATGATGTCGGCCGGGAAGAGGTAGGTGTGGGTGTCGATGTTCGACGGCTGGAGGCCCTCGCGGAAGGCGGCGGCGCGGAGGACGGTGGTGCCGCTGATGCGGATCGGGCCGGTGTAGTCGGATCCGGTGGTGAGCGTGGGCGGGGCCCCGTTGGTCGTATAGCGGATCCGGGCGCCCTCGGTGGTGGTGCTGATGACCAGGTCGAACGGCGCCTCGTAGATCCCCCGGTCCTGGCTGAACCGGGTGTCGGCGACGAAATCCCCGACGCCCCCGACGTTCGCCGTCCCCGGGGTGGGCTGGGGGAAGTAGTACCGCTGGCCGTCGCGTTCCCCGTAGGAGATGTCGACCTGCTGGGGCGGGTAGGCCGGCGCGAACTCCGACGCCGCCGGTCCGTCCTCGGGCGGGAACAGGGCGAGGTACTCGCCGCCGGCGGCGAGGCTGAAGTCGGTGTGGAGCTGCGCCCCGGTCACCCGACGGTCCTTGCCCGAGGCGAACACCACCAGATGGCCGCCGGCGACGAGGTTGGTCGAAGGGAACACCCACCGCCGCGGGAACGCCGGGTCGTCGGTGAGCGACCAGCCGGCCAGGTCCACGTCCGCGTCGCCGTCATTGTGCAGCTCGATCCAGTCGCTGAACTCGCGGTCGGCATCGGCCAGGGTGCGCCCGTTGCTGGCCATGAACTCGGTGATCCGGACGGATGCCTGGGCGAGCAGGGTGGCGCGGGCGGGTCCGATCAGGACCAGCGCGGCCGCGATGAGGGATGGAAGCCACGGTCTCATGCGTGAGGAGATGGGGAATGCTAAGCAATCTCCGGGCCGGGGACACGGGCAAGATGGGAAAAACCCGGGTGGGAGGGGCGGTCGGGTCCCGTCGGAAGATTTGCCTTCCGTTTTGCCTCCACGGCCCCCTGAATCCCGGTCTCGCGTGGACGCGCATCCGAAGCATTACTGCGGGGTTTTCGGCATTTTTGGCCATCCGAACGCCGCCGAACTGACCTATTACGGGCTCTATGCCCTCCAGCACCGCGGCCAGGAGAGCGCCGGGATCGTCTCGACCGACGGCCGGGCCTTCCACACCCACCGGGGCATGGGGCTGGTGCCGCAGGTGTTCACCGGAGAGGTGCTCCACGGGCTGGTGGGCCAGGCGGCCATCGGGCACACCCGGTATTCCACCACCGGTTCGTCGAGCATCGTCAACGCCCAGCCCCTGATCGTGGACTGCGCGAAGGGTCGGATCGCGATCGGCCACAACGGGAACCTCACCAACGCCTCCCATCTCCGCGAGGAACTCGAGGCCCGGGGCTCGATCTTCCAGACGACGGTCGACAGCGAGATCATCCTGCACCTGCTGGCGCAGCCCAGCCGGGGTGCGCATGAGAGCGTGCTGATCGACACCGTGCGCCGCATCGAGGGGGCCTACTCGCTGGTGATCCTCACGGAGACCGAGCTGATCGGGGTGCGCGATCCCCACGGTTTCCGTCCGCTGAGCCTCGGCCGCATGGCCAACGGGGCCCACGTGCTGGCGAGCGAGACCTGCGCCTTCGACCTCATCCAGGCCGAGTTCGTCCGCGACATCGAGCCGGGCGAGATCGTGATCATCGACGCCGACGGTGTCCGCAGCGTCTCCGCCTTCCCGGAGGAGCGTCGGGAGGCGTTGTGCGTGTTCGAGTACGTGTATTTCGCCCGGCCGGACAGCCGGATTGCGAACCGCAACGTGTATCAGGTCCGCGTGGAGATGGGCCGCCAGCTGGCGCGGGAGCATGCGATCGAGGCCGACCTGGTGATCCCCGTACCCGACAGCGGCAACTGTGCGGCGCTCGGGTACTCGATGGAATCGGGCGTGCCCTACGAGATGGCCTTTGTCCGGAACCACTACGTCGGGCGCAGCTTCCTGCAGCCCTCGCAGTTCATCCGGGACTTCGCGGTCAAGGTGAAGCTGAACCTCATCACCGACCTGGTGCGGGGGAAGCGGGTGATCGTGGTGGACGACTCCATCGTCCGCGGCACCACCAGCAAGGCGCGGGTGATCAGCCTCAAGGAGGCCGGGGCCAAGGAGGTCCATGTCCTCATCAGCTGTCCCCCCCACCGGTATCCCTGCGTGTACGGGATCGACTTCCCCGAGCGGTCGAAGCTGATGGCGGCGAACTACACCATCGAGGAGATCGCCCGGTACCTGAACGCCGACTCCCTCGGCTACCTGAGCGAGGACGGCATGGTGAGGGCCACCGGCCGGCATCGGGACTCGTTCTGCATGGCCTGCTACAACGGGGACTACCCGGTGAAGTACGATCCGGCGGTGGACAAGGAGATCATGGAGCGCCGAGCGGTCCGTTCGGGGACCTTCGCCGCCGAGATCGACGCCGAGGTGCGCCAGCGCCGGCTGCTGTGAGCGGTCGGATTCGCCGCCGGTTCAGTCCTTGATCGGAAGGCGCACCAGGTAGGCCGTGTTGACCGGCGGCGGACGTCCCGGGGTGGTCCGGTTGAAGGCGAGTTCCTCCAGCGTGGGCGTCCGTCCGCCCGCCCGGCGCTCCCGGACCTCCGCCACGCTCAGACCCACGGTGTCGACGACTTCGCCGCCGACCTCCTGGGCCCAGGCGAATCCGTCGGGACGTCCCGACTTCACCGCCGCGAGATCGTCCACCACCACATGCCGCAGCCCGGCGGGCGGCGGGCGGTCGAGACGCACATGGCGGACGCGGCGGGTGCCGAACGGCTCCCAGAGGACGGTTTCGCCGACGGTCAGCGCGGCGAATCCCACCTCCGGGTCCCCGGCCACCGCGGGGAGGAACCGGTCGAACACCCGGTGACGGTCGAGATGTTCCCGCTGCTTGGCGCCGATCCGGGTCCAGAGCCCGTCGGCCGGGAGGGTCCGCTCGAGGAACGGGAGGAGGGCCGGCGGGGGCAGCAGGGGACGTTGGCGGCTCACCAGCACCAGGCCTGTCGACGCGAGGAGCACGAGCACCACCCCGTGCCGCCACCAGGCCCGACGGACCACGTCCGCCCAGCCGGGTGCGATGGCGGCGGGTGCCAGCAGGAAGGGAAGGTAGGCGGCGAGGTACCGGGCGACCTGCCGGGTGCCCATCTGGACCAGGAACACGACGAGCAGCGGCCAGATCAGTCGTCGGGTCCAGCGGACCACGGCGGGGTCGGCCGGACGGGGCATCGGGGGGGCGGAGCGCCGGGCCCGCCACGTCCCGATGGCGAGCAGCACGGCGGGGAGGAGTCCGAGGCCGGCCCAGGTCTCGCTGATGGCGAAGGGCATCTCGCCGGGGTTCTCGAAGCCGTCGAGGTGGCGTCCGACGGGGCCGGCTTGGATCCGGGCTGCCCGGTCGTTCCAGGCCCGGGCCCACGGGACGATCGGGGGGGCGAGGGACTGGTGGAGCGCCATGACCCCGTTCACGGCGAGGGCGGCCGCCGGGTTCCGGGGCACCCAGGTCTGCTCCGCGCGGGGCCATCCGATCCAGCTGCCGGTGTGGAGCAGGTTGGCCGCGGTGATGGGGAGGAAGGAGACCCCGGCGGCGAGCCCGAGCACGGCGGCGGTGGCGGCCGGGCGTTCCCAGGGCACCCGCCAGGCCGCCGCGGCGGGCAGCAGCCACAGGAGGCCGAGGGGGAGATTGCTCTGCTTGACGTTGCCCACCAGGGCGATGGCGACGGCCGACCAGGCCCAGTCGGCAAACGACCGGTGCCGGGCGGCCCGGAGGGCGAGGGTGACGGCGATGGCGACGGTCGGTGTGGCGAACGCGTCATTGGCCGCGCTGCCCGCCTGCAGGCAGTAGATCCATCCCGCGGGGAGGAGCCACATCCATCCCCGGGCCGCCCGGGCCCCGGTGCCGAGGGATCGCAGCAGGGAGAAACAGGCCCCCGGCAGGAGGAGGAATGCCGCGAGGTTGGGAAGGAAGATCAGGCGGTCGGAACGGGTCCACGCCACGAGCGGCGTCCACAGCCATTCCAGTCCCGGCGCGATGCAGTTCAGACGGACCTCGCCGGTGTCGATCCAGTGCCAGCGGTGTTCCGCCAGCCAGTGGAGGACCCGCGGCAGGCGGTACCATTGGGTGTCCCAGTTCACCGGCCCGTGGAGGGCGCCGCCGAGTCCGGCGGCGAGTGCGAGGAGGGCGAAGGCGGCGGGCGCCGGACGACGGAGGCGTCCGGGGCGCAGCCATCGGCGCATCGCCGGCAACGTCTCACGTCGCCAGGCCACCCCACCGGCCAGCAGGCCGAGCACCGCCCAGACGGCCCATCCGGTGGCGTGCAGGGCGGAGAGGGACGACAGGATCCATCCGCCCGCCGTGGCCCACGCCCCCAGGGCGATCCATGCCCGCCAGGCCCACGGGACCGGCGGCGGGGCGGGGGTGTCACGGGGCGGTGTCACGGGGCGGGATGGGGCCGGGCGAGCAGCCGCCGGTAGAGATCGAGGAGGACCGGACCCACCACCGTGGCCGAGCGGTGACGCACGCTCTCCCGGATCACCCCGGCCGGGGCCGGCGTGAAGCGTCCCTCCAGCCACGCGCCGAGCGCGTCGGCCAGGTCGGACGGATCCTCCGGCCGGAACAGCCGGCCGGTGGTGCCGTCCCGGAGGATGTCCACATTGCCGCCGCTGGCCGCGGCGAGGGCGGGGCGGCCGCTGGCGAGCGCCTCGATGAGCGCCACCGAACACGGTTCGTTCACCGAGGTCACCAGCACCCCGTCGGCCCCCGCCAACACGGCGGGCACGTCCCGGGTCGGCCCGGCCAGCCGGATCTGTTCCGACAGCCCCAGGGTGGCGATGCGTTCCTCCAGTTCGGCGGCGTAGCGGCGGGCATCGGGATCCTCCGGGACGGGGCCCCAGAGCGTGAACCGGATCCGGCTCCGGCGGTCGGCCGGCAAACGCGAAAGGGCCTCGGGGACGAGCGTCCAGTTCTTCCATCGCACCACGCTCCCGATCCCCACCAGGTGCAGGGGGGCGTCCGGGCTGCGGACGGGACGCGGGGGCACCGGGCCGTCGAACCAGGCCGGGTCGCAGCATTCCGACACGATCTCCACCCGGCCCGGCGAGGGTTCGAGGCCGTAGTGTCGGGCCATGTTGGGCGTGAGCAGGACCGTGGGCAGCCCGGCCTGGGCGGCGCGGCGGTAGAGGCCGGTGTTCCGGGCGTAGGTGTGGTTGGTGAACAGCACGCCGCGTCGGCCCATGCGATGGAGCAGCACCGCGAGGGGGAAGGAACCGCGGGTGTGGGCGTGGACGATGTCCGGACGGTCCTTCCGGATCCGGATCAGCAGGCCGGGGAAGGCGAGGAGGTTGCGGGCGAGCAGGGTGGGGTGATGGGACGACTCGTCGCAGGCCCATCGGGCCCGTCGCAGGTCGAGCGGGGGTAGGCGGGTCTGTTGGAACGAGCGATGGACCCAGGCGGAATGGGCGGACCCGGCCGGGGTGGCGACCGCCAGGCCCCGGAGTGTCGACAGGATCCCCCCCACGTCCTCGCGGCACCCGAGGAGGTGGAGGATGGTCATGCCGGTTGCGGGGCGGCGGTCGGGAGTTCCTCCTCCTCCTCGACCGTCACCGGCGCGGGCATCTGTCGGCGTCGCAGGTTGTGCTCGCAGGCGATCAGCATGCCGGCGGTGAGGGTGAAGCGCTGGAGGACGTGCTCGGCCGAGCCCTCGAGGAAGAAGAAGGAGACGACGTTGGCGAGCCAGAGGGCGGCGAGCACGTTGGACAGGCGACGGAACCGGTCGTCGGCCCCGTTCCGCCAGATGTCGCGGAGGATCCGCAGCGAGAGCCAGGTGCCGCCCAGCAGGTACAGGATGGCGGCCGCGGTTCCCGGCAGGCCGGTGTTTACCAGCAACCCGAGGAAACCGTTGTAGAAGATCCCCATGACCAGGTGCATCTCGAGGTTGTCGGCCGTCTCCGAGAGGTTGCCCGAGGCGGAGGTGAATCCGCGTCCGACCTTCCGGTAGTCCCGGGCGGCGTCGAAGGCCAGCTGACGGACCGCCTTGCGGCCCTCGAAGGTGGCATCGGCATCCGCCCGGACCACGCTGTTGGCCGGGAATCCCGGCAGGATGTAGAGCGTCCGCTGCATGGCGTTGGGCAGGCGGTCGCCGACGGCGTACGCGGTCCCCAGGAAGACCACCGCAAGCGCCCCGAAGAGCACCAGCCGGACCGGGGTCAGGAACCGCTGGGTGACGGCCAGGACGAGGCCGAGGGCCCCGGTGATGTAGATCAGGTAGCGGTGACCCGACATCGAGCCCACGGCCAGCGCCGCCATCAGGAGCGGGATCAGCCAGAGTCCGCGCCGGGACACGAGGGCGCGGACGGGGAAGAGGACGAAGACGATGGTGATGAACGCGAGGGCGACGAACTGCAGGGACTGGTAGCGCTCGATGCCGCCGGAGAGCCGGGACACGGCGAAGTTGATGCCGTCCCACGGGGTGTCGACGAAGTAGAGAAGGAACCAGAACTTGTTGGTCAGCACCGACTCGCCGACGAGGTGGGTGGCGGTGAGGGCCGACTGCCAGTAGAAGAGCCGGAGGAGGAGTTTCTCGCCCGGGAGCATGACGGCGAAGAGCAGGGGCAGGAAGACGCACTCCAGCTGCTGGAAGTAGCGGCGGCCGCCGGTCTGTCCGCTGCCGAAGAGCTGAAACCCGACGCCCCGGTAGCGCATGATCATGACGATCACGGCGGCGAAGGCGATCAGGCCGACGAACATCCAGGCGTTCCGTCGGATCTCCACCGCGGCCCAGGGTGAATTGCGGCGGAGGAGCACGGCCATGACCACCCCGCTGAAGCTCAGCAGGGCGGAGGCCTCGAACATCGTCAGGCGTCCCGGGGCGAAGGGCAGGAGGAGGGAGGACGAGTAGGTGACCGTGCAGAGGATCATCGCCAGGTTGGCGTGGTACGGCAGGGTTCCCATCCACAGGATCCCGCCGAGGAACAGGGCCAGCAGGAACATGTTGGCCGACAGCAGGAACCCGCCGATCACGGCGCCCCCGATGATCACCATCCAGGTGATCACCTTGGTCAGGGCCAGGCGCGCTTCGATTGCGGTCACAGCGCAGGCTATACCGGCCGGTTTCGGCCGAGGCAAACCTTTTGCCCGGCCGGGGGTTCCGGGAAACCGCTTGCGACGCCGCGGGGGGGTCCGGTAGCAACGGGCGTTCGTCCGGCCCGCGATGCTTTTCAACACCTGGACCTTTGCCGCGTTCCTGGGGGTGGTGTTCCTCCTCCACTACGTCGGACGGCGTGCGCCCTGGCAGGTGGCGGTGCTCACCGGGGCGAGCTTCGTCTTCTACGGGTGGGGGAATGACGCCTCGGGGTTTCCCCACTGGCGCCTCGTGCCCCTGCTGGCGTTCTCCTGCGTGGTGAACGGCCTCGCCGCCCGCCGTCTGCTCACCCCTGGCGAACCGCCGGCCCGGCGTCGACGGATCCTCTGGGCCGCCCTCGCCGCCAACCTCGGCGTCCTCGGCTTCTTCAAGTACGTCCCCCTCCTCGTCCAGTCCCTCCCCGCCGGGGCGGCGCGGGCCTGGCTTGAGCCCCGGGTGGGTCACATTCCCCTCCCGGTCGGCATTTCCTTCTACACGTTCCAGGGCATCAGCCTGGTGGTGGACGCCTGGCGGGGCGGAGCGGTCGAGGGTCTCGTCCCGCCGCCCCAGGGCCGGTCCGCCGGCGGGTTCCATGCCCGGGTCTGGTTCTTCAAGGCCTTCTTCCCCCAGTTGGTCGCGGGCCCGATCGTCAAGGCGGGCGAGTTCTTCAATCAGATCGGACCGAAACGGCTGGCCGACATCGACTGGAACGGGGCGGTCCGGCTGCTGGTGACGGGCTTCTTCTTCAAGATGGTGGTGGCCGACAACCTCCGCGAGGCGACCGCGGCCCTCTCCTGGCCGCAGTTCGAGGCCCTGCCCCGGGCCAATTTGGTCCTCCTGCTCTACGGGTTTTCGTTCCAGATCTTCGCCGACTTCGCCGGCTACTCCTCGATCGCCCGGGGCCTGGGCAAACTCTTCGGCTACGAGTTGCCGTTGAACTTCGACCGGCCCTACCTGGCCGCCAGCGTGACCGAGTTCTGGCGGCGCTGGCACCTGTCGCTCTCCTCGTGGCTGCGGGAGTACCTGTACATCCCCCTCGGGGGAAACCGCCTCGGGCCGGTCCGGACCTACGTGAACCTCTTCCTCGTGATGTTCCTCGGGGGCCTGTGGCACGGGGCGGCCTGGAGTTATGCCGTCTGGGGGGTGGCCCACGGCCTCCTGCTGGCGGTCGAGCGCGCGGCCGGCCTGGGACGGCAGGGCGGGCTCCAGCGGACGTGGTCCTGGTCGCGCCTTGCCGGCGCGGTGGTGACCTTCCATGTCGTGTCGATCCTCTGGCTGCTGTTCCAGTTGCCCGACTTCCGCCATGTCCTGGCGTTCGGACGCTGCCTGGTCTCGAACCCGCCCGGGGTCCTGCCCCAGTACCTGTTTGTCACCGTGCTGTTCGGGTTTCCGGTGATCCTCCACCACGTGCTGGGTGGCGGGGTGGCCGACTGGCTGGGGCGCCGACTGGGCAGGGGATGGGCGCCGGTCGAGAACGCCGGCCATGCCCTGATGCTCTTCCTCACCGTGGTCAACCCCGGGGCCCCCGGGGCGTTCATCTACTTCCAGTTCTGACCGCCACCGAGCCATGAGCCCCCGCCACCACGCCCTCCAGATCGCCGGCCTTGCGGTCGTGCTGCTGGTCGCCTGGCGGCTGGTGCTGGGATGGACCGGTGTCCGGGCCGACTTCGCGGACTCGAACTACCAGTCCAACCTGATCCGGCTCGAGGACTACGTGGGCCGCCCGACGCCGCCGCCCGTGGTGCTCGCCGGTTCCTCGGTCACGGGGCGGCTGCTACCGCGGTATTTCGCCGACACGCCCATGCCCGACGTGGGCAACCTGGGGTTGGACGGTTCCTCGGCGTTGCTGGGGCTGGAGGTGATCGGGGCGGGCACGGCCCTGCCGCGGGTGGTCCTCGTGGAGACGTATCTGCTCGGGCGTCCGTGGGGTGGGAACGACGACGTGCTGGTGCGCGCGCTCGACGGGGCGGGCGTCCGCCTGGCCCGGGTCGACCCGGTCTTCCGCGCGGCCACCCGCCCTTCCGCGCTGCTGTACTCCTGGCTGAAATCGCGGGCCCCGACCGATGCCGGCCGCCCGGCCCCCGCGTCCGCTTCCCCGTCGCCGCCGCCGGCGGGTGTCCCCGTCGCCGATCCCGATCCGCTCCCGGACCGCTGGCGTCGGGCCCTGGTCCGCCTGCGCGACGCCGGCGTGCGCGTGGTCCTGGTCGACATCCCGATGGGTCGTGAGGAGGTGCCGGCTCCGCCGGGGGGGGAGGACAATCCCGGGCGCGTGGCGCGCGAACTGGGGCTGGAGCGGATCGACCTCCGGACCGCGCTGGCGTCGGCGGGGGTGGTGCCGGCGTACACCGATGGACTGCACCTCGACGTCCCCACCGCCCGTCGGGCGGCCGCGTTGCTGGCCGGGCGGCTGGCTGCGGGCGCGGCCCCGTCGCGTCCGTGACCGGGCTCAGCCGGGACCATGCCGTCGGGAGGGAAGTAGCGGCGCAGCAGATTCTTCCGCAGGACGAGGAGTGAGCGAGGCGCGTATCAGGTCACCGATACGCAACGAGCGAACGACGAAGGACCTGCGGAAGAAGATCCAGTCGACACGACCGATCCGACGGCATGGTCCCGGCTCAACGCCGGTCCGGGGACCCGGCCTGGCCGAAGGCGTACAGGTGGCCGGCCGTGCGGATGAACAGCAGGCCGCCGTCCGGCACCGGGGATGCCTGGACGCTCTCGCCCAGGTCCGCCCGCGACACCACTTCGAACTCCGGGCCCGCCCGGACCACCGTGACGACGCCCTGCTGGGACGCGATGTAGAGGTGGCCGTCGGCGAGGATCGGACTGGCATAGTAGTCGCCGGTCCCGGGCAGGCGTTCCTCCTGGTAACGGGCCTTGCCGGTCGCGGCATCGATGCAGGTGAGGAACCCGCCGTTCTTGACCAGGTACAGGCTGCCCTCGTGGTGCAGGGGCGATGCCACGTAGGGCAGTCCCCGCTTGAACCGCCAGCGGACACCGGAGGCGTCGACGGACCCGTCGGGTCCCGCCGTCAGGGCCCACGCCTGGTTCTCCACCCGCTGGAAGATGCCTGCCATGGAGTCCCACTCGCGGCGATCGACGTGGCCGTCGCGGTTCCCATCCAGGTGTTTCTTCCGGTCGCTGGCCGGACCCGGCGGCAGCTCGGCGTAGGACAGGCGGCCGTCCCGGTCCCGGTCATTGCCGGCGAGCACCTCGTCGAACGGAGGCAGCTCGATCCGGTCGCGTCCGCGGTCGCCACCGGTCGTCCAGCTCGCGGCGAAGAGGGTGTCGCCCGAGACCACCGGCGACGTGCAGGTGATCCGCGCCAGGCCGTCCACCCGCCAGCGTTCCGTCCCCGTGGCCGGATCGAGCCCGGTCATGAACACCGTTCCCGGGACGACGAGGTCGGTGCGGCCGTGATGCGCCCACAGGATCGGTGTGCCAAACCCCCGCCGCATCTCGGGCCGGTCCACGCGCCAGGCCACGGAGCCGTCGGACGTGCGCACGGCGACGAGGTGGGAGTCGCCATCCTGGTCCCGCAACTGGATGACGAGGCCGCCGGCCAGCACCGGTGAGGAACTGGCGCCGTACTCGGTCTCGGTCACGGGCAGGGGACGCCTCCAGGCTTCCGTCCCGTCCAGCCCGTATGCGGCCAGGCCGAACGAGCCGAAGTGGACGTAGACCCGGTTGCCGTCGCCGGCCGGTGTCGCCGAGGCCGGGCTGCCCAGCGATCGATGCACCTCCTCCACCCGCGCGGGCTCCAGGCCGCGGCGCCACAGTTCCCGTCCGGTGGCCGGATCCAGGGCCAGGGTGACGAGCCGGTCCTCGTCGAATCCGGTGAGGAACAGCCGGCCGGCCATCAGGATCGGCGAGGAGTTCCCCGCGGGGATGGGGATCCGCCACGCGACGTTGCTTTCCACGCCGAAGGAGCGGGGCGGGTGCGCATCCGGGGCGGCGATCCCGAGGGAACCCGGGCCGCGGAACTGGGGCCAGTCGGCGGCGCCGGCAGATGACAGGGCCAGGGCGAGGCAGGCGAGGGCGAGGGCCGGGGAGGACATGCGTCCAGAGAGCCACGGGGGGAAGGCCGGGGCGAGGCGATATTCCGGGCGGCGTGCAGGATGCTCCCAATACCCCCGCTCTCGAGCCCTCATGTCGGGCCGCAGAGAGGCGGTGGGAAATCCGGGCTAGCCCGGATTTCCCACCGACTTTCGTCGCGAGGCGCAGCGAAAGTCCGTCTGGCTAGGCGGCCGAAGGCGTTCCGAACCGGGCTGTATGGGGACATACTGTCCGGCGAGGAACGCGAGGCCAACGCCGCCAGTCGGGCTTGCAGCCAGCCGCAGCAGTAAGGCGGTGGGAAATCCGGGCTAGGCAAAGTTGATGTTGCCTCGAAGCCCGCTCTCGCCTGCGGTCCGTATCACCCGCAGGACGTGGGAACACTCCGAATGGCGGGTGCGGCGCCGGTTCAGGATGAGCAATCCCGTGCCCGGCGAATGACCGGCCAGTTCCAGGAAATCCTGCCGATTGCAGGTGATGAGGACCGCGTTTGTCCGGCAAGCGTGATCCCACACGTCGATATCGTCCGTCTGGGAACCCAACACTTCAGCCACCCGGACGGTGTCGTGCCCGTTCAGCTTGAGGACACGATCCAAGTCGGCAGGAACATCCTCGTCGATCAGGAACGTCACGAGTCCAAATCGGTCGTCTGCTCGGCGATCAGCGGTTCCAGCTCGGCCTGATGGTCCTCGTAGTAGGCGAGGCATTCGTAGACCTTGGCCCGAGTGAGTCCGGGGAGGGACTCGACCACCTCGTCGACGGAACAACCGGTCCGTGTCATCGCGACAACGTCGTGGACCCCGATCCGGGTGCCTTCCACGGTGGCATGGCCCCGGCGGACTCCAGCCTTTCGGACGATATAGCGGTAGCTCGTCGCGATCATGCGTTCAGGGTAGGAGGCCCCGTTGATCCGATCAATGCTGCTGAGCCGGACCCATGCCGTCGGGATGGAAGTGGCGGTGGTGCTCCCTGTTGCCGAGGCTCCCCCGGCTCCGGTAGGGTCGGCGGACGCGACATGACCGAGATTTCCAAGGCCTATGAACCCCGGGCGGTGGAGGGGAAGTGGTACGAGTTCTGGGAACAGAACGGCTGCTTCACCGCCGATCCCTCCCGGGTGGGGCCGAGCCGTCCGGCGTATTCCATCGTGATCCCGCCGCCGAACGTGACGGGAATGCTCACCCTGGGACACGTCCTCAACAACACCATCCAGGACATCCTCGCGCGCAAGGCGCGGATGGAGGGGAAGGAGGTCCTCTGGCTGCCCGGCACCGACCATGCCGGCATCGCCACCCAGAACGTGGTCGAGAAGACCCTGAAGAAGGCCGGTGAGATCCGTCATCGCGACGACCTCGGCCGCGAGGCGCTGGTGGCGCGGATCTGGGAGTGGAAGGAGAAGTACGGGGGCATCATCCTGAAGCAGCTCCGGGCGCTCGGGGCCTCGTGCGACTGGTCGCGCACCCGGTTCACCATGGACCCGGAGTACTCCCGCTGCGTCCAGGGGGTCTTCGTGGACCTGTACCGCAAGGGCCTGATCTACCGGGGCAAGCGGATGGTCAACTGGTGCCCCGCCTCGCTGACCGCCCTGTCGGACGAGGAGGTCACCATGAAGGAGCAGAAGGGCTTCATGTACCACTTCCGGGTCGAGGTGGTGGAGGAACCCGGCACCTTCCTCACCATTGCCACCACCCGTCCGGAGACCATCCCGGCCGACACCGCCGTGGCGGTGAACCCGAAGGATCCCCGCTACCTGCATCTGGTGGGAAAGCACGTCTGCCGGGCCCTGCCCCTGGATGTCCCGCGGGAGCAGCGGGTCATCCCGATCGTGGCCGACGAGCATGTCGACTTCGGGTTCGGCACCGGCGTGCTCAAGGTGACGCCGGCGCACGACAAGGCGGACTACGAGATCGGTTTGCGGCACGGGTTGCCGGTGATCGATGTGCTCACGCCCGACGGCCGGATGACGGCGGAGGCCGGGACCGACCTCGCGGGGCTGGACCGTTTCGCGGCGCGCAAGCGGGCGGCCGAGCTGATGGAGGCCGCCGGGGTGCTGGAGAAGGCCGAGCCGTACTCCAACAACGTGGGCTTCAGCGAGCGGGCCGACGTGCCCATCGAGCCCCGCCTCTCCGAACAGTGGTTCCTGCGCTACCCCAGCCTGCAGGAGGCGCGCGGTTGCGTGGTGCACCCGGGCCAGCCCGACGACGGTCGGATGCGGTTCCATCCCGACCGTTGGGCCAAGGTGTATGACCACTGGATGGACGGCATCCAGGACTGGTGCATCAGCCGGCAGCTGTGGTGGGGGCACCGGATCCCGGTGTGGTATCGGGGCGACGAGATCCATTGCGGACTCGACGCGCCGTCGGGTGACGGATGGGCGCAGGACCCCGACGTCCTCGACACCTGGTTCAGCTCGTGGCTGTGGCCGTTTGCCACCATGGGATGGACCGGCGACCGGGAGGTCGATGCGGCCAACCCGACGCTCAGGGCGTTCTATCCCACCACCGACCTGGTGACCGGGCCCGACATCATTTTCTTCTGGGTCGCCCGGATGATCATGGCCGGGTACGAGTACATGGGGGAGATGCCCTTCCGGAACGTGTATTTCACCGGGATCATCCGCGACAAGCAGGGGCGGAAGATGTCGAAATCCCTCGGCAATTCGCCCGATCCGCTCGACCTGATCGCGACCTACGGGGCGGACGCCCTGCGGTTCGGGGTGATGCGTTCGGCGCCGCTGGGGCAGGACGTCCTGTTCGACGAACAGGCGGTGGAGCTGGGTCGGAACTTCTG
Organism: uncultured Verrucomicrobiota bacterium; assembly: GCA_964525755.1. GTDB lineage: Bacteria > Verrucomicrobiota > Verrucomicrobiia > Limisphaerales > UBA9464 > UBA6176. Next base: position 63,656 of record CAZGIK010000027.1, read on the forward strand.
CAACAAGCTGTGGAACGCCTGCCGGTTCCGCCAGATGCAGGGCGGCGAGACGGAGGGGGAGATCGACCCGGCCCGGTTGACGTCGGACGACCGCTGGATCCTCCTGCGGCTCGACCAGGCGGTGCGCGAGGTGACTCAGGCCCTGGCCGACTACAAGTTCAGCGATGCCACGGCGGCGCTCTACCGGTTCTTCTGGAGCGAGTACTGCGACTGGTATGTCGAGGCCTCCAAGGCCGCCTTCCACGGCGAGGACGCGGCCCTGAAGGCCAACAAGCTGGCGGTGATCGACTTCGTCCTCGGCCATCTGCTGCGGATCTTCCACCCGTTCCTGCCGTTCATCACCGAGGAGCTGTGGCACGGCCTCGGCTACGCGCGGGAGATGCCGGAGGACCGGGGAGGGAAGACGCTGATGACCGCCCTGTGGCCGCGGCCGTTCTCGGACGAGGAACGGGCCCATTTCGGCCTCGACGACACGGCGGACCGGCTGGCGCAGGCGAAGTACGACCTGGTGTCGCTGGGACGCGGGTTGAAGCGCGACCTCAAGCTCGACCCGGCCCGCAAGGTGGACTTCGTGCTGCGTCCGGCGGGCGACCTGCCGGCGGCCGAGATCGAGGTGCTCCGGCTGCTGCTCAACGCGGGCCGGGTGGACGTGGTTGGTGCCGACTGGCAGCCCGAGCGGGGCACGCCGATGGCGTCCAATGCGCTGGGCGAGCTGCACCTGCCGTTGGCCGGCCTGATCGACTTCGCGGCCGAGCGGGTCCGGCTGGAGAAGGAGCTGGAGAAGGTCCGGGCCGAGGTGGCCAAGGTCGAGGCGAAGCTGTCCAACCCGGCCTTCACCGGCAAGGTGCCGGCCAAGGTGCTGGAGGAACACCGGCAGCGTCTGGCCGACTGGCAGGCGAAGGAGGCCCAGATCCTGGCGGGGCTGTCGAACCTCCCGGGCTGACCGGACGGGCGCCGTCTGGCCGGTGGAAGGGGCTCGCGGGGACGCTCGCGCCACCGCATGGAGGCGCCCGGCCGGGACGGTGGAGCGAGGCTCCCGCCGAGCCGCGGAGTTGGAGCCGTGCGGCGGGAGGCGTCAGCGCCACGCCGCTTTGGCCGGGCCTTGATCGGTCGGGCCGACGCTGCGACGGTCGGCTCCATGATCCTCCGACGGGCACGGGCGGGCGCGTGGCTTTGGGGCGGGGTGGTGGCGATGGGCCTCGCCGTCACGCTGGGAGCCGCCCCGCTCACGATCTTCCAGGTCTCGGCGTTCTCCGACCTGGAGTATCCGGAGGGATTCTCCGGGGCGGTCGGCGAAACCGCCGCCTGGCCGTCGGGAATGGGCCGGCCGGGCGACACGGTCGACATCGGCTTCGTCGTGCCGACCGACGCCTCCGGCACGGCGCGGGCCTACCGGTTCCGCGTGGTGGTCTGGGATCACCTCGGCCAGTCGTTCCCGGTGTCCGTCGCGGCCGGGCCGTCGATCGATTCGCTGGCCGAGGTGCACACCGAGTTCGTCGATTCCGCCCGGGTCCTGGCGGCGACGATCCCCGTGGACCGGTTTGTCGCCGGGCAGACCAACTGGATCCGGATGCGCGGGACCGGGGTGCAGGTGGGGGGCGATGCCGCGGCGGGGATCCGCTGGACCCGTTGGCTCCTGACGCGCACCCACACCGGCAAGCCGGCGGAGGCGGCGATGGACGACCAGTTGGACCGGTTGGGTGTCTACGTTCGTGCCGCCATCCAGCCCGGCGGCCTGGTGCGGGATTCGTTGACCCTGTCGCCCTCGACCCCGCCGTTCCATCCGGCGAGTCCCGATGCCGCCGGATTTGCGCTGCTGGCCCTTTGTGGACTGGACGGGGTTGGCCGGGCGGCCGACGCGGAGTCGTTGGTCGAACGGATCCTGTCGGCCCATGCGGGCCGGACTCCGGGCATCACCCCCGCCCGCAACGCGCGCGGGCATTGGTGGCACTGGATGCATCTGACGACCGGGGCGCCCGCGCCCGGATGGGTCGACAACTACACCTCCATCGGATCGGCCCTGCTCGTCTCGGGGGCCCTCTTCGCCCGGAACCACTTTCCCGGCAACACGAACATCGCGGCCCTCGCCGCCGAGTTGCAGTCGACGTGCGATTTCGACCGCATGATCCATCCGGAGCTCGACGGGCGGGTCGCCCTGGCCACCGACGCCGCGGGTGAGGCGGTGGGGTATGTGCGGCCGTGGAACGAGTACATGCTCGTCGTCTCCCTTGCCCTGCGCCAGCCGGGCGCGGTGCGGGCCCAGGCCGTTGCCCCCTTCTGGCTCGATCCCGACCGGGCGCCCAAGGCGGCGTATCGGGGCATCGAGACGCTGACCGATCGGGAGGGCTTCTTCGCTCCGGCCTTCTGGGTCCAGCAGCAGTTCTACTTCAACCCGGACTACGCCGGGTCGGAGGGGTTTGTGAGGTTGTTCCGGAACCAGCACCGGGCCGATGCCCTGTACTGCGCGGGGGTGCTGCGCCAGAACTACCGGCACGGACTCACCGCGGGAGTGGTGCCTTCGGGTTACCGGGCCGAGCGGATCCAGGACCACGAGAACGTCTTCAGTCCGTCGGCGGTGGGCGGATGGGCCGACGTCGACACGCTGCTGGAGTTCCTCCAGGACCAGCCGCCCGAGACCGATGTCCGTAACCGGTACGGGATGCGGCGGGTGTCCTCGCAGAACGCGACCTGGGTGCCGGCCGACGCCGGGCTGGTGGATCATCTCTTCCTGCTGTTCGGTTTGGTGGAGGCGCGGCGTCCGGGGTTCTTCCGGGAACGGCTCGCCTTCGGGGCGGACGGCCGGCGTCCGACACTTCGCCTGGTGCCGGAACCCGGCGGACAGGCCGTGCTGACGTGGGAGCCGGAGTTGCCGGGGTTCGTGCTGCAGGCGTCGGACACGCTGGCGCCCGACCGGTGGACGAACCTGACGGAGGACGCGGGCGGTTTGCTGACCGTTCCGCTGACGGGACCTTCCCGGTTCTTCCGACTGCACCGGCCCTGACGCCACGCCGGCTCAGCCGATCCGGTCAGCGCGGCTCGGTCACGGTGATCGTCCGATCCACCCCGGGGACACTCAGCGATTGGATGCGGCCCGAGGGCCATCGGATCTCCAGGGTGTCGACCCGGTCCGTGCGGCCGAGTCCGATGGTCACCGGGAGTTCACTCTGGGACAGGTAGCTCCGCGTGGGCATCACCTGACGAGCTTGGATCCCGGCGTCGGTCCGGATCCGGATCCACGTCCCGATGGCATCGCGGTTCGAGGCGGTGCCCACGAGGCGGAGGCGGAGCCAGTGGGGTGCGGCGGGCGGGTCGTTGCGGAGGACGACCGGCGGTCCTCCGACCTGGGTCAGGACCACGTCGAGGTCGCCGTCGCCATCGAGATCGGCGAACGCGCTGCCCCTTCCGACGATGGGCTGGAAGAGGTCGGGTCCGGCGTGTTCCGGACCCACGCTGACGAACGTCTGGCTGCCCCCGGCATTCCAGAAGAGCTGGGCGGGCTGGCGGTACCGGACCGCGGCCTGGACCTTCTCGATGTCGGCCTCGATGTGGCCGTTGGCGGTGAGGACGTCGAGGCGGCCGTCGAGGTCGTAGTCGAAGAAGAACAGGCCGAACTTCAGGAGCAGCTGGGATGCGGGGCCGAGGCCCTCGGTGATGGCGGCGTCGGCGAACACCAGCGATTCACGGGCTCCCTGGGACACGTACAGCGCGTTCATCTCGTTGGCGAAGTTGCCGATGGCGATGCCCAGGTCGTCGTCGTTTCGGAACCGGGCGGCGTCGATGCCCATGGCGCCGCGGGCCTGGCCGTAGGTGTCGTAGGCGATGCCGGTTTCCACGCCGGCCTCCCGGAAGGTGCCGTCGCCGCGGTTGACGAACACGAAGTTGCGCACCGTGTCGTTCGCGACCACCAGGTCCATCCAGCCGTCCCCATCGAGGTCGATCGGGGCGACCGCGAGGGTCTTGGCCATGGGAAGCCCCGTGGACGGGTTGCGGACCTGGAATCCCGCCGGCCCGGCCTCCTCGGTGAACCGCCCGCCGTGGTTGCGGAAGAACCGCGGCAGGGTGCCGGGATAGTTCCAGGGGCGGCCGTAGGCCCGGCCGACGCCCACCAGCTGGTTGTTCACCTGCCGGTCGACTTCCGGTGTCCATCCGACGTAGTTGCCCACGAAGAGGTCGAGGTCCCCGTCGTTGTCCGCATCGAACCATGCCGCGGCGGTGGACCAGTCCGAGTTCCATCCCCCGATGCCGGCGTCGACGGTGATCTCCCGGAACCGGCCTTCGCCCTCGTTGTGGAACAACCGGGCCCCACCCACGCCGGTCAGCAGGACATCGACCCGCCCGTCGTTGTCGCAGTCCCCGACGGCCGCGCCCATCCCCTGGAACACCACGTCGAGTCCCGAGCCGGCGGTGATGTCCGTGAAGCGCATCGGGCCCCCGGGGGGGGTGTCGTTGCGGTAGAGGCGCTGGGTGGGGCCGGTGCCCGAAGGCCGTCCGCCCTCGTCCCACGGACAACCGTTCACAAAGAGGATGTCCGCGTCACCGTCCCCGTCGGCGTCGAACAGCGCCACGCCGCCGCCCATGGTCTCGGGAAGGTACTTCGCGCCCCGGGCGCCGTTCTCGTGAATGAAGTCGATCCCGGCCTCGCGGGTTACGTCGACGAACCGGACGCGCGGAGCGCGGGCGTGGGCGTCGGATGCGGGGGAGCGGGGGGTGGCGAGCGGCGTCATCCGGGCGGCGGGTGTGGCGGGACGCCGGGCCAGCCACCCGATGGCGCCGCCGGCGAGCGCGCCGAGGACGATGAGCACCGCGAGGGACCGCCGGAGTGCCTGGGCGATCACCGCGTCATCGGCCCCTGGATCCGAGGGGCGTCGCGGCGGGAGACTGGGCATGTTCCCGGGGATCCTCCCGGGTGGTGGCCGGAGTTGGCAAGGGTGGCGGGGCCGGTCGACGTCACCGGGTGGCCGATCCACCGAAGGGGGGGTGGCCCGGGGGTTCAGCGGTCGAGACGCTGTCCGGGCAGGAGGCGCCGGGGGAGGTCGATGAGGAGCTCCCGGAGCAGGGCGTGGGCGGGGCCGGCGGTGGGCTCGTCGAGGCGCCGGGTCCGCTCGAAGGCGGCCGCGAACGCCAGCAGGGTGGCGGCGAAGAACACCGAGTAGCGGTTCCAGTCGACACCGCCCACGATGGCGCGGCGGTCGCCGATCAGGTCGAGGGCGAGGCCCCACGCGATCGGGGAGAGGCCGAGACTCAGCTGCCAGACGACCGCGAACAGGGCGAAGAAGTGGTTTCGGCCCATGGCCGGCATGATGGTCATGGCGAGGCGGGAATTGGCGGCGGCGAACAGCGAGTTGACCAGGCCGGTGAGCACGGCGAGGGGGACGCCCGTGAGGGCGTTGACCGGCAGGACGCCGCCGGCCATCAGCCCCCATCCCAGGGTGGCCACCATGCCGCCGGCCATGGTGAAACCGAGGGCCGGCTTGCTTCCGAGCCGGTCGAGTCGCGGTCCGGCCAGCCAGAACGAGGCCAGACCGCCGAGGAAGGTGAAGGACAGGAGCCAGAGGATGCGGCCCTCGGGCAGGCCGGCCCCGGTGCGGAGGAAGGCGACAATGAACGGGGTCAGGCCGCCGTAGGCGATGGACCAGGCGATGTTCATCCGGAGGAGCTTCCGGAACGGGGGATGGGCGGCGAGCGCACGCCACGGGACCGGTCCGCTCCGCGACCGTTCATCGGGCGGCACGGGATGGTCGGGGATGCGGCGCAGGTGTCGGAGGCTGGCGGTCCCGGCGACCGCGCTGAAGAGGAACACGGCGGCGAACCGGGCCGGGGTGGGGTCGGCGCCGAGGACGAGTGCCGCGAAGGCGAAGGCGGTCCAGCTGGCGGCATTGAGGCAGAGCTGGTCGCGGGCGAGATAGCGTCCCCGGATCGTGGCGGGGACAAGCTGGGTGATCCATGGGAGCCACGCGCAGCTGGAGATGCCGCGCGACAGGTTGAAGGCGAACAGCAGGCAGACCAGGAGGGCGAGGCGGGAGGCGGCATTGACCGCCTCCGGGAGCAGCGGGAGGGCGGCCATGGCGAAGATGAACGCCACCCGCGTGGTCCATCCACCCACGACGAACCGCTTGTAGCCCACCCTCGGGATATGCTGGGCCGCGGGGAGCTGGGCGATGGTGAGGAGCGGCATCATCCCGGCGACGATTCCCAGCACCGTGGCGCTGGCCCCGAGCTCGCGGGCGTACAGGACCATCGGGCCGCCGAGGACCACCTGGAACGACAGCGCGTTGAATGCCGAGAACCAGTACGCCTGTCGCAGGCTGTCGGGCACTGGACTTGGGGGGGCTCGTTCACCGGGGGCGACCCTCCGCCCGCCCCGCCCCGCGTGTCAAAGCCGACTCTGGGACGTTGCCACCGCGGGATCCCCTGCCGTTTCATCGCCGGGTGCATCGTCCGGTCGCCCTGATCTCGCCCCTGCTCCCGCCCTTGCGCGGCGGGTTGGCCGACCACACCCACGGCCTGGCCCGGGCCCTGTCCGCGAGGGTGCCCGTGACGGTGCTCTCATCGACCGGTGTCGATTCCGATCCGGCGTTCCCGGTGCGGGCCGAGGTCCCGCGCTGGGACGATCGGGCGGTGCTGGAACGACATCTGTCGACGCTCCCTCCCGAGGCGGTCCGGCTCTGGCAGTATGTGCCCCACATGTACGGTCGGGGCGGGGTGAATCGGGCCCTTCCCGACGTTTGGAAGGCGCAGCGTGCCCGCGGGTTGCAGCAGGTGATCCTGGCCCACGAGATCGCGGCACCCTGGGGCGTGCGGCCCCATCACTGGTGGTATGCGTGGAATCACCGTCGTCAATGGCGGGCTGTACTGGCCTTGGCCGACCTGATCCCGATATCGACCGGGGCGTGGGTGGAGCATTGGAGTCGCCGCTGTCCGCAGCATGCAGGTCGCCTGTTCACGATGGCCTCGCCGTCGAATGTGCCCGTGGTGCCGGTTCCGGCGGATCACCGGGAGCGGTGGCGGCGGGAGGCGGGTTGGGCGCCCGACCTCCCGGTGGTGGTGTGGTTCGGATCCGTGAGTGCGGCCAAACAGCTCGACTGGGTGGTGGCGGGTTGGCGGGCCGCCCATGCCATGGGGCGGAAGGCGGGATTGGTGATCGTCGGTGGGGAGCCGGGACTGGAGGTGCCGGACCCCCTCCGACCGTTCCTCCGGATCACCGGCTTCCTCCCGGTGACCGGGGTTTCCGAGGTGTTCCAGGCGGCCGACCTGATGGCGCTGCCGTTTGTCGACGGCGCATCGGAGCGGCGGACGACCCTTACTGCCGGGCTGGCGCATGGATTGCCGGTCGTGAGCACGGACGGACACAACACCGGCTCGGCGATCCGTGGTGGAGACTACCTGTCGTTGACCCCCGCCCGGGATCGGGAGGCGTTTGCCCGGCGCGTGGTCGACCTGCTGGGGGACGTCGACGAACGGCGTCGGCTCTCTGCCGTCGGATTGCAGCGCTACGAACGGGCGCTGGGATGGGATGCTGTGACCGGGCGGCTTCTGGAGCGGATGGACAGGGCCGGGATCTTCGGGCGGGGGTGAGATCATCTGCTCGGCGAACTGATCTGGAGGGGGCATGAGGCCCGTCGCGTCGATGTGGAGTTGGACCCGCTCCATGAGCAGTCCTAGGAAGTGCCGCGCCGCACGACTTCTCCCCCCCGCCCCCCCCTACCCCAGGGCCCTGACCCTGAGGTCCCTGAGGCAGGAGAGGTCCTTGAGGGCTGGGGCGTGGCGGATGGGACGGGCTCCGCTGCGGCGTTTGGCCCCGAACCGTTCCCTATAACGAACAAACACCGACTCGGTGAAGTCCCTCGATCCCAGGGCCACCCCGCAGGTCAGGT
>CAZGIK010000028.1:0-69297 GCA_964525755.1 uncultured Verrucomicrobiota bacterium
GTGGCGGCGGGTGGTGAACCCGCCGGGGCTTGGGAGCCTGGGAGCACGGCGGCCTGTCGGCCTCCGCCACGGGCGCGAAAGTGGCGGCGGATGATGTATCCGCCGGATGCGGGGCTTCCCCTTCGGCCCCGCGGGCCTTTTGGGGAAGGGGGATGTGGCGGCGGGTGGTGAACCCGCCGGGGCTTGGGAGCCTGGGAGCACGGCGGCCTATCGGCCTCCGCCACGAGCGCGAGAGGTGGCGGCGGATGATGAATCCGCCGGATGCGGTGCTTCCCCTTCGGCCCCTCGGGACTTTTGGGGAAGGGGGATGTGGCGGCGGGTGGTGAACCCGCCGGGGCTTGGGAGCCTGGGAGCACGGCGGCCTGTCGGCCTCCGCCACGAGTGCGGAACGTGGCGGCGGGCTGGTCTCCGGCAGGTCCGGCCTGTCATCGTCGGCCGTGCCCACGTTCCAGACACCCCGCCTTGGGCGGATCGCCCGGGCCTGGCTTCCGGCGCTTCTGTGGATGTCCGCCCGTCTCGTCGCCGATCCCGGCCCCCGGCTGGACCAGTGCCAGGTGATCGGCACCCACAACTCGTATCATGTCGCCCCGGGCCCGGTGATCGACGCCCTGCTGCGGCGGAAGATCGGGGCCGAGGCCGACGCCCTCGCCTACACCCACCGTCCCCTCCGGGACCAACTGGAGATCCTCGGGATCCGGCAGCTCGAGCTGGATGTGTACGCCGATCCGGAGGGCGGCCGGTTCGCCGTGCCGCTGGGCCCCGCGGCGGCCGAGGCGGCGGGGTTGGGCACGGTGCCGTCCCACGATCCCCGGGGCATCCTGCGCGAACCGGGCTTCAAGATCCTGCATGTCCCCGACGTGGACTACCTGAGCCGCGCCCCGACCCTGCGCGCCGCGCTGGAGGAGATCCGCGACTGGTCCGCGGCGCACCCGTTCCATTTCCCGGTCGTGGTCATGCTGGAACTGAAGGACGAAGGAGCCGGGGAGGGCCTGACCCGGCCGTTGCCCTTCGACGCCGGGTTGCTGGCGGCACTCGATGCCGAGATCCGGGCGGTGATCCCGGAGCGGCAGCGGTTCGAGCCCGATCAGCTCCGGGCCGGGCACGACACCCTGCGCGACGCCGTGCGCGGACGGGGATGGCCCCCGGTCTCCGACCTCCTGGGCCGGTTGATCTTCACCCTCGACAACGGTGGTGCGGTCCTGGAGGGGTACCTTGAGCCCTCGGCCACCCTGAAGCGGCGGGTGTTGTTCGTCTCGGTCGCGCGTGAACATCCGGCCGCGGCGTGGATGAAGCGCAACGACCCGGTGCGGGATTTCGAGGAGATCCGGGCCCTTGTCCGCGAGGGTTTCCTGGTCCGGACCCGGGCCGATTCGCCGATCGATGCCGCCCGACGGAACGACCCCGCGCAGCGGGATCGGGCGCTTGCCAGCGGTGCCCAGTTCGTGAGCACCGACTATCCCGAACCCGACCTCTCGCTCAGTCCGTACTGCGTCCGGTTGCCCGGCGGCCGGGTGGCCCGGGCGAATCCGGTCAGCGGCGGGGCCTTCCCGGCGGACGCCGACATGGAGCGGTTGGCCGCGGACACGCCGGCGATCCGCAACCGGCTGGGGATGGCCGACCATGACCGGCGGCGTCTGGACGAGGCGGCGGCCCATTACGAACGGGTGCTGGCGCTGGAACCGTCCGCCCCGGCGACGGCTGCCGACCGGGAGCGGGTGCGCCGGTGTGCGCCGACCCTCCTCCGGCACCGGACCGACCCGTTCGGACTCCGGGACCTCGCGGTGTTGATCCATCCCGACCGGCCGGTGATCGGCTTCCACCTGTTCTGGGACGACGACATCGACTTCCCCGAGGACAACGATCCCTGTGACCACGAGGTGGTGTGGGTGGAATGCGATCCATCCAGCGGGGAGCCGCGCAAGGTCTCGGCCTACTACCATGGGCGGCTGCTGGAGCGGGAGGTCGATGCCGGGGGCGCGGTCCGGGTGGGGGTGGAATGGGGCAAGCACGGGAGCCTGCCGCTGGACGGGGCCGGGCGTCCGTCGCCGATGCCCCCGCAGCTGGAGGTGCATTGGCGTCGGCTGGGCGGTCCGGGACGCCGGTTGGCCGGGCATCCGCTCGGTCGGGGATGGCCGGTGCGGTTCGAGGGGGGATTCGACGACTTCGTCCGTTTCGACGACCCCCTGGTTGTGGCGGATCGGATGGATTCCGGGGTGATGGTGGTCCGGAGCCGCTGGCCCAACGCCGTGCTCAACCGGGAGCTCCTGCGGTACAACTTCCGGATCAAGCCCGGCTGGCCGTGGGAGATGGAGTGATCCGGACTTTCCGATGGCATCGCCCGGGGGTGGGGTGGTACCTGCTGGGGCGGTCCGGGCACGGGGGCGAGTGGCGCAGGGGTTAGCGCAGCTGCTTTACACGCAGTGGGTCGGGGGTTCGAATCCCTCCTCGCCCACCACCCGGACCGGTCCCTCCCCGCCGGGGGGATTTCTCCTTCTGCCCCGCCCCCGCCTGCGGCTTACTCCCCCCACGATGCGCGTCCTCCACGTCCACGCCCATTTCGACGACTTCGAGTTCGTCGCCGCCGGCACCTTCGAACTGTGGCGCCGTCGGCTCGGCGCCGACTTCCGCGGCCGGGTCGTGGTGTGCACCGACGGACGGTCGGGCCACCACTTCCGATCCCGCGAGGAGACCGCCCGGGTCCGCTGGGAGGAACAGCAGGCCAGCGCCCGGATCGGGGGCTACGAGCTCGAACTCCTCCGACGTCCCGACGGCCAGCCTTTCGAGGAGGCGTGCCGCGTCCTGACCACCGACCTGCTGGCCGCCCTGTGGAAATCGATCCGGGAGTTCGAACCGGACTACCTCATCTGCCCGCCCGTGCCGTCGGATCCCCTCGCCGGCATCCACCCGGACCACGTCACCGTGGCGGAGGCGGTCCGTCGGGTGGCCTACATGATCAATGTTCCGCATGCGTTCCTGTCGGAGTACCCGGTGGCCGATGAGACCGCATCCCGCTGGGTGAAGACGCCGGTGATCCTCAACGCCTACGACGGCTACATGGCCGGGGCGAACGGGGTGGACCTGGCGGTGGACGTGGAGGCGTGCTTCGACGTGATCGCCGAGGAGGCGTGGTGTCATCAGAGCCAGATCAACGAGTGGCTTCCGTGGGTGGCCCGGCATCACATCGAGCCGACGCCCGACCTGGCCGCGTGGAAGGCGCGGTTGCGTGAACGTTTTGCGCGGCAGGCACGGGAACTGGGGTTGCCCGGGGATCGGGCGTGGGAGGCCTTCACGGTCACGGCGTGGGGGATTGTTCCGACGGCGGAGCAGTTGGAGGCCGACTTCCCGGGGATGCTCCGTGATCCGGAGCGTGACGCGCGGCTGCGGGAGCGGCTGGCGAGGTGGGGGTGAACGTCGCGGCGGAGGATGAATCCGCCGGGGCTGGGAGGGACAACGACGGGACGAAGGGGCCGACGCCCCAGGCCTCCCCGCCCGGCGCTGCGGGGTCCTGACGGACCCTGTCGGACTCACCCGCTGACGCGGGCTCATCCCTCCACGGCCCGAGGGGCGCGGTGCGCGGTGGGGCGAGCCTGCGAGCCTGATCGGCCCCGGAAGGGGCCGACGCCCCGTGCCCGTAGCCGCCGCCGGTAGGCGGCCGGTCCCCGCTTCACCCTGCCCACCCCTGCGGGGTCCTGGCGGACCCCGTCGGTCTCACCCGCGGACGCGGGTTCAACCCTCCACGGCCCGAGGGGCGCGGTGCGCGGTGGAGGGGCGAGCCTGCGAGCCCGATCGGCCCCGTGAGGGGCCGACACCCCAGGCCCGTAGCCGACGCCGATAGGCGGCCGGTCCCGGCTTCACATCGCCCCCCTGCGGGGTCCTTGCGGACCCCGTCGGACTCGCCCGCTGACGCGGGCTCATCCCTCCACGGCCTGAGGGGCGCGGCGGTTGCCCCCTCAGCGGGCCGCCTCGGTCCGGGCCCAGCGGTCGGCTTCGAGGATCGCCGGCAGGTCCGGGTGCTCCACCACCCGGTGGACATCCATCACCCGCTGCACACAGGCGGTGATGTCGAGGAATCCCAGTTCCCCGCGGCAGAAACGATCCACCGCCACCTCGTTCGCCGCGTTGAACACCGCAGGCAGCGTTCCCCCGTCGGCTCCCGCCCGCCGTGCGAGCTCCAGCGCCGGGAACCGTTCGAGATCGGGTTCCTCGAAGGTGAGCGACCCGATCCGGGCGAAATCCGTCTGCACCCGGCCGCTGGCCGATCGGTCGGGATAGGTCAGCGCGTACTGGATCGGCAGGCACATGTCCGGGGTGGACAACTGGGCCAGGATCGAGCCGTCGACGAACTCGACCATCGAGTGCACCACGCTCTGCGGGTGGACGACGACCCGCACGCGGTCCATGCCGATGTCGAACAGCCAGCGTGCCTCGATCATCTCGAGGCCCTTGTTGAACAGGGTGGCGGAGTCGATCGTGATCTTCCGTCCCATGACCCAGGACGGGTGCTTGAGAGCCTGTTCGAGGGTGACCCTCTCCAGCGACTCACGGGGCCAGTCCGCGCGGCTGCGGAACGGTCCGCCGCTGGCGGTGAGCCAGAGGCTCCGGACCGACTCGGGCGGCCGGGTGTCGAGGCACTGGAAGATGGCGGAGTGCTCGCTGTCGACCGCCAGCACCTTCACCCCGTGCCGACGCGCCTCGGTCATCACCGTCTCCCCGGCCATGACGAGGATCTCCTTGGAGGCGACGGCGATGTCCTTGCCGGCGCGGATGGCGGCGAGGGCGGGTTCGAGGCCGGCGGTGCCGACGATGGCGATCAGGACGATGTCGGCCTCGGGCAGGGTGGCCAGCTCGACCAGTCCGGCGGCGCCCGACAGGACGCGGATGCCGGGGAGGGAGTCGCGCAGGGTGTCGGCCGCGGCCGGGTCGTTGAGGGAGACCGCGACCGGCCGGTGTCGGGCGGCCTGTTCGGCGAGCAGCGTGGCATTGCCCCCGGCGGCGAGGCCGACCAGGCGCAGCCGCTCGGGGAGGTCCTCGACCACCTTGAGCGTGCTGGTGCCGATCGATCCGGTGCTGCCGAGCAGGACGACGTTCTTCATTCGGGTCGGGGAACCCTACCCGGGCGGCCGGCGAGCAAAAGCCCGGAGTGGGGACCCCCGTCCCGCATCCCGGCTCAGGCCGGGCGGGCGAAGAGGGATTCGATCGGCTGGCCGAGTCCGTCGCGGGTGACGTAGAACGGGCGTTTCTCGATCTCGTACGCCAGCCGGGGGCTGATGCCCAGCGCCCGGTGGATGGTGGCGTGCAGGTCCTCGATCACCACCCGGTCCTTCACCGTCCGGCACGGGCGTTCGTCGGCCGTGAGCCCGTGCAGGTGGCCCCGACGGATCCCGCCCCCGAAGAGCAGGACGCATCCGGCGTCGGTGAAATGCCGGTGCATGCCGTAGTGGGTGAGCGATTCGATCCGCTCCGGCACGGGCACCTGGTTCTGGATCGGCTTGTCCGGCTTGCCCTCCTGCATCATGTCCCGGCTGAACTCGCTCGCGACGACGATCAGCGTGCGGTCGAGCATCCCGCGTTCCTCGAGGTCGAGGACCAGCTGGGCGATGGCGCCGTCGATGGCCCGCTTCATGTTCACGAGCTTCCCGTGACCGTGCTCGTGGGTGTCCCAGTTGAGGAAGGGGATGTACTCGGTGGTCACCTCGATGAACCGGGCGCCCGCCTCGGCGAGGCGGCGGGCCAGCAGGCAGCCGAGGCCGAAGCGCTGGATGTTGGCCTTCTCGTAGCTGCCCTCCCGGGTGAAATCGCCCCCGAGACGCCGGGAGAAGTCCCATCCGCCGGGCACGTACTTCGACACCACCTCCGGTGCCTCGAGGGTCAGGTCGAAGGCCCGCGCGGCCGGCGAGGCGAGCAGGCGGTGGGCGTTGTCGAGGGAGCGCAGGAGGGACTCCTTCTGGTAGCCGCTCCCGAGCTGGGCCACCGGCGACGCCGCCGCGAGCCTCCGGAGAAAGCGGTCGCGGCTGGCGAACCGTCCCGGGCTCATCCCGCCGGGCGGGGTGACCACGTCCTTGGCGGCGTCGGGGAACGGCACGTTGAACGGCCCGTACTCGCTTCCCAGGAACCCCGCCGTGGTGAAGGCCTTCAGCTCCTCGCCCTCGCCCACGTCGAGCCGCTGCCCGATGTTGATGAAGGCCGGCACGGCCGGGTCGCGGGGACCCAGCGTCCGGGCGATCACCGCGCCGATGTGCGGGCAGGCCACGGTCTGGGGCGGCGCGTACCCGGTGTGCCAGTGGAACTGGTGCCGGGAATGCAGGATGAACCCGAGGTCGCCCGCGGTGTAGCTGCGGATCAGCGTGCCCCGATCCATCACCCCGGCCACCCGCTCCAGTCCCTCGCTGAAGCGGATGCCGTCGACCGACGTGGGGATGGACGGGAAGGTGGAGAGGACCCGGTTGGGATCCATGCCCTTCTCGAACGGGGTGTACCGCTTGGGGTCGAAGGTCTCGGTGGCGGCCATCCCGCCGCCCATCCACAGGACGATCACGGTGTCGGCGGTGGCGGGCGGCACCGGGGGCTGGTCGTCGCCCAGCACCCGTCGCGGATGCCCGGCGGCCAGCGCCCCCAGGGTGGCGGCGCCCAGGCCGCGGACGAACTCGCGTCGGGTGAAATCGGGAATCTTCATGGTCTTGGGAAGGTGGGGGGGCTTGGTGTCCGGCGATCAGTAGGTGAGTTGGAACTCGGGCAGCATGGCCACCGCCCAGAGGAGATCCTCGACCCCCTCGCGGGAGGGCTGGCGGCCGACGAGGCGACGGGACATCCCGCGTTCCCGCCAGGTGGGCTTGCGGGTGAGGGCCTGGCGGAACACGTGGTCGACCAGGTCCCGGCCGTCCGGATGGTCGGCGATGAGCCGCTCGGCCCCCTGCGCCAGCACCGCGGCGAGGGTGGAGCCGTTGGTCAGCTCGAGGGCCTGGATCGTGGTCGCGGTGGACTGCCGGACGGTGGTGACCTGCTCGCGGTTGGGGCGCCCGAGGGCGAGGGCGAGGGGGTCGGCGGCGACGAGCGAGGACCGGACGTTGCCGTACACGGTCCGGCCGGCGACATGGGCGGCGAGGGTGTCGCCGACCGACCACGGCGCCATCCCGGGGCCGCCCAGCACGTGGGCCGGTGACAGGGCGGCCGATGCCCCCCGCTCCTGCCAGCCCGCCGTGGGGTCGGCGATGGCCTGCCAGGTGGCGTCGGATCCGATGTCGAGCACCCGCTGGCCCGCCGGGTCCTGGTGCCGGAGGCGGGCGTAGGCGAGGAGGCCGGCCGGGTTGGGGGAGTCGCCGCCGTTCACCACCTCCACCGCGATGTGGTTGGTGCCCGCGCGCAGGGCGGGTCGGGCGTCGTAGATGCCGGGCTGCGACCAGTCCGGCGCATCGGCCCCGCGCAACCGCCGACCGTTCACGAACACCCGGGCGGTGTTGTCGGCGTGGACGAACATCGTGGCCTCGTCGGGGACGTCGGCGAGGACGAGCTCGCGGAGGAAGCCGTTGGTCCCGGGCGGCGCAGCGGCGGCGGCGTGGGGATCGCTCCAGATCCAGAACGCCCCGGCGGTCGGGGCCGCGTCGGGGTCGGGCTCCTGCAGGAGCCGGTCCAGCCCGCCCTCGGGCCGGTCATGCCAGACCCCGGTCACCAGGCCGAGCGCATCGCGGAACTGCTCCGCGGTCAGGCGACGGATGGCGGGGCCGGTGAAGACGAAGTCCTCCTGCGGCGGTTCGGGCAGGTCCACCGCGGGCATCCGGTAGGCGGCCGAGGTGAGGATGAGCCGGAGGGTGCGCTTCAGGTCCCAACCGTTCCCGGCGAGATCCTCGGCCAGCCAGTCCAGGAGGTCGGGATGCCAGGCCTCGTTCTGCATCACGTCGAGCGGCTCCACCAGGCCGCGTCCCGTCAGGCGCGCCCACAGGCGGTTGACCACCGTGCGCGAGAGGCGGCCGTTCTCGCGTCGGGTGATCAGCGCGGCCAGCTGCCCGAGGCGTTCGGCCCGCGGGGCGTCGGCGTCGACCGATCCGAGCTCGGGAAAGAGGAACTTGAGCGGGGCGATCCGGCCGGTGGGCTTGTCGCACTGCACCATCTCCAGCGGCCCCTCGGCGTAGATGCCCGCCAGCCCGTAGGCGTCGGCCAGCTGCCAGTCGTCGATGAACGAGTCATGGCACGAGGCGCACTTGAGGTTCACCCCCATCAGGACCTGTCCGATGTTCTGGGCGGCCTGCATGGGCGGGGTCATCGAGGCGTTGACCGCACCACGCCAGACGATGCCCTTGGTGAAGCCCTCGCTGCCCTCCACCGGGTTGACCAGTTCGCCCACGAACCGGTCGTAGGGCCGGTTCTCCAGCAGCGCGCCATAGAGCCAGCGGCTGATCTGGCTCCGGCCGCCGTCGATGTAGCCCGTGCCCTTGTAGTCGTTCCGGAGAAGGTCGTTCCAGAAGGTCAACCAGTGCTGGGCGTAGCGGGGACCGTCGGCCAGCAGCCGATCGACCAGCCGCTCCCGCCGGTCGGGCCCGCGGTCCCGGAGGAAGGCCTCCTGCTCGTCGGGCGTGGGGAGGAGGCCGATGACGTCCAGGGACACCCGACGGAGGAACGTGCGGTCATCGACCGGTCCTGCCGGGCGGATCCCGTGCGACCGGAAATAAGGGGCCATCAGGCGATCGACCGGATGGTCCGCGGGGCCGTCGGGCAGGTCGGGTTGCCGGGGATGGAGGTTGTTGGGGGGCAGTTGGGCGAAGGTGACGTCGTCGGGCCACGGCAGGTCGGCGTCGATCCAGGCCCGGAGGATGCCCACCTGGTCCGGGGTGAGGCGGGTGCCCTTCTCGGGCATGACGTTGTCGGGGTCGGTCCCGGCGACGAGATGGACCAGGTGGCTTTCCGCGCTGTTGCCCGGGACCACCGCCGGGCCCGAGTCGGCTTCGGCAAGGAAGTCCGCCCGGGTGTCCAGCTTCCATCCGCCCTTGGACTTGCCCCGTCCGTGGCACTTGATGCAGCTGGCCTCGAGGAGGGGTTGGACGTCGCGTCGGAAGTCGACCTCGCCGGTGGCGGCGGGGGGCAGGGCGTCGACTGCGGGCTCGATCGCCGCCAGGCGGTGGGTCAGGGCGAGGCAGACCCCGAAGGCGAGGAGGGCGGACGGGATGCGGGGAACGGACACGCCCTGAAAAATGGTTCCGGACCCGCCGGGCGGCCAGTGGAAACGTTGGGGCCGCGGTCGTGTCGGTGGCCTTGGTGGGGGCTCCCCGGCGGTGTTGCGTCGCGGGGGTGGGGTGGCCTATAACCCGCCGCACCTCGCATGTTTGGTTTTGGCAAGCCGAAGAATCCCGACGCGCACCGGTACTACCTCCTGCCGGGGCAGGGCCGGGGTGCGCGGCAGAAGCATCGTCGGCAGATCCTCATCGCCCTGATGGTCGGTGCGGTGTTCGCCGCCGTCATGGCGGCCGCCATCTGGGCGCTGAACCGTCGCTGGTAGGTCCGCCTGCCCCGAAACCTTCAGCCTGTCCAAATCCCTCCACCCCGTGGGACCGGTCCCCCGGTGGGGATCCCTTCCGGCGAATGCTGGCATTCCGGTTGCTCCCGGGCCCCCGGGCTGTTTGAAAAGCCCGATTCATGGCCATTCATGTCGCGCTGCACCACTGCACCCATTACGTGTACGACCGGTTGGTGGGGCATGCCCCCCACGTCATCCGGTTGCGGCCGGCGCCGCATTGCCGGACCCGGATCCTGAGCTACTCGCTGAAGATCCTGCCGGCCGGGCACTTCCTGAACTGGCAGCAGGATCCGTTCGCCAACTGGAACGCCCGGGTGGTGTTCCCCGACAAATCGCGCGAGATGCGGGTGGAGGTGGACCTGGTGGCCGAGATGTCGGTGCTCAATCCGTTCGACTTCTTCCTTGAGGATTCCGCGACCCACTTCCCGTTCGTCTACGAGGCCGGGCTGCTGAAGGACCTGGCCCCGTTCCGGGAACGGCTGCCGGCCGGTCCGCTGATGGCCGCGTTCCTCGGGCGGATCCGGCGCGAGATGCTGCGGACGCCGGGCGAGGGTGTGGTGGACCATGCGCCGGTGCCGGAGTCCGAGCGGCCGGTGGATGTCCACCACGACGGGGGAGTGCTGCCGGCGGCGGGTCTGCTGGCCGGTGGGACGGGCACCGAGCCGCCCCGGACGATGGACTTCCTCGTCGCCCTCAACCGCCGGGTCAGCGAGGCCGTCCGATACCTCATCCGCATGGAGCCGGGGGTCCAGGATCCCGAGGAGACCCTCGGGTTCGGCTCCGGGTCCTGCCGGGATTCCGCCTGGCTGCTCTGCCAGGTCCTCCGGCACCTCGGCCTCGCGGCGCGGTTCGCGTCGGGCTACCTCATCCAGCTCCGGCCCGACGTGAAGCCGCTGGACGGTCCCGGCGGCACGGAGGCGGACTTCACCGACCTGCATGCGTGGTGCGAGGTGTACCTGCCGGGGGCGGGATGGATCGGCCTGGATCCGACCTCCGGTCTGCTGGCGGGGGAGGGGCATCTGCCGTTGTCCTGCACGCCCGACCCGGGGTCGGCGGCGCCGGTCACGGGGGCGGTGGAGCCGTGCGAGGCGCGGATGGAGCACTCGATGCGGGTGACGCGGATCCTGGAGACCCCTCGGGTCACCCTGCCGTACAGCGAGGAGCAGTGGGAGGAGATCGACCGGCTGGGGGAGCGGGTGGATGCCGAGCTGGCGCGGGGGGATGTGCGGCTCTCGATGGGGGGCGAGCCGACGTTCGTGTCGGTCGACGATCCGGATGGGGAGGAATGGAACACGGTGGCGCAGGGGCCGGCGAAGCGGGTGCTGGCCGACCGCCTGCTGCGTCGGCTCCGGGAGCGGTTCGCGCCGGGCGGGCTGCTGTTCCACGGGCAGGGCAAGTGGTATCCCGGCGAGGTCCTCCCGCGGTGGGCGCTGGCGTGCTACTGGCGGCACGACGGTGAGCCGGCGTGGTCGGATCCGACGTTGTTCGCCGACGAGTCGGTCGACGCCGGGCACGGGGTGGTCGAGGCGGAACGCTTTGCACGGGCGTTGGCGGCCCGGCTGGGGGTGGACGGGCGGTGGCTGATGCCGGCCCGTGAGGACGTGTACTACCACCTCTGGCGGGAACGGCGGCTGCCGGTGAATGTCGATCCGCTCCGCTCCCGGCTCGACGATCCCGGGGAGCGGGCCCGGTTGCGCCGGGTGTTCGGCCAGGGCCTGGGGACGGTGGTGGGGCAGGTGTTGCCGTTGCAACGCGCCGTCCACGACGGCCGGCCCGGCTGGTCCAGCGGGCCGTGGTTCCTGCGGGACGGGACGCTCTGGTTGATCCCGGGGGATTCGCCCATCGGGTACCGGCTGCCGCTGGATTCCCAGCCCTGGGCGGCGGCGGGCGACCGGTCGTTCGTTCCGGAGGTGGATCCGACCGCCCCGGCGTCGTCCCTGCCGCCGCGCGAGGCATTGCTGCGTCGGCAGGCGTCGGTCCGCGGCGCCATGCCGGCCGTCGGGCCGGGGCCTGAAGGCGCGGGTGGGGGCACCGGTACGGACGGGCGGGCCAATCTCCGGGCGCCCGCCCCGGGCGAGTCCGCGTCGGGAATCGTCCGCACCGCGCTCTGCGTCGAGCCGCGGTCGGGTCGGCTGCACGTCTTCTTTCCGCCGCTGCCGTCGGCCGCCGATTTCCTCGAGCTGGCCGGTGCGGTGGAGGCCACGGCGCGGGAGTTGGGCCTGCCGGTGCTGCTCGAGGGCAACCCGCCGCCGTTCGATCCCGGGCTGGCGGTGTTCAAGGTCACCCCCGACCCCGGGGTGATCGAGGTCAACCTGCATCCGTCGCGGACCTGGGGCGAGCTGGTCGAGCGCACCACGGTGCTGTACGACGAGGCGCGGGCGACGCGTCTGGGCACGGAGAAGTTCCTCCTGGACGGGCGCCAGGCCGGGACCGGCGGGGGGAACCATGTGGTGCTGGGGGGTGCGACGCCGTCCGACTCCCCCTTCCTGCGGCGTCCCGACCTGCTGCGGAGCCTGCTGGCCTGCTGGCACAACCATCCGTCCCTCAGCTACCTGTTCAGCGGGTTGTTCATCGGGCCCACCAGCCAGCATCCGCGGATCGACGAGGCGCGGCACGACGCGTTGTACGAGCTCGAGACGGCGTTCCGCCAGGTGCCCGACCGGGGATGGGTGCCGCCGTGGCTGGTCGACCGGATCTTCCGTCACCTGCTGGTCGACGTGACCGGCAACACCCACCGCACCGAGTTCTGCATCGACAAGCTCTACTCGCCCGACGGACCCGGCGGGCGGCTGGGGCTGGTGGAGCTGCGTTCCTTCGAGATGCCGCCCCATGCCCGGATGAGCCTGGTGCAACAGCTCCTGCTCCGGGCGATGGTGACGCGTTTCTGGCGCGAACCCTACCGGCATTCCCTGGTCCGGTGGGGCACGGTGCTGCACGACCGGTTCATGCTGCCGCACTTCGTGTGGGACGACTTCCGGGACGTGCTGGCCGGGCTGGGGTCGGCGGGGTTCCCGTTGCGGGACGAATGGTTCGCGCCGCACTTCGAGTTCCGGTTTCCCCGGCTGGGCGGGTTCTCCGCCCGCGGGGTGGACGTGGAGGTGCGTCAGGCGCTCGAGCCGTGGCATGTCCTGGGCGAGGAACCCGCCGGGGGCGGCTCGGTGCGGTTCGTGGACAGTTCCCTGGAGCGGATCCAGGTCCGGGCGCGGGGGTTGGTGGGCGGCCGCCATGTGGTGGCGTGCAACGGGCGCCGGGTGCCGCTGCATCCGACCGGCACCGCGGGCGAGTTCGTGGCCGGGGTGCGGTATCGGGCGTGGCAGCCGCCGTCGTGTCTCCAGCCGACCATCGGCGTCCATGCGCCGCTGGTGATCGACCTGCTGGACACGTGGAACGGGCGGAGCGTGGGCGGGTGCACCTATCATGTGGCCCATCCCGGTGGACGGAACCACACGACCTTCCCGGTGAACGCCTATGAGGCCGAGAGCCGGCGCCTGGCGCGGTTCTTCGAGCACGGGCATTCCCCGGGTCCGCGCGCCATCCCGGGCGGGGAGGTCCAGCCCGAGTTCCCCCTCACCCTCGACCTGCGCCGCTGATCCATCCGCGGGCATTGCCCCGGTCCGGGTCGCCTCCCTAGTCTCCCGCCGTGCCGCCCGTCCCGACCTCGACCCCTCCGTCCCCCGCCGGTGCTCCGGTTCCGGCGCCGGACGGGGTGCATGACGAGGCCGAGCTTCCGGGCGGCGGGTCGCGTCCCCACTGGCGGGAGTTCCGCGACGGCTTCGAGGCTCTGCCCCCCGAGGAACGTACGGCCCGCCGGGAATCCGTCCGGCGTCTCCTGCGGGAGCACGGGGTGACGTACACCGTCCACGGGGAGGCCGAGTCGCAGGAGCGCCAGTGGGAGCTGGACATGGTGCCGCTGCTGCTGCCGGCGTCGGAATGGGCCGTGCTGGAGCGCGGCCTGATCCAGCGGGCCGAGCTGCTGAACCGGATCCTGTGCGACCTCTACGGACCGCAGGACCTGCTGCGGGAGGGGCTGCTGCCGCCGTCCCTGGTCCATGCCAACCCGGGGTTCCTCCGGGCGTGCCATGGCATCCGGCCGCCCGGCGGCCGGTTCCTCGCGGTGCATGCGGTGGACCTGGCCCGGACGCCGGACGGTTCGTGGTGGGTGTTGGCCGACCGGACCCAGGCGCCGAGCGGGGCCGGTTATGCGCTGGAGAACCGGATCATCCTCTCGCAGGTCTTTCCCGACGAGTACGCGGCCTCGGGGGCGCGTCGGCTGGCGGGCTTCTTCGCCGCCCAGCGGGACGGGTTGCGGGCGCTGTCGCCCCGCCGGGTCGACCTGCCCACGGTGGTGGTGCTGTCGCCCGGACCGTTCAACGAGACCTACTTCGAGCACGCCTACCTGGCCCGGTACCTGGAGTTCCCGCTGGTGGAGGGTGCCGACCTGACCGTCCGGGACCGGCGGGTGTTCATCAAGACGCTGGAGGGGTTGCGGCCGGTCGACGTGATCCTGCGCCGGGTGGACGACACGTTCTGCGATCCGGTGGAGCTGCGGTCGGACTCGATGCTCGGGGTGGCGGGTCTGGTGGATGCGGCCCATGGGGGGAACGTGGCGATCGTCAACGCGCTGGGGTCCGGGGCGATCGAGACCGGGGCGGTGCTGGCCTTCCTGCCGGCCCTGGCGCGGCACATGCTGGGCGAGGAGCTGCTGCTGCCCAATGTCGCCACCTGGTGGTGCGGGCAGCGGCGGGAGCTGGAGCACACGCTGGCCCATCTGGACCAGCTGGTGATCAAGCGGGCGTTCGCCGGTTCCGGCGATCCCGTGTTCGGCCGGGAGCTGTCCGCCGCCCGTCGTTCCGAGCTCGCCGCGGCCATCCGGGCCCGGCCGCAGGCCTTCCTCGGGCAGGAACGGCTCACGCTGTCGGTCGCCCCGGTGTGGACCGGGGACCGGCTGGAGCGGCGTCCCCTGGTGCTGCGGGCGTTCGTGACGGCCACGGCCGACGGCTGGCAGGTGATGCCCGGGGGGCTGACCCGGGTGAGTCCCACGGCGACCTCGCAGGTGGTGTCCTCGGCCCGGGGCGGGGCGAGCAAGGACACCTGGGTGCTGTCCGACGGCCCGGTCGAACCGGTCACCCTGCTGACCCCGCGGGCGCGGACGGTGCATCTGGAGCGGCGTCCGGCCGAGGTGCCCAGCCGGGTGGCCGACAACATGTTCTGGCTCGGGCGGTATCTGGAGCGGATCGAGGCCACCGCCCGGCAGTACCGGGCCGTGGTGGTCCGGCTGGACGGGGAATCCGCCGCCGGCGCGGGTCCGGAGCTGGCGGCGCTGGCGCAGATCCTGGTCGCCCTCGAGCTCCTCCCGGAGCGGCTCGCGGCCGATCCCGATCCCGCCGGCCTGGAGGCCGCGGTGGAGGCGGAGCTCTTCCCCGGGGGACGGTCCGAGGGACTGTCGGGATTCGCCGACCTTTTCCAGCGGGTGCGGTACATCGCCGCGTCGCTGCGGGACCGGCTGTCCATGGACACCTGGCGGATCCTGCAGCGGCTGCTGAACGACGGGCGGGCGCCGTCGCGTCGGTCCGGCGCGGGCATGTCCCCGGTGTTCCTCAACACGCTCATCCTGGACCTCGCGGCCTTCAGCGGGACGGCGATGGAGAACATGACCCGCGGCCACGCGTGGCGGTTCCTCGACGTCGGGCGTCGGATTGAGCGGGGGCAGTCGGTCGTCCGGTTTCTCCGGGCGGTGCTGGCCCGGGATGTCGCCTCGCCCGCCCGCCTCCTCCCGCTGCTGGAGGTCCAGGAGAACAAGATGACCTACCGCCGGATGTACTTCGAGCGGCTCGACCCGGCCTCGGTGTTCGACCTGATGCTGCACGGCGACACCAATCCCCGCTCGGTGGCGTTCCAGTTGGCCGAGATCGGCGAGGACCTCCGGTTCCTCCAGCCGCCGGGCAGGCAGGAAGGCGAGTCCGCCGAGCAGCGCGAGCTCTCGGCCCTGGTGTGGCTGCTGGCCGAGGCCGACGTGGTGGAGGCGGCCGATGCGGCGGCCGCGGGCGAGCCGGGGTCGCTCGACCAGCTGCTGGTCCGGATCGATGCGGGGCTCGGGATGGTTTCCGACCTCATCACCCACCGGTACTTCAGCCACGCGATCACCCGGGTCAGCTGAGTCCCCATGCGCTACCGCATCACCCATCGGACCGAGTACGAGTACGACCACCCGGTGTCCGTCTCGCACCACCGGGCCCATCTCCGGCCCCGGCAGCTGCCGTGGCAGGACTGCGTGGCCCATCGGGTCACCGTGGATCCGGTCCCCGCCGCCTGGAGTGTCCGGGACGACTACTACGGGAACGAGGCGGTGGTGTTCGCCGTGGAGGGGGCGCATCGGATCCTGGAGGTGGTGGCGGAAAGCGAGGTGGTGGTGTCCGCGCCCGCGGCGGTGCCCACCGCCGGCACGCCGGCGTGGGAGGAGGTCCGGGAGGGGTGCCGTGGGGACCGGCTCGATGCCGACACGGCGGCGGCGGAGTTCCTGCACGACTCGCCCCTGGTCCGGCGCGACGCGCTGTACGCCGCCTATGCCGCCACGTCGTTTCCGGCGCGGCGTCCGGTGGTTCAGGGCCTGGCCGACCTCACGGCGCGGATCCACCGCGACTTCCGGTTCGACCCGCGCTCGACGACCGTTGCCACCCCGCTTGAGGAGGTGTATGCGCGCCGTCGGGGGGTGTGCCAGGACTTCGCCCATTTCGGCGTCGCCTGCCTCCGGAGCCTCGGACTCCCCGCCCGCTACGTGAGCGGCTACCTCGAGACCGTGCCGCCGCCCGGCAAGCCCCGCCTGGTCGGGGCCGATGCCTCGCACGCCTGGATCTCGGCGTGGGTCCCCGGGACGGGCTGGGTCGACTTCGACCCCACCAACAACCTCCGCCCCGGCGAACGCCACATCACGGTGGCCTGGGGTCGGGACTTCAGCGACGTCAGCCCGATCCGCGGCGTGATCGTCGGGTGCGGCGAGCACGCCCTGAAGGTCTCGGTCGATGTCGAGCCGGTCCCGGCGGATCCGGTCATTCCCGGCGCACCCGGAGGAACCGGTGTTCGCCGGACGGGGTGATTCCGACCTCCACCGTGGCGGCCGCCCCGGCGGGGATCGTCTGGAGGGGGAGCCAGTCGCCCGACTGCAGGTCGGTCCGGTATTCCACCACGTGGCTGCGTCCGGCGACCGCGTCGAACACCAGGGTGAACCCGCTGGCGGAGACGTTGCGGAAGCCGAGCAGCGGACCGCCCGAGGACGGGTCCGGCAGGCCGGGTGAACCGCCGGCGGAGGCGCTGGCCGTCCAGCCGTCCGCGGTGCCGAACACCGCGGGGTCCGCCTGTTCGTCGACCGGCACCATGGAATGTCCCACCCCGTCGGCCAGCGGCACCCAGGTCCGACGGTAGGGCACCGAGGCGATCACCTCGTCCAGCGGGCCGAGCAGTTCCACCGTCTCGCCGGCGTTGTCGAGCCGTCCGGTGAACACGCCGCCGATGGCGGTGACGTCGGGGTTCACCGCCGAGAACGCGTCGCGGTTCCCCACCAGCACGAGGCGTTCCCCCGGGCCGAGTCGGGTCACGGCGTTGGTGGGGGCGAAGGTGAAGGTGATCCCCCGGGTGAACCGGACGCCCGTGAGGTCGACCTCCCGGTCGCCGATGTTGGTGAGTTCGACGAACTCCAGGGTGTTGCCCTCCAGCTCGGGGGTGCCGGGCGGGTTGAAGTGGATCTCGGTCAGGCGCAGCGGCAGCGGCTCGGTGAGGAACGAGGCGGCGACCTCGCCCGACCAGATCGACGAAAGCGGCGGGTTGTCCGGTCCGGTCCGGGCGGTGTGCGACGGATTGCGTCCCCGGATCCGCACCCGGGTGTTGGACTCGATGGGGAACGGACCGGTGTAGATCCGGGCGGAGGGCGAGATGTTCCCGCCCGGGAGCCGCGGGTCGGAGCCGTCGACCGTGTAATGGGCCGTGACGCCGGCCGGGACCTGGAGCGAGACCAGGTGCCCGGGCGACACGAATCCGCCGGGGGTGAGGAGGACCGGGGGCTGGACGAACTGGCTGTCCATGAAGTCCGTCCGGTTCGCCAGCCAGTTCTTCATCAGGTTCACCTCGCCCTGGTAGGAACCGCCCCGCGGCTGGATGCCCCAGCGGGCGAGCTCACGGGGCTGGGCCTGGCGGACGATGCCCGACAGCTCGTCGGCCAGGCGCTGCAGTTCGGCTGTGCTGAACGGGCCCCGTCGCAGTTCCTGGTAGCGGTCGATGTACCGCTGGAAGAAATCCGGGTCGGTGAACATCCGGCCCCACCAGGGGAAGTTGAAGAAGTCCGTGCCGAAGTCCGGGATCTGCGACCGCCACACCCGCGGGTTGGCTGAGCGGCCGTCGGTGGAGGCGAAGGCCCGGTCGAAGTCCCACAGCGGGCCGAACTCCAGCAGCCCCTCCTTCCGCTTGCCGAAGAAGGCGCTGAGGCGGAGGGCGTCGACGTTGAACGCGAGGACGTTCAGGAGGTGGTGGTCGACCCAGGAATCGACGTCGACAAAGGCGCGGTAGCCCAGGGTGGGGTGGCGGTAGTTGGGGCCGTTGAGGGCCGAGCCGAAGGCGTTGAGATAGTTCCGGAGGTAGTTGAACTGCGGCGCGCGGGCGGGATCGGTGAGTTCGTCCTCCCCCGGGTCCACCAGGGCCACGGTCATGCCGGCGCCGGAGATCCCCCCGTCACCCGGGTCAAGCCGGTCGATCTTCATCAGGTAGCCGCCGGTCACCTCGGGGGCGGTCAGGTCCCGGGGTGTCAGCCGGCCGAGGTCCACCCGGTCGCCGCTGACCTCGATCCGCTCCAACAGCACATAGATCCCGTTGTACGCGGTCTGGGTCACCGCGCCGGTGCCCGACGTCACCAGGAACACCTCCACGAACCGGGTGCGCGGCGAGTACCGTCCGATGTCCCGGCTGAGCTGGTGCATGAACGGGTTGTGGATGAGCACCGGCTCGAAGTTGTTCGGGGCATAGAGGATCCAGTCGGCCTCCGCGGGCATGCCCAGGATCTCCCGGTGGGCGTCCTCGCCGAACTCGTCCTGGAACTCCACCCGGAGGCTCACCTTGGGATAGCCCTCGGTGGACGAACCGCGGGCCCGGATCGTGCTCCGGGTGGCGAGTGCCGGCGGCCCGGTCAGCCGGGTGACGCCGTTGGTGTCGGGCTCATAGACCTGGAAGTCGGCGTAGATGGGGGTGTTGGCCGGGGGGCGTCCGGCGCCGAAGTTGTGGATGAGGAGGACCGGCAGGTCCGACTGGAACGTGGCGGTGGTGGCGGACAGGGGGATGAAGGTCTCGCTGCGCGGGGTGCCCGGGAACAGGTCGGGGGCGAAGGCCCGCGCCCGCAGGCGGACCGCCTGGCTGGTGAACTCCAGCGGGGCGGAATAGGCGGGGCTGGCCTCGTCGGGCAGCCGGCCGTCGGTCGTGTACCGGATCACCGCACCGGGGGCGGGCCCGTCGGCCGGATCCAGCCCCAGCTCGACCCGCAGCAGCCCCTGGTACGTGCCGCCGGCCACGGAGAAGGTCACGTCCGGGGCGAATCCCGGACCGCCCACGGTGTTGATCCGTCCGGGGGTCGGCGTGGGGAAGTAGCCGACCACGTTCGGCGCCCCGACGGCCCGGCCGTACGAGACGTCGGGCCGCTGCGGGGGGAACTGCGGGAGGAAGCCGGACCGGAGCTCGCCGTCCGCGTCATGGAGCGCCAGGGCCTCGCCGTCGGTCCCGAGCCGGAAGTTGGTGTGGAGCGGCGCCAGCGCGTTGGTCCGGTCCTTGCCCGATGCGAACACCAGCAGGTAGGCGTCGGGCATCAGCACCAGGGCGGGGAAGACCCACTGCCGCGGGCGGGCCGGGTCGTCGGTCAGGGACCAGCCCTCGAGGTTCACGGGCGACGTTCCCCCGTTGTGCAGCTCGATCCAGTCGGAGCGGTCGCCGTCGTCGTCCCGGAGTCCGCGATCGTTGTTGGCGAGGAACTCGCTGATCTCCATGCCGGGCTCGGGGGCGTCGGGGTCGATGGTGTACTCCCACGCGGCCCCGGCGAAGGGGAGGGCGGATCCGGAGCGGTCGGTAATCCCGTGGTCCGGTCGGAAGGCCACCGCGACCGGCCCGGGCGGCGGGGCGGGGGCGGTGAAGACGTACTGTCCCGGGCCGAACTCCCGGACGGCGGACGCGGGGACGCCGTTGAAGGTCAGGTCGGCCGCCTCGACCCCGCGGACCGGCTCGGTGAACTGCACCTCCACCGCGTCGAGTGCCCGCACCAGGGCGCCCGGGGACGGGATGCGGGCGGCGAGCGCGGGCGGGGTCACGTCCACGATGCCGACCAGCCGGGCGTCGAACACGAGGTCGCTGCTGTTCAGCGTGGCGTTGAACATCTGCACCGCGAGGACGTTCTCGCCCTCGCGCAGGAGCGATGCCGGCGCGGCCACCGGGTAGTCCTCGAGCTGGGCGGGTTCGGGGGCCGGTTCCCGGGCGAAGGCGTTGAAGGCGAGGTCGCCGTCGGGGACGTTGAACCGGGCCACCTCCCGGCCGTTGATCCAGGCCACGAACCCGTCGTCGGCCGCCACCCGCAGGGTGAGGTCCGAGTAGTCCCCCGGTGCCGCCACGGTGAAGCGGCGTCGGATGAACACCGACGAGTACTGTCCCCGCATGTCGTCGATGCGGGTTCCCGAAAGGGGTTCGCCGTAGAACAGGGGCAGGGAGGCGTCGTTCCAGCCCGGGTCCTGGAACCCCGGCAGGCGCCAGGCGGCCGGGTCGGGCAGGGAGGCCTCCGACCGTCCCGGCAGCCAGCGCCACCCGGACGCCGGGGTCACCAGGTCGGTCTGGGCCGCGGTCCGCAGGGGGGCGGCGACGGCGAGGACGAGGGCAAGGAGGGAGATCAGGCGGCGCATGGCGGGGTGATCAGCAGGCACGTCATGGAATGGAGCGGAAAGGCTAGCAGCTTCCACACCGTGTGGCAGTCAACTTTGCCACCACAACTTTGCCACCGCATGGATACGGCTTGGCTCCGGTGGCATGGGCTGGCGATAACCCCGCGGTCCATGGCCGACGTCCCCGTCAGCATCGTCATCCGCACCCTCAACGCCGCCGCCACCCTGCGGCCGGTGCTGGAGGCCCTGCGGCGGAACCCGGACGACCAGCTGATCCTGGTCGACTCGGGATCCACCGACGGCACGGTCGACCTGGCCCGGTCCCACGGGGCGGAGGTGGTCCTGCTGCCGGAGGCGGAGTTCACCTACGGCCGCTCCCTGAACCGGGGCTTTGCCGCCGCCCGGCACGACTGGGTGCTCGCGCTCAGTTCCCACACCGTCCCGATGGATCCCGGATTCCTCGACCTGTACCGGTCGGCGGTCGGCCGGTTCTCCGATCGGGTCACGGCGGCGGTCGGGCCGATCGTGAATGCGGAGTACGACAGCCCGTTGCCGGGGGGCATCAGCTACTTCGAGGCGGGGGACTTCCGGCACGGGTTCGGCTTTGCCGCCGGCAATCCGAACAGCCTGTACCGGCGGAGCGCCTGGCTCCGGCGGCCGTTCGACGAGGCCCTGGGGGGCGGGGAGGATCTGCAGTGGTACTGCGACGCCCTCCGCGACGGCGAGGTGCTGGCGGTGGTCCACCGGGCGCGGGTCCGGTACATCTCGCGTCGGCCGATGTCGGCCTTCTACCGCAAGGGTCGGGTGGACTACCGGGCCATGGCCCGGCTGATCGAGCCCCATCAGCCCGGCCTGGGCGGCATCGTCATCCGGGTGGCCAAGCTGCTGCTGTATGCCGGACTCGGCCGGATCGACTGGAACGGCGCCAAGGGCAGCATCGCCCACTGCCTCGGCAACTTCGTCGAGGCCCGGGCCCTGCGCCGCGCCGCCCGTTGACCGGGGTCAGGACCCCGGTGGCGAGTCCACGGATCGCAGGGCGGCCGCCATGGACTCGAGGAACACGCCGACGCTGAAACGTTCCTCGAAGCGCCGGCGCCATCCCGTCCCGTCCTCCCCCGACGCGAGGGTGTGCAGGGCGGCGGCCGCCGCCGCCGGATCCCGCGGTTCGACCAGCCCCGGGTGACCGTCCGGGAGCATCTCCGGGATGCCCCGCCACCGGGTGGTCACCGGGGGCAGTCCCCACGCCATCGCCTCCATCAGGTTCAGGGGCTGTCCCTCGGCGGCGTACCAGGTGGGAAAGAGGAACAGGTCGGCTTCCCGGTAGCATGCCGCCTTGGCGGGGCCGCCGACGAATCCCGCCAGCGTCACCCGGCCGGCGAGGTCCGGGGCGGCGATGCGTTGCCGGAACGCCGCCTCCACGGCCGGTTCGGGAAAGGTCCCCGCCACGGTGAGGTGGAAGCGGAGCGGACGCCCGGGTTCGCACGGCGCCGCGTTCGCCAGCGCCACGGCCTCGGCGGCGTCGAACACGCCCTTGTCCCGGGTGCAGAGGGCCAGGTAGAGGACGTTCACCGTGCCCCCGGCGGCCCGGCGCGCAGCCAGCCGCCCCTGCCGGACGCCGGCGAGTTCCCGGTTGAATCCCGGGCAGGGATCCGCCACGCCGTTGCCGACCACCCGGATGGCGTCCGGACGCAGCCGGGCGGCATCGCCACGGTTGGCATCGGCGAGCACGATGCTCAGGTCCACCCCGCCAAGCAGGTGCCGGCTGACATGCCGTTCCCACGGCGCCGCCTCCTCGTCGAGCCACCGGCCCAGGCCGACCGCCTCCCAGTGGAACACCACCCGGCTGAACCATGGCCGCAGCAGCGCCAGGGCGATCCAGTCGCGGTAGAGCGAGCTCCGTTTCGGGGGGGACGGGATGTAGTACAGCACCCGGGCGCCGGTCCGCTGCCGGGCGCGGATGGCGTCGCGGCAATGGCCCAAAAGGCGCGGGATCTTTCCGCCGCGGGCGCTGCCGACATCCGACAGGCTGTCGGACAGGCGGGCGTCGACGTGGACCACCTCGATCCCGAGACCGGGGCGTTCCCGCAGGCCGTCCACCAGGTACTGCACCATCTGGCTCTGGCCGTGGTGCGGCGGGGGGACGTGGGCGAAGACCAGGACCTTCATGCGGTGGCCGGACGCCGGCGACGGGCCGGGCGGCCGGTCATTGCCGGCCGGCGGTGGCGGCGGCCAGCTGGGTGCGCGTGGCCTGCAGGCGCTCGAGGATCACGCCCGACATGCGCCGCATCATGGTGCAGCAGAACACCGGATCCTCGTCGGCCAGTTCCCGGAGGTGGGTCCCGTAGAAGAAGATCGCCTCCACCGGTTCCACCGTCCGGGCGTCGAACCGCCACTGGTACGGGGGGAAGAGCCAGGACCAGCCGAGGACATCCCCGGCGACGATCTCCTGGATCGGGGTGAAGGACCCGTCCTCCCCGGGCGCCTCGAGGGCGACCCGTCCGCTCACCAGCAGGTAGAAGCGGTTGGCGTTCTCGCCGGTGCGGAAGATCCGTTCATCGGCCGGGAACTTGACCCCCATGGCGCAGGCGGCCATGGCCTCGAGATGGCGCCACTCCATGCCCTTGAGAAACGGGACCTCGGACAGGGAAAAGGCCGTCGGCGGTTCCATGGGCGCCAGTCTGACGGGGCTTCCGGCGCGGATGCCAGCCTTTGTGTCGGCGCGTGTGTGGGGGGCGTCCGGCCAATGCCGGCCATGGATCGGGCAACATCCGGTGAGCGGACTGACCGAACCCGGGCATGTTGTCCTCAAGCCCATTCGATCCGACCCATGAAGACCTCGAAAACCGCCAAGCCCAAAGCCACCCCGTCCCGCAAGCCGGCCCGTTCGGAGTCCGCCTCCCCGGGTGGGGATCCGGGATCCCCGCCGATCCGGATCGAGGTGCACCTCGGCGGGGCCCGGGAGGTGTACCTCGCCGGGAGTTTCAACGACTGGCACGAGACCACGCTCCCGATGGTCGACCTGGGCCGGGGCCGCTGGGTGAAGGAACTCGTCCTTCCCCCCGGGGAATACGAGTACCTGTTCATCGCCGACGGCCGCTGGGTGCCCGACCCGGGTGCCCCGAAGTCCGTGCCCAACCCGTTCGGGGGGGTCAACTCCGTGCTGTGCGTCGGGTGAACGGATCCTGACGGCACGCCTCCCGAAGGGCGCCCGGCCCGTTCCCGGGGCCGCCGCCACGAAGATCGGTTGAAAGATCAACGAATTCCCGGACACTCCCGAAACCACTCCCATGCCCACCCCCAAGAAAAAATCCCCCTCGTCCCGTTCCAAGGCCCAGCTTGTCGTCTCCGGAAAGGGAGGGCGGGGGAAGGCCACCGCTCCGGTGATCGAGCTGGCCCCGCTGCGCTTCCACCTGCGCAAGATCCTCGTCCCGGTGGACTTCTCGGGCCCGTCCCGGAAGGCCATCCACTATGCGCAGGTGTTCGCCGAGCAGTTCGACGCCACCCTGGTGCTGGTACATGCGGTGGAGCCCATGGCCTACCCGCCGGACTTCGCCTTCGTCCCGCTGCTCCCGCCCGACCTCGAGGAGAAGCGGAGCGGTGAGATCCTCCGCCAGTTGGAGGAGATCGCCGCCGGCGTGCGCGGGGTCCGGGTCGAGTCGGTGGTCCGCATGGGCCGTCCCTGGCAGCAGATCGTCGACGCCGCCCAGGAGGAGGACGTGGACATGATCGTCCTTTCGACCCACGGGTACACGGGGATGAAGCATGCCCTGCTGGGCAGTGTGGCCGAGAAGATCGTGCGCCATGCCCCGTGTCCCGTCCTCGTGGTGCGGGACGAGGAGCACGACTTCGCCTGATCCTCGCCTTGCCTTGCGGTCGGTCAAGAAACGGAGGGCCCGAACCTCTTCACGTCCTTGAACCGGTCGAAGTCCCGGTCAAACGAGGCGACGGGTACGCCTTGGTGGGCCGCGATTGCCGCCACCAAGGCGTCCGGGAAATCGACCGGTTGGCAGCGACAGCAGCCTTCTCGGCCCCGATTCCGGGGAACGTCGCCTCCGACTTGAGGCAGCTGCGCAGTTCACCGACGCCCCGGACGCGCCGCGCCACGAGCGTCCCTCCCTCGACCGACCAGGAGAGTCGGGACCCTGCTTGAACGGGGAAGATGCGGCGGACCGGGTCATCGTGAAGGAGAGTGGCCATGCCGGGTCCATGGATCCGTTTTCCCGCTCGCCTGACCCCGGTCCCCGGGTATCCTCGGCGGACAGTTTCGACCTGAATCCCTGAACATGAATCCGACCGGTGACATCGCCCTGATCGGCCTGGCCGTGATGGGCCAGAACCTGATCCTCAACATGAACGACCACGGCTACAGCGTCGTGGCGTACAACCGGACCACCTCGAAGGTGGACGACTTCCTGGCCAACGAGGCCAAGGGAACCCGGGTCCAGGGGGCGCATTCGATCGAGGAGATGGTGTCGAAGCTCAAGCGTCCGCGGCGGATCATGCTGATGGTCAAGGCGGGTGCGGCGGTGGACGAGTTCATCGAACAGGTCGCCCCCCACCTGGAGCCCGGCGACATCGTGATCGACGGAGGCAACTCGCTCTACCAGGATACGGAACGTCGGGTGAAGACCCTCGCCTCCAAGGGGTTGCTGTACATCGGCACCGGCGTTTCCGGCGGCGAGGAGGGAGCCCGGTTCGGTCCGAGCATCATGCCGGGGGGCAACGCGGCCGCCTGGCCGCACGTGAAGGAGATCTTCCAGTCCATCTCCGCCAAGGTCGACGGCGGGGTGCCCTGCTGCGACTGGGTGGGCGACGGCGGCGCGGGCCACTACGTCAAGATGGTCCACAACGGGATCGAGTACGGCGACATGCAGCTCATCTGCGAGGCCTACCAGCTGATGCGCGACGGGCTGGGGATGACGGCCGACGAGATGAGTGCGGTGTTCAAGGAATGGAATGCCGGCGACCTGGACAGCTTCCTCGTCGAGATCACCGGCAACATCCTGGCCCACAAGGATGAGGATGGCTCGCCGCTGGTGGACAAGATCCTGGACACCGCCGGCCAGAAGGGGACGGGCAAGTGGACGGTGATCGACTCGGCCAACCTGGCCCAGCCGGTCACCCTGATTGCCGAGGCGGTGTTTTCCCGGTGTGTCAGTGCGATGAAGGACGAGCGGGTGAAGGCCTCCCGCAAGCTCAAGGGGCCGCGTCCGCTCCTCGCCCAGGCGAAGGATGCCGCCAAGAGGAAGGCCCTGATCGAGGACATCCGCAGCGCGCTCTACGCCTCCAAGATCGTGAGCTATGCCCAGGGCTACATGCTGATGAAGGCCGCGGCGAAGGAGTACGGCTGGAAGCTCAACGACGGGGGCATCGCCCTCATGTGGCGGGGGGGGTGCATCATCCGGTCGCGGTTCCTTGGCAAGATCAAGGAGGCGTTCGACAAGAACCCGCGCCTGGCGAACCTGCTGCTGGACGACTACTTCCGCGGCGAGATCAAGCGCTGCCAGAAGGGGTGGCGGAACGTGGTGTCCCTGGCGGTGAAGAAGGGGATTGCGGTGCCGGCCTTCGGCACGGCGCTCGCGTTCTACGACAGCTACCGGCAGCCCCGTCTCCCGGCCAACCTCCTGCAGGCCCAGCGCGACTACTTCGGCGCCCACACCTACGAGCGGGTGGACCAGCCGCGGGGACAGTTCTTCCATACCAACTGGACCGGCACCGGCGGGCGGGTGAGTTCCAGCACGTACAACGCGTGAAGTGCGTCCGGACCCCCGGGGAGTCCGGGGAGTCCGGGCTTGAGACTCCGCGGGGACTGGTCTATCGGCTGGGAATGACGTCAGCGGACTTCGATGCGCGTCGGAGCCGGCTGGATCTGGCGCGGAGGACCTTCAAGGAATTCTACGGCCAGTGCTTCTGGTCGGCGGACCCGGACCGGGTCATCGAGGAGTCGGACATCCAGTGGATGATTCGCAACCTCCGCTTGAACGGCGGACATCGGGGGTATCGGCGTGTCGTGGAGCTATGCCGCTAGGTGATTTCGAGCGCGAGGTGCTGCGGTTGCTCGCGGCGAACCGGAATCCCGACAGCTTTGTCGGGGGGGCGACCGTCCTGCACCAACAGCCGGACAGCCCCCGTCGATCGGAGGATGTGGATGTGTTCCACGATCTCCCCGAGGCGCTTCTCCGCGCCTGCGAAGCCGACATGGATTCGCTCCGTCGGGCGGGATTCGCGGTGGAGTTGGTGGGTCGGCTCCAACCGGGCTTTCGTCGGGCGGTCGTGCGGCGGGGCGATCTGCAGACAAAGATCGAGTGGGTCCAGGACGCGGCCTTCCGGTTCTTTCCGGTCGAGCCCGACCTGGAGTTGGGTTGGCGGCTGAACTTCTGGGACGTCGCCACGAACAAGGTGTTGGCGATGGCCGGCCGTCAGAAGCTGCGGGATTATCTCGACTGCCTGTACCTGCACGAACGTCATCTGCATCTCGGCGCGCTGGCGTGGGCGGCCAGCGGAAAGGATCCCGGCCTGACGCCGGAGTTCATCCTCGACTGGGCATTGAGGGGCAATCGGTTCTATCCGGAGGACCTGGCCGAGGTCCGGTTGGGCAGGCCGATCGACCTCGTGGCGACCAAACAGGCATGGTTTGCGGCGGTTGGCGAGGCTCGGGACCTGGTGGCCCGATGGCCGGCCGGCGACCTGGGCTGCCTTTATCTCGATGCGTCCGGACGACCGGTTTGTCCCGATGTGGACTCGCCCGGCTTCGCAAAGCTTGTCCGACACCATGGGACCCTCAAGGGGACCTGGCCCCGGGTCGTCGAGGATTAGAGCCTGACCGTTGACCCCTTCCGCGGTAACCGGGTGCCGGGACGGGGCGTCATTCCGGTGAAGATCATGCCAGCCTCCCATCGCGCCCCCGTCCGGTCCCTCCTCCTCGCCGTCGCCCTTCCCCTCGCCGCCGTCGCCGGCGACTGGCCCCGATGGCTCGGGCCGGGCGGACAGAACCATGTCGCCGCCGGGCCGCGGTTCACGTCGGATCTCTCCCGATGGTCGGTGGCGTGGAAGGCGGCCGTGGGGCGCGGGTATTCCGCGGTCGCCGTGGCCGGGGA
Organism: uncultured Verrucomicrobiota bacterium; assembly: GCA_964525755.1. Lineage (GTDB taxonomy): Bacteria > Verrucomicrobiota > Verrucomicrobiia > Limisphaerales > UBA9464 > UBA6176. Next base: position 27,498 of record CAZGIK010000028.1, read on the forward strand.
TCGGGCCTACACGCTGGGGCACGACGGACAGGCGCACGAGACGGTGTTTTGCCTCGAGGCCGGGACCGGACGCGAGGTCTGGAAGCACACCTACGAGGCCGAGTTGATGCCCCGCCAGCATCCCGGCGGTCCCAACGCCACCCCGACGGTGGCCGGTGACCGGGTGCTGACGGTGGGCAAGGACGGGCAGGTGTTCTGCCTGGATGCCGCCGACGGGCGGATCCGGTGGCAGGTGCGGCTGGCGGAGGCGATGGACGTGGCGGTGCCGGCGTGGGGGTTTGCCAGTTCGCCGGTGGTCGACGGCGACCGGGTGCTGTTTGGTGCCGGCCGGGTGGTCGCACTCGACCTCGCCTCGGGCCGGGTGCTCTGGAAGTCGGCGACCGCCCAGCATCCCGGGTACGCCACCCCGGTTCCGTTCCGTTTCGACGGCCGGCCGTACATCGCGGCGTTCGACGGGAAGGGGTTGTCGGTGCTCGACGGCGCGGACGGGGGGGAGGTCGCCCGGCATCCGTACAAGGCCATGTTCGACATGACCGCCACCACGCCGTACGTCCTGGCCGACGGCGGGCGGGTGTTCCTGTCGGGCAACACGGGCGCCGAGATGCTGGCGTTCGACGGCCGTTCCCTCGCGCCGGTCTGGAAGAGCGCCGGTTTCAAGAACTCGATGAATCCGCCCGTGCACCGCGACGGGGTGCTCTACGGGATCGACGGCCGCCAGGGCGGCGGACGGCTGGTGGCGGTCGGCGTGGAGGACGGGAAGGAGCGCTGGGCACGGCCGGATTTCGGCTTCGGCAACACCATCGGCGTGGGCGACACCCTCCTGGCGCTCACGGAGAACGGGGAACTGGTGGCGGCCGGGTTGTCGGCCGACGGCTACACCGAGGCGGGCCGGATCCAGGTGCTGGGCAAGACCTGCTGGACGCCGCCCGTGTACGCGTCCGACCGGATCTTCCTCCGCAACGACCGCGGCGACGTGGTGTGCCTGGCGCGGAAGTAGGAGCCCGGCCGGAAGCGCCCCGGGGCGTGTTTTCGCGGGAACGTCCCCGGACCGGCGTGTTCCGCGGTGGGAGCGGGGCGATTTGGGCTGGTTGACGGGGAGGGTTCCGGCGGAATCTCCGCCCCGTTCATGGTTTCGGATGCATCCAAGGACCTGGTGATCGTCCGGGGCGCGACCCCTGCCGTCGGGGAGTTGACCGCCGCGCTGTCGGATCTGGGTCGGCATCTTCCCGACCCGATCGAAGTCCACCAGCCGGTGGGCGACTACGCGGCCAAGCTCCTCCGGCACGGGTGGCTGGCGACCGTGGTGTCCGGGGGGCGGATCGTCGGGTTGGTGGCGATCTACGCCAACGACCTTGAGACCCGCCGGGCGTTCGCCTCGATCCTGGTCGTCGACCCGGCCCATGCCCGGCGCGGCCTCGGTCGCGCCCTGATGGAAGCGGCGATCACCGAGGCCCGAAGCCGCGGAATGCGGTCGATCTGGCTGAAGGCCCGTCCGGACAACGAACCCGCCCTGCGACTGTACCGTGACCTGGGGTTCCGTCGCACGGGGACCGACGGCGGGCGCGAGATCATGGAGCGGGACCTGTGAACATCCTGCTGACCAGTGTCGGGCGACGCAGCCACCTGGTGCGGGCCTTCCGGACCGCGCTCCGCGGCGACGGTCGGGTGCTCGCCGCCAACAGCCTCCCCGGGACCACGGGAATGGTCGCCGCCGATGCCGCCTTCGTCCTGCCCCCGTCGGATGCCCCGGACTACCCCGACCGCCTGGAGACGCTCTGCGGGCGGGAGCGGGTGGACCTCCTCCTGTCCTGCCACGACCTCGACACCCTGATGGTGTCGCGCCACCGGGACCGGCTTGCGGCGGTGGGGACCGATGCGGTGGTTCCGACCCCCGATTGGGCGGCGACCTGCCTCGACAAGCACCGGATGGCCGCGGTTCTGGCGGCGGTGGACCTTCCGGTTCCCTGGCACACGCTGGATGAGGCCGAGGCCTTGGAGGCGGTCCGGACCGGACGGGTCGCCCTGCCGCTCCTCGTCAAGCCCCGCCACGGCTTCGGGTCGGTCGGGGTGCTCACGTGCGAGGAGCCCGGGGAGCTGCCGTGGCTGGTCCGGAGGGTCCGGCGCGAGATCCAACGGTCGCCCCTGGCCCGGTTCATCGGGGAGCCACCCTCGGAACAGGTGATGATCCAGGAACGGCTCGTGGGCGACGAGACCTGCCTGGGGCTGGTCCATGACCTCGACGGGATCCCGTCCGGGGCCTTCGCCTGCCGCGTCGACCTGATGCGGGCCGGCGAGTCGGACCAGGCGACGTCGGTCGCCGTGGACTGCCTGGGGGACCTTCCGCGGCGGCTGTCCGACCTGACCCGGCATCGGGGCATCTGGGGCGTGGACCTGATCGGCCGGCCCGGGGCGTGGCGGATCATCGACGTGAACCCGCGCTTCACCGGCGACTACGCCTTCCACCATCTGGCGGGGGCCGACGTCCCGTCCGCCCTCGTGGCGTGGCGACGCGCGGAGCGGCCGGATCCCGCCTGGCTCGCCACCCGCCCGGGGGTTGTCGGGTGCAAGGACCTGGTCCCGGTCTGCGTGGAAGGTCGGGAAGCTGCCGGGGAGGCGACATGACGACCGAGGTGTCCGCCCCCGGGTGCCTGGCGAGGGCGCCGCGGGTCAGCGTCAAGATGATCACCTACAACCACGCGCGCTTCATCGCCGCGGCGGTCCGGAGCGTGTTGGCGCAGAGGGTGGATTTTCCCGTCGAGGTGATCATCGGGGACGACTGCTCGACCGACGGCACCCGGGACATCCTGGTCGCCCTGCAGCGGGAGGCCCCGGACCGGATCCGGTTGCTGCTCCACGACCCGAACCTCGGGGCCGGGGGGAAGCTCAACGGGGTGGCGGTGACGGGGGCGTGTCGGGGGGAGTACGTGGCGCAGCTGGAAGGCGATGATCTCTGGACCTGTCCCGACAAGCTCCGTCGGCAGGTCGACCTGCTCGACCGGAACCCGCATCTGGCCGGGTGTTTCCATCCGGTCTGGTTCATGGACGAGGCCTACGAGTTCGTGAGCCGGGTCCATCGGCCCCCGGTCGAGAAGCCCGAGTACCGGCTGGAGGATTTCCTCGGGACCAACCCCGCGGCCACGTGCAGCGTGATGTTCCGGCGCTCGGCCTTTCCCGGGTATCCGGACTGGTACTACCGGCACCTGGCCGGGGACTGGTCGATCCATCTCCTGAACCTCCACTCCGGCCCGTACGGCTACCTGTCCGAGGTGATGGGGGTGTACCGGATCCATGGGGCCGGGGTCTGGACGGCGACGCCGGGCTGGCGTCGGATGGTGATGGAGGGGGATTTCCTCGGGGTGCTCGCCGGCAGCCTGGAGGCGCGTCACCGGCCGGCGCTGGGGAGGGCCCGTCGGCAGCGGTGGTTCTGGGGCAGCCGGCTGGCGCTGCGCGAGGGGGACCGGGGCGAGGCGCTGCGGCTGCTGGGACGCTACGTCCGGTCGGGGCCGCGTCCCGGCGACGTCCGTCCGTCCGAGGTCCTGCACCATCTGGCCGGCCTGTTCGCCCCGGCGCTGCTGCGGCTCCGGAACCGGTCGCGGGCGGCAGGGTGAGCGGGGTTCCCCCGGGTGTCCGTCCGGCTCAATTCGGATCGCCGTCCGGGTTGGTCGTCCAGATCACGGTGGTCTGCGGGACGAAGGCGCGGCCCTCGGTGGGGGACCCGGGCCGGGTGTCGATCACCCGGTCCCCCCGCAGGCCCTGGGCGTGGCCGTCGATGAAGACCAGGTTCCCGATCCCGCCGTGGCGGGCGGAGAAGCGGTTGGCGAAGGCGTTGGGCTGGCCGGTGAAGGGGGACTGGCGGGGATGGAACGGTGTTTCGCCCGGGAGGCCGGCCTCGGTGAAGGCGACGGTGTCCGACGGGCGCACCACGAAGCTGGTGCGCACCCGCTCCGCGCCCCGGATCAGCTTCGAGTTCATCGCCATGGCGAAGTGCGGGTAGTTGAGCCTGCGGTCCGCGGGCGGCCGGGCCGTGGGGCAGGCGAACAGGCTGCCCTTGGCGTAGAATGCCGCCCGGTTGTTGGTGGCGTACCAGGCGACGGGTTGGAGGCTGATGGCGGGCGGCAGGGCATTGCCCCAGAAGTCGTGGTTGAGCGGGTCGAACGCGCCGCGCCAGCCGAGCACGTCCTGGCCCGTCCAGTCCTTGTCCCGGGGCAGGTACCCGTCGTTGTCGTCGGAGTACATGACCAGGCCCATTCCCCACTGGCGGAGCTGCCCGAGGCAGGCGATGGCCTGGGCCTTGCCCCGGGCACGTCCCAGGGCGGGCAGGAGCATGCCTGCGAGGACCGCGATGATGGCGATGACCACCAGCAGTTCGATCAGGGTGAACCCGGACCGATGCGGTGTGCCGACGGCCGCCGACGGCGGGGCGGGGGGATCCGGCCGGGGGTTCATTCCACGGCGACCTGGAAGAAGCGGGTGGCCGGGGTTTCCGAGGGCACGATGAACTCCCTCTCGCCGGACTCGGCGGCCGGGAGCGGTTCGCCCGTGGAGGTCCATTCGCCGGTGGCGAGGCTTTCGCGGGATCGGAGTCGGTAGGTGCGGCCGGCCGCGGCCTGGAATGCGATCCGCACCGTGGCGCCGTCGCGCCGGATCCGGAGGATCGGCGCCGCCGGGGGCAGGCCGCCGGACCGGATGCGACCCGGCGATCCGAGGTTGAGGAAGGTGATCCCGAGCTCGGCATCGATGCTGCCCGGCGCCTGGTAGACCCCGCGCACGCCGGCCTCGCTGGGCACGCCGAACTGGCCGGAATCCGGATCGTAGTTGAACGACACCCCGGGGGTGCCGGCCCCGAAGTCCACCGCCGCGATGGTGTCCGCGTTCTCCGTCGCCAGGGCGTCCCAGACCCGGACGCCGTCGCCTCCGGAGCTCAGCCCGAACCCGCTCCCCGAGTAGGTGAGGATCGGAACATCCAGCAGCTCATTCGTCCCCCACCACGCCCGGAATGCCGCGGCGTCGAGGTTCTCCACGAACACCACCGAGGCGCCCGGTTCGAGGACGACCTCGTTGGTGAAGGTGAAGGCACGGTCCAGCCGTCCGCTGTTGTCATCGAACCGCCAGCCCTGGAGGGAGACCGGCGTCGGCTCGAACGAGGTGAGCTCCCACCAGTCCTCCATGACGAAGGCGAGCTCCTGCACGCGGGTCGCATCCGGCACCGGGCATCCGCACTCCGCCTGGGCCCGGAGGAACCCGATGCGCCGGGCGAAATCCACGTCCTCCAGCTCGGTCGTGGTGCTGTGGACCTCGGTGATCCGGACGTCGGGCCGGGTCCGGACCTCGAGCCGCGCCGTGGCGGAGTCCGACCCGCTCGCATTGGAGGCGGTCACGGTGTAGGCGCCGGCCTGGGACGCCAGCACGTTGGTGAGCACGAGGACGGGCCCATCCGCCCCCGGGATCGGGGCCTCCCCGAACGTCCAGAGGTAGGAGGGTGCCGGAACCCCCGAGGCCTCGGCGGTGAAGGTCACCGTGGCACCCTGCACGACCGAGGCGTCCTCCGGCGCCCGGGTGATCGTCGGGGCGGTCGGGACCTCGTTCAGGGTGAGGGTGGCCGGTTCGCCGGTCAGGCTCTCCAGGCCGTTGGAAAGGCGGACACGGTAGGCGCCCACCTGGCCGGGGCCGACCTGGACGAGGGTCAGCCCGGGGCCGGTTTCGCCGGGAAGGTCCTCGCCCTCGAACTGCCACTGGTAGCGGGGCCGCGGCAGGCCGCGGGCCACGACCGAGAAGGTGACGGTGTCGCCCGGGTTCGCGGTCTGGTCCGCAGGCGGCGTCTCGAACCCGAGCGGCACGGTTCCGGTGGTCACCCCGGGGGAACCGACATCCCCGCCGTCCGCCGCCTCGAACGCCCCGCCGGCCCCGGCCACGCTCGGGGTGCCGAACCGACCCGTCGCCGGATCGTAGGTGAACGTCACCCCGGCGGTGGCCGCGGGGAACTCCACCGAGTCGGCGACGTCCTCGTCGGATGCCGCGCCGGCCGACCAGAGGAACAGGCTGTCGCCCCCGGATCCGAGGCCGATGCTGTTGGTCGCATAGGTGAAGATCCGGAGCCCGGGAGGCAGGCCCGACCCCCACCAGGCCCGGAAGTCATCGGCCGTGGGGATTCCCGTGGCGGCCGACTGCTCGAGGAAGACGACCGACTCCCCGGGGTCCAGCACCAGGGGGCCGACCGGCACCGGACTGGCCGTGAGTCCTCCCGTGGCGTCGTTGAACCGGAACCCGGAAATGTCCACCGGTTCGGCCGCGAAGTTGGTCAGTTCCCACCAGTCGGACTTGAGGACGACCGTCCCGTTGGTGGACTGGGAGGAGTGGACCTCGGTGATCGCCAGCTGGGCGCGGGCGGCCGCGGGGAGGAGGAATGCGAGACAGACGGGGAACAGGCGTCGCATCCCGTCAATCCAGCGCCATCGTGCGGCGATTCGGTGGCGGCGGGGGAATAGGTTGGTGACGGGTTGGGCGGGCCGGGTCGGCCGACATCCCGGCGACATTCGGCGTGGGCAACGGGGACGAGACCTCCCTGTTCGTGCTCGGACTGGATCCCGACACCGCCAATTCGCCGGCCCAGGTCCGTGCGATCGGCCGCCTGATGGGCCTGGCCCTGAGGGGCGGGCGGCCCCGGCGGGGACGCGGTTGTTTCTTCGCCCCCCGCCGGGGTGTGTGCTTTGCTGCGCGGGTGTCGCAGTCGGTCATCCGGGTCGTGGGCGCCCGGCAACACAACCTGAAGAACCTCACCCTGGAGATCCCCCGGGACCGGTTCGTCGTGATCACCGGCCCGAGCGGGTCGGGCAAGTCCTCGCTCGCCTTCGACACCCTGTTCGCCGAGGGCCAGCGCAAGTACGTCGAGAGCCTGTCCGCCTATGCCCGGCAGTTCCTCGACCAGATGCAGAAGCCGGACGTCGACCACATCGAGGGCCTGTCGCCGGCGATCGCCATCGAGCAGCGCACCAGCGGGGCCAACCCGCGGTCGACCATCGCCACCACCACGGAGATCTACGACTACCTCCGGCTGCTGTACGCGCACCTCGGGCGGGCCCATGACCCGGAGACGGGGACGCCGGTGGTCCGGCAGACGACCGACGAGATCGTGGACCGGCTCCTGGCGCTGCCGCACCGGACCCGGCTGATGCTTCTCGCCCCGGTGGTGGAGGACCAGCGGGGCGAGTTCCGCGACGTGTTGGAGCGGTTGGCGCGGGAGGGGTTCGTGCGGGCCCGGGCCGACGGCACGGTGGTCGAACTGGCGGTGGGCAAGCCCCCGCGGCTCGCCGCCCGGGAACGCCACACCATCGAGGTGATCGTCGACCGGCTCGTGGTGGCCGACGGGGTCCGCACCCGGCTCACCGACTCGGTGGAGACGGCGCTGCGGTGGGGCGGGGGACGACTGCTGGCGCTGCACCAGGAGCCGGGTGCCGACGGGGTGGCGTCCGGCGACCGGTGGGTCGAGACCCTCCATTCCAACCGGATGTACTCGCCGTCCACCGGCAGGTCCTTCGACACCCCCACCCCCCAGCACTTCTCGTTCAACTCCCCGCGAGGGGCGTGTCCGGTGTGCCTCGGGCTGGGGCAGAAGCTGGTGTTCGACCCGGCCCTGGTGGTGCCTGACCCCGACCTGTCGCTCGACGACGGGGCGGTGCATCCGTACCGACGCCTCGGCGGGAAGCGGATGGTGACCTACTACAAGGGGCTCCTGAAGGGGCTGGCCCGGCATTTCGAGGTGGGCGCCGACGTGCCGTGGAAGTCCCTGCCCGGGGCGGTGCAGGAGGGGATCCTGCACGGCACCGGCGAGGTGCCGGTGAGTTTCGGGATGCTGCGCGCGGGGAAGACGGCGACGGTGGAACGGCCGTTCGAGGGGGTGCTGCCGAACCTCCGTCGCCTGTACGCCGAAAGCGAAAGCGAGTTCACCCGCAACCGGCTCAAGGCCTACATGACGCTGCACCCGTGCGACGCCTGCCACGGCCGCAGGCTGCGGCCCGAACTCCTCGCGGTCACCCTGGACGGGGGCGCGGAATGGACGTCGGGGTTCCGTCCGACGTCCGCCGCCGGCCCCCTGCCGGGCCTGAACATCGCCGACTTCTGCGCCCTGCCGATCTCGGAGGCGCTGCGGTTCCTGGACGGTCTGGAGCTGTCCGACGTGCAGCGGCGGATCGCCGGGGAGGTGGTGGGGGAGGTGCGGGCGCGGCTCGGGTTCCTGCGGGAGGTGGGGCTGGGGTACCTGACGCTCGACCGGGAGAGCGGCACGCTGAGCGGGGGCGAGGCCCAGCGGATCCGGCTGGCCACCCAGATCGGCGCCGGGCTGATGGGGGTGCTCTACATCCTCGACGAACCGAGCATCGGCCTCCACCAGCGCGACAACGACCGCCTGCTCGAGACCCTCCGCCGCCTGCGCAACCTGGGCAACAGCGTGATCGTGGTCGAACACGACGAGGACACCATCCGCCAGGCCGACCACGTGCTCGACTTCGGCCCGGGCGCCGGTCGGCACGGCGGCGAACTGGTGGCCTGCGGGACGGTCGCCGGGATCATGGCCGACCCGCGCTCGGTGACGGGACGGTACCTGTCGGGCGACCTCGTCATCCCGGTGCCCCGGAACCGCGTCGCCCCGCGGCCCGACAAGGGCTGGCTGGAGATCCTCGGGGCCACGGCGAACAACCTCCGGGACGTCGACGCCCGGATCCCCCTCGGGACCCTCACCTGCGTCACCGGGGTGAGCGGCAGCGGGAAGTCGACGCTGGTCGACGACATCCTCCGCCGGGCCGTCTTCCGCCAGTGGTACGGGAGCAAGGAACGCCCGGGGGCGCACCGGGAGATCCGCGGCCTGGAGTTGCTGGAGAAGTGCGTGGTGGTGGACCAGTCGCCGATCGGGCGCACCCCGCGCAGCAACCCGGCCACCTACACCGGGATGTTCAACGAGATCCGCAGCCTCTTCGCCTCGGTCCCCGCGGCGCGGATCCGTGGGTATGACGCCGGGCGGTTCAGCTTCAACGTCAAGGGCGGGCGGTGCGAGAAGTGCGAGGGCGACGGCCTGCTGAAGATCGAGATGCATTTCCTGCCCCCGGTGTACGTGACCTGCGAGACCTGCGGCGGGCGGCGGTACAACCGCGAGACCCTCGAGGTCACCTACAAGGGGTTGAACATCGCCGATGTCCTCGGGCTCACGGTCGACGAGGCGGTGAACTTCTTCCGGGCCGTGCCCAAGCTGCACGCCCCGGCGCTGACGCTGGCCGAGGTGGGGCTCGGGTACCTGGGACTCGGCCAGTCGGCCACCACCCTGTCCGGCGGCGAGGCCCAGCGCCTCAAGCTGGCCGCGGAACTGTCCCGCCGCCAGACCGGCCGCGTGCTGTACCTCCTGGACGAACCCACCACCGGGCTGCACTTCCAGGACGTCGCCCGCCTCCTCGACGTGCTGTTCAAGCTCCGCGACGGGGGCAACACGCTCGTCGTCATCGAGCATCACCTCGACGTGATCAAGTCGGCCGACTGGGTGATCGACCTCGGGCCGGAGGGCGGCGGGGGCGGCGGGCGGATCGTGGCCGAGGGACCGCCCGAGGTCGTGGCCGCCGCCGAGGGAAGCCACACCGGCCGCTTTTTGGATCGAATCCTGTCGGCCGCCCGTCGAGCATGAACCCCGTGATCCGTCGATGGGCAGGCTGGCTGGGCCTGGTGGCCGCGGTCGGGATGTGGGCGCAGGAGCCCGCCCCGGCCCCGGCCGACGCGCCGGATCCGGCGACGCCGCCGGCCGCCGTCCTGGTGGAACCGACGAAGCCGTCCCCGGACGGGGCGGCGCCCGGGGCTGATGCCCCCGGGGACGGGACGGCTGCGGAGGCGGCCGGGGTGTTCGAGGCGGCGCGGCGCGCGTTCGACGCCGGGCTGTACCCGCGGGCGGCGACGGAGTTCGCGGCGTTCGTCGAGCGGTTCCCGGAATCCGTCCTCCGGGACGAGGCCGGCGAGTTGGCGCGGTTCGCCGCGGCCGAGGCCTCCCTGGCGGCGGGACGGCACGAGGAGGCGGCCCGGGCGTTCCGGGACCTGCGCGCGGCCCGGCCGGAGTCCGCCCGGGCCCTCGCGATGCTCCTGCGGGAGGCGTCGGCGTGGCTGCTCCTGGGTCGGCCCGACGAGGTCCGGTCGCTCCTGGGCGGCGCGGGCAATCCGCTCGAGGGGCCCGCGGGCGAGGCGCAGCTTCCGGAATGGCGCCGTGAGGCGTGGCTGGTGCGCGGCCGGGCCGAGCTCGCGGCGGGCGACCCGGCGTCGGCGCTGGCCTCGGCCCGGGTGGCGGAGGGACTGGCGGGCTCCGCCCCGGAGCGGTGGCCGGCGCTGGTCCTGCGGGTCGAGTCGGCGCTGGCCCGCGACGAGGCCGCCGCGGCGGTGGAGGCGGCCGGGGAGTTGCGGCAGCTGGCCGACGATCCCGCGCTCGCGGACCGCCGACCCGAGGCGGTGGCGATGCTGGGTCGTGCCCTGTTGCAGGCGGGCGATGCCGCCCGCGCCGCCACCGTCCTGGCCGCCAACGCCGCGGCCGAGGTGCCGGTCGGGTTCCGCCGCGAGGCCGTCCTCCAGCTCGCCACCCTCGACCTGGAGGCCGACAACCCCGCCCGCGCCCGGGACCGCCTGGCGGCGTTCGTCGCCGCGAACCCGTCCGATCCCGGGCTGCCCCGGTTCCGCCTGCTGCTGGGGCAGTCCCTCTTCCTCCTCTACCGCCGCGCGCACGCGGGGACCAACACGGCGCCCGAGGTGATGGGACTCCTGACCCTGGCCCTCCAGGAACTCGATGCCGGCCTGGGGCAGTCGCCGGAGGCCGGGCTGGCCGCCCGGCTGCAGCTCACCCGCGGGTGGGCGATCTGGGAGGAGGCCCTGGCGGGCGGCAACGCCGAGCGCCTGGCCGCGGCCGGCGAGGCGTTCGCCGCGGCGACCGCCGGCCTGCCGCACTCGGTCGAGCAGGCGGTGGCCCGCTTCAAGCAGGGCGACGTGGCCCTGGCCCGACGGCAACCGGCCGATGCGGTGCCCCACTACCTGGCGGTGGTCGAGGGATACACCGACCTGCCCGCGGTGGAGTCCGGCCTGGCCGGGCCGGCGTGGCGTCAGCTGGCCCAGGCCGCGGTGGCGTCCACCAACGCCGCCGTCGCCACCCGGGCGGTGGGCGAGCTGCTGCGGCGGAGTCCGACGGCCGAGGTGGGCAGCGAGGCGGCGTTGCTGGTGGGGCAGTCGCTGATGCGGACCGGCGACCCGGCGTCGGCGCGGGAGCTGCTGACGCTCTTCCTCGAGAAGGTGCCCGAGAGCCCGGCCCGGCCGCAGGTCCGGCTGGCGCTGGCCAACTCGTGGATGCTGGAGCAGCGCTGGGACCGGGCGCTGCCCGTGCTCGACGACTGGCTGCGCGACCATGCGCAGGATCCGCTGGCCCAGAAGGTGGAGTTCGACCGGGCGTGGGTGACGGCCATGTCCGGCCGGATGACCAACGCGGTGGAACGGTTCCGCCTGCTGGCCGACCGGTACGCCACCAATCCCCTGGCCCGGACGGCACAGCTGTGGCTGGGGGACCATTTCTTCAATCAGGGCGACTACGCCCGGTCCGAGCAGGCCTTCGTCTCGATCCTGACCAACAGCCTGTGGACGGGTTCCGCCGCCACGTTCCGGGCCCGGCTGCTGGCGGGCGAGGCGGCGTTGCGCGGGGGTCGGCTGGACAACGCCCGCGAGCACTACCTGCGGCTGCTCAACGACAAGGCGACACCCGACGAGATCCTGCCGTCGGCCTACTTCGGGCTGGGCAACGTGTACATGCAGCAGGCGCCGCCGCCGGCCGGGAACCCGTTCGGCGGGTTCCAGCTGGCGATCGAGGCCTTCGCCCGGGTGACCCAGTTCACCAACAGCCCGCTGCTCGTCGCGGCGCTGGGGCGGCTGGGCGACTGCCACCTCCAGCTCGGCGCCACGAACGCCCTCAGCTACGACCGCGCCCTGGAGTTCTACCAGCGGGTGGTGGCCGCGCCCGAAGGGGATGTGGCCATGCGGGCCAAGGCGCGGATCGGCATGGGTTCGGCCTCCGAGCGGCTGGCCGCCCTGCGGAGCGGTTCGGCCTCCAGCGCCGCCCTCGAGCAGGCCCTCGGCCACTACCTCGACATCGTCACCGGCAAGATCCTCCGGCCCGGCGAGGTGGTGGATCCGCACTGGTGGAAGGAGGCGGGCCTGGCGGCGGGGCGCCTGATGGAGGGGCAGGGGCGGTTCGCGGAGGCCGCGGGCCTGTACGCCCAGCTGGCGCGCGACCTGCCGGTGACCCGTCCGGTGTGGGAGGCACGGCTCGACCGGGTGCGCGCCGCCGCCCCGGCGGGGATCTGACCGCGTGGCGACCATGTCCCAAGCCCCCGACACCCTGGGCCTGATCGCCGGCAGCCGGCAGCTGCCGTTCCTCTTCGCCCGCGAGGCCCGCCGGCAGGGCCACCGGGTGGTGGCGGTCGGGTTCGAGGGGGAAACCGACCCCGCCCTCGCCGCCGAGGTGGAGGCATTGGACTGGGTCCGCGTCGGCCAGCTCGGCCGGATGATCGGGGCCTTCCGGTCGCGGGGCGTGACCCGGTGTGTGATGCTCGGGCAGGTGGCGCCGCGCAACCTGTTCGACCTCCGGCCCGACCTCCGGGCGGTCCGCCTCCTGATGCGCCTCCGGGAGCGCAACGCCCACACCCTGTTCGGCGGGATCGCCGAGGAGCTGGCCCGCGACGGCGTGGAGCTGGTCCCGGCCATCCCCTGGCTCCGCCCGTGGATGCCCGGCCCGGGCTACGCGGCCGGACCGGCGGTGACGGACGACGAACGCGCCGACATCGCCTTCGGCCGGCGCATCGCCGCCGAGGTCTCGCGCCTGGAGATCGGCCAGAGCGTCGTGGTCAAGCATGGCACGGTCCTGGCCGTGGAGGGGTTCGAGGGAACGGACGCCTGCCTGGAGCGGGGCGGTCGGCTGGCCGGCAAATCCGGGGGCGCGGTGGCGGTGAAGGTGGCCAAGCCGGGACACGATCCCCGGTTCGACCTCCCCACGGTGGGCCCACGGACCGTCGAGACCTGCGCCGACCACGGCGTGCGGGTCCTGGCGGTGGAGGCGGGCATGACCCTGCTGGTGGACCAGCCCGCGGTCGAGCGCCTCGCCCGGGAACGCCGGGTGTCGGTGGTCACGGTGGAATGAGGCGGCTCAGCCCATGTCCTTGAGGCACTGGGTGAGGAACGGCAGGAGCTGTTTCTTCCGGCTGACCACCCCGGGCAGCTCGTAGATCCCGGGTTCCACGTCCTCGTAGTTGATCTGGCCGGTGAACCGCGGGTCGCCGGCCACCAGCAGCAGGGAGGTCTGGCGGACCACGTCGCTGACCAGCAGGGCGGAGAAGAAGTAGCCGTTGGCCGCGCGGTACTCCTCGAGGGCGTTCCGGACCGCCTCCTTCTGCTCCCAGAAGTGGCCGAACCCGAGCTCCTCGATCTGGGCCACGCTGAACCGGCGCGCCCCTTCCACGTACTCCTTGCAGTCCGAGGTGATCGCCTCCGACGCCGGCCGGGAGGTGAGGACCGACCCCGAGCTGAACAGCTTCTCGGTGAACCCGGTGGCATCGACCCCGGCGATGCGTTCCAGGGCCTGGAGGATCTCGGCGTCGCGCTTGGTGGTGGTGGGCGAGGTGAGGTTGAGGGTGTCCGACACCAGCCCGGCCAGCAGGCACCCGGCGACCCCCGGGGTCAGTTCCACCCCGTAGCGCATGAAACAGTCGGCCACGATGGTGCTGGTCGAGCCCACCGGCTCGTTCCGGAACAGGATCGGCTGCGGGGTGACGAAGGCGCCGATGCGGTGGTGGTCGATGATCTCCAGGATCTCCACCTGCTCCGCACCCTGCACCGCCTGGGTCAGCTCGTTGTGGTCCACCAGGATGAGCTGGCGCTCCACGCGGCGGAGGAAGTCCGACTTCGAGACGATGCCGACCACCCGGTCGTCCTCGTCCACGATGGGGAACGCCTGGAACTGGGAGGGCCCGGCGAGGCGCTGGGCGATGGCCAGGGGTTCGTCGGGCGCGAAGGTGAGGAAATCGCCCCGGAGCAGGTGCTGCACGGCGATGGCCGACCGGCAGAGCATGGCCGTGGTGGTGGTGTCGTGGGGGGAGATGATCACGCTCACCTCGTTCCGCCGGGCCAGTTCGAGGATCTCCTCGTCGAGGAGGTAGCCGCCGGTGATCACCAGGGCGCGCACCCGCGCCTCGATGGCCGAGCGCTGGATCTCCCGCCGGTCGCCCACCATCACCAGCAGGCGCTCGGGCGGGTAGCTGGGCAGGCGCGAGTCGAACGACTCCGGTTGCATGGCGCCGATCATCAGCACCAGGTCCTCCTCGGCGTCGGGCTCGAACGCGCAGAGCATCCGGCCCTGGAGCACCCGGGTGAGGCTGCGGACCGACGCGAGGACGCGGCGGGAGTCGAAGATCCGCTGGAGGGAGGGGAAGAAGAACCGGCTGGCCTTGAAGACCGACAGCAGGCCCACGCAGCGGCGCTCGGTGTCGAGGGCGGGCAGCACCCGGATGTGCTTCTCCTCCATCAACGCCAGGGCTTCCACCAGCGGGGTGCGGGGCGGGACCGACACCACGTTGGTCCGCATCACGTCGCGGACCCGCGGCGAGACGTCGGCGATGAAGCGCGGGGCGGGCACGCCGAAGGTCTTCAGGACGAAGTCGATCCGGTCGTTGATCTCCCCGCAGCGGGCCGCCACCGCCTGGGGCATCCCGGTGCGCCGCTTGAAGTCGGCGTACCCGATCGCCGAGCAGATGGCGTCCGTGTCCGGGTTGCGGTGGCCGATGACAAGGACCTCGCTCATGAACCTCCGACCTTGGTAGCGGAGCCCCCCCGGGGGGTTCAATGGCGGAACCGGGAAACTTGTGCCCCCGGTCCGCGCCCGCTTGAATGCCGGCGTGCCGACACACGTGATCGCGGTGGCGAACCAGAAGGGCGGGGTGGGGAAGACGACCACCACGGTCAACCTGGCCGCCTGCCTGGCCCAGCTCGGGTACCGGGTCCTCCTGATCGACCTGGATTCGCAGGCCAACGCCACCAGCGGCGTGGGCCTCGAGAAGACCGAGGGCGGCAGCGTGTACCGTCCGCTCCTCGGCGAGGGCACCCTCCGGGAACGGATCCTCCCCACGGCGTTCCCCAACCTGTCGGTCCTCCCCAGCGAGGTCGACCTGTGCGGGGCCGAGGTGGAGCTGGCGCGGTCGGACGACTACCTGAACCGGTTCCGCACCGCCCTCCAGCCGGTCCGGGACTCGGGGGCATTCGACGTGATCCTCCTCGACTGCCCGCCGGCCCTCGGGATCCTGACACTCAACGCCTACGCGGCGGCCGACCACCTTCTGGTGCCGCTCCAGTGCGAGTACTACGCCCTCGAGGGGATCGCCACGGTGACGCGGATCCTCCGGCAGGTGCAGGAGTCGGGGATCAATCCGCGGCTGGAGATCCTCGGGGTGCTGATGACCATGTTCGATGCCCGCACCCGGCTTTCGCAGACGGTGGTGGGCGAGGTGCGGCAGCACTTCGGGGGGCAGGTGTTCGACACGGTCATCCCCCGGACCACCCGGCTGGCCGAGGCGCCCAGCCACGGGCGGCCGATCATCCACTACGACGCCTACAGCGCCGGCGCCGCCGCCTATGAGGTCCTGGCCGGGGAGGTCGTGACCCGCCTCGGACTCGGTTCGCCACCGGTCTGACCAAGCCGGAACCCTGCCGCCGGATCGGTCGTGTCGGCTGGATCTTCTTCCGCAGGGCCTTCGTCGTTCGCTCGTTGTCCCGCGGGCGCGTGGACGCCTCGCTCACTCCTCGTCCTGCGCAAGAATCTGCTGCGCCGCCTCTTCCCTCCCGACGGCATGGGTCCGGCCAAGTTCGGATTGGCTTCCGGAGGGCCATCGGCGATAACCCGCCCCGATGAGCGCGGCGACCCCGGCATCCGGGGCCACACCCAAGGCCACCCAGGAGGTGATGGTGCGGAACCGGCAGGGCATCCACGCCCGGCCGTCCGCCTCCTTTGTCAAGCTGGCCAGCGGGTTCGCGTGCGACGTGTTCATCGAGAAGGACGGCGAACTCATCAACGGCAAGAGCATCATGGGACTCCTGATGCTCGCCGCCGGCCCCGGCAGCCGCCTCCGGATCATCTGCGAGGGGGCCGATGCGGACCGGGCCCTGGCGCAACTGGTGGCCCTGGTCGACGGCAAGTTCGGCGAGGATTGACCCCGCAGGGGGATCAGGAACCGGCCCCGGGCACCGCCGGGGTGTCGCGCAGTTCGGCGAAGTTCCCCTTCTCGCAGCAGTGAACGAAGGTCTCGGTCACCGTCTTCAGCTGCTCCCAGCGCCGACGGATCTTCCGGGCCTCCTCGGCGTCCACCTGGTTGTCCCCCGCGGCATTGGCCACGACCGAGAGCAGGTCGGCGAACTCCTGCACGATCTGGTTGGTGGCCGGGATCAGGAAGTCGGGATGGGCGTGGTGGGTCTTGGGGTTCTTGATGAAGAATCCCCCGGCCCGTTCGCACACCCAGTGGATCAGCCGGAGGTCCTGGGTGCTCTGGTAGAGTTGGTCCACCCGGTCGAGCGGGTTGTACGAGGTGCCGGTGGCCTCGACGTTCGGTCCCTCGGCCCACTTGTAGATCAGCGACAGGGAGAGGTTGAGGTCGGACGCGACCTGCTTGGCGGATGTCGACTTGAGCACCTCCCGGAGCACCTCGTGGGACTTCATGCGGGTGGGGGTATCACCGACGGCGTCCCGGGGAAAGCCCGGGCATGGGCGCGCCCAGTTCCCGTCCGCCCAGTCCCCGTCTTGCTGGTCGGGGTGGGCGGGCGTAGCGTGCGCGCATGTCGGACGCGTCCGTGCCCCCGCCCCTGTCGCCGCCTCCCCTGCGTCCGCCGTACCCGTCCCCCGGGCATCCCGGCGGGACACCGCGCCCGGCGCGCACCGGTTCCGGCTGGCGGTGGATCGCCCTCCTGGCGGTGCTGGGCGCGGGCGGGATGGCGGTGCTCCTCGTCCTGTTGCTGATGACCGGCTCCGCCGGGGGCGCCTCCCCCCGACCGGGGGACCATCTGGTCGAGTCGGTCCTCGAGGACAACGGATCCCGGAACAAGATCGCCGTCCTGTCGGTCGAGGGGATCATCTCGGGGCAGGCGCTGGGGCCCTCATCCCCGGGGCTCGTGGACCTGATCGAGCTCCAGTTGGACCGGATCCGGGATGACGACGCGGTCCGGGCGGTGGTGTTGCGGGTGGATTCCCCGGGCGGCGAGGTGTTGGCGAGCGACGAGATCTACCGGGCGATCAGCCGGTTCCTCGAGGAGACGGAGATCCCCGTGGTGGCGTCGATGGGTTCCCTGGCGGCCTCGGGCGGGTATTACGTCAGCGCCCCGTGCCGGTGGATCGTGGCCAACGAGCTGACCATGACCGGCAGCATCGGGGTGATCTTCCACAGCTACAACTACCGCGAGCTGATGGACAAGGTGGGGGTGCGGCCCATGGTGACGAAGAGCGGCCGGCTCAAGGACATGCTGAGCGGCGACAAGCGGCCCGAGGACATCCTCCCCGAGGAATCGCAGATCATGGAGGCGATGATCCTCGAGAGCTTCGACCGGTTCAAGGAGGTGATCCGGACCGGACGCGAGCGGGCCGCACGGCTGAACGACGGCGAGGGCCGGCCGTTGGCGCCGGACTGGGAGGGCATCGCCGACGGCCGGATCGTCTCGGGACGCACCGCGCTGGAGAAGGGGTTGGTGGACGAGTTGGGCAACTTCGAGACCGCGGTGGAGCGGGCGCGGAAGCTGGCGGGGATCGACGACGCGAACCTGGTCGCCTTCGAGGCCCCGCTGTCCTTCCTGTCGATGTTCCGGTTGTTCGGGCGGGCCCCGGCGGGGGCGGTGAAGGTCGACTTGGGCCTCGGCGCGCTGCCCCGGCTGCCCACGGGCCGGATGTACTTCCTCTCGCCGGTCCACCTGGAGTGACCGTTCCGGCGGGGCACCCGGGTTGTCGGTCAGGCCAGCGGCGAATCGGGTCCGCGCGCGACCAGGTGCAGGAGGTTGCCCTCGGGATCGCTGAAGAACCGCACCGTTCCGCCGCCGCCGGCCGGCTTCGGTCCCTCGGGAAACACCACGCCCCGCGCCTCCAGCGCGGCAACCGCCCCGTCGAGGTCGGCCACCCGCAACGCCAGGTGCCGCCAGCCGGCGACGGAGTTGTCGCCGGTCCGGTTGCTGGTCGATGCCGCCGGATAGATCTCCAGCAGGGTGCCCTCCGGCAGCCGCACGAAGACCGCGGGCGGCTCCTTGCCGTTGCTCCAGACCTCGGTCCCGTCCAGCACCCGAAGGTACCAGTCGGCGAGCCGACGCGGGTCGGTGGCGGCGAGGCCCAGGTGTTCCACCGTGAAGGGAAGGAGTGTCATGTCGGGATCGTGTCGGTTCAGCGGACGAATCCGGCCCCGAGGGTCCGGGTGCGGATCCGCAGCAGGTCGTGGTTGGCGGTGATGTAGAGGGTGCGCCCGTCGTCGCCCCAGCAGCAGTTGCCCGTGGGAACGCCGGTGTTGAGGATCCCGAGCAGGCGCCCGGCCGGGTCGATCACCAGCACCCCCCCCGGCCCGGTGGCGAACAGGTTGCCCCGCACGTCGACCTTGAGGCCGTCCGGCAGGCCCGGACGCCCCTCCGCCGCCAGCGGACCCGCATCGAAGAAGGTCCGGCCGTTCGCCAGGGTGCCGTCCGGTCGGACGTCGAACGCCCGGATCAGCGGGGCCTTGGGATCGGACTGGTTCACGTAGAGCGTCCGATGGTCGGGCGAGAAGGCGATCCCGTTGGGGAACGTCATCGAGTCGTCCAGCAGGTCCAGCGTCCCGTCCCGGCGGAGCCGGTAGACGCCGTTCACCGCGAGTTCCTTGTCCGGACTGTCATCCAGTCCGGCCAGCCCGTAGGGCGGGTCGGTGAAATAGAGGTCACCCCGGGTGTTGTGGACGGCGTCGTTGGGCGAGTTGAGCCGACGGTGGCGGTACCACCCGACCAGCGGGGTCAGGGTTCCGTCCTTTTCCAGCCGGCTGATCTGGCGATCGCCGTGCTGGCAGATGACCAGGCGCCCGCGGGCGTCGGTGAGCAGGCCGTTCGAGCCGTGTCCGAAGCGGGCCGGATCGGAACCGGTGTAGCCGCTCGGCTTGAGGAAGATCCGGAGACCGTCGCGTTCCGACCACGCGTGGATGACGTTCCCGGGCACGTCGGAGAACACCACGGTCCGGCTGCGGGCCAGCCAGGTCGGTCCCTCCGACCAGCCGAACCCGCTCGCCAGGCGTTCCATGGCCGCATCCGGTGCGATCAGCGCGTCGAACGCGGGGTTGAGCCGCTCGATGGAGCCGTGGGTGGGATGGGCGACGGCCGGGGCTTCGCGTCGATGGAACTCGCGGCCGAGGCGGTCCCGGAAGGAGTCGGCCGACGAGCCGACCGTCAGGACGGCGGCCAGGGGGGCGATCCGGAGGAGGGATGGCAGCATGGGATGAGCCTAGGGAGGGCCGTCCGGGCCGGTCAACCGGGACCGGGGGGCACCTCTGCTTCCGGCCGGATGCGCAGGGGGATGGGACCCACACGGAGGCACGGGGACACGGAGGGGGTGCTGTGAGCCGGGCGGAAACATGACCGCAATGATCGCAGAGATCTCAAATGGGTGCGGGGTGAGTTTGGACTGCGGCGGGAAGCGCAAGCGCCACGCCGCTTTGGAAGCCGGACCGGGATCCGGTCGGCACCCGTGCCAACCCGGCTGCCAGCCCCTCGGGGTCGGGGTCGGAATCGGGATCGGAGTCGATCTCCCGCGTTCCCCGTCGGGCGTGCGCGCTTGACGAAGGTCTCGATGTGATACGAGATATCTATCATGAAAACGGCGACAGTGGCGGATCTGAGGAATCATTTCCGACGGATTTCGACGTGGATCGAGCACGGGGAGACCGTGCAGATCGTCCGACGGGGTCGCCCCTTCGCCCGCCTCTCGGCGGAGGGTGCGGAGCCGGCCCGGGCGGGGGTGCCCAAGGTGGACTTCACGCAGCAGTTGCGGGAGGTCTGGGGGGACCGGGTGTTCTCGGATGCCGAGGTTCGGGCCATGCGGGATGACGAAGGGGAGCGGGAGGGGGCATGGTAGCCTACCCGGACACGTCCTTCCTCTGCGCGCTGTATCGTCCCCAGTCCAACTCGTCGCGTGCCGCAGGCCATGTCGCCGGCATGCGGGAGGCGTTGCACGTGGCCTCCCCCCTGCTGTTCGAGTTCAGGCAGTCGGCCCGCTGGCAGAGCTGGCTTCACGCCAACCATCCGGCCAAGGGATTCCCGCGGAAGGAGGCGCAGGCGATGCTGGCGGTCCTCCAGGACAACATCGCACGGGGCGCGCTGGTTGTGGTCCCGGTGGACTGGGCCGATGTCGTGGGGATCGGGGAGCGATTGTCGGCCCAGTACACATGGACCGAGGGGCATCGCGGCTTCGATGTCCTCCACGTCGCCACGGCGCTCCACCTGGGCTGCCGGGAGTTCCTCACCTTCGACGGGCAGCAGCGGCGGCTCGCGGAGGCTGAGGGGCTCGGGGTTCCGACTTTCGACCCGGGGCCGCAGCCGGTCGCTTGACGGCCGGGGAGGGGGCTGCGAGCGTGTCCGCGCCTTGGCAGGAGGCGTCCCCACCCGATGAAGTTCCCAACCCGTTGTCCCCTCCGGCTTTTCCCCGCCTTGTCCGTCGCCTGGGCCTGCCTTGCCCTGGTGTTCCTCCCGCCCGCCGCGGCGGTGCGGTCGGCCGAGGTGGTGTACAACAACACCACGAACGTCTTCGCCCAGCTGTACCGGTTCAGCCGGGAGCACGGCGACGAGGTCGAGCTGGCCGGTTCTTCCCGCGTGGTGACCGAGTTCGTCTTCCAGTACTTCGCGGACTTCACCAACCGGCCCGATGCCCGGTTCCGGGTGCGGTTCTACGCCAACGACGGGCCCGATGCGATGCCCGGTCCGCAGACCGCCCTGGCCCCGGGGAGCCTGCTGTGGGAAAGCGATCCCCAGGAACTCCGGAAGGGGGCCCACGCCCCGATCCTGCCCGTCCCTGGCATCCAGGTGCCCGACCGGTTCACGTGGACGGTCGAGTTCACCGGGGTGACCGGTGCCTCGGGTGACAGCGCCGGGCTGATCCTGGCCGATCCCCCCACGGTCGGGCGTCGCCTGGGCGACGGCCGGGTGGGAAGCTACTACGACGCGTGGATCCGGGCGAATTCCCAGCCCGGGGCTCCGTGGACCCTGATCAACTTCGGGTTCGGCCTGACCGATCCGAAGGCGAATTTCTATGCGCGGATCAGCGCCGAGGAGGATCCGCGCCGCCTGCGCATCCTGACCCAGGAGCTTCTCGACGACCGGGTGTTCCTGACTTTCCCGACCCAGATCGGCCGTCGGGTGCGGGTGCAGGTGTACCGGTTCGATGCGGTGCTGCCGACCGAGTCCGGCTGGGTGGATGTGGAGGGCGAGTTCATCCCGGTCGACGACACCACCACGGCGTGGCTGGAGGGGGTGGATGCCACCGGGTTCCGGCTCTTCCGGCTCGTCGCCGAGGACACGAACGAGGTCCAGATCGTCGCCCGGGAGTTCCTGTCCGGACGGTACCGGCTCCGCTTCACGGCGGCCCGGGGCCAGCGGTACCAGGTGGAGGAGAGCGGCGACCTCCGTTCGTGGGGACCTGCCGGGGGGGCGGTGACCTATCCCGCGCCCGACCTCGGGCAGTGGTTTGAGCCGGAGCGGGAGACGTCGGGTGCGCGGTACTATCGGGTACGCCGCCTGCCTTGATGCCGTGGCGGGTGCCCGGCAGGATGGCCGCGGTGAGCGCCGCATCCACGCCCGCAGACCCGGGGCAACCGTCCCGGCTGCGGGTCCTGATCGTCGAGGACTCCGAGCTGGATGCCCGGGTGCTCGTGAGCCTGCTGCGACAGGGGGGCTGGCAGGTGGCGTTCCGCCGGGTCGAGGACGGGCCGTCGATGGCCGCCGCCCTGGCGGCGGAGCCCTGGGACCTTGTCCTTTCCGACCACAGCCTCCCCGGGTTCAGCGCGCCCGAGGCCCTGCGGCTCCTGCAGGAGACCGGACGTGACCTGCCGTTCCTGATCGTCTCGGGTGGCATCGAGGAAGGGGTGGCGATCGCCGCCATGAAGGCGGGAGCGCACGACTTCCTCATGAAGGGCGCCCTTGGGCGGCTGGTCCCGGCCGTCCAGCGCGAGCTGCGCGAGGCCGCGGTCCGCGCCGCCCGCCGTGCCGCCGAGGAATCGATCCGCGAGAGCGAACTCCGCTACCGGTCCGTCTGGGAGAATTCCACCGACGCCGTCCTGCTGGTTGACCTCGGGGGGACCGTCCGGTTCGCCAATCCCGCGGTGGGAACGGTGTTCGGCCGGGACCCGGGGACCGTGGTCGACAGGCCCCTGGCCGACCTTTCCGGCGCCGGGCCCGGGTCCGACTGGTGGGTCCGGGCCCGGGCGGGGGGACATCCGCTGTTCGAGGCGGAGATCGAGCGGCCGGACGGACGTCGGGTGTCGCTCGAGCTGGCGTTCACCGAGATGCGGACCGGGGACCAGCTCTGGGTGGTGGCGTTCGTGCGGGACATCACCGAGCGGCTCCGGGCCGAGGCCGAGCTCCGGCACAGCCGCGAGGAGTTCGCGGCCGCCCGCGAGGTGCAACAGCGGCTGTTCCCTTCGGCCGCCCCGGTGGTCGCCGGGATCGAGCTCGACGGCATCAGCCATCCGGCGGTGGCGGCGGGGGGGGATTATTTCGACTACCTGACGCAGGCCGACGGCAGCCTGCTGGTGGCGGTGGCGGACGTGAGCGGGCACGGGCTGGGCCCGGCGCTGCTGATGGCCGAGGCGCGGGCCTTCCTGCGCCTGCTGGCGCGGCGGGAGGGGGATCCCGGGGTGCTCCTCACCGAGGCCAATGCGGCGCTGTCGCCGGACCTCGGCTCGGAACGGTTCATCACCCTGGCCCTGGCCCGGTACGAGCCCGCCACCCGTCGGCTCCGGGTGGCCAGTGCCGGGCATCCGCCGGTCCATGTGATCGGCGCCGACGGCTCGCTCAAGCACGTGCTCCGCCGGACCGGTCCCCCGCTGGGACGCCGGGTGGGCGAGCCGTGCCGCAATGCGCCGGACCTGGTGCTCGACCCGGGCGACCTGGTGCTGCTGGTGACCGACGGGATCGACGAGGCGTTGAATCCGGACGGGACGGAGTGTTTCGGGCTCGACCGGGCGGTGGCCGAGGTGGCGCGGCATCGGGACCGTCCGGTGGCGGAGATCGTCGCCCGCCTGTGCGCCGCCGTCCGCGACTTCGCCGCCCCGTCCGAGCTGACCGACGACCTCACCGCGGTCGTCATGCGGGTGGGGGGCTGAGGGGCAAAGAAACTGTTGCCGTCCCGGGCGGGCTCCCCAATGATCCGCGGCGCCGTTCGCGGCACTGGTCGGGGCGTAGCGTAGCTTGGTAGCGCGTCTGAATGGGGTTCAGAAGGTCGTGAGTTCAAATCTCACCGCCCCGACCATCTCTCCCCACGCTGTCCGTTCTCCCTTCGTCCTTCCGCTTTCCGTCCTTCTCCTCCCTCCGGTCTGGTCGTGGGGGGGATGAATCCCGGTCCCGCGGGTCGGGCTTGGACAGGCGGGGTCGGGTCGGGCAGGTTCGGCCCGATGTCGCTGTTGCCCTTCGGAAACCTGCCTCCCGCCGAGCCCCGACGCTTCCTGCCTCCCGATCTCGACCTGGGCTCCTGGGAGGCCCTCGCCCCCTGGTTCGACCGGCTGGAGGAGCGTGCCGCCGCGTGCCGGACGGTGTCGGACCTCGAGCAATGGCTGCTGGACGGGGGCGAACTGGCGGCGGCGATCGACGAGGAGCGGGCCCGGCGATACATCGCCATGACCTGCCACACCGACAGTCCCGAGGCCGAGCGGGCGTACCTCGACTTCGTCGAGAAGATCGACCCGCCCCTCAAGCCGCGGCAGTTCCGCCTCGCCCGACTGTTTCTTGATCATCCCCTGCGGACGTCCCTCGCGTCGGAACGGTACGGTGTCCTCGACCGGAACACGGTCCTGCAGGTCGAGCTGTTCCGCGACGAGAACGTGCCGCTGGAGACCGAGGAGGCGCGGTTGGGGCAGCAGTACCAGAAGCTGAGCGGCGGGCTGACGGTGACCTACGCGGGCGAGGAGCGGACCCTGACCCAGATGGGACGCTACCAGGAGGAGCCCGACCGGGCGGTCCGCGAGGAGACCTGGCGCCTGGTGGCGGAACGGCGGTTGCGGGAGGCGCCGCAGTTCGAGGGCTTCATGGACGGCCTGCTGGGCCTTCGACAGCAGATCGCCCGGAACGCGGGGCATCCCGACTACCTGGCGTACGGGTTCCGGGCCCGGGGACGGTTCGACTACACCGATGCCGACTGCCGCGCGTTCCACGACGCCATCGAGGCGGAGGTCATGCCGCTGGTGCGGGAGTTGCAGGAGGCGCGTCGGCGTCGGCTGGGGGTCGACACCCTCCGCCCTTGGGACACCGCGGTGGATCCGCTGGGACGCGCCCCGCTGCGCCCGTTTGCCGATGTGGAGGCGCTGGAGGCCGGGGGGCAGCGGGTCTTCGACGGGTTGGATGCCGGGTTGGCGGGGGATTACCGCCGGATGAGCGAGCTGCGGCTGCTGGACCTGGCCAACCGCAAGGGCAAGGCGCCGGGCGGCTACCAGTACACCCTGAGCGAGGCGCGGCTGCCGTTCATCTTCATGAACGCCGTGGGCCAGCACCGCGACGTCGAGACCCTCCTGCACGAGGCCGGGCACGCGTTCCACGCCCTGGCGTCCCGGGGGGAGCCCCTGTACGGGTATCGGGACGCGCCGATCGAGTTCTGCGAGGTGGCCTCGATGGCCATGGAACTTCTCGCCGCCGATCAGCTCGGCGTGTTCTACGGACCCGACGACCTGGTGCGGGCGCGTCGGACCCACCTCGAGGGGGTGGTGTCGGTGTTCCCGTGGATCGCCACGGTCGACGCCTTCCAGCACTGGCTCTACACGCATCCCGGCCATGACGCGTCGGCGCGGCGTGCGGCGTGGCGGGGGTTGATGGAGCGCTTTGGCGGGATCGTGGACTGGTCGGGTCTGGAGGACGTGCGCGACCACCTGTGGCATCGGCAGCTGCACATCTTCCTGCACCCCCTGTACTACGTGGAATACGGGATCGCCCAGCTGGGGGCGCTCCAGGTCTGGGCCAACCACCGGGCCGACCCGGCGTCGGCACTCGCCCGGTACAAGGCCGGCCTGTCGCTGGGCGGGTCGCGTCCGCTCCCCGAGCTGTTCGCCGCCGCCGGCTGCCGCTTCGACTTCAGCCGGTCCACGGTGGCGCCGCTGCTCGGGAGCGTACGCGCCGAGCTGGCGCGGCTCGGGTGAGGCCGCCCCGGGTGATGTCGCAACAGGTCGAGGAACGATGAGCTCATCCGGACCGGAACTGGAGCGGGTGCCATTGGAGCGCGAGGTCACCCTGGCGCTCCTGGCGCTCAACGCGTTCGTGTTCCTCGTCGAGCCGCATGCGAACCACCCGGGGTTCCGGTTCCTGTTCGAGCAGCGGTACTCGCTGAGCCTGGAGGCGGTGAAGGCCGGGTACTGGTGGCAGTTTCTGACCTACCAGTTCCTGCATGGCGGGTGGATCCATCTGGCCACCAACCTGGTGCTGCTGCATTCGCTGGGGCCGATCCTCGAGACCACGCTGGGCCGGCGACGTTTCCTGATCCTGTACCTGGGGAGCGGGGTGATGGGTGGCCTGGTGCAGCTGGCCGGGGCGCTGCTGTCGCCCCGGTTCTTCGGACAACCGGTGGTGGGGGCCTCCGCCGGCCTGTGCGGCCTGCTGGCCGCGCTCGGGGCGGTCTATGCCGAGCAGCCGGTCCGCGGCTACCTGTTCTTCGTCATCCCCTTCAACGTGAAGGCCAAGATGCTTCTCCTCGGCGTCGGGGCCCTGACGCTGGCCGGGGCCGTCTTCCAGTGGGGCCACATCGCCCATCTCGCCCACCTGGGCGGATTCATCGGGGGCCTCCTGGCGGTGAACCTGATGCGGGTCGAACCCCTCGAACTGCTGCTCGACGATCCGGCGCCCGCGGCGGCGTCGACCGGCCCGCAGTCCCCGCCGGGCGTTTGACATCCGGCCGCCCGGCCTGTTGGGTGGCGGGCGTGTCGGCGCCGACCCAACGCAAGCTCGGGATCCTCATCTCCTGCGCCCCGGACCAGCCCGGGTTCACCCACGCCGTGGGCCTGGCTGGGGCATCCCTCGCGGCCGGGGTCGACGTCTATCTCTACTGCATCGACGACGGCGTGGCCGGGGTGGGGCGCGAGGACCTGCAGGCCCTGCGTCCGCGAGGCCTCAAGCTGTACGCCTGCGCCTACGGCGCCCACCGGCGCAACCTGCCGGTCGACGACCGGGCCTTCTACGCCGGGCTGACCGTGGTCAGCGACCTGATCTCGGCCACGGACCGCTTCGTCAGCTTCAACTGATCCCCGCCATGAATCCCCGCGTCCTCGTGATCCTCACCTCCGACCCGGAAACCACCGGTCGCACGGCGGAGGGTGTCCGGATCGCGGCGGGGGTGGGCACGTGGAGGAAGGCCGACGTGACCCTGTGCCTGCGGGGCGCGGCGGCGCAGGCGGTGGGGGAGTGGGTGGACCATCTGGTCGACGAGGACAATTTCACCCGCTACCTGCCCATCGTGGGCGAGTTCGGTCGGCCGGTCTACGTGGAGCCCGGTGCGCTGGCCCGATGGGACATCGATCCGCCCTCCGTGCCCTGCGAGGAACTCGACGCGGCGGGCCTGGCGCGGCTCGCGGCCGCCTCGGACTACGTCCTCCGCCTCTGAACGATCCCGATCCCGACATGCGCATCGCCCTGCACGTCCTGACCCGTCCGCCCGACGAGTTCGTCACCCGTCTCCTGGCCGACCAGCGCGGGTTGCCCGACGTCGAGGTCGAGGTGATCGACCTCACGGCCGGGGAACCGGACTACGCGCGGTTGCTCGAGCGGATCCTGTCGGCCGACTCGGTGGCGACCTGGTGAGGGCCCGACGGCCGCCCCGGGGGAAATGTCCGGGGGTTTGACACCTTTTCCGGTCGCTCCTAACGTCGCCCCAACATGAGCGCCAGTGCAGTAGAGACGCCGACCGACTCGGTGGTGACCCTCACCGAGGCCGCGGCCCGTCAGATCGCCGTGATGCTGACGGAGGACAAGGAGAACGCCGGCAAGGGTCTCCGGGTCTTCGTCGAGGCCGGGGGTTGCTCGGGGATGCAGTACGGGATGGTGTTCGACGAGAAGCGTCCCGAGGATCTCTCGACCGAGTTCCACGGGGTCTCGGTCCTGGTCGACCCGTTCAGCGCCAACTACCTCAAGGGTGCCGTAATCGACTTCAGCGACGCCCTGACCGGCGGCGGGTTCAAGATCCAGAATCCGAACGCCAACAGCAGCTGCGGCTGCGGGAAGTCCTTCGAGGCCTGACCGCGGCGCGGGGGTCGCTCCGCCTCCCCGACCACCGGCCGCCGGACATCCTCCGGCGGCCGTTTGCATGCCGGTCAGCGCCGTTCCCCGCTCCGTTCCCGGAGCCAGTCCCAGTCCGTGGTGGGCACGGCGGGGAAGATGCCCCCGGCACCGCCCGGGACGTTCGGTCGGATCGTCCCCTCGGGACCGGTGACCCGCCACCGATGCGACTCCGTGTGGCCGTCGGCGAAGGCGAGGCTCGACGAGCCGTTGTGCCACGATGCCGGCAGGTTGCCCCAGCGCGGCGCCTCCTCGAGGCGGTTCATGAAGAAGCCGTCATTGAGCGTGTCCGGGTGTTCGTCGAGGAACACGAACACGTTGGCCGGCGTGCCGAAGGCCGAGTCCCGGAAGTACTGGACGTAGGAGGGGTTGAACCGGTTGGTGAGCTCGCCCGGGTCGCCGACGAGGGAGTTCATGGCGAAGCTCCGGATCCGCGGGCCGTTGTGGGCCACCGACCGGTCGGCCGGACACTTGAACAGCCGCGGGGAACGTCCGGTATGGCTCCCCAGGAGGGCTTCGGTGAGGTCGGCCTCGTTGGTGTTCCCGGGGCTGTCCTCCCAGTCGAGGATGTTGTTGACCCAGTTCTGGCGCAGTCGCCGGGTCTCGCCGACCCCGTGGTTGTTCACCAGGCGGCCCCCGTGGTCGTCGGCGTAGACGGTCCAGGCCAGCTGGAGCTGGCGGGCCTGGTTGAGGCAGGCGGCGGACTGGGCGGTGCCGCGGGACCGGCTGAGGGCGGGCAGGAGCAGGCCGGCGAGGATCGCGATGATGGCGATCACGACCAGGAGCTCGATCAGGGTGAAGGCGGTGCGCCGCATGGGGTGGGTGTAGCCTCGGCGCGCCGTCGTGGCACTCCCCGATTCAGGCCGGCCGGCGCGGGCTTGGCGGGGAGCCGGTGTCCGGGCACGCTGCCGTCTCCGCATGGAGGAGTCACCCGGAGAGCGTGGCGCGACGCCCTCGTCGTTCCTGACGACGCAGTGGACGGTCGTGCTCCGGGCCGCGGAGGTGGATTCGCCCGGGGCCCTCGAGGCGCTGGAGGTGCTGTGTGCCGGGTACTGGATGCCGCTGTACGCGTACGTGCGCCGGCTCGGGTTTCCCCCGGGCGAGGCCGAGGACCTGACCCAGGCCTTCTTCGCCCGCCTGTTGGAACGGAACTACGTGGGGCAGGCCGACCGCAACCGGGGCCGGTTCCGGACCTTCCTCCTCACCGCGCTGCGGCATTTCATCTCCGACGAGCGGGACCGGGTCCAGGCGTGGAAACGGGGCGGTCGGGTCTCGCACGTGCCCCTCGACACCCGGGAGGCGGAGGAGTGGCTGGAGCGGGAGGCATTGCACGGGCCGCCCGATGCCGACCTGCAGGTCGACCTGGCGTGGGCGGAGACGGTCATGCGGCGCGTCGGTGGACGTCTTCGCGAGGAGGCCACGGCGGCGGGGAAGGCGGACCTGTTCGATGCCCTGGGGGTGGTGGGGGGAAGGGAATCCGTCGGGTCCCTGGCCGAGATCGGCCGCCGGTTCGGGATGAGCGAGGGGGCGGTCAAGCTCGCGGCCTACCGCCTTCGCCAGCGCTACCGCGAACTGCTCCGGGAAGAGGTGGCCCGGACCGTCTCGTCCCCGGCCGACCTCGAGGACGAACTCCGTCACCTGATGCGGGTGCTGTCGGCCCGGGCCGGGGGCTGAACGCAAACCGGGGACCCGCCCGTTGCGGGCGGATCCCCGGCATCGCGTGTTCCCGGAACCGTCCCCGGCCGGGCGTCCGCGTCACTGCGGACGGACCGAGGTCGCGTACCAGATCTGCTCGATGCTCCGCCACTCGGGCGGCGACTCACCCCATCCCATGTTCAGGCGGAGGTCGAAGGTCGTCCTGAGGGTCTTCCCCTTCTTGGTCTTCCACTCCCACCGCCGGTAGCCGTAGGCGAGCGGGTAATGGGAATAGGTTCCGATGCCGACGATGCTGATGCGTCCGGCGACGATGGCGTCCCGGGCCAGCTGCTGGCAGCCCGGGGACAGGTACGGCAGCCCGGACTTGATCGTCCCGGTCATCGACTGGTTGCGATGCGAGGCCCAGTTCAGCCCCCGGTGCATCGTCGTGGGGAGCGTCGCGGTGCGGTCGAGCTTCGGGAAGCAGATCCCGTCGACCGCGTCGAAGAGCCACCGGGTGCAGTCGCGCACCGAGGGGTTGACCGGATTGCCGTGGCCGAAGGGGGCGTCGGCCTTGGCCGGATCGGCAAACAGCCGCGGGTACCCGTTCCGGTCCCAGAACCCGAAGAGGATGGCCCACGCGGTCGGGCCGCAGCCGCTGACGGTGGTCGAGCACATCTGCGGATCGTTCTTCACCTGGGTGTAGTGCGGCTGGTCCTTGAAGGCCGAGCTGTACCGGGTCCCGATGAGGGCCCAGCCCGCCTGCTGGCCCGGGATGTGGGTCTTGGCCAGTGCGGCCCCGCGCTGCGGGATCGGATCCCCGGGACCCGCCTCCACGATGCAGCGCTCGCGGCTGCCGTCGGGATACCAGACGGTGACCAGCGAGTCCCCGTCGGCGAGTCCGGTCGCCCGAACCTCGCCGGACGCGGCGTCCACCTCGACGCCGATCGATTCGGGGTCGGAGCTTTCGGCCCGCAGGGCCGGGCGGGTGGCGTCGTTCAGGACCACGGTCTCGCGGAGGTCGATGCTGACCGTCTTCGGGCCGTCCCCGGCGAAGTCCCAGGCCTCGTCGGCCACGGCGGCGCGGGCCTCGCGGATCCGCTGGAACACCGGGTTCTCCCGCCAGGCCTGCAGGAACTGCCCGTAGTTCTCCGCCGCCGCGGGCACCAGGCGGGGCCCCAGGTCGTCGGGCGGCGGGGCGGCGGTTCCGATCTCCAGCGTGTAGCCCTCGGGAGGCATCTCCAACAGGCCCGGGTCGGGCAGGTAGGGGGCGGACCCGAGGCTGGCGAGGGGTTGCCCGGCGGCGTCCTCGGCCACCATGAAGGCGTCATCGAACCGGACCAGCCGGACCGGTTTCCCCGCGGGAATCCTCGCCAGGAGCTTCTCGAACCGCGCGGGGCCCTGGTCGGTGTGGGCGGAGATCGGCAGGTCGCCCCGGTGCAGGCACACGGTCACATAGCCGCCGTCGGGACGCGACTCCGGTTCGGCCGCCCCGTCCCGGAAGAACTGGTCGGGCACCGCCGTTCCCGGGGGACGCGGGGCCGGGGGACGGACCAGCTTGAACTCGGCATAGGCCGGGGTCTGGCCGCCGTCGTGCGCGGGGTCGAAGTACAGGGCGCCGATCGGGCCCAGCGCCACGAGGTCGTCGAAGTCGAACACCCCGTCGAGATCGGCGTCCCCCGCGGCCGCGGCTGCGTTGTGCCGGTCGACAAAATCCCGGGCGAGGGCCACCGCCTCGGCGGGCATCCGGTCGAGCGACAGGACGGGGCCCGTGGCCCCGTCGATCCGCAGGCGGAAGAACCCCGATTCCCCGCCGGACGGGACCGCGATCGCGCCGTCGGGCAGCAGTTGTCCCGGGGTGATGGGCACCGGGATCCATTGGTCGACCTGTTCCGACCGTTCCACCTGGAGGGTGGCGCCGTGGAGGGGGTTGGATGCGATGGCGAGGAGGGCGGCCCACCGGGTCCAACGGGAGGGGTGGGCTGGGGATCTGGACGGCTTCTCGGATTTCATGCTCACCGGTTTCTGAGGAATCCGCCGGCCGAGGTTTCGCGGGACTTTCGGAATGGTATCCGGCTCCCGGGGCGTTGCGTGCGGGATCGGGATGCGGTACCCCCCGGGAACCCTTTCGCCTCCAAGGTTTCATGCCCCCTGGTCCTAGCCCTTCCCGTTGTCCCGATTGCGGAACCCCGCTGCCGGCCGGGGTGCGGGTCGAGTTCTGTCCGGTGTGCCTGGTGCGGGAGGCCTCCCAGCCCGGGGGCGCCGGTTCCTTCCTGCCGCCGTCCATGCGGCAGCTCGGGGACTACGAACTCCTCGGGGAGATTGCGCGCGGGGGGATGGGGGTGGTGTTCCGTGCCCGCCAGCGGAGCCTGGGGCGGGTGGTGGCCCTGAAGCTGATTCTGGGCGGACAGTTCGCCAGCCCCGACGCCCGGGAACGCTTCCGCCGGGAGGCCGCCGCCGCCGCCCGGATCCAGCATCCGAACATCGTCGCCATCCACGAGATCGGGGAGCACGAGGGACAGCCCTACTTCTCGATGGACTACATCGACGGCCAGACCCTCGGGGACCGGGTCCGATCGGGTCCGCTGCCGGCCCGGGAGGCCTCCCGGTACGTCGCCCGGATCGCCGCGGCGGTGGCCTACGCCCATCAACAGGGGGTGCTCCACCGCGACCTGAAGCCGTCGAACGTCCTCATCGACCTGTTCGACGAGCCGCGGGTGACCGATTTCGGCCTCGCGAAGCAGATCCACGGGTCGGCGACGCTGACCGCCAGCGGCGAGGTTCTCGGCTCGCCGGCCTACGCCGCGCCGGAACAGGTCCGGGGGGAATCCGCCCGGGTGGGACTCACCACCGACGTCTATTCGCTCGGCGCGCTGCTGTACCATCTGCTCACCGGGCGTCCGCCGTTCCAGGGCGACAGCCTCCAGGCGGTGCTGCGACAGGTGGCCGACGACGACCCGGTCGCCCCGCGGCGCCTGAATCCCTCGGTGCCGGCCGACCTGGAGACGGTCTGCCAGCGGTGCCTGGAGAAGGATCCCGGCCGACGGTATCCGACCGCGGGCGCGGTGGCGGAGGAACTGGAGCGGTTCCTTGCCGGGGAGCCGGTGCGGGCGCGTCCGCTGGGATGGCCGGGGCGGCTGGTCCGCTGGGCCGCGCGTCGGCCGGCGGTGGCCGGGCTGCTCGGGGCGCTGGGGGTCGCCCTGGCCGGGTTGGTGGCGGTCGGGGGCGTGGCGGCGGTGCGGATCGTCCGCGCCGAGCAGGCCGCCGTGCGGAACCTCCGCCAGACCCTCCTGGCCCAGGCCAGCGCCCTCCGCCTGGCCGGCGGACCGGGCCAGCAGCAGGCGAGCCTGGCGGCCGTCGACCAGGCCCTCTCCCTCGGCACCACCGGCCCCCTCCGCGACCAGGCGGTTCGCGAGGTGATCGCCGCATCGGCCCATTCCGACCTCGAGTTCGAGGCGGTCGACACCATGCCCCGGCGAATCGCCCGGATGCATCCGGTGGGATCGGGCGGCCGATGGCGGCAGTTGCTGGCGGAGGGGGAGATCGGGGACTGGGCGCCCGACGGGCCGCCGTCGACGGACGCCGTCTGGGAGGTGGGGCCGGGTGTGGCGGCGCTGGGCGATGCCGATTCGACGGGGACGGTCCAGGTCGTGATCGGGGACCATTCCCTCGCGGTCTGGCGCCTGGGCGGCGAGGGGCGGGCGTCGCGGTTGGTCGATGTCAGCCCGGTGCCCCTGCTGCATGCGCTGTCGCCCGACGGCCGATGGCTGGTGACCGCCGGGAACGGTCCCGCGCTGACCTGGCACGACCTGGCGCCCGGCGGCGGGGTGCATCGGGTGGACAGCGGGCAGGCGGGCTGGCGCTGGCTGGGATTCTCCCCCGACGGGCGGTTCCTCGGGACCTCGCGGCTGCATGCCAACAGTGTGGATCTCTACCGGACGGAGGACCGCGAACTGGAGGTCCGCCTGCCGCAGCCGGGGCCGGTGGACCGGGTGGCGTGGGCGCCCGACGGCATGCGGTTCGCCGCCGCCACGGCGGACGGGCGGGTCTTCTATCACGACGTTCCCGGCCGGAACCGGATCCTCTCCTTCACCTTTTCGCCGGCGCGGCCGCTGGGGATGACGTTCGATCCGACGGGCCGGCTCCTGGCGTCGGCGTGGGACGACCGGACCCTCCGGCTCTGGGATGTGCAGGCGGGGCGGCTTCTGGTGGCCGGGCCGGGGGATGCGGAGACGCTGGGCTTCCGGGAGGACGGGCAGGGCTTCGGCCCGGTCTCGTGGCGGGGCCGGACCGGCTGGTACCGGGTGGTTCCGGCCGTCGGCTTCACCGAGATCCTCGCCGGCTATCTCGGAAGCTCCGAACTGCAGGTGGGCTTCAGCCACGACGACCGTTTCCTCGTCGGCCGCTACCAGAATGGCGTCCGGGTGTTCGACCCGGTCCGTCGGGAGCAGGTCGCCTCGCTGGCCACCGAGTGGCCGCGCGGGTTCGCCTTTCCATCCGGCGACCCCGGGCTGGTGGTGCTCGACCGGCAGGGGTTGGGGTTCTGGGACTGGGCTCCGGACGGTGGGGTGACCGGGCGGAAGTCGCTGCTGCCCGGGGACACCGGATTCACCGCGGTGGCCGCCTCGCCGGAACGGACCGGATGGTGGTTGCTCGGGCCGGGAGGGGAGATCTTCCATGCCGGGTCCGATGGTCACACCGAGAGATGGATGGGGCCGCATCCGGGGGCGGACGCGCTGGAGGTGGATGCCTCCGGCCGCTGGCTGGCCACGGTGGCCTCGGCGTCGGGGGTGGTCCGGGTGTGGGCGGTGGACACCGGAAGGGTGGTTCACGAGATCCCCGCCGGACCGCAGGCGGGGGTGACGTTTGACCGGGAGGGACGGCGGATGGCGGTCTGGGGGGCGGGGTTCCGGCTGCTTTCCGCCGGGGACTGGAAGCCCATCCCCCTGCCGCTGGTCGAACCGCGTCCGCTCCTGGGCGCGGCCGCGTTCTCGCCCGACGGCCGGCACCTGGCGGTGACGGCCGACGTGTACGACGTGCTGCTGCTCGACCTGGCGGGCGAACGCGGGGAGGTCCGGATCGAGCCCCCCTCCCGGTTGCGCATCCTGGCGTTGGCGTGGGATGGCGGCGGGACCCGGTTGGCGGCGGCGACCGCCCAGGGGAAGCTGCGCATCTGGGATTTCCCGGCGATCAACTCCGTCCTCCGGGACCGGCGACTCCCGGCGGTTCTCGGGGGTGCGAAGTAGGGGAGGGGGGATTCCGGTTGATGGCGGGCGGCGTCGCGTGGTTTGGTCTGGGCGCTGCGGCATGAGCGATCTCCCCCCTCCGACTCCCGCGACGCCCGCCCCTCCGGTGGCGGGTGCGGCCGCCCCGGCTCTCCCGACCCGACTGGAGTCCATCGACGCCCTGCGCGGGTTCGACATGCTGTGGATCATGGGGGCGGACGCCATCGGGGGGGCGTTCCTGAAGTTCGGCGTGCGTCCCGAGGCGGCCGGGGCGGTGGCCGAGGGCGCCGCGCAGGGGAAATCCCTCGCCGCCCGGATCGGGCACTTCGTCGGCGACCAGCTGGAGCATGTCCCCTGGGAGGGATTCCGGTTCTACGACCTGATCTTCCCGCTGTTCGTCTTCATCATCGGCGTGTCGCTGGTCTTCTCCCTGACCAAGCTCCGCGACACCCGCGGATTCGATGCCGCGCTGCTGCGGGTGTTCCGCCGGTCGGTGGTCCTGTACCTGCTGGGGATCTTCTACTACGGCGGGATTTCCGAGGGGGTGGAGAAGATCCGCCTGCTCGGGGTGCTCCAGCGGCTGGCGCTGTGCTACTTCTTCGCCAGCTTCGCCTTCCTGGCCCTCCGTCCGAGGAACCTGGTGGTCCTCACCGCCGGGCTGCTGCTGGGCTACTGGACGTTGATGGCCCTGGTGCCGGTGCCGGGGATCGGGGCCGGCGACTACTCCGAGGGACGCAACCTCGCCAACTGGGTGGATTCCCGGTTCCTGCCGCTCTTCAAGTGGGATGGCGACCATGATCCCGAGGGCCTGCTGAGCACGCTCCCGGCCATCGCCTCCTGCCTGATCGGCGTCCTGGCGGGGATCCACCTGCGCGACGGCCGCGCCGCGCCCGAGCGGAAGGTGCTCCAGTTCATCGGCGCCGGCGTGGTGCTGATCCTGGCCGGGTACGGGTGGGGGACGGTGTTCCCGATCATCAAGAAGATCTGGACCTCCTCGTACGTGCTGGTGGCCGGCGGATGGAGCTGCATCCTGCTCGCGGCCTTCCACTGGGTGATCGACCTGCGCGGATGGCGCGGATGGTGCCAGCCGTTCGTCTGGGTGGGCCTGAACCCGATCAGCATCTACCTCCTCTGCAAGCTGGTCGACTTCGACGCCTTCACCCGCCGGTTCCTCGGCGGGGAGGTGGAGGCCCTCCTCGACGGACTGATCCCCGGCCTGGCGGGCCTCGCCGTGGCGATCATCGGGATCGGCTGGGGATTCGTCGTCGCCTGGTGGATGCACCGCCGGAAGCTGTACCTGCGCCTGTGAGATCCGATCGTCATCGTGCCGCCCGTCGCCCCGGCGAGGAGCCGGTGCCGTCGCCCCTGACCCCCGCGCCCGACGGGTCGCAGCGGCTGCTGTCGCTCGATGCCCTGCGGGGTTTCGACATGTTCTGGATCGTCGGGGGCGGGGCGGTCGTGCGGGCATTGGAAGGCGCCTCCGAGTCCGGTCTCCTGGGCCTGCTCCGGACCCAGCTCACCCATGTGGAATGGGGCGGCTTCCGGTTCTACGACCTCATCTTTCCCCTGTTCGTGTTCATCAGCGGGGTGTCGGCCCTCCTCTCCCTCCGCAAGGCCCGGGAGCGCGGAGGGGTCGGGATGGCGGCCCGCCGCCTGCTCCGTCGGGCGCTGCTGATCTTCGTCGTCGGGGTGTTCTACTCCGGGGGTCTCAACCAGGGATGGGACGGCATCCGGTGGATGGGCGTGCTGCAGCGGATCGCCCTGGCCTATGCGGGGGCCGGTCTGATCTACCTTTTCCTGCCCTTCCGCGCCCTGCCGGCGGTGTGGGCCGCGATCCTGCTCGGCTACTGGGCGGTGATGGCCTGGGTGCCGATCCGCGACATCCGGCTCGACCGGGAGCCGATGCGCGAACTGATGTCGCGCACCGGCCAGACCAACGCGGTGGAGATGTACCGGGCCACCACCAACACGGTGACCGGCCGGTATGAGCCCGGGTACAACGTGGCCCATCACGTGGACTTCCGATGGCTCCCCGGGCGCCGGTACGACGTGTACTGGGATCCGGAGGGCATCCTGAGCACCGTGCCGGCGGTGGCGACCTGCCTCCTGGGCATCCTGG
The DNA here is from genome assembly GCA_964525755.1 of uncultured Verrucomicrobiota bacterium. Classification (GTDB taxonomy): domain Bacteria; phylum Verrucomicrobiota; class Verrucomicrobiia; order Limisphaerales; family UBA9464; genus UBA6176. Next base: position 64,020 of record CAZGIK010000028.1, read on the forward strand.
CGGGTGCGTTGCTGGTGGGAGACCGGATGTCCCCCGGGGCCCGCGTCCTGGCGTTGATGATGGGCGGGCTGCTGCTCGTCCTCGCGGGGCTCGGATGGGGCATGGTGTTCCCGGTGGTGAAGAAGATCTGGACGTCCTCCTACGTCCTGGTGGCGGGGGGCTTCTCGGCGATGCTGCTCGGCCTGTTTTATCTGCTGGTCGATGTCTGGGGCTGGCGCACGTGGTGTCGTCCGTTCGTGTGGATCGGCACCAACGCCCTGACGGTGTACCTGGCCGCCAACATCCTGGGTCCCTCGGGTGGCTTCCAGGCCATCGCCGCCCGGGTGGTGGGCGGTCCGGTGAAGGATCTCTTCGGCGCGGCCGGGCCGGCTGTCCTCGCCCTCGCCGGCCTCGCCGTCATGTTCCTCTTCGCCCGGGCCCTCCACCGCCGCGCCATCTTCCTGCGGCTCTGAACCTCCGGCCCGGACCCGGGACCGGAGGCTTGCGGCGGACGGATCCTGTCCCATGTTCGCCCCCATGCGGCGCTTCCTCTCCCGACGTTCTGCCTTGGCCTTCCTGACGGGTTTCCTGGGGTTTTCGACGGCGAGCCTGGCGGCCGAACCCGAGTCCAAGATGACGACTGAGAAGGCCACCCTGGGTGGCGGATGTTTCTGGTGCCTGGAGGCCGTCTTCGAGCGGCTCCCGGGCGTGAAGTCCGTGGTGAGCGGCTACGCCGGGGGACACCTGGAGAACCCCACCTACAAGCAGGTCTGCAACGAGGACACCGGCCATGCCGAGGTGGTCCAGGTCGAGTTCGACCCGGCCACCCTCTCCTTTGCCCGCCTCCTCGAGGTCTTCTGGGAGGCGCACGACCCGACAACCCCCAACCGGCAGGGGGCGGATGTCGGGCCCCAGTACCGGTCGATCATCCTCCACCACTCCGACGCGCAGCGGATCGAGGCCGAGCGGTCCAAGGGGGTTGCCGGGAAGATGTTCCGGTCCCCGGTGGTGACCGAGATCGTCGCGCTCACCAAGTTCTACCCGGCCGAGGACTACCATCAGGATTTCTTCCGGAAGAACCCCCGCCAGCCCTACTGCCAGGCGGTGATCGTCCCCAAGCTGCTCAAGCTCAAGAAGACCGGGGCTGTCGAGTGACCGGCCGGCGGGGCAGCCGACGAAGCCTCATCCGGCGGTCGGCTGGTCGCGGCGGGGAAAGAGCGCCTCGGGACTGCCCACCTGGTGACCGGCCGGGAGGCCGCCCCAGGCGGCGTCCGACCAGCGGTCCGGGGACGTGGTGAGGCCGAGCTGGGCGAACATCCGGGAGGCCGTGCCGGGGATGTACGGCCAGAGCAGCACGGCCAGCACCCGGCAGGATTCGGCGAGCGAGTAGAGCACCTCGTCCAGGCGGCCGGCCTGGGCCGGGTCCTTGGCGAGCCGGAACGGCTGGGTCTGCTCCACGTAGAGGTTCGCCCGGTTCACCAGGTCCCAGGTCGCCTGGAGCCCCGCCTGCAGCTCGTTGGCCTGCCAGTGGACGCGGACGCGGTCCGCGACCGACTGGGCATCGGCCGCCAGGTCGCCCGAGGCCACCGCCAGACGGCCGCCGCGGTACTTGTTCAACATGTTCAGCGTGCGGTTGAGCAGGTTCCCCAGCCCGTTGGCCAGCTCCGCATGGTAGCGGGCCGAGAAACCGGTGTCCGTCCAGTTGCCGTCCGGGCCGATGTCCAGTTCCCGCACGACGTAGTACCGGAACGCATCCAGTCCCCAGGCGTCGATCACCGCGAGCGGGTCGAGGACGTTCCCAGTCGACTTGCTCAGTTTCTGGCCGTCCTTCTGCCACCAGCCGTGCACCAGCATCTGGCGGGGCAGGGGGGCGCCGAGGGCGTGGAGCATGATCGGCCAGTAGACGGCGTGGAACTTCACGATGTCCTTGCCGATGACATGGACGTCGGCCGGCCAGCAGCCGGCGGCGGTCGGCGGGGTGGCGGGTTCCACCCGGCTGCGGGTGTAATGGCCGCCGAGGCAGGCGGCGGCGGCCGGATCGCCGGCCGACGCCGGGACGCTGAAGTAGTTGGTGAGCGCGTCGAACCACACGTAGTTCACGTACTCGGGGTCGAACGGGATGGGGATACCCCAGGCGAGGCGGCTGGCGGGGCGGCTGATGCAGAGGTCCTCCAGCTTCTCGGACCGGAGGAACCCCAGCACCTCGTTCCGGCGGGAGGCCGGCTGGACGAACTCCGGGTGGGCCTCGAGGTGGGCGAGCAGCCACGGCTGGAAACGGCCCATGCGGAAGTACCAGTTCTCCTCCTGCAGCTCCACCACCTGCCCCCACTTCGGATCCCAGCTCCCGTCGGGCAGCCGGTCCTTGTCGGTCAGGAACGTCTCCTCCTTCACCGAGTACCATCCGGTGTAGCCCCCCTTGTAGACCAGGTCCTCCGCGTGGAGCTTGTGGAGGATGGCCTGGACGACCTCCTGGTGCCGGGGCTGGGTGGTGCGGATGAAGTCGTCGTGGCTGATGCCGAGCCGGTCGGCGAAGGCGCTCCAGCGGGCGGCGAGCCGGTCGCAGTAGGCCTGCGGTTCCAGGCCCTCGGCGGTGGCCGCCTGCTGCACCTTCTGGCCGTGCTCGTCGAGTCCGGTGAGGAAGAACACCTCGTGGCCGAGGCTCCGCCGGGCGCGGGCGATCACGTCGGTGACGACCATCTCGTAGGCGTGGCCGACGTGGGCCTCGCCGTTGGTGTAGAAGATCGCGGTGGTGACGTAGAACCGCTTGTTCATGGGCGGCGGAGGATGCCAGAGGGGTGGGCAAAGTCCACGGGCAAACCGGAACCGTCGCTTGACCCGTCCGGGAACGGCGTGTTTGCTTCGGGCGTCCTTCGACAGTGGAGAGGTGGCCGAGTGGCTGAAGGCGCTGGTTTGCTAAACCGGTTTACGGTCAAAAGCCGTAACGAGGGTTCGAATCCCTCCCTCTCCGCCAGTCCTCCCCGACCGCCCCGGTCCGGCTCGTCCCGTCCCCCCCCGCCGCCGACCGTCATCCGGTGATCACGTGGCGGAGGTAGAGGTACATCAGGGGCGCGTTGAACAGGAGGCTGTCGAGGAGGTCCAGGATCCCGCCGATGCCCGGGAAGAACCTTCCGGAATCCTTCACCCCGGCCTCGCGCTTGAAGAGGGATTCGATCAGGTCGCCCACCACCGCCGCCACGCTGAGGATCACCCCGAGGACGATCGCGTGCAGGAGGGTCATCCCGGCGAGATGTTCGCCGGCCAGCCGGGCGAACAGGACGCTGGCCCCGGTGGAGATCACCACCGCCCCGCCGAACCCCTCCCACGTCTTCCCCGGACTGAGCCGCGGGATCATCTTGTGCCGTCCGATCAGCGACCCGGTGCAGTAGGCGCCCAGGTCGCTGAACTTGGTGACCACGATGAAGTAGAGGACGTAGTACCGGCCGTCGACGCCGGGGAAGAAATTGATCTTCTGGATGAAGTTCAGGAGCCACGGCACGTACATCAGCCCCAGCAGGGTGGTGGACATGGCGGTCAGTCCGACGGCCTGATGCCGCTTCGAGACGAACTCCCGCACGCACAGGCCGAGGACGAACAGGACCAGGACGCCCGACTCGAAGTCGTTCGCCCGCGAGGGCATCCCGGCGTGGGGCGATCCGGGCTGGTAGGCGGTGAGGTAGAAGAACGTCGCGGCGATCAGGGCGAGGCCGTTCACGATGCCCCACGTGGGAAAGCAGACCAGGCCGCGCTTTCCGACCAGCCCGTAGAACTCGACCAGGCCCGTGAACGCCAGGAGGAGCATCAGGACCAGGAACACATGGTGCCGGATGAACTCGTTCCCGGAGAAGATCGCCGTCAGGACCACGCTCCAGAGGACCACCGTGCTGGCGAGTCGACGGAAGAAGGTCTGTGCCTTGGAGGGCGCGGGGGCGGGGTTGGGGGGTGTCGCGGCGGGCGGGTTCATGGGATGGGGGGGATGGCGCCTACACCAGCTTGAGCTTCGGGAGGTCCTGGATGTCCACCAGGCCCACCGGCTCGCGGGCGGCGTTGACCACGATCAGGTCGTCGATGTTCCGCTGGTTGAAGATCTTCAGGGCCTCCACCGCGGGGGCGTCGATGCGGATGCAGACCGGCCGGCGGGTCATCACGGCCCGGAGGGGGCGGTCGAGCACCGCGGGGTCGTCGGCCATGTGCCGGCGGAGGTCGCCGTCGGTGAACACCCCGGCCAGCCGGCCCCGCGCATCCACCACCGCCACGCTGCCGGACTTGGCGCGGGTCATGCGGAGCAGGGCGTCCTTAACCGTCTCGCCCGCCGGGGCGACGGCGTTGCGGGAACCGTCGCGCATGATGTCCCCCACCTTCAGCAGCAGGGCCCGTCCGATGGCCCCGGCGGGGTGGCGGTGGGCGAAATCCCGCGGTTTGAACCCGCGCGCCTCCATGACCGCGACCGCGAGGGCGTCGCCCATGACGAGGGTGGCGGTGGTGCTCGTGGTGGGGGCGAGGTTGAACGGACAGGCCTCCCGGGGAATGCCCACCGGGAGGATGACGTCGCTGTGGCGGGCGAGGGTGGACCGGACGGATCCGGTCAGGGCGACCAGCCCGACGGAGAACCGCTTGAGGGCGGGGATGAGGTGGACCAGTTCCTCGGACTCCCCCGAGTAGCTCAGCGCGAGCACGGCGTCGCCGTCGTTCACCAGGCCGAGGTCGCCGTGGAGGGCGTCGACCGGATCCAGCACCACGGCGGTGCTCCCGGTGCTGCTGAGGGTGGCGGCGATCTTGCGTCCGACCGCCCCCGATTTCCCCACCCCGATCACGACCACCTTGCCGCGTCGGGCGAGGGTGGCGACGAGCAGGTCGACCGCGCGGTCGAACGACGCGTCGAGCTGGGCGCGGACCGCACGGAGGCCGGCCAGCTCGATGTCGAAGACCTTGCGGGCGCGGGTCAGGTGCGACATGGGGGGACGATGGCGCCGGGCGGCTCCCGGACGAAAGCCGGAAAGCGATCATGGCGGCTGCCGGGCACGGCGGCCTATCGGCCTCCGCCACGAACACGCGAGGTGGCGGCGGATGGTGAATCCGCCCGGGGGCCGGGGGGCTCGGGGCACGGCGGCCTATCGGCCTCCGCCACGAACGCGCCAAGGTGGCGGCGGATGGTGAATCCGCCGGGGGGCCGGGGGGCTCCGGGCACGGCGGCCTATCGGCCTCCGCCACAAACGCGCCAAGGTGGCGGCGGATGATGAATCCGCCGGGGGCTGGGGGGCTCGGGGAACGGCGGCCTATCGGCCTCCGCCACGAACGCGCC
>CAZGIK010000029.1:0-65730 GCA_964525755.1 uncultured Verrucomicrobiota bacterium
GATGAGCCCGCGTCCGCGGGTGAGTCCGACGGGGTCCGCCAGGACCCCGCCGCGCTGGGCGGGGTGCGGCCGGACCGGCCGCCTCTCGGCGTCGGCTACGGCGAGGGGCGGCGTCCCCACCCGGCCCCAACGGAAGTGGGATTGGCGCGCAGCCGGAAGCGGGCCAGCTTGCCGGGATGCGCCGCGCCCACACGATCCTGCGAACGCTCGCCCGGATGGCGGCCGGGATCCTGCCGCTCCTCGCCGGGGCGGACGGGGTGGACGTCACCCCGGAGTTCCGCGGCCTGTGGGTGGACACGTTCCACCCGGCCCTGCGCACCGCGACCGAGGTGCGTCAGCTGGTGGCCGACGCCCGCGCCGGGGGCTTCAACGCGGTGCTGGTGGAGGTGCGGAAACGGGGCGACGCCTACTACAACTCGCGCTTCGAGCCCAAGGCGTCGGACGTCTCACCCGCCGGATTCGATCCCCTCGCGGAACTGGTCCGCCTCGCCCACGACACCACGGGCGGCCTCGCACGGATCGAGGTCCATGCCTGGATCGTCACGTACAACATCTGGAACCGGGAGACGGTCGTGCCACCCCAGGCGGACCATCCCTACCGGCGCCACCCGGACTGGCTCACCGAGTCGTCCACCGGGGCCCGTTGGGACGGCGCCAACTACGCCTTCGACCCCGCCCACCCCGCCGTCCAAGACCACACCGTCAACGTGGCCCTCGACCTGGTGGAGCGGTACCCGGTCGACGGCCTGCATCTCGACTACATCCGCTACGCCGGACGCGCCTGGGGCTACCACCCGGTGGCGGTGGAGCGGTTCAACCGCCGCACCGGACGCACCGGACGCCCCGTACCCGACGATCCCGCATGGCTGCAGTTCCGTCGGGACCAGGTCACCTCGCTGGTCCGACGCATCTATCTCGCGTCCATCCGGGCCCGGCCCGACGTGAAGGTCTCCGCCGCCACCATCGCCTGGGCCCCGGGGATCACCTCCTCCGGGCAATGGACCACCTCGGCCGCCTTCTCCACCGTGCTCCAGGATTGGCGGGGCTGGATGCAGGAGGGGATCCTCGACCTGAACATCCCGATGGCCTACTTCCGGCAGTCGGAACGGGCGGCCGACTGGGCCGCCTGGGGCCGGTTCGCCAAGGACAACCGCTACCGGCGCCATGTCGCCCTCGGCGCCGGCACCTACCTCAACCCGGTGGCCGGCTCCCTCGCCCAGCTGCGCTCCACCCGGACGCCCACCAGTCTCGGGCCCGCGGCCGACGGACTCGCGGTGTATTCGTACGCCGTGCCGGCGTCCGACGGGACCTCCGGGACGGCGTTCCGTCGGATCCTCACCCAAGGGCTCGCGGGGGATCCGCTGCCGCCGTTGTTCGCGGACCCGGCCCCGGTGCCGGCGATGCCGTGGAAGGCGGCGCCCGAGACCGGTCATCTGCTCGGACAGGTCCGCAATCCCGCGACCGGGGAAGTGGCCGACGGGTCGGTGGTGACCCTTCGCGGTCCGGTCACCCGCACGCTCCGCACGGATGCCAACGGATGGTTCGGCGCCGTGGACCTGCCACCCGGCGACTACCTGGTCTCGGTGGCGCCCCTCGCAGGACATCCCGCCCGGACCGCGCGGGTGGGCATCGACGCCGGACCGGTGCGAACCCCGCTACTGCGGGCGTCGGCCGAGGACGATGACGGCGACGGCATGGCGAACGCGGCGGAGGACCTGGCCGGGACCGATCCGCTGGACCCGGATTCGGTGTTCCGGATTGGGATCGGGCCGGCCGACGACGGCACGCCGGAGCTGCACTACGGCCCGGTCGTCGTCGGACGCCGCTACACCGTCGAATGGCGTCCGGTGGACGGCGATGCCTGGCGGGTCCTGCGAGGCCCGGTGGAGGCGGAGCCCGGGGTGCATCCGCTCTCCGGCCTGACACCCGCCGCGGCGCTGTTCCGGGTGCGGGTGGAGTACTGAGTCATCCGCCCCGCCGCGCGGCGGCGATCTGCCGGGCGGCGGTCGCCACGAGGGTGATCGGCAGTCCGCGGAAAGCCCAGTGCCCGAGACCCGCCGCCCGGAGCATCCGCCCGGCAAACGTGTGGTGGTCGAGCCAGGGGGTGGGCTCGTCCACGGCGGTCCGGTAGCGGCGGGCATGGGCGACATACGGCGAGGTCTCCTGGAGCAGCTCGCGCATCCGGAAGAACCAGCCGGGCGGACGGGCATCCGGCCGGCCGAGGAGCACCCACGGCTTGCCGGCGATGGCATGGAGCACGGTGGGCACCGGATGGACCAGCCCGCGGATCCGTTCCCCCAGCGTGAAGCCCAGCGCGCCGCCGGCGTGGAGGACCTCGAGGCCATGGCGGAGGAGATGGATCGGCACGTCGGCGAATCCGGTCGAACCCAGCAGCGCGGCGAAAACGTCCTGGTCGCTCTGCAGGTGGATTCCCCGTTCCTCGATCGGACCCCGCTGGCGGCGACGGTACTCCGGATCCGCCAGCAGCTCCCGCCACCGGCCGAGCAACGCCCGGTGGGCGGAGGTCACCCGGAGGAGGCAGGTGTTGACGGAGAACGGCAGGCGGCGCCCCACCGGAAGGCCCCAGCCCCGGGTGCGCACCTCGGAACCCTGATGCGGCTGGTTCACCGGCTCCTGCGTGGCCACCAGCACCCCGGGCGACAGCCCCTCGAAAAGCGGACGGACATCCCGGGTCAGCATCAGGTCGGAATCCACCCACACCGCCTGGACATCCGGTCCGGTCAGCAGCGGCAGGAGCGCGTGGGGCTTGCAGTTCCAGTCCTCGGCTCCCTCCGGACGGTCGGCAACCAGCCGGACGTGGGGGAACCGGGACACCCACCGGACGAACGACGGGATGGGCCGGGGCCGATGCAGGACGACCGGCGCGCCGGGGCAATGCTCGGCCAAGGAGAGCAGGGCGAGCTTGAGGCCGATCTCGGCCCCGTCGCGATCCTCCGCCAGGCAGAACACCGTGTTCACGTCGCCACGCCTCCGCAAGCCACCCGCCACGCCCCCCTCACTGCCCCCCGCGCCGCAGCCGGCGCAGCGCCGCGGCCGGATCGTCCACCAGCGCCGCATCCACCACGAGCCTCCGGATCCGGCTCGACGGGAGGTGGAACTTGAAATCCCGGAACACCCGCTCGCAGACGGTCATCAGGCCCCGCGCACCGGTCCCCTCGCCCGCCGAGGCCTCGGCCAGGCGACGGAGGCCGTCGTCGAGGAACTCCACCTCGATCCCGTACGCCCCGAACGCCCGCTGGTACTGGCGGATGAGGCTGCTCTCGCTCCGGCGCAGGACATTGAACAGGTCGGCGGTGTCGAGTCCGTGGCAGGCGACACGGACCGGGAGGCGGCCGACGAACTCCGGCTCGAGGCCGTAGGAGACCAGGTCGGCCGTGAGCACCCGGGCGAGGAGCTGGTCGGCGTCGAGCCGTCCCAGCCGCACGGCCGACTCGCCGGCGCCCTGCAGGCGACGGCGCACCAGGGCGTCGATGCCCGAGAACGCCCCGCTGACCACGAACAGGATGTGCCGGGTGTTGATCGTCTCCGGCTGCGCCCCCCCGCCCCCCCGCATCGCGGTCATCGCGCTCTGCAGCTGACCGGTCACGTCGTTCGGCGAGACCAGCGGCACATCCCCGTCCTCCATCAGCTTCAGCAGGTTCGTCTGCACCCCGCGCCCGGAGACGTCGCGCCCGGACCCCGGTTCCCGGGTGGCCAGCTTGTCGACCTCGTCCAGGTAGATGATCCCGTGCTCCGCCTGGCGGACATCCCCGCCCGCCCGGCGGACGAGGTCCCGCACGAGGTCGTCGACATCGCCCCCCACGTAGCCTGTCTCGCTGAACTTGGTCGCGTCCGCCTTCACGAACGGCACGCCGATCAGCTCGGCGGCCGACCGGATGAGGTGGGTCTTGCCGACGCCGGTCGGGCCGAGGAGGAGCACGTTCTGCTTCTGGTAGTGGGGCAGGTCCCGTCCCTCGCGGCTCAGCCGCACGTGCTGGAAGTGGTCGCACAGGGCCACCCCGAGGACCTTCTTGGCCTCGGCCTGGCCGATGACGAAGCGGTCGAGGTGACGGGCGATGTCGCGGGGCTTGAGGGCGAAGCTGAACGCCGGGGCCGAGGGCGCCGCCGAGGCGGCGACCGTCGGCTTGACCATGGGCACGGGACGGGACGGGGACGTCGGCATCCGCCGCGGCACACCGGCGGTCACGGGGCCGAGATCGGCCGGACGGACGGCGGGGGATGAAGGGCGGGCGACCGGGGTTTCCTGTTTTCCCATGTGCGTCCAAGGCTGCCCGGAGGCGTCATTCGACCGAAGCCAAATCCGCGGCCACCGGGCACGGCGCCCCTCCGTGGCCGACGCCGATCGGCGGCCGCCCGGACCGGTGGCGCGAGGCTCCTGCCGAGCGGGGATCCACAACGAAGGGACACAGGGACGAAGAGTCTTTTCGACCTTCCCCGCCTTCCGGAGCGCCGAGCTCCTGCGAGGCGTGCGCCCAGTGCCCCTCAGGCCATGGATGAGCCCGCGCCAGCGGGTGAATCCGACGGGGTCCGCCAGGACCGGCCGCCTACCGGCGGCGGCTACGGGCATCGGGCGTCGGTCCCTGGCGGGGGAGTGGGAGCGAGGCGGTCGTTATAGGGACCGGCCCGGCTCGGGCGATCCTGCCCATCGTCGTCTGCTTCCGGGGTCCCGGGCGGGGTGGCCTGGGCCAAAGCGGTGTCGACGCTTCGCTCTGCCACCGCAGTCCATATCGCCGCCGCGCCATTTGGAGTGCGGCGGGAAGCGTCAGCGCCACGCCGCTTTGGAAGCCGGACGGAGGCTCGCGGGGACGCTCGCGCCACCGCCCCCCGCTCCGTCCCCCCATCGGGGTCGGGGTCGGAATCGCTATCGCAATCGATCCTCCCGTCCCGGAGCGCCGAACTCCTGCGAGGCGTGCGCCCAGCGCCCCTCAGGCCCTGGATGAGCCCGCGCCAGCGGGTGAATCCGACGGGGGCCGCCAGGACCCCGCAGGGTTGCGGGGTGAAGCCAGGACCGGCCGCCTATCGGCGGCGGCTACGGGCTCGGGGCGTCGGCTACGGCGAGCGTCGGCAGGGAAGAGCGTCAGCCCCTCCATACGACACGGGGCCGCACGCAGGAGCGTGCGGCCCCGGAACAGCCCGCGATCAGTACCGGTAGTGCTCCGGCTTGTAGGGACCTTCGACCGCCACGCCGAGGTAGTCGGCCTGCTTCTTGGTCAGCTTGGTCAGCTTCACCCCGATCTTCTCCAGGTGCAGCCGGGCCACCTCCTCGTCGAGCTTCTTGGGCAGGCGGTAGACCGTCTTGCCGTAGGTGTCGCGGTTCGCCCACAGGTCGATCTGGGCGAGGGTCTGGTTGGTGAACGAGTTCGACATCACGAACGACGGGTGCCCCGTGGCGCAGCCCAGGTTCACCAGCCGGCCCTCGGCCAGCAGGTAGATGCTCTTCCCGTCCGGCAGCCAATACCGGTCGTACTGCGGCTTCACGTTCTCGATCCGCAGGCCCTTCACCTTCCGCAGGGCGTCCACCTGGATCTCGTTGTCGAAGTGGCCGATGTTGCAGACGATCGCCTGGTCCTTCATCGCCAGCATGTGGTCGACGGTGATGACGTCGCAGTTGCCGGTGGTGGTGACGTAGATGTCGCCCAGCCCGAGGGTGTCCTCGACCGGCGCCACCTGGAATCCCTCCATCGCCGCCTGGAGGGCGTTGATGGGGTCGACCTCGGTGACGATCACCCGGGATCCGTAGGCGCGCAGCGAATGGGCGCAGCCCTTGCCCACGTCGCCATAGCCGCACACCACCGCCACCTTGCCGGCGAGCATCACGTCGGTCGCCCGCTTGATGCCGTCCGCGAGCGACTCGCGGCACCCGTAGAGGTTGTCGAACTTCGACTTCGTGACCGAGTCGTTCACGTTGATGGCCGGCACCAGGAGCTTGCCCTGCTCGGCGAGCTGGTAGAGGCGATGCACCCCGGTGGTGGTCTCCTCCGAGACGCCCTTCCAGTCCTTGACGATGCGGGTCCAGATGCCGGGCTTCTCCTTGGCCACGCGCTTGAGGAGGTCCTTGATGACCTGCTCCTCATGGCTGCCGCTCTTCGTGTTCACCCACTTGCTCCCCTGCTCCAGCTCGTAGCCCTTGTGGATGAGCAGGGTCACGTCGCCGCCGTCGTCGACGACCAGTTCCGGCCCGAGGTCGCCCGGGTGGACCACCGCGCGGAGGGTCAGGTCCCAGTACTCCTCCAGCGTCTCGCCCTTCCAGGCGAACACCGGGGTGCCGGTGGCGGCGATGGCCGCGGCGGCGTGGTCCTGGGTGGAGAAGATGTTGCACGAGGCCCAGCGCACCGACGCACCGAGCGCCACCAGCGTCTCGATCAGCACCGCCGTCTGGATGGTCATGTGCAGCGAACCGGTGATCCGCACGCCCTTGAGCGGCTTCTGCCGGGCGTACTTCTTCCGGACCGCCATCAGGCCGGGCATCTCGTGCTCGGCGATCGCGATCTCCTTGCGGCCCCATTCGGCGAGGGCGATGTCGCTGACGATGTAGTCGCCGCCGGACGGGGTCCGGGCCGAGTAGCGGGCGAGGTTGGCGGTGGCGGCATTGACCTCGGCCAGCACGGCGGCCGCGGTCACGGAGGTCTTCTTCTTGGAGGTGGCCATGAAAGGATGGGGAAAGGGATGCTCGGAATCGGAACTGCTGGGAAACCAGTGGCGGGGACCGCACCGATCCCCGCGGACCACACGGCCGGGCCGGGGTCCGCGGGAACGGCGCGCGGGGATCAGCGGACCGCCTTCTGCAGGGCCTTGGCCTTGTCGGTCGCCTCCCAGGTGAGGTCGGCGTCGTCCTTGCCGAAGTGCCCGTAGTTGGTGGTCTTGGAGTAGATCGGACGGAGGAGCTTGAGCTGACGGACGATGTCGGCCGGCTTGAAGCTGAACACCTTCTGCACCGCCGCGGTGATCGCGGCATCGGTCAGCCCCTCGCGGGCGGTCCCGAAGGTGTTCACGAACACGCTCACCGGCTCCGGATGCCCGATGGCGTACGCGAACTGGACCTCGCAGCGGCGCGCCAGGCCGGCGGCCACCACGTTCTTCGCCACGTACCGGCCCATGTAGGCCGCGCTGCGGTCGACCTTCGACGGGTCCTTGCCCGAGAAGGCGCCGCCGCCGTGCCGGCCCCAGCCGCCGTAGGTGTCGACGATGATCTTGCGCCCCGTCAGGCCGCTGTCGCCCTGCGGGCCGCCCACCACGAACCGTCCGGTGGGGTTGATCAGGAACACCGTGTCCTTGGTCAGCAGGTCACGCGGGAGGACCTTCTTCACGACGTTCTCGATGCAGAACTCCTCGATCACCGCATGGTCGACGTCGGCCGTGTGCTGGGTCGAGATCACCACGTTCGAGATCGCCACCGGCCGGTCGTCCTCGTACACTACCGACACCTGCGACTTCGCGTCGGGCCGCAGCCAGTGGACCTTCCCCGACTTGCGGATCTGGGTGAGCTTGCGCCCGAGCCGATGCGCGAACATCACCGGCGCCGGCATCAGCTCGTCGGTCTCGTCGCACGCATACCCGAACATCAACCCCTGGTCGCCCGCGCCCTGCTCGGCCGTCTTCTTCCCCTTCGCCGCCTTCGCATCCACACCCTGGGCGATGTCCGGGCTCTGCCGGGTCAGGTAGTTGTTGATGAACACCGAGTCGGCATGGAACACGTCGTCGTCGTTCACGTAGCCGATCCCGCGGATCGCCTCACGGATCACCTCGTTGTAGTCGAAGCGCGCCCGGGTGGTGATCTCCCCGCCCACCACCACCACGTTGCTCTTCACGAACGTCTCGCACGCCACCCGCGAGGTCCGGTCCTGCGCCAGGCAGGCATCCAGGATGGCGTCGGAAATCGTGTCGCACACCTTGTCGGGATGACCTTCACCGACGGACTCCGAGGAAAAAATGAACCGGTTGCTCATGGGGATTTGCGGGCGTTCTGCGTTCGATAGGACTTATTGACGTATCAGGATGCGATGATATGACTCGTTCCCTGAGCGTCAACCGTGAATTTCTGCTGGGCATGATGCGGATCCGGAGCAGGCGGCCGGGGTGGATGGGACTGGCGTGGCTGCTGGGGCTATGGGTGGGGGCGTCGGCATGGGCGGGGCCGGCCACGGGGGACCGCGGCATGGTGGCCACGGTGCATCCGCTCGCCACCCGGGCCGGAATCGACGCCCTGCAGGCCGGAGGCAACGCGGTGGACGCGGCGGTGGCGTGCGCCCTGACGCTCGGGGTGGTGGACGCGCCGAACTCGGGTCTGGGCGGGGGCTGCTTCCTGGTGGTCCACCGGGCCGACGGCACGGTGGTGGCGATCGACGGGCGGGAGACCGCCCCCGCGGCGGCCACCCGGGAGATGTTCCTCCGGGACGGGAAGGCGGTGGCGGACCTGAGCCAGACCGGTCCCTTGGCGGCCGGCGTTCCGGGTGAACTTGCCGCACTGGTCCATGCCTCGACCCATTTCGGCCGCCTGCCGATCGCCCGCCTGCTGGAGGCCGCGGCCCGGGTGGCCGAGACGGGATTCACCCTCGGCGGGAGCCATGCCGCCCGGCTGGCCGGGGTGCGCGACGAACTCGCCCGCTTCCCCGCCGCGCGTGCAATCTACCTCGACGCCGAAGGGCAGCCATGGCGGCCCGGCACGGTCCTGCGCCAGCCCGACCTCGCCGCCAGCTATCGGGCCATCGCCCGCGAGGGCCCCGACTGGTTCTACCGCGGCGCGTTCGCCGCGCGGACCGCGGACTGGATGGCCGCCAACGGCGGCCTCCTCGCCCGGGACGACTTCGCCGCCTACACCCCGCGCCGACGCCCCCCCGTGCGCACCACCTACCGCGGCTGGGAGGTGGTCGGTTTTCCGCCGCCCAGCTCGGGCGGGGTCCACGTGGCGCAGATCCTCCGGATCCTCGAGCCGTTCGACATCGCCGCGCTCGACCCGCTCGGCGCGGAGTTCGTCCACCTGGTCACCGAGGCGATGAAACGCGCCTTCGCCGACCGCGCCCACTGGCTGGGCGACCCCGACCACGCCGCGGTTCCGCGGGGGTTGGTCGACCCCGCGTACACCGCCGCCCTGGCCCGCGGCATCAACCGGGAACGGGCCACGCCCGTGGACGGCCACGGCACGCCGCCCCGCGCGGACGAGGATGTCTTCGGACGGGAGGCCGGCCGGCACACGACACACTTCTCCACCGCCGACGCCGAGGGCAACTGGGTGGCCTGCACCGCCACGGTGAACACGACCCTCGGCTCGAAGGTGGTGGTCCCGGGGACCGGCATCGTCCTGAACAACCAGATGGACGACTTCGCCGCCCAGCCGGGCGTGCCGAACTTCTTCGGACTCCTCGGCGCCGAGGCCAACGCCGTGGGCCCGGGGAAACGTCCCCTGTCCAGCATGAGCCCCACGCTGCTGCTGCGCGACGGCCGTCCGGTCCTCTCCGTGGGCGCGGCCGGGGGGCCGACCATCATCACCCAGACCCTGCTCGCCATCCTCCACGTGGTGGACTTCGGACGCGATGCCGCCTCCGCGCTCGCCCAGCCCCGCTTCCATCACCAGTGGCGGCCGGACGAGATCCGCATCGAGCGGGCGTACGGGCCGGAGGTGGTCGCGGCGCTCGAGGCTCTGGGGCACCGGGTGGTGGTGGTGGATTCCCTCGGGGCCGCCCAGGCCGTGGGGCGGGGACCCGACGGCCGCGGGTTCATCGGCGCCCACGACCCGCGGCTCGACGGTGCGGCCGAAGGCTGGTGATCCCCGACGTCCCCCAACCGACCCTCCCATGTCCGCAACCCTCAAATCCCTCCGGGCCCTCGCCGATCCCACCCGACTCCGGATCGTCGCGCTGCTGGCGGAGGACGAACTCTCGGTCAACGAGCTGCAGGAGGTCACCCGGCTCGGCCAGTCCCGCATCTCCACCCACCTCGGGCAGCTGACCGAGGCCGGGCTCCTGTCCGCCCGCCGGGACGGCCGGCGCACGTTCTACCGCCTCGATCCCGACGCCGGCCCGCCCACCCGCGAGTTCACCCGCCTCGCCCTGCGCGGCGCGGCGGAACTGCCGGAGCATGAGGCCGACCAGGTGAACCTCCGGCGGGTGCTGGTCCGTCGGCAGAACCAGGCCGAGGTCTACTTCAACCAGGTCGCCGGCCGGTTTGACCGCAGCTACGGACCGGGCCGCTCCTGGCAGGCCTTCGGCCAGCTGCTCCTCCATCTCCTGCCCCCGATCGACGTGGCCGACCTCGGCTCGGGCGAGGGCCTGATCAGCGAGCTGCTCGCCCGCCGGTGCCGTCGGGTGATCGCCGTGGACAACTCGGAGAAGATGGTCGCCTACGGCGCCCGCAAGGCCCGTCGGAACGGCCTCCACAACCTCGAGTTCCGCCAGGGCGACCTCGAGGATCCGCCGCTCGACCCGGAGAGCGTCGACGCGGTGATCCTCAGCCAGGCCCTGCATCATGCCGCCGACCCGGGACGCGCCCTGGCGGCCGCGCACCGCATCCTGCGTCCCGGCGGACAGGTCCTCATCCTCGACCTGGTCCTGCACCGCTTCGAGCAGGCACGCGAGCTGTACGGCGACCGCTGGCTGGGCTTTGCCGAGAGCGACCTCCACCAGTGGCTCGAGTCGGCCGGGTTCCGGGAGATCGAGCTGGCCGTCGTCGCCCGCGAGGACCAGCCGCCCCACTTCGAAACCCTCCTCGCCACCGCCCGACGCTGATCCGGCGTCTCCCGCGCCCCCACGCCATGACCACCCCCTTCCGCCTCCTGGCCGCCGCCGGCCTCGCCATCGCCCTGATCCTCGCCGCGTGGAACCACCGTCAGGTGACCCGGCTGCGGGCGGATCTTGCCGGACTCCGGGAGGCGTCACGCGACGACGCCGCGACCGGCACGACGGCAGCCCCCGCGTCCCCGGCCGGACCGGGCCAGGGAACGGATCCGGAACTGGTGGCCCTCCGCGGTGAGGTGGCGGCGCTACATCGGGAGATCCGGGCCCTCGCCGAGGACGCTGCCCGGAGACCGGATGTCGCCGCCGCGGCCGCCAACACCCCCGTCAGGACGCTGCCGCCCCACCTGCGCCACGGGTGGATCGAGGCCGCCGGTCTGCCCGACCCGGTCCTCGCGACACTGCGCCAGCAACTCGGCGACCTCCCCATCGAGGGCGCCCATGTGAAGCAGTCCGAAGGACGCCTCTTCTACGCGATCGAAACCCGCCTGCCCGACGGACGTGGCATCGAGCTGGCGATGGACGATTCCGGGCAGATCCGGCATCGGCACCTCGAGACACCCTTCGGGGCCCTCGACCCCGCCCTGCAGCAGGCCGCCGCCGGACAGGTTGGCGACACGCCCATCCGGGCCGCCGCCGAGATCTATGAGGACGGCCAGACCCGCTACCGCGTGACCGCCAAGTCGCCCGAGCAGGGCATCCAGGTCATCCTCGCACCCGACGGCACCGTCCTGCGCACGGAGATCTCGCGTCCGGAACGGGAGCCCTGAGCCGGACCCCTCGGAGTTTCCGGACAGGCTCCAAGAAAAAAGGCCGCCCCGGTTTCCCGGGACGGCCTGAACGGCCACCACCACGTGGGTGGGTGACCGGACGTGCCCGACGCCGAAGCGCCGGCACAAGGTCGCCTCGCGGCGACGAAACCTACTTCTTCGCGCCCTTGCCCTTGGCCTTGGCGGCAGCCGGCTTGGCCTTGGCCGCGGCCCGCTTCTCCTCGATCGCGGCCTGGGCGGCGGCCAGCCGGGCCACCGGGACGCGGAACGGCGAGCAGCTCACGTAGGTCAGTCCGAGCTTGTGGCAGAACTTGACCGAGTCCGGGTCGCCCCCGTGCTCACCGCAGATGCCCAGCTTGATGCCGGGCCGGGTGGCACGGCCCTTGGCGGCCGCGATCTCCATCAGCTGCCCGACGCCGGTCTGGTCGATCGACGCAAACGGGTTCTTCTTCAGGATCTCCGCCTCCTGGTAGGGGCTGAGGAACGAGCCCGAATCATCCCGGCTCATGCCGAGCGTGGTCTGGGTCAGGTCGTTCGTGCCGAAGCTGAAGAACTCCGCCACGCCCGCGATCTCGTCGGCCGTCAACGCGCCGCGCGGGATCTCGATCATGGTGCCGACGGAGTAGTCGAGCTTCACCTTGGTCCGGGCCTGCACCTCCCGGGCGACCTCGTGGACGATGGCCACCTGCAGCTCGAGCTCCCTCCGGAAACCGACCAGCGGGATCATGATCTCGGGCTTGGCCTTGATCTTCTTCTTGGCGCACAGGGCGGCGGCCTCGAAGACGGCCTGGGCCTGCATGCGGGTGATCTCCGGGTACTTGATCCCGAGGCGGCAACCGCGGAAGCCGAGCATCGGGTTGAACTCATGCAACTCGTGCACCCGGGCCATGATGCGCTCCACCGGGATGTTCAGCTTCCGGGAGAGGTCCATCTGCTGCTCCTTGGAGTGGGGCAGGAACTCGTGCAGCGGCGGGTCGAGGAACCGGATGGTGGCCGGGAATCCCTTGAGCGCCTTGAAGATGCCCACGAAGTCCTCGCGCTGGTACGGGAGGAGCTTGGCCAGGCCCGCCTCGCGCGCGTCCACGGTGTCGGCCAGGATCATCTCGCGCATGGCGTCGATCCGGTCGCCCTCGAAGAACATGTGCTCCGTCCGGGTCAGACCGATGCCGGTGGCGCCGAAGGCGATGGCGTTCTCCGTCTGCTCCGGGGTGTCGGCGTTGGTCCGGACCTGCAGCCGGGCCGCCTGGTCGCACCAGCTCATCAGCTGCTGGAAGCTCTTGAACTTCTCGGTCTTCCGCGCGGCCTTGTCGCCGTGGATGAGGCCCGTGATGATCTCCGACGGGGCGGTCTTGATCTCGCCCGCGAAGACGGTGCCCTGGGTGCCGTCGATGGAGAGGTAATCCCCCTCCTGGTAGGTGTGGCCGTCCACGGTCACCGTGCGGCGGTCGTAGTCGATCTCCAGGCCGGAGGCGCCGCAGATGCAGACCTTGCCCATCTGGCGCGCCACGAGGGCGGCGTGGGAGCTGACGCCGCCGCGGGCGGTCAGGATGCCCTCGGCGGCGATCATGCCGCGGAGGTCCTCGGGGGAGGTCTCCACCCGGACCAGCAGCACCCGCTCACCCTTTTCCGACGCCACCACGGCACGGTCGGCGTTGAGGTAGATCTTGCCCGACGCCGCGCCGGGGCCGGCGGGGAGGCCGGTGGCGATGACCCGCGCCTTCTTCACCTCCGACGTGTCGAACACCGGCGCGAGGAGCTGGTCGAGCTGGTCGGCCGGGTTGCGCAGGATCGCGGTCTCCCAGTCGATGAGCTTCTCCTTCACCATGTCCATGGAGAACTTCAACGCCGCCATGGCGGTGCGCTTGCCGTTCCGGGTCTGGAGCATGAAGACCTGCCCCTCCTGGATGGTGAACTCGAAGTCCTGGACGTCGCGGAAGTGCTTCTCGAGGACGGTGCGGATCCGGTCCAGTTCCTTGTAGGCGGCGGGCATGACCTTCTTGAGGTCGGCCACCGGGTCGGGGGTGCGGACACCGGCGACCACGTCCTCGCCCTGGGCGTTCATCAGGAACTCACCGTAGAACTCCTTCACGCCGTTGGCCGGGTTGCGGGTGAACGCCACGCCCGAGCCGGAGGTGGCGCCGGTGTTGCCGAACACCATCGCCTGCACGTTCACCGCCGTGCCCCACTCGGCGGGGATGTTGTACTTTCGGCGGTACACGATGGCCCGGTCGTTCATCCACGAGCCGAACACCGCGCCGACCGCCCCCTTGAGCTGGTCCCACGGGTTCGAAGGGAACGCCTTGCCGGTGCGCTCCTTGACCAGGAGCTTGAACCGCTCCACCAACTCCTTCAGGTCCTCGACCGTGAGCTTGGTGTCCTCGATGTCCGAACCGTAGCGCTCGTGCTTGATCGCCTCGATCGCCATCTCGAACGGCTCATGATCCTCGCCCGGACGCTTCTGCACGCCGAGCACGACGTCGCCGTACATCTGGACGAACCGGCGGTAGCAGTCCCAGGCGAACCGCTCGTTCTGGGTCGCCGCGGCCAGGGCCTGCACGGTGTCGTCGTTCAGGCCGAGGTTGAGGATCGTGTCCATCATCCCCGGCATCGAGTCCCGCGCACCGGAACGCACGGCGACCAGGAGCGGCGTGCCGCTCTTCTCGCCGAAACGCGTGCCCATGATCTTCTCCATGTTCGCCACGCCGGCCTCGATCTGGGCCTGCAGCTCCTTGGGGTAGGTGCGCTTGTTGGCGTAGTAGTAGGTGCAGACCTCGGTGGTGATCGTGAAGCCCGGAGGCACCGGGAGGCCGATGCGGGTCATCTCGGCCAGGTTGGCGCCCTTGCCACCCAGGAGCGCCTTCATGCTGCCGTCGCCGTCGGCCTTCTTGTTTCCCCACGTGTACACGTATTTCGGTGCTTTAGGCATAGATGCAGTCTGTCGTTTTTCGGGATATGGGCGGATTTCCGCCGGAAAAGTGGACCGCGATGCTACCCCGGGCAGGGGGCGAGTCAACGGGGGAGATTTCAACCCGGGTCGGCCCCGCCCTTGCCACGGGACGGCGGGGGACGGAAAAGAACCCCATGCACCTCGGATTCGTCTCGGCCATCCTCCCCGACCAGACCCTCGAACAGGTCCTCGCGTTCGCCGCAGCCGAGCGCTTCGCCTGCGTCGAGGTGATGTGCTGGCCGGTGGGTCGCGCGGAGCGGAAGTTCGCGGGGGTGACCCATGTCGATGTCACCCGATTCACCCGCTCCGCCGCCGCCGACGTGCTGGGTAAGGCCGCCCGGCACGGGGTGTCCCTCTCCGCCCTCGGCTACTATCCCAACCCGCTCGACCCCGACCCGGAGGCGGCCCGGGCCGCGGTGGCCCACCTGAAGCAGGTGATCCGGGCGGCCTCGCTGCTGGGGTTGGGGACGGTGAACACCTTCGCCGGACGCGACTGGACGCGTGGCGTCGACGAGAACTGGCCGCGGTTCCTCCGGACCTGGCGGCCCCTGCTCGCCTTTGCCGCCGACCATGGCATCCGGATCGGGATCGAGAACTGCCCGATGCTCTTCACCCGCGACGAGTGGCCGGGGGGCAAGAACCTGCTGACCACCCCGGTCCTCTGGCGCCGGGCGTTCAACGACCTGGGCGCCGACAACCTGGGCCTCAACTACGACCCCTCCCACCTGGTGCTCCAGCACATGGACCCCGTCCAGCCGCTGCGGGAGTTCCAGGACCGCCTGTTCCACCTCCACGCCAAGGACGTGAAGCTCCACCGGGACCGCATCAACGAGGTCGGCGTGTTCGCCCATCCCAACGACTGGCACACGCCGCGGATCCCGGGGTTCGGGGAGATGGACTGGGGCCGCTTCCTCGGTGCCGTCCGCGAGACCTCCTACCGCGGCCCGGTCTGCATCGAGGTCGAGGACCCGACCTTCGGCCGGTCCCTGGAAGGCCGCCAACAGGCCCTCCGGGTGGCCGGCAACGTCCTCCGCCCCTACCTCCCGTGAGCCTTGCCACGATCCCGGTGTTCCGGAACGCTGCCACTCCCATGAACCCCTCGTACGACGACCTGGCGCAGATGATCGACCATTCGCTGCTCCATCCCACGATGACGGATGCCGAGCTGGTCGACGGCTGCCGCCTCGCGGCCAGGTACCGGGTGGCCTCGGTCTGCATCAAGCCGTATGCCGTCCGGATGGCGGCGGACCTGCTCCGGGGAACCGGGGTCCGGGTGGGCGCCGTGATCGGCTTTCCCCATGGGAACTCCCTGACCGAGGTCAAGCGGTATGAGACCGAGCTGGCCTGCCGCGACGGCGCGGTCGAGATCGACATGGTGATCAACATCGGCAAGGCCCTGGGCGGGGACTGGGACTATGTCGAGGAGGATGTCCGCTCGGTCTGCTCGGAGGCCGCCCGGCACGGGGCGAAGGTGAAGGTGATCTTCGAGAACGATTACCTGACCCGGGGAGGTGCGGGGCTGGCGCCGGATGAGTTCAAGCGCCGGCTCTGCGAGATCTGCGAACGGGCGGGGGCCGCCTGGGTCAAGACATCGTCCGGGTATGGCTTCGTGAAGCAGCCGGACGGTTCCTACAACTACCAGGGCGCCACGGCCCACGACCTCGCCCTGATGCGCGCCAGCGTCTCGCCGGCGGTCCAGGTCAAGGCCGCCGGCGGGGTTCGGGATCTCGACGGTCTGATCCGCGTCCGCGAACTGGGCGCCACCCGCTGCGGGGCGACCGCCACCGCGGCGATGCTGGACGAGTTCCGGCGCCGTGAGGCCGCCGGCGAACCGGCGGGACCCTCCGGCGGACCGGGAACCATCGGCCAGGGCGGCTACTGACCGGGAAAAGAAAACCCGGGGAGCCTGTGGGGGCTCCCCGGGCCAGATGTTTCGGGAATCAGCACGTCAGGCCTGTTCGCCCGGCGCGGTCGGGGAGGGGGCGGGAGAAGTGTGCCACGCAGAAGGGCGGCACGGCGGGGAGGATGAACCCATTCGCAGGACGAGCTGGAATCATCAGTTCCACATCCCCCACCCAGAGCAATCCCCCTGCCAAGCGCGGCCCACACCCGGATCCCGGCCAGAATCGCCCCCCGGACTGGCCCCATTCGACCACCCTGCCCGGATCGCGTGCCCCGACAACCCGGCGGTCAGCCCGGCGTGGCCAGCTGGACGATCCGCTCCTGGATCTGGTCGGTCCAGCGGGCGATGTAGCTCTGGATCCGGTACAATTCCTCCAGCTGGTCGAGCGGAAGGGCCCCGGCACGGGTCGGATCGCCCACCGGGGGCGCCGACCGCCACGCGACGTCCAGTTCGCCCAGGCGCAACCCGATGTCATCGCGCCGCGAATTCACCCGGCGCTGCAGGTCCTGGAGCCGCTGCAGCCAGCCCAGGCCGTCGCGCAACACCTGGAGACGGAGCATCGGGGACTCCACCTGGGACCGGCGGGAGAGGAATTCGTCGCAATCCCGGCAGATCTGCCCCACCTCGACGAACAGGTCCATCGTGCCGGGGGGAATCCGCTGGATGTCCCGGGGCGGCTCACCCCGCTCCAGGGTCAGCAGGTGCAGGAGACGCTCGCGCGGATCCTTCAACGTCTGGTAGGCGGCATTGATCGACGTGTAGCGGTCCTGCGCCCCTGATTTCTCGGTCGTCGACCCCCCGTGGAACCGGTCGGGATGGGCCGAGGCGGACAGCTCCAGGAAGCGGGCCTTGAGGGCATCCACGTCCACCACCGGGCTTCGGGGCTCGCCCAGGAGGGCAAAGGCGTCGGTCATGCGGGCGCGGGCGGTCCGGGATCAGGCGCTGAAACTCTCGCCACACGAACAGCTGGTGGCCGCGTTCGGGTTCTTCACCTTGAACCCGCCGTCCTGGAGGGCATCGACATAGTCCAGCTCCGAGCCCGTGACGTAGAGGGCGCTCTTCGGGTCGACGACGACCCGGACGCCGGCGCTCTCGACGAGGATGTCGCGGTTCTGGGGGGCGTCCTGCAGGTCCATCTTGTACTGGAGCCCCGAGCATCCGCCCCCCACCACCGCCACGCGGAGCACGCCATCGGCCCGGCCCTGCCGGGTCAGGAGGGTGCTGACCTTGTGGCCGGCGGCGGTGGTCAGCTTGATCAGGCGCTCGTCTCCCACCCGGAAGGAAGGCTGGGTGGCCCGCGCTGCACCGATTTTGCCGGCAATCATGTGCCGCCAACCTACGGACCGCCCCGGGGAGCGTCAACGGACGCGAACAAACCGGCCCGCATCGCCTTCCGCCTTCCCTTTTCCCGCCGGGTCGACACGTTGCCGGGCATTCGCGCCATGCTCGCCGCGCTGCGCATCAAGAACCTCGCCCTGGTCACCGACCTCACCCTGGAACTGCCCCCGGGCTTCCAGGTGATCACCGGCGAAACCGGCGCCGGGAAATCCGTCCTGCTCGGCGCCCTCGGCCTCGTCCTCGGGGAGCGGGCCGACCGCGGGGCGATCCGCAGCGGCGCCGACCAATGCGTGGTGGAGGCGGTGTTCGACATCACCTCCGTCCGCGCCCCCATCGGCCCGTGGCTGGAGTCCGGCGGACTCGAGCCGTGCGAGGACAACCAGCTGCGGATCCGCCGGACCCTCGCCGCCACGGGCCCCAACCGGCAGTTCATCAACGGATCCCCCGCCTCCCTCGCCCAGCTGGCGGAGCTGGGAACCTGGCTGGTGGACCTGCACGGCCCGCACGAACACCAGTCCCTGCTCCAACCCGCCCGTCAGCTTGCCATCCTCGACGCATTCGGGGGGCTGGCACCGGCCCGGGAGTCGGTCGAGGCCGCCCATCGCCACGTCCTCGACCTCCAGGAACGGCGCCGGGGGCTGTCCCTGGATGGCCCCGCACGCCAGCAGCAGCTGGACCTGCTGCGGTTCCAAGTCGCGGAGATCTCGGGCGCCCGCCCGGAGACGGGCGAGGAGGAGCGGCTGGTGGCCGAGCACGAGCGCGGACGGAACGCCGCCCGCCTGCTCGAGCTGGCCCAGGAGGCGCTCGGGGCGCTGGACGAGGGCGAGTCGACGGTGCTCGACGGCCTCGGGGCGGTGGGACGCGCCTTGGGCGAACTCGGCCGGATCGACCCCGCCACCGCCGACCTCGCCGACCGCCACGCCCAGGCGACCGAGCTGCTCCGCGACCTCCAGCGGGAACTGGTCCGGTATGCGGACTCGGTGGAGGTCGACCCGGCCCGTCTGGGCGAACTCGAGGAACGCCTCGATGTCCTCCGGGGATTGCGCCGCAAGTACGGCCCGTCCATCGGGGAAGTCATCGCCTTTGCCGAGACGGCCGCTCGGAGGCTGGCGGAGATCGAGGGCGGGGAGGAGGATCTGGCCCGGATCGATGCCGAGCTCGAGGCCGCCGGAAAGACACTCCGGGAGGCCGCCGACCGGCTCACGGCCGGCCGAAAACGCCTCCTCCCCCGCCTGGCCAGGGCGGTGGCGGCGGAACTGGCCGTCCTCGGCTTTCCCAAGGGCGCCTTCGAGGCCGTCCTGGTCCCCCTCCAGGAACCGGGCGCCGCCGGGGCGGAATCGGTCGAGTTCCTCTTCTCCCCCAATCCGGGCGAACCCCCGCGCCCCCTGCGTGCCATCGCCTCCAGCGGCGAACTGGCCCGGGTGATGCTCGCCCTCAAGACCGTCCTCGCCGCCCAGGACGACGTCCCGGTGCTCGTGTTCGACGAGGTCGACGCCAACGTGGGCGGGGAAACGGCGCGAACGGTCGGGGAACGGCTCCGTGCCCTGGCCAGCCGGCGCCAGGTGCTCTGCATCACCCATCTCCCCCAGGTGGCGGCGCTGGCCGACGGGCATCATCGGGTGGTCAAGGTGGTCCGGGGCGACCGGACCGAGTCCCTCGTGGCCACCCTGGACACGCCGGGACGGCTGGCCGAACTGGCGCGGATGCTCGGCGGCGGCGAGGCCGCCACCCGCCACGCCCGGTCCCTCCTCGGGGCCGGCTCACCGGCCGGTTGAATGCGGGGGAGGCACGTTGCGCTGACGGATCCGCTCGATCTCCTCGGCCGCGAGCGTCGTCCCCATCCGCTCCAACTGGCGTTCCATCCGGTCCAGTTGCCGCGAATGCCCCGTGACCACCGCGTTCAACGCATCGCACGTGCGCTCCAGGTGGGCCACCGCCGCCTCCAGCCGCGCCAGCCGGTCCGCAATCTCCGCCTCGGAAACACTCACAGCTCGTCCTCCCGCTCGGCGTAGAACAACTGCCACGCCCGGTCATACTGCCCCTCCTCGACCAGCACATGGGCCTCCCGGTCCAGATCGCCGTCGTCCGGCGCCAAGGGGTCGGCAAATTCCTGACGCGCCCCGATGCCGTGCTTCTCGAGCCACACCACCAGAAGTTCGGTCTTGATGACCGGGCCGGTGAAAAACCGTCTCATCGGCCCCAACCTGCCCGCGATTGCCCCGAACGCCCAGCCGGTTTCTCCTTGGCCGCATCCCCCGGCTTCCGGAACGTGCCCCGCCGTGGCCACGCTCCGCATCGAGAACCTGTCGCGCCGGTTCGGATCCGTGCTGGCCCTGTCGGACCTGACCCTCACACTCCCCTCCGGTGCCTACACGGTCGTGGTGGGTCCCAGCGGCAGCGGCAAAACCACCCTGCTCCGCCTCCTCGCCGGACTCGACCGGCCCGATGCCGGACGCATCCGGATCGCCGACCGGGTCCTGGACGGCGCGGGGGCTCCCGGCGTGGCCTGGGTGCCCCAGAGCGGCGCCCTCCTGCCGCACCTCGACATCTGCCGCAACCTCGCCCTGCCCCTCGAACTGCGGGGGATGCCCGCCACGCAGCGCCTCTCCCGAGTCCGGGAGATCGCCCGGGACCTGGGCATCGCACACCTCCTGGACCGCCGCCCCGACACCCTCTCGGCCGGCGAACGCCAGCGGGTGTCCATCGGCCGCGCCCTGGCATCCGATCCCCAGGTCCTCCTGCTCGATGAGCCGATGGCCAGCCTGGACCCCCACCTCCGCCGCCAGCTGCGGGGCGACCTCCGCCGGAGCCTGGGTCCCGACCGCCGCACCGTCGTGCATGTCACCCACGACCCCGACGAGGCCCTGGCACTGGCCGACCTCCTGCTGGTCCTGCGGGACGGGCGGGCGGAGCAGTTTGACACCCCGGCCACGGTCTACGCCCACCCCGCCTCGGCGTTCGTCGCGGGATTCATCGGGACCCTCCCCATGAACCTAGTCGCCGGTACGGCGGACCCGGCGACCGGGGCCTTCCGTCCGGTCAGCGGAACCTGGACCCCCGGCCGGCCCCCGGGACCACTCCTGCCCGCCGGGCCGGTCACCCTCGGCATCCACCCGGAACACCTCGCCCCCCAACCCGGACCGGCCCCGGTGGACGTCCGACTGTCCGGCCGCGTGGTCCATCACGAGTTCGCAGGCCACGAGTCCCACCTCACCCTCGACACCGGGGGCGTCACCTGGCGGATCCGCTGGCCCCACCCCGGAATCCCGGACCGGGTCGAGATCGGTTTCCGATGGTCCGACTGCCGCTGGTTCCATGGCCCAGCCGGAACGGCATGGCCCCCGCCAACCCCCGGAACCATCGAACCGGACAAAAAACATCCGGTTTAAGGTTTGACTCGGAAGCCCCCGCAAATAGGGTCTCTCCGAAATCGGATGATTTCAGTCCGGTTACTGCCATGCAGATCACGCGCGCCACAGAATACGGAGTCCTCGGGCTGATTGCCCTGTCGCGTCGGGCGCCGGGCGAGGTGGCGATGGCGGACGTGGTGGGGCAGGAGGAGGACATCCCGGTGAGTTTTCTGGGGAAGATCTTCCAGGCCCTGTCCCGGGCGGGGCTGGTGCGGTCGGCCCGCGGGTCCGGAGGCGGTTTCTGTCTGGCCAGGGAGGCATCGGAGATTTCGGTGCTGCAGGTGGTCGAGGCCATCGAGGGTCCTCTGGCCTTCACCCGGTGCCTGGACGAGGAGACCGGCTGCGAGCATGCGGGAGGGTGCGCCCTGTGCAGCCTGTTTTCCGAGGCGCAGGACCGGGTGAAGGAAGTCTTCGCCCGCACCACGATCGCCGAACTGGCGACGCGCCACCTGCCGGGCGGACGGGTCCGGAGCGCCCGCGAGCGGACGCCCATCGTCTTCCGGGCGGCCGCCACCGGGGCGGCCGCGCCCCAGGCCCAGCCCGAACCCGAACCCGCACCCGTGCTTGACCCGATTTCCATCAACTGAAACCAGCAAAGGACGAACGATGAGCGAGACCTATACCCTGTACAACCCGACGGTCATGGACCACTTCATGAACCCGCGCAACATGGGCGACCTGAAGGACGCCGATGGGGTGGGCGAGGTGGGTGCCGCGGCCTGCGGCGACATCATGAAGATCAGCCTGAAGATCAAGGACGGGCGCATCGAGGATGCCCGCTTCAAGACCTTCGGATGCGGCTCGGCCATCGCCAGCTCGAGCATGGCGACCGAGCTGATCAAGGGACGGACGATCGACGAGGCGATGAACTTCTCGAACGAGGAGGTGGTGAGTGCGCTGGGCGGCCTGCCGCCGGTGAAGATCCACTGCTCGGTGCTGGCCGAGGAGGCGCTCAAGGCGGCCCTGGAGGATTACGTCAAGCGTCATCCCGAGACGGCCCCCGCCATCGCCGCCACCGCCTGAGCCTTCCCGTTCCGCCCCGATCCCGAGCCATGCGCCACGTCTACCTCGACCACCAGGCCAGCACCCCGGTCCTCCCGGAGGTGTTCGAGGCCATGCGGCCCTACTTCACCGAGGCCTTCGGCAACCCGTCCTCGCTGCACCAGCATGGCCTCCGGGTGCGGGATGCCCTGAAGCGGGCCCGGCAGCAGATGGCGGCCCTGGTGAACGCCGACAGCGACGAGGAGATCTTCTTCACCTCCGACGGAACCGAGTCGGCCAACCTCGCCATCAAGGGGGTTGCCTACGCGAACGAACGACGCGGACGCCATCTGGTCGTCGCCGCCACCGAGCATCCGTCGGTGATGAACTCGGTCGAGTTCCTCGAACGCCAGGGCTGGACCTGCACCCGGGTGCCGGTCGACCCGGAGGGATTCGTCAAGCCGGAGGACATCGCCGCCGCCATCACCCCGCAAACCGTCCTGGTGGCCGTCCACCACGTGAACCATGACATCGGCACCATCCAGCCGGTGCGGGAGATCGGCCGGATCTGCACCGAGAAGGGCGTGCCGCTCTACGTCGACTGCGAGGCCAGCGCCGGTTGGCTGCCTGTGGATGTCAAGGCGTGGGGCGCCGCCCTGGTCAGCTTCTCGCCGCACCGGTTCTACGGGCCGAAGGGCGTCGGCGTGCTGTACCGGAACCGCCGGGCCCGGATCGTGTCGATCCTGCACGGCGGGGTGCAGGAGGGCGGCCGGAGGGCCGGGACGGAGAATGTCCCCGCGATCGTCGGGGGCGGCGTCGCCGCCGAGGTGGCGCTGCGCGAGATGGCCGACCGGACCGCCCACTGCGGCCGCCTCCAGGAACGCCTGTGGAACGGGCTCCGCTCCGCCATCCCCTACCTCAAGCTGAACGGCCCGCCCCCGGGACCGGGCCGCTCCCCGCTGAACCTCAACCTGTCCACCGAGTTCATCGAGGGCGAGGGCCAGCTCCTGCTCTGCGACCTGAACGGCATCGCCGTGGCCAGCGGATCGAGCTGCGTGAGCAAATCCCTCAAGATCTCCCACGTCCTCGCCGCCATCGGACTCGATCACGCCCTCGCGCAGGGCAACATCATCATGTCCCTGGGCAAGGACAACTCCACGGAGGACATCGACTACGTGGTCGAGACCTTCGCGAAGATCGTCGGCAAACTCCGGGGCATGTCCCCGATGTGGGACGAGTTCGAGCGCGGGGTCATCGACTCGGTCATCACGCCGCGGGGAATCGGGGCTTCGTTTTCCGAACATGCCGCCCGGGTTTCCGGCAAGCCGGCACACTGAGGACCGGAGAATCCGGACCCACTCCACGAACCCCACCCCGCATCCTGCCATCCGGGTTTCCGCCGCTTGCCAACGCGGCGGGATGCGACACTCTCCTGCGCATGACATTCCGATCGCTCTGGCCCGGCCTCGTCGTGGCCACCGCCCTCGCCTCCCAGCCCGCCGTCGCCCAGTCCCCCAGCCCCGGGGCCCTGCGCACCCGCACGCTCGAGCTCATCAACCCGATCCCCGACAAGATGCCGGGCTCGGAGAACGACACCGAGGACCGGATCGCTCTGGGTGAGCGCCTCTTCTTCGAGAAGGATCTTTCCGTCACCGGTA
The DNA here is from genome assembly GCA_964525755.1 of uncultured Verrucomicrobiota bacterium. Lineage (GTDB taxonomy): Bacteria > Verrucomicrobiota > Verrucomicrobiia > Limisphaerales > UBA9464 > UBA6176. Next base: position 23,756 of record CAZGIK010000029.1, read on the forward strand.
CCCAGTCCTGCAACAGCTGCCACTCGGTCGACCGCGGGCTGGGCGGTGTCGACAACGAGCCGACCTCCCCGGGAGCCTTCGGGAAGCGCGGGGGACGGAATTCCCCCACCGTCCTGAATGCCGGGTTCCATCTCGCCCAGTTCTGGGACGGCCGGGCGGAAACGCTCGAGGATCAGGCCAAGGGTCCGGTTCTCAACCCCATCGAGATGGCCATGCCCGCGCCGGACATCGTCATCGACCGCCTGACGGCCGACCCCAGCTACGTGCGCGCCTTCCGTCGCGCCTTCCCCGGCGAGGCGGATCCGGTCAACTACGACAACTTCGCCCGGGCCGTGGCGGCATTCGAGCGCACCCTCATCACCCGCGACCGTTTCGACGACTTCCTGAAGGGCGACAACCAGGCGCTCACCGCGGCGGAGCTCAAGGGTCTGGACACGTTTCTCTCGGTCGGTTGCACCACCTGCCACTACGGCCCCCTCCTCGGCGCCAACAGCTACCGCAAGGTCGGCATCCTCAACCCCTATGACAACCTCGAGGACAAGGGCCGCTTCGAGGTGACCAAGGAGGAGGAGGACGAGTACGTCTTCAAGGTCCCCAGCCTCCGGAACATCGCCATCACCGGACCCTACTTCCATGACGGGGCGGTGGCCGACCTGAAGGAGACGGTCCGCAAGATGGCGTGGATGCAGCTCGGAGTGGAGCTGACCGACGACCAGTCCACCTCGATCACAACCTTCCTGAATGCCCTGACCGACAAGGGACGCACCGCCACCCGGAAGTGATGCCGCCCCGGCGACGGGCACCACCGCCCCGCCGGTCACCCCCTTCCCCGGGCCGCGGGCGCCTCGCGCCCGCGGCCTTCCTGTTCAAAGCCCCCGACACACCGTGAGCCTCACACCCGACGCCATCCTCGCCGCCCTCCGCAAGGTCAAGTACCCGGGGTATTCCCGCGACATCGTCTCGTTCGGACTCGTCAAGGACATCCAGCTCGACGGCAACGCGGTGGGCGTCCTCATCGAGTTGACATCCCCCAGCGTCGAGGTGGGGGAGCAGATTGCCGATGCCGCCCGACTGGTGCTCCGCGACGAGTTTCCCGGTCTCGGGGATGCGCATGTGCAGGTGCGGACCCCTCCGCCCGGAACCACCCCGGCTGCGCCATCGACCCCCGGCGCCGCCCGGCAGAAGATCCCGGGAATCGCCCGGATCGTCGCGGTCGCCTCGGGCAAGGGCGGCGTGGGCAAGTCCACCTGCGCGGTCAACCTGGCCTGCGCCCTCCAGCGGCTCGGCCTGCGCGTGGGGCTCCTCGACTGCGACATCTACGGACCGTCCATCCCCCTGATGATGGGAACCCGGGAACGCCCCGTGGTGAACGATGAGGAACGCCTCGTCCCGCTCGAAGGCCACGGGGTCCGCCTGATGAGCATCGGCTTCCTGCTGCCCGACGACCAGCCCGTGATCTGGCGGGGCCCGATGATCCAGAAGACCATCCAGCAGTTCATCGGCCAGGTCGCCTGGGGGGAGCTCGACTTCCTCCTGGTCGACCTGCCCCCCGGAACCGGCGACGCCCAGCTCTCCCTCTGCCAGACCGTTCCGCTGGACGGCGGGGTGATTGTCACCACACCGCAGGAGGCCTCCCTGGGGGTGGTCCGGAAGGGGGTCGCCATGTTCGAGAAGGTGAGCGTACCCATCCTCGGGATGGTCGAGAACATGAGCTACTTCACCGCACCGGACGGATCCCGGGTCGAGATCTTCGGCCACGGGGGCGGACGCGAGGAGGCGAAACGGAAGGGCATCCCGTTCCTGGGCGAGATCCCCATCTTCACCGCCATCCGCGAAGGCGGCGACCGGGGCGTGCCGGTCACCGCCTCCCTCCCGGGCTCCGAACCCGCCCTGGCTTTCCTCGAGGTGGCCCGCCAACTCCGGGAGGCACTCCAGCCCGCGGACCGACCTTTGCTTTGACGGAAACCCACGGGTCGGCTACCCCCTCCTTCCGGGATCTCATGACCTTCGGCACGAAAATCTCCCCTCTCCTCCCCATTTGCCGATGGGCGGTCCTGATTGCGCTCGGGGCCCCTGTCCTGGTGGGCGAAGAGATGCGCGAGATCGCCCCGGGCAGCCGCCAGGGAAGGAAGGAGATCCAGTCGGCAGACCAGATCCGCCCCCCGCTTCTGGAACGTCTCGGCAGTTTCGACCTGCGCTCCGGCCGGGTTCCGTCCGCCGCCCCCGACCCCGGTCCCGTCCCCTCAAGCTCCGGGGAACTGTCGCCGGCCCAGCGGAAGAAGGCCCTGGACCTGCTCGACCGCCGCAGAAACTGGCTGATCGAGAACGCCGCCACCCTGCATCGCATGGAACGCGATGGCGGCGATGGCGGAATCGACCCGGAAGCGGAGGACACCCTCAATCCCGGCATGACCCGCTCGCTCCAACGCCTGCTGGAGGCCACCGAGCGTCCGGGAGTCGACAACCCCCGCCGCCAGTCCGCCGGGAAGACGCCCCGGCAGGGGATCGAATCCTCCAATGCCGACTCCGGTGAATCCGAGGGCCCCGGGAACCCGTCCCGACGACCCGACGTCGGCGTGCGACTGATTCCCGAGGACGGTTTGGCCGAGTCGGGACCGTCGACCGGGACCGGCATCACGCCGGATCGGTATTCCCCGGAGCCCGCGTTCGGACTGTCCGACCGGCGGGCGGGGACGGGATTGTTTCCCGATCAGCGCCGCGACCTCCGCGACGAGGATCCCGCCTTGGCCGCGCTCAACACCCGCCGCGCCGGTGCCTTCGAGGAGATCCTGACCACACGGACCGACGACAGGGGGACCGGTCCCTCGGAAGGGGCTTCGCCACTTTTCGGCCGTTCGTCCGGCGCCCGGTCGAGTGCGTTCCAGACCCTGCTGCAATCGCCCGACTGGAGCACGGGACCGGGACCGGTCGGGCCCAGCCTGTTCGCTCCGCCAACCGGGCCGGTGGGCGCTCCGGCGGCCCGGCCGATCGACCTCCCGACCGCCAACCGTGCGGCGTTGCCCGCCGCCTTCGCGCCCGCCGCGGCCGCTCCGCGGCCCGCGGCGCCCCGGATCGAGACCCGGCCGCTGGTCCTGCCGGTCCCCACGCGCAGCGCCTTCTGAACGTGAGTACCGCCCGAGTGATCCTGGCGATCCTCTCGTGGATCTCCCTTTCCACGCTGCTCGCCGCGGCCGAGGCCCGGATCGTGAAGGTGCTCCCGCAGTGGATGGACGCCCGCGGTCGCACCAGTCTGGCACCCAGCCTGTTCGAACGGGACGCCTATCAAGACCATCTCCGGAACCACCCCGAGGAAGTGGCCGGCATCCGGTTCCAGGTGCTCGCCCGACTGCCCCGCACCCGCGAATCATGCGACCTGGTGGTCCGGATCCGGACCGCATCGAATCCCAACGGCGAACCGATCGAGCGGGTCGTCCCCGTGAAACGGCGTCTGTGGGGAAAGGCTTGGACTGAGGCGACCCTCGACGGGGAGGCCTTTCGGAACGCGGGAAAGGTGCTGGCTTGGGAGGTGCGCCTGGTGGATCCGACCGGCAATGTCGTCGCCAGCCAGAAGTCGTTCCTCTGGTGAACGCCTTCCGGTGCCACGTCATTGACGGTCCACCCCCTCTGCCACAGGCTTGAGCCGCGCGTCGAAATGAAGTCGATCCTCTTCGTCTGCACCGGAAACACCTGCCGCTCGCCCATGGCGGAGGGTCTGGCGCGGGCCATGCTCGGGGGAAGCGGCGCCTGGCGGGTGGCATCGGCCGGCATCGGCGCCATGGAGGGCCAACCCGCCAGCCCCCATGCCATCAGCGTTCTCCGCCCGGCCGGCATCGACCTCTCCCGACACCGGTCCCGCATGATCACCCGGCGGGCCCTCGACGAGGCCGATTACGTGGTCGGCCTCACCCGCGGCCATGTCGAGGCCATCCTCATGCAGCACCCGGAAGCCGCAGAGAAGGTCTTCCTGCTGCGCGAGTTCGTCGACCGGCCGGGCCCCATGGACGTGGCCGACCCCATCGGGGGCCCGATCGAGGCCTACGCCGCGTGCCGCGACCAGATCCACGAAGGAATTGCCGCCATGTTGAATGCGATAGAACAGACCGAGGCCGCCCAAGGCGTCCGCCAGACCGCCCGATTCGCCCTCGGCGCCGATCACGCCGGTTACGCCCTCAAGGAAGCCCTCAAGCCGGTGCTTACCGAACTCGGGATCCCCTTCACCGACTTCGGCACCCACGGGCCGGAATCGACCGATTATCCGGACTACGCCCGCCCGGTGGCCGAGGCGGTCGCCGGGGGCGACGTCGACTTCGGCCTGCTGGTCTGCGCCACCGGCATCGGCATCAGCATGGCGGCCAACAAGATCCCCGGCGCGCGCGCCGCCCTGGTGTCCACCGAGGAGGCCGCCCACCTCAGCCGGGCCCACAACGACGCCAACATCCTGTGCCTCGGCGGCCGGACCACCGACCCCGCCACCGCCGCCGCCATCCTGCGGACCTTCATCAGCACCCCGTTCGAGGGCGGTCGCCACGAGCGCCGGGTGGGGAAGATCGAAGGATCGAACGGCGTCGAGCAGGTCGACCCCGCCATCGCCGCCGTGATCCGGGACGAACGTCGCCGGCAGGCGGAGAACATCGAACTGATCGCCTCGGAGAACTTCACCAGCGCCGCCGTGATGCAGGTGCAGGGAAGCGTCCTCACCAACAAGTACGCAGAGGGCTACCCGGGACGCCGCTGGTACGGGGGATGCGAACACGTCGACGTCGCCGAACGCCTGGCCATCGAGCGGGCGCGACAGCTCTTTGGGGCGGAGCATGCCAACGTCCAGCCCCACTCCGGCTCGGGCGCCAACATGGCGGTCTACTTCGCCATGCTGAAGCCGGGGGACAAGCTGCTCACCATGGACCTGTCCCACGGGGGACATCTCACCCACGGCAACCGTGCCAACTTCAGCGGGAAGTTCTTCGAGATCGTCCACTACGGCGTCCGGCAGGAAGACGAGCGGATCGACTACGACCGGCTCGCCGAGCTGGCTCGCGAACACCGGCCCCGCATGATCACGGTCGGCGCATCGGCCTACCCCCGGGTGATCGACTTCGAGCGCATGGGCCGGATCGCCTCGGAGATCGGCGCCCTGCTGCTGGCGGACATCGCCCACATCGCCGGATTGGTGGCCGCCGGGGTCCACCCGAGCCCGATCCCCCACGCCGACTTCGTCACCACCACCACCCACAAGACCCTCCGGGGCCCGCGGGGCGGCCTGATCCTGTGCCGGGAACAGTACGCCAAGGCGATCGATTCCCAGGTGTTCCCGGGAATCCAGGGGGGGCCCCTGATGCACGTGATCGCCGCCAAGGCGGTGTGCTTCGAGGAGGCCCTCCGACCGGATTTCGCGGACTACCAGCGTCAGATCGTCCGGAACGCCGCCGCCCTTGCCGACGGAATGCAACGCAACGGCTTCCGGCTCGTGAGCGGTGGAACGGAGAACCACCTCATGCTGGTCGACGTGGGCGCACGCAACCTCACCGGCAAGCAGGGGCAACTGGCGCTGGATGAGGCGGGCATCACGACGAACAAGAACACCATCCCGTTCGAGACCCGTTCCCCCTTCGAAGCCTCCGGCATCCGCCTGGGCACGCCCGCCGTCACCACCCGCGGCATGCGGGAACCCGAGATGGCGGCCATCGCCGACATGATCAGCGAGGTGCTGCTCGACGTGGCCAACCCGGGAACGGCCCGTGCCGTCCGCGAGCGCGTCCGGGAACTCACCGCCCGCTTCCCCCTCCCATACTGAGCCGGGAGCCGGATGCTCCAAAGGCGCCGGTGGAACGGCCGACACTCCGGAAAATAGTCCTTGCGGGTGCCCGTGCGTTGGCCATTTTGGCCGGGCACCCGCGGGTGCCCTCGCAGTTCCGCCCCCCCTGTTCCTCTCGACCGGCCCCCCGGGTTCCATTCGACCCCGCCGCCGGTTCGGAAAGCCGGCCCTCCTGCGAATCCACAACCCACGCCATTCGTCCCTTTCGCCATGCCCAGAGCCCCCAAGGATCCCAACGCCCCCCGCAAACCCCGCGGAAAGAAGAAGGTGTTGGAACCGGTGGTCGATACCGCCGCTGATGAGCTCTTCCCATCGCCTGTCGAGGACACGCCGGACGCCACCGGGCGCACGGACGAGGGCCCGGAGGAGGAGCTGGTGGTCAAGGCGTCCCCACGCCCGCCGCGCCCCCTGATGCCCCCACCCAACGAGGATGCCCCGGTGCCGGAGGAGAACCGGCCCGAGGTGGTCATCGAACCGCGGACACTCAATCTCCATGAGCTCCAGCCGATGCCGATCGGCCCCCTCGGGGAGATCGCACGGGAGTTCGCCATCGAGAACTACGGCACCCTGAAGCGACAGGAGATCCTCTTCCAGATCCTCCAGCGCAACCTCCAGGCCGGCGGGATCATCTACACCCGCGGCACCCTGGAAGTCATGCCCGAGGGCTTCGGCTTCCTCCGGTCCCCCGCCTTCAACTACCTGCCCTGCCCCGAGGACATCTACGTCTCGCCGTCGCAGATCCGCCGCTTCGACCTGCAGACCGGCGACGAGGTGGAGGGCCAGATCCGCCCGCCCAAGGAGAAGGAGAAGTTCTACGCCCTCCTCAAGGTCGAGAAGGTGGCGGGGATCGATCCGGATCAGGCCAAGGAGAAGACCCACTTCGAGAACCTCACCCCGCTGTTCCCCAACAAGCGGTTCCTCCTTGAGACCGACGCCGATGAACTCAGCACCCGCGTGGTGGACCTGGTCTGCCCGATCGGCAAGGGGACCCGCGGACTGATCGTCGCCCCGCCCCGGACAGGGAAGACGGTCCTCATGCAGAAACTGGCCAATGCCATCCTCCGCAACAACCCGGAGTCCCACCTGATCATCCTGCTCATCGACGAGCGACCGGAGGAGGTCACCGACATGGAGCGGACCTGCCGCGGGGCGGAGGTGGTGAGTTCCACGTTCGACGAACCCCCGGAACGGCATGTCCAGGTGGCGGAGATGGTGATCGAGAAGGCGCGCCGGATGGTCGAGCACAAGCAGGACGTGGTGATCCTGCTCGATTCCATCACCCGCCTCGCACGGGCCTACAACACCGTGCAACCCCACTCGGGCAAGATCCTCTCCGGCGGTGTCGACGCCAACGCCCTGCACAAGCCCAAGCGCTTCTTCGGCGCCGCCCGCAACATCGAGGAGGGAGGGTCCCTGACCATCATGGCCACCGCCCTCGTCGACACCGGAAGCCGCATGGACGAGGTGATCTTCGAGGAGTTCAAGGGGACCGGGAACATGGAGATCCACCTGGACCGCTCCCTCGTCGACCGGCGGATCTTCCCGTCGATCAACATCGAGCGGTCGGGTACCCGGAAGGAGGAGCTTCTCTATCACCCGGACGAGTACCCCAGGGTCACCGTGCTGCGGCGGGCGCTCACCGGGGTCCCGCCGGTCGAGGCGATGGATCTGCTGCTGGGCAAGCTCCGGAAGACGCCCAGCAACATCATGTTCCTCCTCTCCATGGGCGGCAACCAGCGCTGAGCCGGAAAAGGTCGTGCTGGCCCGGGATCCCGCCCGCGTCTAGCCTGATCCCGTGCTGGGCGAGTCCCTGAGTCGTCTCCGTCGGCTGCAGGCCGATGCCGCTTCCACGTTCCGTGGCGAGGCGCCTTCGTCGGCAGGCGACGCCCCGGCCGACCTGCTGCAACGCGTCGTGCGGTTCGGCGCCCTGGTGGGACGGAGCTTCTGGCAGAACCGCTGCCAGACCCGTGCCGCTGCCCTGGCCTACACGACACTGCTCGCCCTCATCCCCCTGCTCGCCGTTTCGCTCTCGGTCGCCTCGCTGGTGTTCGACACCGAGAGCGAGGAGTCGAGGGACCGGCTGGCCGGCTACATCGAACGGTTCGTCGAGAACGTGGCACCGGCCCTCGGCCTGGTGGACGCCGGCACGGCCGCCGAGGCCGAGGCCGACCTGGTCGGGCCGCCTGCCCCCGGGTCCGACGCCGGCCGGGCCGCCGAGGCGGTGAGCCAGCAGCGGCAGAACGTCGCCAACCAGATCCTCGGCTACACCCGCAAGATCCACTTCGGAACCATTGGCGTCACCGCCATGGCCGGCCTGATCTTCCTCGCCATCTCGCTCCTCCGGACCGTCGAGTCCACCTTCAACGACATCTGGGGGGTCGCCCGGGGCCGCGGCTGGTTCGACAGCATCGTGCTCTACTGGGCGGCCATCACCCTCGGGCCGATCGTGATGCTGGTCGGGACAACCTCCGGCTACCTCACCGCACTGTACGAGAAAAGCTCGGCCCTCCAGCAGATCCCGGGCGCGGCCCTTTTCCAGACCCAGCTCCTGCCCCTGCTTCTCCTCTGGGTGGCCTTCGTCGCCCTCTACAAGCTCGCCCCCAACACCCGCGTCCACCTTGCTGCCGCCGGCGTCGGGGGCGCCGTGGCGGTGGTCCTATGGTGGGGAAACAACCGGCTGGGCGTGCTCTACAACACCAAGGTCGTCACCTACTCGAAGATCTACGGCAGCCTCGGCGCCGTGCCCCTGTTCCTCATCGGACTCTACTTCTCCTGGATGATCCTCCTATTCGGCGCCCAGGTGGCCTACGTGTTCCAGAACCGACGCTCCTACCTCCAGGAACAGGTCACCCGGAAGGTGAGCCCGCAGTCGCACGAGTTTGTCGCCCTGCGTCTGGTGGCCGACATCGCCCGCCGCTTCGACCGCGGCGCCCCCCCCGCCACGGCCGCCCAACTCGCCGAGCATCTCGGGGTTCCGGAACGCCTGGTCAGTGGCATCCTCGCCCGGCTCCGGACCGGCCGCCTCGTCGAGGAGACCGATGGCATCCTCCCGGCCTACCTCCCGGCCCGTCCACTCGCCCACATCACCTGCCTCGATGTGCTCCGCTGCATCCGCGCCGGACAGGATCCCCTCCTCGCCACCCGCCCCAGTCCGGACCGGGATCTGGTCCGCTCGGAATTCGACGCCATCCTCGCGGCCGAGGCGGCCCGCGGTTCCTCGACGTCGATCGACGAACTGGTCCGCCGCCTCGCATCCGCCAGCCCCGACCCCGCCCCGGAGGCGAACGTCCTGCCCGCATCCCCGCAACCGGATCCGGCATGATCCACGCCCGATGCGGGGATGAGAAAAGGCAGGCCGCCGCTTTCGCGACGGCCGGCCTGAAACGCTGACCCGAGGGACGACCGACCACCTGGCGGGGGCCGGAACGGACCGGCAGGTCAGATGAACTTGGTGATGCCCGGCGTGGCGAGGGGCTCGACCTCGAGCTTCATGTCCCAGCTGAACGCATCCGGCACCAGCTTCTGCTGGGAGTTCAACGCCTGCTCCCAGGTGACCTCCTTGCCGGTGTAGGCCGCCATCCGGCCCATGATGCCCATCAGGGTGCTGGTGGCCATCCAGTCGCCGTCATTGTGCAACCGCCCCTCGCGGATCGCCCGGTACAGGTACTGGTGCTCCACCACGTACATGTCCGGCTTGTCACCGCGGTAACGCCACTTGGTCTGGTCGCCATCCTTGATGTACGGGACCCCCCAACCGCTCCACCCCTTGCCCGCGGTGCCCAGGAGATAGTCGCTGTTGTCGTTGTAGCAGCCCGGCACCTGGCGCTGGGCCACGATGCCACGCGCCCCGTTCGCCCACTCGTAGACCACCGTCACATGGTCGAAGATGTTGCCGTCGTCCAGGGGACGGATCCGCCCGCCGTTGGCCACGCACTTCACCGGCGGCTCGTCACCGAAGGCCCACTTGACCTTGTCGACCGTGTGGATGCACTGCTCGACCAGGCCGTCGCCGGCCAGCCACGTGAAGTTCATCCAGTGGCGGACCTGCCACTCGAGGTCGGACATTCCGGCCGGCTTGCGCTGCCCCGGCTCGAAGGGCTTCACCGGGCCGGTGAGATACGTTCCGTACACCGCCGCCAACTCGCCCAGCGCACCGGCATGGACCTGCTCGTAGAAGGCGCGCCGCGGCAGGTCGTAGCGCCAGCAGTAGCCGGCCACCACGTTGAGCTTCTTCTCCTTCGAGATCCGGACCGACTCCATCACGTGGCGGATCCCGGGCGCATCGGTGGCCATCGGCTTCTCGCAGAACACATGCTTGCCCTTCTCCACCGCATACCGCAGCTGCATCGGACGGAATCCGGGCGGGGTCGCCAGCAGGACCACGTCGACATCGGTGTCGATGACCTTCTTGAACGCGTCGAGACCGACGAACTGGCGGTCCGGCGGAAGCTGGACCCGGTCACCGTACTGCTCCTTCAGCCCGGCGATCGCCCGCGGGATGGGCTCGGGGAAGATGTCGCCGATCGCCGTGATCACCAGGTTCGGATCGGCGGCCAGGGCGTTGCCCGCCGCACCGGAACCGCGGCCGCCACAGCCCACCAGGCCCACCTTCAGGGTGTCGCTGTTGGCGGCAAAGGCGCGTTCCCGCACCAAGATGGCGGGAGCGGCAAGGGTGAGCGCCGCGGCGCTGGAGGTCGATCGGAGGAAGTCGCGGCGGCTGGGGGAGTCGGGGGGGGAAGGTTTCATTGGGGGAAGTTGACGGGGTCCAGCCTCCGGGATTCATCCGATCGACGTCAAGGCGCGACCTCCCCGACAGGGAATTCGGCCGCCCGCGCGAGCGCATCGTAGGCCTGGAACTCGGCGAGGTGATGCGGGGGAACCCACGCCTCGATCCAGACCGAGTCGGGGCCAAACGTCTCGCGGGTCACCTGGCCGACCGCGTGGACGCGTGCGGCGGTCCGGGACTCCCGATGGGGAATCTCCAGCACCACCCGCTCCCGGACCGGACGGAGCATCGTGCCGAGGTGCGACAACAGGGTATCGATCCCTTCCCCCGTGCGGGCCGATACCCCCACCCCATGCGCCCGGGCGCCGACCAGCGCCTCGGCCGCTGACCTTCCCGCGGCCCGGTCAATCTTGTTCAGGACCATCAGGACCGGCTTGTCGGCCGCCCCGATCTCCGCCAGCACGGCATCGACGGCCTGCACCTGCTCGGACGCCAGTGGATGGCTCGCATCCACCACATGGAGCAGGAGATCCGCGTTGACCACCTCCTCGAGCGTGGCCTTGAACGCCTCGACCAACCCGTGCGGCAGCTTGCGGATGAATCCCACCGTGTCGCTGAGCAGCACGTCCTGGTTGCTGGGCAGGTGGAGCCGCCGGGTGGTGGGGTCGAGGGTGGCGAAGAGCTGGTCCGCCGCCACCACCCCGGCCCCGGTCAGTCGGTTCAACAGCGTGGACTTGCCCGCGTTGGTATAGCCGACCAGGGACGCCAGCGGCCACGCATGCCGCTGACGCCCCTCGCGCTGCGTCGCCCGCTGCCGCCGGACCACCTCGAGATCCGCCTCGATCCGCTCGATCCGCTCCTGGGTCTTGCGACGATCCGCCTCGAGCTGGGACTCGCCCTCACCGCCGATGGCGCCCAACCCGCCGCGCTGCCGGGAAAGATGGGTCCAAAGCCGGGTCAACCTCGGGAGCAGGTACTGCAACCGCGCCAACTCGACCTGCAACTGCCCCTCCCGGGTCCGGGCGCGCTGGGCGAAGATGGCAAGGATCAACGCGGTCCGGTCGACCACCGTGCAATCGGGGAAGATCTCCTCCAGATTGCGCGCCTGCGCCCCGGAGAGTTCGTCGTCGAACACCACCGTGTCCGCGCCGGCCTCCGCCGCCTGCGCGGCGAAATCGGCGGCCTTGCCGCGACCGATGAACGTGGCCGGATGGGGCTCCGCCAACCGCTGGATCCCGCGCCCCACCACCTGCGCCCCGGCCGTCTCCGCAAGCTCGCCCAACTCGTCCAGCGATTCCTGCGCTGCCGCCTCCGTCACGTCCTTCCGGGGGGCGGCGATCAGGAACGCCTTCCGGCCCGTCCTGAGCCCCGTTTCAATCAATGCCTTCAAGCCACATCCATTCCGGTGAGTATTCGGACCGAATCCTAGGGAACCCCCATCGGGTCGCAAGCCCCCCGACGGAACCACCCTCGAGCCAGGCCCTTGTCGCAGGAGGCGGCCCCACTCAATCTCCTCGAATAATCCCTTGACCCCCTCCCTATTTCCGGGCACAAACGGCCCAAGGATTGCCCCACTTGGGCCTGTTGAGATCTAGCGCTAACCCTGACACAGAAACCGTCTTCATCATGAAACTGATCAACCTGACCGTGGCCGCCGGGTCGGCGATTCTCCTCTCCCACGCCGCCCTTGGCGAAGTGGTTTATCAGCTGTCGCCTGGCGCCAGCAATTTCTCCTACACCTCCGCCTCGGAGTACGGTGACGAGATCGTTCTCGATCGCGCCGGCTGGATCCTCACCGGATTCACCTTCGAGTACTCGGCCAACTACAGCCAGGCCGGCGGGTTGACCCTGAAGCTCTACAGTCAGGACGGCCCGGCCATCGGTGGTGCCGCCTCCCCCGGCAGCCTCCTCGGCAGCTTCACCTTCGACATCCAGAACGGCGGCGGCACGCCGACCGTCTCGTTCCCCGAGAATCCGGCCAATGCCCTTCCGGACCGTCTGACTTGGACGGCGACCTTCAGCGGCGTCGGCGGCGCCAACGTGGCGGGTCTCCTCGCCCCGGACGCCAGCCCGGTGGTGGGCCTGAGCGCCAACGATTTCTGGGTGAAGACCGGCCCCGGCGACAATGACTGGGCGCTGAGCAACTTCGGCGCGGGTGGCCCCCAGGCCAACTTCGTTGCCACGGTCAACGCCGTCCCCGAGCCGGGCACGGTGGCTCTCATGGTTGCCGGCCTCGGCAGCCTCCTCTGGTTCTCCCGCCGGAAGTAATCGCGGGCAACCCCATCAGGGCGCGGACTCAGGTCCGCGCCCTTTTTTGTTGCCCGAACGGAAGTTGCGCCCGGTCGTCCGATGACGAAACTCCGACCCATGAAGTGGCTCCGCCTGCTGCTCGTCACCGCCGCACTCCTCGTTCCAGGCGTCCGGGGATTCGCCCAGGCCCGGTCGCAACTCGCCCTCCACCTGAGCCATGGAACCGCCGCACCGGGCGATATCCTGCAGGGTGGCGTGTCCATCCAGCTTCCCACCGGATGGCATACTTATTGGCAGAATTCAGGCGAATCCGGCCTGCCAGCCACCCTGCGCTGGGAACTTCCCGACGGAATCCTCATCGGCGATCTCCGCTGGCCGGTCCCCTCCCGGCACGTCGATGGCGAGGGGGATTTCACGATCACCACCCTCGTCCTTGAGGGACGCCCGGTGATCTGTTTTCCCGTGACGGTCGCACCGGACGCCCAACCCGGGCCAAGGACGCTGAAGGTTCGCGTGGACTGGCAGGAGTGCGAGACGGCCTGCGTCCGGGGCACCACCAATCTCTCGTTCACCCTGCAGGTTGGTCCCACCGCTGAACGGATCAACGACCCGGTCCTGACCTCCGGTTGGAGCACCCTGCCCTCGGTGGCGCCGGAAGATACCCCCCCGATCCTCCATTGGATCGATGCCGGGGTTGGGACAGATCGGACCCTCCGCGTCAACTGGACAGTTCCGGCCACGACCCGCCAGATCGACTTCTTTCCGCATCGGAGCCGGACGACCGAACCCGGCCTCACCCCAAGCGGACGCACCGTGGCCCCCCCGTCGGCCACTGCCGACATCCGGGTTGTCCGGGAGGACGACCAGAGTTGGCCCGACACCCTCGGTGGGCTGCTCGTGGCCTACGACGGTTCAGGAAAGGTCATCCAGACTCTCGAACAGACGGCGTTCCCGATTGCTGCCGTCGTCCCCAGCGCCACGGTTGCCAAGGATCCTCCCGCCAGCCGACCGCCGTTCAGCGCCGTGACCCTGCTCACGATGCTCGGCTTTGCCTTCATTGGAGGAGTGATCCTCAACATCATGCCCTGCGTCCTCCCGGTGCTGGCGCTCAAGGTTCTCAGCTTTGTGCGGCAGGCTGGAAGCGAGCCGGCTAGGGTTCGCGGCATGGCGTGGATGTACGCCGCGGGGGTCCTGAGCTCGTTTGCGGCCCTCGCAGGCGTCGCCTTGGCCATCCAGGCCGGCGGCGGCGTGGCCAGCTGGGGCAGCGCCTTTCAGAACCCCCTGTTCCGGGTCGGGATGACCGTGCTAATGGTGCTGGTGGCGCTGAACCTCTTCGGGGTCTTCGAAGTGAGCCTGGCCGGAGGGGCCGCATCGAAGGCCGATGAACTCGCCCGGCGTGAGGGACCTGCCGGGGCGTTCTTCCACGGCTTGCTGGCCGCCGTGCTCGCCACTCCCTGCATGGCTCCGTTCCTGGCTACGGCGATGGCGTTCGCGTTCACCCAGCCGCCCCTGATCGTCCTCCTGGTGTTTCTCGCCGTAGGCGCCGGTCTTGCCGCTCCGTTCGTCCTGCTCTGCCTCCGCCCCGCGTGGCTGAAGATGCTGCCCAAACCCGGGGCCTGGATGGTCCGGTTCAAGGTCGCCATGGGGTTTCCCCTGCTCGCCACCGCCGTCTGGCTGTTCTGGTTCACCGCCAAGCGCCTGGGCGATGAGGGCGTCCTCTGGCTGGGACTCCTCCTCGTCCTCCTCGCCGCCGCGGCCTGGGTCTGGGGCGAGTTTGTTCAGAAGTCGCCCCGGAGGAACTGGCCGGCCATCGGGATCGCCATCAGCCTGGTGGCCATCGGCTACTTCGGAATCCTCGAACATCAGCTCGACTGGCGGGGCGCCCGCGTCGGTTCGCGCCCGGTCATCGATTGGAAAACCTGGTCAGCGGCGGCCGTCCAACAGGCCCAGGCCGACGGGCATCCGGTACTCGTCGATTTCACCGCTGACAACTGCGTGAACTGCAAATTGAACAAGGTCAGGAGCATCGAGATTCCCGAGACCATCCGGCGTCTGGAGGAATACCGGTTTGTCTCCCTGCTCGGGGATTTCACCGACCCGGACCCCGCGATCGCCGCCGAACTCAAGCGCTTCGGCCGCTACGGGGTTCCTCTCGTGCTGGTCTACCCGGGCCGCCCAGGTGCCGAGCCGACCGTGCTGCCGCCCCTGTTCGGACCCGACACACTCCATCAGGCCATCGAGGCGGCGGTCCGATGATCCGTTCAGACGGCAGCAGTCGCCGGCTTCCAGATGACGTACAGAAGCAGGTAGACGAGCACCCCGGTCACGCTGACGTACATCCATATCGGCCAGAGCCAACGGGCAATACGCCGATGGCGATCAAACTGGGCCTGGAGCCCGCGATGGATGCCCGTCAGGGCGAGGGGTACCACGGCCATCGCCAGGATCACATGGCTGGCGAGCATGGCCAGATAGTAGGGCTTGAGCGCGGCAGGCCCCGGAAACGGCGTGTTCACGCCCTTCACCACAACGATCTTGTGGAACAGGTAGAGGACCAGAAACACGCAGGAAACGCCGAACGCCGAAAGCATGCAGGCCCGGTGCGCCTCCCGACGGCCTCCGCGGATCAGCACCAGGCCGACCACGAGCAGGATCGCCGACACCCCGTTCAGGCACGCGTTGATCAGTGGCAGCAGGTGGGGATTCATCGTTCGGAGTCCGACAAAAGCACGTTCTCGACAAGCCTCAAGATACGATCCTCGGCCCCTTCATCCTCCAGGTGGACCACCCCGCGCAAACGGCCCGTTCCATCCACCACGACGAAGGCCGAGGAATGCAGGAAGAGCTCGTCCAGGCGAGCAAGGTCCGCTGCCGGGTTCTCGGTGACCGAAAGGAGCAGTCCCTCCATCGCCAGACGGTAGACAGCCTCCTTGGTGCCGGTCAGGAAATGCCAGGTCGCCGACTCGTACCCGTAGCGGGATCCGTACCGGTGCAAGACGTCGGGTGAATCATGCACTGGATCCGCTGTCAGCGAGACCATCCGTACCGGCGCCCCCTTGGGCAACCGCTCCTGGACCCGCCGAAGGAGCTGCGTCATCTGGTGACACTGGCCGGGGCAGCGCGTGAAGATGATGTCCGCCACCCAGACGTATTCCGAAAGCGACTCACCGGTCACTGTCAGCCCAAACTGGTTGGTCAGGGCAAACGGCGTGACCTTTCCAAGAACCGGGAGGGCGGCGTCGGAGCGATGCCGCCTCAGTCCGACCACATAGACCACCACCACGGCCGCCATCGCCGCCACCAGGCCACCCCACACCAGGAACTCAAATCGCCGCACACGATGCCTTTCGACGAAAACGGCCGCCTGGTCCCCAGGCGGCCGGATGCTTCAGACAGCCGGGAGACAGGTCGTCACTCGAATCCCGTCGACCCACCGGACGCCGCCTTGGACGCGTACCACTCGTCCCATTCCTCCTGGGTCACCACCTCGAAATCACCCCGCATCGCGGCATGCCCGCTTCCGCACAACTGCGCACAGGTGATGGTGAACTTGCCGACGGTGGTGGGCGTGAAATGGGTCGGGATGCTCATGCCGGGAATCGCATCCTGGGTGACCCGCATCGAGGGAACCTTGAAGGAATGGATCACATCCATGCTGGATATGTGACAGATCGCAGGGCGCCCGACGGGCAACTTGAACGGCTCGCCCAACAGGGAAACCACGTCGTCCTTCCCCGCTTCATCCTCCGGATCCAGTCCGAACGGGTTGGTGGCACTCGCATGGACGATGTCCTGCCGACCCCATTTGCCGTCCGGACCGGCATAATGGGCGTTCCACTTGTACTGCATTCCCATGATCTGCACCTCGATGGGATCCGTCTTCGGGTCGCCCTTGGCCGTCGGGAACTCGTCCACCGCCCGAGCCCAGAGCGGGATGGCAAATCCGACCAGAAGCACGGCCTCGACGATGGCCACCCCCACCTCAAGGTAGGTCGACATGTGGCCCTTCACCCCGACGTAGTCCGCCTTCGGATTGGCGCCGCGGCGGAACTTGAACAGGGCGATCAGGTAGTAGGCCAGCCAACCAACGAACAGGGCCAGCATCAACAGGTGCACATAGCCTACCAGATCATCCAGACCCCGGGCGTGGGCCGAGGCCGGGGCAGGCATGCCAAACTTGCGCAGGATTTCGGTCATGGGAGAAAAGAAAGTGTCAGTTCAGGGACGAACAGCGGTCACTCACGGTGGGAGTCATCCGACTCCGAGGGTGCCGATCCGGCGACGGCCCGGCCACGGCGGACGATGAACACGAAGAAGCTTCCGAAGGCGATCCACAGCACCAGGACGAATCCCAGCAGGACGAAGATCCCGGCGTTCATTCCCTTCGCCAGCGGCGAGTCCGACTTGCCAAAGCAGGCCGAACAGGCGTTGGCGCCGGTCGTTGTCAGCCAGAGCAGGGTCGGTAACCAGAAGGAAAGCCGTGCCTTCACGTTTCAGAGATAGCTGATGTGCCGAAGTTTGCGGAGGAAGTAGCGCCCGTAGACCACGAGGCCGACGGCTCCCAGCAGGCCCAGCACACCCCACACCAAGCCCGAGGTCTCCCCGCCCTGCCGGAATTCGCTGAATCCCCAGGCGGAGAACACCAGGCAGAGGGCAACCGAAGCCACCACGAATACGAGATGGAACGCCTTAAGGGACATACATCGCCTTGGCTTCAGCTCCCTTGGGCATGTCATGGCTGCCCCAGATGGTCAGGGCGCCCAGGGCGAAGAAGAATACCATGGTCATGGCCAGCATGCTGTAGATCATCTTCTTCTCCGACATCAGGTGCATGAAGTAGCCCGCCACGAGGAAGGCCTTGATGCTCGCAATGAACAGCGCCACGGCCACGGTGACCGCCATGCTGTCGAAATGGACGTAGTACATGCCCACCGTGACCACCGTCCCCACCAGCAGCGCGCCGAAGACGATCCAGTAAGTCTTCAGGTGGGAGGCGATGTCATGGTCGTGGTCGTGTCCCGCCACATCCTTGTTGGAATGATCGCTCATGGTCAAAGCAGGTAGACAACGGGGAACAGGAAGATCCAGACGAGATCGACGAAGTGCCAGAACAACCCGGCCACCTCGATCCGGTTGGTGAACTGCTCGGGGTTCGTCTTCCACATCCGGGAACCGGGGAAGGCGAAGTACCCGAGGACCAACGCCCCGCCGAGCACGTGCAGGCCGTGCAACGCGGTGATCGTGAAATAGATCGCGAAGAAGGTGTGGTTGCGGGGAATGAAGGCATCCAGATGGGCGATCTCCGCCACGTTCACCGCGGCATAACCGTGGGCCCCGGAATGGTCTCCCTCACCCTCCGCATGCTTGGGCGCATCGGCGGCGAACTCGATCGTCTCCTTCCCCTCGGTCTGCAGCCGGGGGAGATTCCAGATGTCGCCGAAAGACCAGAACCCCGGCGATTTCCCATCCACCTTCACATGGCCGGTCATCACCTCTCCGGAGGTCATACGGAGCTCGTAGTGGGTGAATTTCTCGTTGTACTCGAACGACTTGATGCCGAGAAACCCGAAGGCGCAGAGTAGGGTGACCACCATGCACGCCCGGAACCGACCGAAGTTGTTCATCTTCAGGGCGGCCCACGCCAGGACCACCGTCACCGACGACGTGATCAGGACCGCCGTGTTGAACGTGCCCACGGGGATGTTCAGCAAGCCGGTGGGCCACGCCAGCTTCACATCCGGCCACACACCCGGAGCCGCCCCAACCCGCAGCAGGATGTAGGAGGAGAAGAGCGCCCCGAAGAGCATGATCTCCGAGGCAAGGAAGAGCCAGATGCCGACCTTGGCATTGTAGAGGCCGGTGTCCGGACGCGGACGGTACGTATACGGGATTTCCATTCGGAAGAGGGTTCGGGTGGAACTCAGGCCTTCGAATCCTGCGGGGTGAAGTCAGCCGATGCACCAGGCACGCTGTACTCGTAGGGTCCGCGGTAGACGACGGGCTCCTTGACGAAGTTGCCGTGCGGCGGCGGGGTGGGCGTGGCCCAGTCGAGCGTGGTCGCCCCCCACGGATTGTCGTTCTCCGCCTTCTTGCCGTTCTTGATGCTCCAGAAAACGTTCCAGATGAACGGCAACTGGGCCACGGCAAGGAGGAAGCCGGCGTGGGTGATCGAGATGTTGAGCTGCAGGGCAGCGGGATCCACGCCATTGCCGAAATAGGTCGCCCCGCCGTCATACATCCGACGCGACATCCCCTTGAGGCCCTGAATGAACATCGGCGCAAACACCAGGTTCATGCCGATGAGCGACAGCCAGAAATGGATCTTCCCCAGCGTCTCGTTCATGTATCGCCCGGTCATCTTCGGGTACCAGAAGTAGATCCCCGCCAGCAGGCCGAAGATCGTCCCCGGCGCCACCACATAGTGGAAGTGGCCGATGACGTAGTAGGAGTCATGGAGATAGATGTCCGAGGCGTTGAATCCAAGGGGCAGACCGGTCAATCCGCCAACCCCGAACATCGGCAGGAACGCCAGCGCGAAGAGCATCGGGGTGTTGAACCGGATCGAACCGCCCCAGAGCGAGATGAACAGGGCGGTGAGGATGATCACCGACGGAATCGAGATCATCATCGTCGTCGTCTGGAAGAACGTCGACACCTTGGTGCCCATGCCGGTGAGGTACATGTGATGCGCCCACACGATGAAGCTGAGGAACCCGATGCACATCGCGGAGTAGACCATCGACTTGTAGCCCCAGAGCGGCTTCCGGGTGTTGTTGGCGATGATCTCGGACACGATGCCCATCGCCGGGAGGATCAGCACGTAGACCTCCGGGTGGCCGAGGAACCAGAACAGGTGCTGCCACAGGAGGGGGCTTCCACCGCCACTCACGGGCAACTGCTGCCCGCTCACCACCAGGCCGGTGGGGAGGAAGAAGCTGGTGTGGAAGAGGTTGTCCACCAACTGCAGGATGCCCGCGGCCTCCAGCGGGGGGAAGGCGAGCAGGAGCAGGAACCCGGTGACGAACTGCGCCCAGACGAAGAAAGGAAGGCGCATCCAGCTCATGCCCTTGGCCCGGAGCTGGATGATGGTGGTGATGAAGTTGACCGCGCCCAGCAGCGACGAGGTGATGAGGATCACCATGCCGATCAGCCACATGGTCTGCCCGTTGAACGGCCGTCCGAACTCGGCGACCGTCGCCAGCGGTGAGTAGGAGGTCCAGCCGGACTTGGCCGATCCGCCGGGGATGAAGAAGCTCGCCAGCATGATCACGCCACCCCACAGGTAAAGGTGGTAGCTGGCCATGTTCAGGCGGGGAAACGCCATGTCGGGCGCGCCGATCTGCAGCGGGGTGACAAAGTTTCCGAACGCACCGAAGGCCAGAGGGACGACCGCGAGGAAGACCATGATGGTCCCGTGCATCGCCCCGAAGGAGTTGTAGAGGTCCGCGCTCATCACGCCGCCCGCAGCCATGTCGGCCCCCAAGGTGGCTTCGAGGATCTTCCCGAAGACCGGGATGGCCCGCTGGGGATAGGCCAGCTGCCACCGCATGCACATGACCAGAAAGAAGCCGACCAGCAGGAACACCAGCGCGGTGAGCCCGTACTGGATGCCGATCATCTTGTGGTCCGTGCTGAAGACGTACTTCTGCCAGAAACCGGGCTCGGCGTGGTGATGATCGTGCGACTCAACCGCCTGGGTGGACGTTGAAGACGTGGTGGTGCTCATCGTGAATCTGTGGAAATCGGATTGGGCCCGGCCGGGGACAGCCTGCCATCGGTGACCTGAACCGTCCAGTCCCCGGGACGCATGGAATCCGCCGCCGGCACCTTGTCGGCCACAAGGGCGATCAGCAGGAGGGGAAGGTAGATGATGCTCGCCAGGAACAGGCGCCGGGCTCGGCTGTCGCTCCGCTCGGCGGCGAACTGGACCGCTGTCGTCAGGAACCCGAGACCGAGCGCCAGCGCCGCCGCCAGATACCAGCGGCCGACCAACCCGAGGGCGAAGGGCCCCAGGCTGAACGCCAGAAGCGCCGCCGCGTGGCGCACCGCCGTCACCCCGGTGCGCCATCCGTCCGGGTCAACGGTGGGCAGCATCCGGTACCCGCCTTGGCGATAGTCCTCACGGTACCGCCAGGCGATGGCCATGAAATGCGGCATCTGCCAGAAGAACAGGATCGTGAACAGGGACCATCCACCCGCCCCGACCGAACCCGTGGCGGCCGTCCAGCCCATCAGGGGCGGCAGCGCACCCGGAATGGCGCCAATGAGCGTGTTCAGGGTGGTCCGACGCTTCAGGGGCGTGTAGACGAACACATAGGTCGCCAGCGTCAGGACGCCGAGAAACCCGGTCAGCGGGTTGACGGAAAGGGTCAGGATACCCATTCCCAGCACGGAAACCGCCGCCCCCACCAGCAAGGCCACCCGGGGGTCCACCAGTCCGGCCGGCAGCGGACGGTGCGCCGTCCGCGGCATTCGCCGGTCCAGGTCGCGCTCCCACCACTGGTTCAGCGCCCCGGCCCCGGCCGCCAGCAGGCTCGTCCCGGTCACCGTCCAGAGGAAACGCCACCACAGGATCGGCCCGGGCGACCCGAGATGGAATCCGACCGCCGTGGTCAGCAGCACCAGGGTGGAGAGCCGCGCCTTGAAAAGCTCCGCCCACACCGCGGCTGCCGAAGGGGCATACGACCCCGCCAGGGATGGCGATGGGCTGACGACGGTGGCTCTCACGCTGGGCAGTGCGACGGGTCAGGCAACCGGGATGGCAGCCTGCGCGGCGCGAGCTTTTAGGGACTCGCCGGGGGAAGGGCAAGGAGCGAGTTTGCCCGATTCTTGGCGTGCGGCGACGGTCGCCAGAAAGACCGCCACGGCTCCCATCACCAGCAGCAACGCACCCACCGCAACGTGGGCCGTCGCCACGTCCGCCGCCTTGCGGCTCCAGATGGTCACCGCCCCCAGGAGGAATTGCACCGTCAGCAGGGTTCCCCAAAGCCCACCCATCCAACGGCCCGGGCGGCCGGACCGGAAAAGGAGGAACGCCGCCCGGCCCACCAACCCCACCAGCACCACCGCCAATCCGCGGTGGAGCATCTGCAGGTGGACATGCAGCGCCGTCACCGGCTCGTCATGCAGGAAATCCGTCCGCCGCGCATTCACCTCGCGCAGGAACTCGGGGTCGGTCGGAGGATAGAGCTTCCCATAGGCCAAGGGGAAATCCGGGATGGCCAAACCGGCATGCTGATGCCGCATCGACGCCGCAACCAGCAACTGCACCAGCGTGGCCCCGAACACCACCAGGAGGAACGGCCGCATCGCCGGGGGAACGGCCCCGGCCAACGCCGCGGACCGTCCCCATCGCGAAACCGACAGGGCAATGACCACGACCAGGCAGAAGAACAGCTGGGCGGTGGTGGCATGAAGGACGCCAAAAAAGAGCGAACCCGGAATCCCAAGGACATCGACCGCGTTGAGCAACACCCGCTTTCCCCCCAGGAAGCCCTGCACGCAGACGAGAAGGAAGGCAAACCAGGCAGCCCACCGGACACCGCGACGCGGCTCGCGCCACTGGACCAGGACGGCGAGCCCCAAGGTCAGCAACCCTACGCCGCTGGCCACCAACCGATGCAGGTGCTCATGGAAGATCCCGCCCGTCCACTGGTCGAACGGGAACAGGAACATGTTGTACCCGTAGGTGGTGGGCCAGTCGGGCACCGCCATCCCCACCCCTTTGCTGGTCACCAGCCCACCGATCCAGATCAGGACCCAGGTGGATGCGGCTGTCAGCAGCGCAAAACCGGTCAGAAGTCGACGCGCGTGGGGATGGGGTTCCGAGGTCATGTCAGGGTTCGATGGGATGTCAGCCCGCGGGATGTCGGCCCATGAACAAGGCCGCTGCGATTCAAGATCGCAGCGGCCCGAGATTCAGCAACCAAGCTGGAGGCCGGGGCTCACTTGACCGCCAAGGCCGCCTTCACCGCGTTGTCGCCGTCCTTGACCTCGACTTCCTGGGTCACTTCACCCGCCTTCAGGTGGGCAAACGCCAAGGTGTACTTGCCCGGGGGCAGATCCTTGATCGAGAAGTTCCCGTCCTTGTCGGTCACCGCGAAGTACGGGGACGAGGACACCCCGATGTACCCGAACATCCACGGATGCACATTGCACTGGAGCTTCACGAAGACCTCCGGGTTCTTGAACACCTTGTCCACCGGCTTCGCATTCGCCCCCTGGGCGAAGTTGAAGGTCTGGTTGCCGGCGCCGGACTTCATGAAGTTGACGTTGTGGAGGAAAGGATCGCTGTTGCGGATCTCCACCGTCTGGCCCGCCACGGCCCCCATCACGTAGGGCTCATAGAGGCAAGCCTTCTGGTCCATCACCGCCTTGTCGGCGGGCGCCGGGAACGTCTTCCCTTCCAGGCCGGCCTTCACGTAGACGTACACGTTGCCCAACCCGGAACCCTCGCCGACGACATAGTGGCGGGTGAGGACCGGGCCGCTGATCGTCTTGCCGCAGTTCGGGTCGGCCTTCAGGGGCGTGATCTCCCGCTCGGCCGGCGGGGTGCCGGTCAGGGTGACCTTGCCGCTCACATTCGCCGCAGACAGCGCCACGGCCGAAGCCATCAACGCACAGACAGAGATGCCAAACTTCATGGTTCTTCCTTAAATGACGTGATAAGTACCCCGACACGCTAGATTCCGGGATCCGGCCCGGCAAGCGCTGCGTGAAACTTTTCACAAGCTCGCCCGGTTCGACTCATCCTTCCGGTGGACTATTCAGACCTGCACGGATCCCGGACGGGCGAGGGCCCGCCGAAGCCGCAAAAGTTCGAGCACGGTCGATGCCGCCTCGCCACCTCGATTGGTCAAGGAATCCAGGCACCGGGCCCGGGCCTGCTCCGCCGTCCGCACCTGCAACACCTCATGCACACACGGCACCCCCGTTTCAACCTGGAGCCCCATCAGCGCATTCGTTACCGATATTGCCACATGATCCGCATGGGTGGTTTCGCCCTGCCAGATGAGGCCCAGGCAGATCAGGGCGTCGGGCCGATGGCCCTCGGGGCGCTGAAGGAGCCAGCGGGCCGCCAACGGGATCTCGAAGGCCCCCGGCACCCGGACCACCTCGACCTCCAAACCACCCAACCCCGCACGGGCAAAACGGATCATCGCGTCGACATACCGGGCGTTGTATCGGGAGGCGACAATCGCGACGCGCCCTGTAACAGGGCGCCCAACGCGGCGGACAGGAGTCGGCTTGAGCATGGGGGAATCGGTTCACCGTCCCTCCGGACGGTCAGAGGGCATGCCCCATCCGTTCCCGCTTGGTCGCCAGATACCGGGCGTTGTGCGGGTTCGAGGGCACGCGGATGGGAAGCTGCTCCAGGATCTCCAGTCCGTAGCCCTGGAGCCCGACGACCTTCTTGGGATTGTTGGTCAACAGGCGGATGGACTTGAGTCCCAGGTCGACCAGGATCTGCGCCCCGATCCCGTAGTCACGCAGGTCCATCGGGTAGCCAAGCCGCAGGTTGGCTTCCACCGTGTCCAGCCCCTCCTCCTGCAGCTTGTAGGCCCGCAGCTTGGGAGCCAGACCGATCCCACGCCCCTCCTGCCGCATGTAGAGAATCACCCCGCACCCCGCCTCCTCGATCCGACTCATGGCGGCATGCAGCTGCGGGCCACAGTCGCATCGGCGCGACCCGAACACATCCCCGGTCAGGCACTCGCTGTGCACCCGGACGAGCACCCCGCGACGGCCGGCCGGATTCCCCTTCACCAGAGCCATGTGGTGCTGGTTCTCCGGGACGGAGTGGTACAGGTGAAGCTGGAAGTCCCCGTAGTCGGTCGGCATCCGGACCGTCTCCACCCGACGCACCTGCTTTTCCCGCGTGCGCCGGTGGAGGATGAGGTCCTCGATCGAGCAGATCTTGAGGCGATGGCGCGCGGCAAACCGCCGGAGCTGCGGGAGGCGGGCCATGGTGCCGTCGTCGTTCATGATCTCGCAGATCACCCCGGCCGGCCGGAATCCGGCCAGCGTCGCCAGATCCACCGCCGCCTCCGTGTGGCCGGCCCGACGCAGCACGCCGCCGGGCTTGGCGCGGAGCGGAAACACATGCCCCGGCTTCCGGATGTCGTCGGGACCGGCCTCGGGATCGGCCAGAATTGAGATGGACCGGGCCCGGTCGGCCGCACTGATTCCGGTGGTCACCCCCTTGGCGGCATCAACCGAGACCTGGAAGTCGGTCTTGAAGGTGTCTTGGTTGCCCGAGACCATCTCCTCGATCCCCAACTGCCGAAGCCGCTCGCCCGTCGTCGGAACACAGATCAACCCCCGACCATACCGGGCCATGAAGTTCACCGCCGTCGGCGTCACCTTCTCCGCCGCCATCACCAGATCTCCCTCGTTCTCCCGATCGGCATCGTCCACGACGATCACCATGCGCCCGCGGCGCAGGTCCTTGAGGATCTCGTCGATGGAGTGAAACGGCGTCCGACGCATGCGGGCCGGACCCTAGTGCAGGCCGCCATCCCCATCCACCGCCAAAACGCCCGGCCAGTCGCGACCTGTCATTCGCCACGTGTCATTCGCCACGGTTGCACTGCCAGGCC
Source organism: uncultured Verrucomicrobiota bacterium (assembly GCA_964525755.1). Taxonomy (GTDB): domain Bacteria; phylum Verrucomicrobiota; class Verrucomicrobiia; order Limisphaerales; family UBA9464; genus UBA6176. The sequence goes on from CAZGIK010000029.1 coordinate 49,143, forward strand.
CCGAGGGAATAGAGTTCGAACGTTCCCCCCGGTTGGACCCTCCCGGCCCGAACACCCAGGGCACCTCCATCGTGCCGCCGCATCCTTCACGCCCCACCCGCGCACGAGGGCGCATCAGCGCCGGCCTCCTCATGTACCGCCACGGCGACCAGGGCCTCGAGGTCTTCATCGCCCACCCCGGAGGACCCTGGTTCCCCCGGCGGGACCTGGACGTCTGGACTATCCCGAAAGGCGAGGTGGAACCCGGCGAAAGCCTGTTGTCGGCCGCCATCCGCGAATTCACGGAGGAGGTGGGACTCTCCCCCAGCGGCCCCTTCCTCCCGCTCGGGTCGATCCGTCAGAAGGGAGGCAAGACCGTGCACGCGTGGGCGTTCCGCGGGGACATCACCCCGGGCACCGAACTCCGCAGCAATCTTATCGAACTGGAATGGCCTCCGGGCTCGGGACGCTGGGGACGCTGGCCGGAGATCGACCGGGCCCAGTTCTTCCCCGTCCCCGCAGCCCGCCGCCACCTCAAGCTCGCCCAGCACGACTTCCTCGACCGACTCCTGCACGGAGTCGCAGGCGCCCCGCCATCGACCGCAGCCATCTCGGCCGGAACGATGCCGTCAGAGGGGAAGTGACAGCCCAAGGCTGCCCGGAAACTCCGAGGGGCCGCGCGACCGCGGGATGGATCCAGCTGGGACGACCGATCCCACGGCATCGCTCCGGCTCAGTCGCGGGCCCAGAAATCGATCACGAAGACGTCGGCCAGGACGGGGCCCACCAGGGAACCGAAGACCTTGTGGTCGGGATGGACCAGATACGCATCGCGATCCGCCTCGGAATCGAAGGTCAGGATGAACCCATGGGTGCAGCCCTTGTTCAGGCCTTCCGGACTGTTGTTCAGGCCCCATTCGAAGGAGCGGATCTGGGGAATCTTGCCCTTGAGGGCGGCAAAGGCCTTTTCAACCCCCTCGATCTCGGACTTCGTGGCCGTCTCCTTGAACTTGAAGCTGACCACATGCCGCAGTCGGGGCTTGGACGTCTCCGCCGCCATGCCGCTGAGACCGATGCTGACCGCGAGGAACGCAAGGAGGGGAAGGATCAGGGACTTCATGGATTTTTCCGGCAGGCTGCCGGGCGTCGGCGGGGATGTCGAGTGCCGGCCTCGGACCCGGGCCCCCAATGCCCCGGCCTGATGGCTTGAGGTGGCGACAGTGAACGGGTTTGATCGGCGCCGATGCCGGGAGCCCAGGACCCGCCCCCCAACGCGACCCCCGCGATCTTCGAGGATCGCGGACGCCGCTGGCTGCTGGGCGGTCTGATCCTGGCCGTGCTGCTGGGCATCCTCGGGGCCGCCGCCCTCCCGACCTACCGCGCCTTCAAGCGACATCGCGGACATCAGCTGGCCGAACGCGGTCTGGCCGAACTGGATCGGGGCGAGTACGACCAAGCGGTCGGCACCGTCCGCCTCGCCCTGCGGTTCGCCCCCCAGGAACCCAAGGCCTGGCGGCTCGCGGGCCGGCTCCTCACCCTCCGGCCGTCGCCCGACGGCATCAACTACTGGCAGTCCCTGCTCGGCACCCCGGAGGCCACCCGGCAGGATCATTCCGGATACTGCCAGCTCCTCCTCGCCCTGCGACGCTTCGATCTGCTCAAGAAGGAACTCGCCATCCTGATGGAACGGAACCCGGACGACACCGAGGCATTGGAACTCACCGCCGGGGTGCTCCATGCCGAGGGACACCTCCAGGAGGCGGTGAACATCCTCCGCGTCGCCCGCGAGACCGCCCCCGACCGACGTCCGCTCCAGCTCCTCCTCGGACGGGCCCTCCGCGAACTGGGCGGCGTCGATGCCTACCGTGAGGCGGCCGGACTGCTCTGGGATCTGGCTCTCCGCCCCTGCCCGGAACGGGCCGAGGCCGTCCGGATCCTGGCCGGATGGCCGGTCCTGGCGCCGGACGAGGCCGACCTGCTCGCGCGAATCACCCGGAACGAGCTCCCGGACTCCATCCCGCTCCGCCTCCTCGAGATCGAGCTCCAGCACCGGGCGGGAAAGTTCTCGGATGACGCGGCCCGCCTGGCCGCGGTCCGACAGCTGATCCCCAGGGCCGGAACACCGGCGGAACGCCTCCAACTCACGGACTGGCTGCTGGCCCAACAGGCCTCCGAGGCGGCCCTGGAGTCGGCCTCCGCCGAGGCCTGCCGGAACGACGGGCTCCTCCTCCAGCGCCGCCTCCAGGCCCTGGCCGGCCTGCGCCGGTGGGATGACATCGATGCCATCCTCCGCGATGACCAATCCCCCCTGCCCCCGGTCACCCGACACCTGTTCCGCGCCTCGTTCGAGGCGGCCCAGGGGCGCACCAACGACATCCCCACCCACCTGAAGTCCGCCGCCGCCGCCGCGGGAGCCGATCCGTCCGCCGCCAATGTCGTCGCCCGTTACGCCGAGATGCTCGGGCGCCACGATCTTGCCGCCGAAGCCCTCAAGGGCCTCCTCGCCAATCCCAACCTCGTGCCCTCCGTCTCCCGCCGCCTGCTGGAACTCTACCGGCGCACCGATGACGAAGGGCCGATCATCGCCACCCTGCGCCGACTCCGCGAGTTCACCCCGGACAACGACTCGATGCGCAATGAACTGGCCTGGATGGAACTGGTCGCCCGGGTCGAACTCCCCGCCGCGTTCGGCACCGCCCGGGCCCTCGCCGCCCGGTACCCGGAAAACGCCCGCTTCGCCGCCACCCTCGCCCTCGCCCACCTCCGCCATCAGGATCCGGAGGCCGCCCTCCGCGCCACCGACCCCTTCCCGATCGGCCCCACGTCCGACCTCCACCTGCTCCTCGTCCGGTCCGCCGCCCTTGGCACCGCCGGACAGCGCGCCGCCGCCCGCCAGGTGGCGGAATGGCTCGACCCGCGCCGCCTCCGCCCCCGCGAACTCGACCTGGTCCGCCCCTGGCTCCCCCAGGAACCCGCACCGGATTCCCCCCCCGACCGGCCGGCAATAACGCGTTGACCCACCCGGGGCCAACAGTATGTTCCGCGCCACACAGTTCACCCGGACGCATGCGTCAATTCGTCACGATCGCCAGCAATGCCTTCATGGAATTGGTGCGGCAGCCCGTTTTTCTCCTGCTGCTCACCACGTCCTCGTCGTTCGTGGTGTTCCTCGCGGCGGTGCCGTATTTCGGGTTCGGCGATGATCCCAAGCTGGTGAAGGACATGGGGCTGGCCGTGATGCTGCTGTCGGGCCTGCTGGGGGCGGTGCTCTGCGCCTCGTCGTCCGTGGCCCAGGAGATCCGGCTGGGGACGGCGCTCACGGTGCTGGCCAAGCCCGTAAGCCGGATGGTGTTCCTTCTCGGCAAGTACGCCGGGCTCGCCGCGTCGCTGGTCGTGCTCGGCGGGGGAAACCTGCTGGCTGCACTGCTCGCCAGCCGGATGGCATTCGATGCCTACGGCGAGGCGGACAATCGGGCGCTGTTCCTCTACCTGGGCTCCGGCGCCGTGGCGTATGGCGTCGCCGGGTTCCTGAATTTCTTCCTCCGACGTCCCTTCGTCGCCGATGCGGTGTTCTGCTACCTGGCCTTCACCAGCTTGGCGATCGTGTTCGTGGCCAATTTCACCGAGATCCAACGCCCCTTCGCCGGGGCGGCGGCGGTCGATTGGCGCCTGCTGCCGGCCGGTGTCCTCGTGCTGTTCGCCCTCTTCGTGCTGGCCGCCCTCGCCCTGGCCTGCTCGACCCGGCTCGACACCATCCCCACCCTCGCGGTCTGCAGCGGATTCTTCCTCCTCGGCCTGGTCTCGGACTACCTGTTCGGACGTCCCGCCAGCGAGGGAGCCCTTTGGGCGAAAATCGGTTACGCCATCACGCCCAACTGGCAGCAGTTCTGGCTGGCCGACGCCCTGGAAAACCAGAAATCGATCCCTTGGTCCTACGTCGGCCAGGCTGCAGGCTACATGGCCGCCTACCTCGCCGCCGCCCTATCGGCGGCACTCCTGCTTTTCGAGGACCGGGAATTGAACTAAACAGCGCCCCCTTTTCGGCATGGACCGTCCCCTTCAACGCACCGGGATCATCAACCTCCTGACCCTCGCGGCCCTCACCGTGGCCGTCGCAGTCACCGGGACGTTCGCCCCCTCCCTCACCAGCGAGACCGGCCTCGCGTTCCTCGTCCTCGGCGTGCTGGTCTGCGCCATCAGCTGGTTCCAGATGCGTCTGGCCGCCAACGAGGAGGCCGAACGGCTCGAACTGGAGGACCTCGCCCGGTCCCGGTCGAAGTCGACCCTGTTCGACGCCGCCGAGGCGGAAAGCTTCCCGGCCCGCCGCTCCCGGGAGCAGTTCGACCGCTGGGTGGTCCCCACCCTCACCCTCATCCTCTTCCTGCTCGAGGCCGGCGCCGCCTGGTGGCTCTACGGCCACCTCAACCGGGAGACAGGCTCCCGGTCCGCCCACGCCGCCATCGGAGGATCCATCCACGCCGGCATCGCCCTCGTCCTGCTCCTGGTCGGCCTCTACGCCTCCAAACTGGCCCAGTACGCCGGCCTCCACCTCCTCCGACCCGGCGGAGCCTCGCTCCTCATGGGCTTCTTGGTGACGTTGTCCGCCGCCGTGGCCGAGGGGCTCGACTATTTCGGCTACGCCCAGTGGGACACCTACTTCGCCTGGACCCTCTGGGGCCTGCTGGTGCTGGTGGCCGTGGAAAAGGCCTTCGCCCTCGTCTTCGAAGCCTACCGCCCCCGGGTCAAGGGCCGCGAAACCCGCCTGATCTACGAGAGCCGACTCATCGGACTCCTCGCCCAGCCCACCGGCCTGTTCTCCACCGCCGCCCAGGCACTGGATTACCAGTTCGGCTTCAAGGTCAGCGAGACTTGGTTCTTCCAGTTCCTCCAGAGGGCCCTCGGTGCCCTCCTCCTCGTCCAGGGCGCCCTGCTCCTCCTCCTCACCTGCATCGTCGTGATCGAACCCGGCGAACAGGCACTCCTCGAACGCTTCGGCCGACCCGTGTCCGGTCGCGAGGTCCTGAACCCGGGCCTCCACCTCAAGGCCCCCTGGCCGGTCGACCGCATCCACCGTTTCGACGCCCGCCGCATACAGACCCTGAACATCGGCTTCGTCCCCGAGGACGAGGCCGAACACGAAAACACCCTCCTGTGGACCCGTTCGCACTACAAGGAGGAGTTCAACATGCTGGTCGCATCCCGGGAGCAGCTGAACCTCGCGTCGGAGTCGGAACAGACGGTCCCGGTCAACCTCCTCACCGTCAGCATCCCGGTCCAGTTCCAGGTCAAGGACATCCGCGCCTGGGCCTACGGACATTCCGACCCGCTGCGCCTGCTCGAACACCTCGCCAACCGCGAGGTGGTCCGCTACCTCGCCGGCGTGGACATGGAAACCGTCATGTCCCACGGCCGCCAGCAGGCCGCCACCGACCTGCGGTCCCGGATCGCCGCCGCCGCCGATGCCTCCGGGCTCGGGGTCGACATCGTCTTCGTCGGGCTCCAGGACATCCATCCGCCGGTGGGCCAGAAGGAACTGCAGGTGGCCGCGGCCTACGAGCAGGTGATCGGCGCCGAGCAGGACCGCGAGGCCCGGATCCTCTCCGCCGAGGGCGACGCGCTCGCCGACCTTCCCCAGGCCCAGGCAACCGCGGCCCAGCGGACCAACGCCGCCGCCGCCGCCGCCGTCCGCAAGGTCTCCGATGCCATCGGACGCGCCGGCCAGTTCACCAACCAGATCCGCTCGTACACCATCGCACCCGCCGTGTACACGGCCCGGAACTACTTCGAGACCTTCGCCGCCGCCGCCGCGGGCGCCCGCAAGTACGTCATCATCCCCACCAACACCCACGGCGTCGTCACCCTGAATCTCGAGGACAAGATCCGGCCCGACCTGCTGGATGTCCCGATCAAGGCCCCCGGCGACCGCTGAGCCCCATCCTCCCCTTCCACGAGACCGAATCGACCCGTCATGAAGAAGAACCTCGTCACCCTGCTGATCGGCGGCCTGCTGATCCTGATCTTCGCCGCGCTGCTCTTTCTGTTCCAGGTCCGGACCACCGAGATCGCCGTGGTCACCACCTTCGGGAAGTACTCGGCCACCCGCGACCAGCCGGGCCTCTACTTCCGGGCGCCGCTCCCCATCCAGAAGGTCTACAAGTTCGACAAGCGCCTCCAGACGTTCGAACGCCGGCATGAGGAGAACTTCACCCGCGACAAGAAGTCCCCGATCATCACCATCTTCGTGGGCTGGCGCATCGCCGACGCCCGCAAGTTCCTCGAGGCGTTCAACGGCGACACCCTGCGCGCCGAACAGATCCTCGAGAACGTCATCCGCGACGCCAAGAACGCCGTCATCGGACGCCACGACTTCTCCGAACTGATCTCGCCCGATCCGGAGCAGATCCGTTTCGACGAGATCCAGAACGAGATGCGCGAGGCCATGGCCGCCACCACCCGGGACGTCTACGGCATCGAGGTCGAGCTGGTCGGCTTCAAGCGCATCGAACTGCCCGAGGCCCTCACGGCCAAGGTGTTCGACCGCATGAAGACCGAGCGGGAACGGCTGGTGAAGAAATACACCGCCGAGGGCACTTCCGAGGCCACCAAGATCCGCTCCGAGGCCAACCGCAAGCGGGACGAACTGCTGGCCCGGGCCGACGCCCAGGCGCGGATCATCCTCGGGGGCGCGGAAGCCGAGGCGGCCAAGGCCTACCAGGTCCTCCAACAGGATCCCGAGTTCGCCAACTTCATCATCGCCCTGCGCGCCCTCGAGTCCTCGCTCAAGGAACGCACCACCCTGATCCTCGACGACCGGGTGCCGCCCATGAACCTCTTCAAGGGCGATGCCGCCGGATCCATCCCGGTCCCGTCCGCCGTCCGCCGCAACCCCTGACCCGCGCCCGCGCATGGCCACACCCACCTCCGGCAACCTCCGCCCCGTGCGGACCCCGGTGCCCTCCGAGGACCCCTCCAGCCAGGCGCTGAGCGAGGCGCTCGGCAGCAGCTTCCTCCTGGTCCGCATCCTCGTCGTCCTCCTCCTGGGCGCCTTCCTCTTCTCCTGCGTCTTCACCGTCGACCCCAACGAGGTCGCCGTCGTGCTCCGCTTCGGGAAACCCCGCGGAATCGGCACCGAACAGATCAGGCGCCAGGGCCTCCACTTCGCCCTCCCCTACCCGGTCGACGAGATCGTCAAGGTCCGCGTCGGAGAATCGAAGACGGTCCGGACGTCCAACGCCTGGTTCGCCATCTCCCCGGAGGACGAGGCCGCCGGCATCCTCCCCATGGCCCTCCCGTCCCTCACCCCGGGACTCGACGGCCATGTGCTCACCGCCGATGGCAACATCCTCCACGTCCGGACCACCCTCCGCTACCGCATCACCGACCCGGTCGCCTACGCCTTCCAGTTCGCCAACATCACCAACCTCCTCGTCAACGTGCTCGACAACGCGGTGCACTGGGCCAGCGTCCGGACCACCGCCGACGGCGCCCTGCGGGACCGCTCGGCCTTCCGCGACGCCATCCGCACCCGCGCCGTCTCGCTCATCGACCGCGTGGGGATCGGCGTCACGGCCGACACCCTCGATGTCGAGGTGGCCGCCCCGCTGTTCGTGAAGGATTCCTTCGACCTGGTCATCTCCGCCGAGCAGGACCGGAGCAAGCAGATCAACGAGGCCCAGGGCGAGGCCGACCGGATCGTCCGCGAGGCCGAGGGCGAGGCGCAGAGACTCCTGTCGGGCGGAATGACCGCCAGCAACTCGCTGGTCCAGGGGGTCCTCGCCGACGCCCGGTTCTTCGAGGACCAGCTCCCCTACTACCGCCGAAACCCCCGCCTCTACCGCAACCGCCTGCGGGTCGAGGCCATCGCCCGGGTGCTCACCAACGCCCAGGACAAGTTCTACCAGCCCGACCGCATCGCCGAACTCCGCCTCAACCTCAGCCGGGAACCCCAGGTCCCGGCCACCGCCCAGCCGGACTCCGGCCGCTGACCGACCCCCTTCCCCACCGCGCCATGCAAGTCACCAGCCTGCTCAGCCTCGAGGACCCCAAGCAGCAGCCCGGCTGCGCCGATTGCGGCCATGACCACGGCGGCCTCGACCACTCCCACACCAACGTCCGCCTCTGGCAGACGCTCCTGGGGGCGATCTTCATCGCCAACTCGTTCGTCTTCGAATGGCTGTTCACCCGGGGCGCCACCGTCGCGAACCTGAGCGCCCTCGCCGGTGCCGTCATCCTCGGCTACCCGATCCTCATCGTCGCCTTCAAGGACCTCCGACTGGGCCGCCTCAGCATCAACGAACTCGTCGCCCTCGGCGTCCTCGCCTCCGCCGCCACCGGCGACTTCCGCACCGCCGGGATCGTCGCCTTCTTCATGCTCCTCGGCGAGATCATCGAGACCCGCACCGCCGCCGGCGCCCGCGCCTCGATCCAGTCGCTCGTCCAACTCACCCCCACCAAGGCCCGACGCCTCCGCGACGGCCGCGAGGAGGAGGTTGCCGCCAGCGACCTCTCCGTGGGCGACGTCATCCGCGTCCGACCCGGCGACAACATCGCCGCCGACGGCGTGATCACCTCGGGTGCCGGCTCGATCAACCAGGCAAACATCACCGGCGAATCCCTCCCCGTGGACAAGGGCACCGGCGACCAGGTCTTCGCCGGCACCATCAACCTCAACGGCGCCCTCGAGGTGCGCGTCACCAAAGCCGGCGAGGATACCACCATCGGACGGGTCCGCGAACTGATCCTGGCCGCCGAGAAGACCAAGCTGCCCTTCATGCGGATCATCGACCAGTACATGGGCTACTACACGCCCCTCGTCCTGGTCATCGCCGCCCTCGTCTGGGCCTTCACCAAGGACCTCGACCGGGTGATCGCCGTCCTGGTCGTGGCCTGCCCCTGCGCGTTCATCCTCGCCACCCCCACCGCCATGGTCGCCGCCCTGAGCGCCGCCGCCCGGCTCGGGATCCTCGTCAAGAACATCGCCGACCTCGAGGCCGCCGCCCGGATCACCGCGTTCGTCTTCGACAAGACGGGCACCCTGACCACCGGACGCCTCGCGGTCAGCCGACTCAAGCCGCTCGGCCCGGTCACCGCCGCCGACCTCCTCCACGCCGCGGCCAGCGTCGAACAGTTCTCGAACCACCCCACCGCCCGCGCTCTCGTCCAGCTGGCCGGTGAGGCCGGCGTGCCGCTCACCCCGGTCGCCGACTTCAAGGAAACCGCCGGCCGCGGCGTCCAGGCCCGCCTCGAAGGCCGGCAGGTGGTCGTCGGCCGCGCCGCCTGGCTCCGCGACAACGGCGTCACCGGCGACTTCCTCCAGTCGGTCGACCTCGACGAAACCGCCGGCTTCAGCCTGCTCTTCGCCGCACGCGACGGCGAGTGCATCGGCTGGATCGGCCTCCAGGACCAGACCCGCACCGAGGCCGCCGGAGCCCTCAAGGAACTGCACGCCGCCGGCATCCGCCGCATCGCCATGGTCAGCGGCGACCGGCGCCCCGTCGCCGAGCGCGTCGCCGCCGAGATCGGCATCTCGGAGGTCGTCGCCGAGTGCCTCCCCCAGGACAAGGTGGAGTTCGTCCGGGCCACCAAGGCCAAGGGACACCGGGTCGCCGTCATCGGCGACGGCGTGAACGACGCCCCCGCCCTCGCCGCCGGGGACATCAGCATCGCCATGGGCGCCGCCGGCAGCGAGGTGGCCGTGAACTCGGCCACCATCGCCCTCATGAACAATGACCTCCGACGCCTCCCCTTCCTCGTCCGCCTGAGCCGCATGGCCCGCACGGTCATCAACCAGAACTTCCTCTTCGGCGTCCTGTTCATCGTCATCGGCCTGTCGGCCGCCGCCCTCGGCTACCTCAACCCGATCGTCGCCGCCATCCTCCACAACGCGGGCTCGCTGTTCGTCGTCTTCAACAGCGCCCGCCTGGTCCGCCAGGGCGAGGACCTGGAACCGATCGCCCAGGCGGCGCCGGATTCCTCCACCCCGCCCGCCGCGGGCAACCCCGCCCCCAGCCTCATCCCGGCCGGCGCCTGACCCTTCCCCCCGCCCCCCCATGCCCGCCACCCCAGCCATCGCCCCCGCCGGACCCGCCCGGCCGCCCATCTCCGATGAGGTCGTGGTCCGCGTGGCCGGACTCACCAAGGTCTTCAAGGATTTCTGGGGACGCCCCAAGGCCCGGGCGGTGGACAACGTCGACTTCGAGATCCGACGGGGCGAGATCTTCGGCCTCCTCGGACCCAACGGCTCGGGCAAGTCGACGACCATCAAGATGCTCCTCGGCCTCCTCTACCCCACCCGGGGGGCCATCTCGGTGTTCGGACGCTCGCCCCGTGACGTCGTCACCAAGGGCCGCATCGGCTACCTCCCCGAGGAAAGCTACCTCTACCGCTACCTCAACCCCGGGGAGACCCTCGACTTCTTCGGCAGCCTGTTCCAACTGGACAGCCGCCAGCGGCGCGAACGGACCGAGCAGCTCATCCAGATGGTCGGCCTCAACCAGGCCCGCAGTCGCACCGTGGGCGAGTTCTCCAAGGGCATGCAGCGCCGGATCGGCCTCGCTCAGGCACTCATCAACGACCCGGACCTCGTCATCCTCGACGAACCCACCGCCGGACTCGATCCGATCGGCTGCCGCGAGGTGAAGGACCTCATCCTCGCCCTCGCACGCCGCGGCAAGACCGTCATCCTCAGCAGCCATCTGCTGGCCGACGTCGAGGACGTCTGCGACCGGGTGGTGATCTACTACGGCGGACGCATCCAGGCCCAGGGCACCCTGCAGGAGCTGCTGGCCGAACCGGACGAGATCCGGATCACCACCCCCCTCCTCAGCCGCGATGCGACCGAGAGGGTCCTGAAGGCCCTGCGGGCGGAGGTCGGCGACCGCGTCCGCATCGACAATCCCACCCAGAACCTGGAGAGCTATTTCCTCGGCGTGGTGGAACGCGCCCGCTCCCAGGCCGAGACCAGCGGGGCCACCAGCGGGAATGTGGTCGCGGACTTCATCCGCGGCGGCGCGGAGGCATCCCAGGGACAGGCCCAGGCGGTGCTCGACCGCCTCTCGCGCCCGGACACCGCCCAGGGCACCCCCGGCCCGTCACCCGCCACCGCCCCGGCCCCGGCCCGGCCGGTCGACGATTCCCTCCTCGCCACGCTCGCCGGACAACCGTCGCCCTCCGCCCCCCCGACGCCCGCCCCGTCGGACAAGCCCCCCGACGCACCCGCCGCACCCCGGGTGGACCTGGACAAGGCCAACGCCAAGCTCTCCGGGCTCCTCGGCAAGGATCAACCGGAGCCATGACGCGGTCCTACGAGATCCATCAGCGGGGACCCGGGGAACGTCGGGCGATCCCGGTGGGGTTTTCGCCGGCGGCCCTCCTGCTCGGTCCCGCCTGGCTGTATGCCCAGCGCCTGGTGGTGGAGGGCAGTGCGGCCCTCGGGGTGGAACTCCTCCTCGCAGGAATCCTCGCCGTCAACCAGGCGGCCTGGCCCGCCTACCTCGTCCTCCACGCACTGACCGGACTGGTGATCGGTTTCTCCGCCCGGCATTTCCGCTCCCTCGCCGCCGAACGGGACGGGTTCGCCTACGGCTGCACCATCCCGGCCCGCAACGCCGCCGCCGCCGGGGCCAAGCTCGACCAGGTGGGGGGCGAACCACTCCCGGAATGGCGGGCACGCCACCTGTTCGGCGTGCCGGACATCGCCCCGCGCCCGGTCCGGGGCGTCCTCGCCGTGACCCTCCTCACCCTCAAGGCGGCCTTCCGATACCGACTGGTCCTCGTCCTGCTCGCGCTGCTCATCACCGCCGTGTTCGTCCTGCCCACGGTCATCAAGCACGACGGATCCGCCCAGGGCTTCACCCAGATCCTCCTCACCTACACGCTCTCGGCCATCACCGGCCTGATGGGCTTCGCCACCCTCTGGCTGGCCTGCGGCACGCTCGCACGCGACATCGATGACCTCCAACTGCTGCTGGTCGTGGTGAAACCCATCCCCCGCTGGCAGGTCTGGCTCGGCAAATGGCTCGGGATCATGGCGCTCAACGCCGGCATGGTCGGGATCGCCGGCGCCATCGTGTTCGGATTGCTCCAGGTCCGGGCCGGACAGCTCGCCCCGGACCAGCAGGCCAAGCTCCGCAACGAGGTGCTGGTCGCCCGGGCGGCGGCCCGTGTCCCCGTGCCGGACCTGACCCGCGAGGTGGAACAGGTGTACGCCGAGCGACAGAAACAGGCCCAGGCCGCCGGAATCGACCCCCGCACGGTCCGCCAGCAGATCCGTGAACAGCTCCTCTCCCGCGTCCAGGCGGTGGGGCCCGGCGAGTACCGCGTGCTGCCCTGGGAGTTCGACCTCGGAGCCGACGCCCGCGAACGCCTCCAGGGACGCCCCCTCTTCCTCCGGGTCAAGTTCTTCACCACCGACTACGTCGGCCTCGACAAATCCCTCGAGCACGGATGGGAGATCGGCGACCCGGAAAGCCGAGCCCCCGTCCGGTTCAGGAACAGCTTCGGCGCGGAAACCCCCACCGAGTTCGAGATCCCGTCGGACCAGATCGGACCCGACGGACGCCTGGTCATCCGCTACGCCAACCTCAACAACCTCACCCTCGTCTTCCCCATCGAGGACGGCATCGAGGTGCTCTACCATGAGGGCGGCTTTCTCCTGAACTACGTGCGCGGCCTCTGCATCCTCCTCTGCTGGCTCGGCCTGCTCGCCGCCGTCGGCCTGTTCAGCGCCAGCTTCCTCCAGTTCCCCGTGGCCGCCTTCGTGTCGCTCGCCCTTCTCCTGGTCGGACTCTCCGGCGGCACCCTCAAGCAGGTGGTGGAACAGGGCGGCATCGTCGACATCGACCACGAAACCGGCACGGTCAGCCAACCCTCGGCCGTGAACCGCCTCGCCGTCTCCGTCTACGGCACCGCCTACTCGGTGCTCAACCAGATCAGCGGCTTCTCACCGGTCGGACACCTCAGCACCGGTCGGAGCATCACCTGGCTCGAACTCGCCCGGGCCGTGGCCGTCGTCATCGGCGTCGGTGGCGGCTCCCTCGCCGCGGCAGGCATGTACATCCTCGGCCGACGCGAGATCGCCATGCCCCACACATGAACGCTCGCAAGGCCCTCCTCATTGCCGTGGCCGTCGGGGCGCTCGTGGCCGTCTCCGCACTCCAGTCCGGCCTGAACCGGAGCCGCGAAGCCCTCGGGCTCACCCGCACCGGGGTCCTCAGCAACGCCCCGCCGGTGCTCGCCTTCACCACCGTCGCCCTGGGCGGCTTCCGCGGACTGATCGCCAACGCCCTCTGGATCCGGACCTCCGAGCTCCAGGAGGAGGGCCGCTATTTCGAGGCGGTCCAGCTCGCCGACTGGATCACCAAGCTCCAACCCCACTTCTCCACCGTCTGGGTCCACCAGGCGTGGAACATGAGCTACAACATCTCGGTCAAGTTCCCCAACCCCGAGGACCGATGGCTCTGGGTCCAGCGGGGCATCGAACTCCTGCGCGACCAGGGCCTCACCTACAATCCCCACGACATGGGGATCCATGAGGAGCTGGCCCGGCATTTCCACCACAAGATGGGGGCGTTCCTCGACGATGCCCACCTGACCTACAAGGCCCATTGGGCCGAGCTCATGCAGGCCGCGCTCGGCGGCGGCCGGCCGGATTACCCGACCCTCCTCGACCCGCAGACGGACGCGCAGCGGGAACAGGTCAGGGAACTCGTGGAGCGCTACAAGCTCGACCCGCTCCTCATGAAGGAGGTGGACGACACCTACGGCCCGCTCGAGTGGCGCCTGCCGGAAACCCACGCCATCTACTGGGCCTGGCGCGGACTCAAGGTCGCCAAGGGCGAGGGCGACATCCTCAAGCTGCGCCGGCTCATCTTCCAGCCCATGCTGACCGCCTTCCAACGCGGCCGCCTGGTCACCAACCAGTTCACCCGCGAGATCGACCTCGGCCCCAACCTCGCCCTCATCCCCAACGTCTCCAAGGCCTACCTGGACCAGATCGCCGCGGAGCCCGCCCAGGACGACAAGGATCACTTCGGCAAGGCCCATCGGAACTTCCTCCTCAACGCCGCCTACTTCCTCTTCACCTACGGCCGACAGGCCGAGGCGAAACGGTGGTTTGACTACGTCCGCCAGAACTACACCAACACCGGCGTTCCCGACGACTGGTCCGTGGAGCAATTCGCCCTCAGCCGGATCGGCGAGGACATCAACGAGACCTCCATGGACCGCGTCCGGGCCATGGTCGAGGGCATGCTGACCAGCGGATACTTCAACCTCGCGCTCGGCGAGGAGGACCACGGTGCCGCCCTGCTGGACATGGCGGCCAAGGTGCACCGGAACTACATGACCCGCGTCGCGGTCAACCAGGGCACCCTCAAACGCGTTCCCCTCCCCCCGCTGGACCAGATCCGTCAGGAGATCCTGCGCCAGATGCTCGCACCCGACCCCGACACCAGCACCGAGTTCCAGGCCGCACTCCGCACCCGACTGAATCTTCCGGCCGATTTCGCCGCCAACCCGGCCACCAACGCCCCGGGCTTCAAGCCGCCCGCCATCCACACCAACGCCCCAGGAGCCACCCCCAGGCCGCTGTGAACGCGGGCCGGCACGGCACGACTGTGAACATCTGCGGTTTGAATTCACCGCTGCCACCCCGCAGCCTCCCCCCCATGTTCCGTGCCATGCTGCGCCCGTTCCCCGGCCTGCTGGCCGTCCTCCTGCTGGGCGGCTGCGGCTGGCTGAATCGTCCACCGGGAGATCCCGCCCGTGACCCGAACTACCTCAGCGGCAAGGAATGCCTGGTCGCCGGCGCCCACGACGCCGCTCGGGCCCACTTCCAAAGGGCCGTCGACGTGAACCCGGCCAACCAGCTCGCCCACTTCGAACTGGGCCTCCTGTACTACGACCAGATCAAGGATCCGGTGCTCGCCATCTACCATTTCGAGCGATACCAGTCCCTCGCCCGCCTCCAAAAGGGAAGTGGCGGAGAGGACTCCGGCGTCGCCGAGTGGATCAAGGGCGCCCGCTACGCCCTGGCAGAACAGGCCGCGGAGGCGATCGGACGCACCCAGCAGGACCTTCGCCTCTCGGAATGCAGTCACAAGGTGACCGAACTCAACGCCCATATCGAACGCCTCCGACAGGAACTGGCCTTGGCCCGCCAGCAACTCCTCACCGCACCACAGTCCATCGGCCGGCCCGGACCTGACCCGGACCCAGTCCAACAGCCCCCTCCGTCCGCCACCAATCCCCAGCCGGTCGCCCAGCCGGTCGTCCAGCCTACCCGGCCCGCCCCGGCCGCCACCCACACCATCGCCCCCGGGGAGACGCCCTATGCCATCGCCCGCCGACATGGCATCCCGCTCAACGCGCTCCTGGAGGCCAACCCCGGCATCGACCCTCGTCGACTCCGGGTCGGAGATACCCTGCGCTTGCCGCCCCGCTGAAGCGGACGATTCTTGAACCCGTGGCGCAGCGCCTCGCCTTCATCCTCATCGCCACCTTCTGGGTGGCGATGAACATCCTGCTCTGGCGATCCGAGTTCGGTGGTGGTGCGGGAACCGGCTCGGAGATTCCCGTCACGTCGGTGGTCGACCGGATCCTGACCGCGCCCGACCCCTCCGCACTCCGGGTGCGACATCGCGGCGTCGACTTGGGCCTGCTGCGCTGGATGCCAACGGTTCTTGAAGACCCCAACCCGGACCTCCCTGCGGAGGCCGACGGTGCGCCCGAGGGGATGGTCAACCGGGTTCTCGGATATCAGGTCGAATGCGACTTCCACTTCCAGGCGGAGGACGAACCGGACCGGTGGCGCTTCTTCGGCCAGGCCGATCTGGGAACCAACCGTTGGTGGCGCACGCTCAACCTGCGGTTCATCCAGAGGCCGACCGAATGGGAGCTCGTGGCGGATCGCGACGCCGGCACGGTGCGGGTCCGGCAGTCGGAAGGCCGGCAGGTGCGCACGGAACAGACGTATCGCGCGGCCGATCTGGCGGCATTGCCGGCTCTTCTTGGCGCCTACGGCGCCTTCCTTCCCAAGGGACTTGTCACCTCGACCAACCAGTGGGATCCCTCCCGCCTGTCGCTCGGGATCCAATGGACCGCCCGGCATGACCGGCTCCGGATCGGCCGGCACTGGGTCCGGGTGTACCGTCTGGACGCCCGTCTGCTCGCGGGGTACGAGGCGACCCTCTATGTTAGCCGGGCCGGAGAACTCCTGCGCGCAGACCTCCCGGATGGCCTCACCCTGAGGAACGACGGCGTGCCCGGCCTTCGCTGAATCACCCCCGGCCGAAGATCCCGGCCCTGTCCATCCGCTCCAGAAGCCGCCCGGTCACAGCATCCCATCCCAGCGCCCGTTCGTAGCGCTGCAATCCAACGGCCGAGAGCCGACGCCGTTCGTCGACGTCCCCGCATCAGTCGCACACCGGCCAGCTAGTTGCCCTCAGCCTGAACGATTCAGCCGGGAGGGAGGTGGCGGCGCAGCCAATTCTTCCGCAGGACGAGGAGTGACTCGTTTCCACGGTGAGTTTCCATGGTGACAGGCACGCCATCGGCGGGCACCCCGCCACGGCGGTGACAGACTTGATCGCAGCACGGTGCCATGACTGGG
>CAZGIK010000030.1:0-62633 GCA_964525755.1 uncultured Verrucomicrobiota bacterium
GGTGAGGTCCGGCTCGTTGACCACCCGGATGGCCAGGATGTCGTTCGGCAGGATCTTCCGGGCGAGGCCCTGGGCCCGGGCCGCCGACGCGGTCATCAGGCAGGCCAGCACGGTCCAGATCAGTTGTTTCCAGAATCGCATTGCAGCAAGGGTTCAGTATCCGAAGGACACGGTCAACATCACGCGATTGGCCGCATACTCGGCCAACCGGAAGATGCCGGCAGCCAGCGGGTCGTTGAACGAGGCGTTGAACTTCTCGAAGTCATAGCTCAGGGAACCGCGCAGCCAAGGCTGGGGTTGGTAGACCAGCGCCAGGCCGGCCAGGTAGGTGGAGTCGGTCCGGCCCACATCCACCGCCACAACGCCGCCCGGGACGGCGAAATTCCGGAACTGCTCCTGGAACTCCCACTGGCGGTACCCGACCTGTGCCTGCACCGCCCAGCGGCCGGTGACCCCGATGAGCTGGTTCAGGATCAGCCGTGCATCGTCGGTGATGACGTTCTGGGCGCCGAACTGCGGTGCCGGCGAGGTGCGGCGATCGTAGCGCAGCTGGAGCGAGGTCAGCGGCCCGGCCGCCCAGGTGACATCGGCTCCCACCGCCGGGGTGGAGGCGCTCTGCGATCCACCCCCGGAAAACTGCCGCAGCTCGTACCCGGCCTTCACCGATCCGCTGATCTTGGGCGTGAACTGCCCGCGGACCCCGAGGAATCCCCCGTAGATGATCGAATCCGGCGGCTGGGGCTGGGGCAGGTTCGGCGACACCGTGGAGTGCCCAAGAAAACCCTCGCCGAACAGGCGGAACCGCGAGGTGATCTGGTAGCTGGCCCCCAGGGATCCCCGGAGGTTGATCATGTCCAGCAACCCGATCCCGCGCTGGTAGTCGGTGTCGTTGTACTGGGCATCGAAGTAGAGGTCCGTCTTCTCGGTGATGTCCCAAGTGAGCTTGTAGTCGTTGTGCCAGATCCGCCGGTCGACCAGGCGCCCCTGCTGGTTGATGGATCCACCGAGGAAGCTCGACAGGAAGTCGAGGTTGCTCCGCCCGTCGAGCCGCAGCCGCGACTTCTCGTAGGTCAACCGGAACGCCAACCGGTCCTGCCGGGTGTCGGCCACCGGGTTGTTGAGGTACACGAACTCATCGTGGGTGTAGTCCAGCGAGACCTGATTCTCGCCGTCCCGACCGTACTGCAGCCGCAACCCCGGGCTGAACACGCCGGCCAGGTCACTCTCCCGCTGGGCGCCGGTCGAGTAGAACAGGTTGTCGGTGAAGTAGGCCCCCACATCCAGCTGGGGCTGGAACGCGAAAAGCCCGGCGTTGTACGAGAGGTAGTCGCCGAAGTTCCGGGCAGCCGCGGATCCCGCCAGGGAAATCCCGGCGGCAAACAACACCAGACTGGCCCGGGAAGCCCCACCGGCACGATGGACACGCCGCGGGGGGACCGCCGGGAAGACCTCCTCCGGCGACGCCCCGTGGCGCTCGCCGGGCCCTGTCACTTCCATTCGGGCGGACCTTGGGTGAACCATCCGTTTGTGTAAAACCATTTTAAGCCGGCCCCGGCACCCCGCCCGGATCCCTCCGACGGCTATTTTCTCCATGCCGGCCACCGGACTTCATAGCAGTTCTCACGCCAAACCACCTCCCTGAAGCCATCGCGCCCATTTCAGGACCCCTCGAAGTTCCCGGTCAGGCTCCCAGGGCGGCTCCCAGGGCATTTGCCATCGGATCCGGACCGGGCAATGGTCGACCCCACTTCCTCCCCCGCCCTCCGCCCTGGGCGGGATTCCAGGAATCCACCGGATGCAACGCCGCCGCCCGTTCCACCTGCTCCTGGTCGCCCTGCTGGCCTGGGCACCCGCCCGACTGTCGCACGCACAGGCTCCCCGCGGGTTTCGCCCGGCGGTCTTCTCCCCGGGGTCGTGGTCGCGGCTCGAGGACCTGCCCGAAGGCCCGTTCCGCGACCGCCTCGAATCCCTGTCGGAAACCAGCCGCGGCCGGGCCCTGGAGTGGTTGCGTCGACTCCACTTCACCGCGGCCGACCTCGGCTCGCTGCGGACCGATGCCTGGGGCGGGATCCATTTCGCCGACCCGGCGCCACCGCCGCCGCCCGCCGACAGCGCCGACTCCACGCCGGGTTTCCCATCGGCCGCATCCACCGGAACGACCGTCCCGGTGAACCCCTTCCCGGGCAGCCTGGTGTTCCACAGCCGGCCGGGCGCCCCGAACGTGCTGTTCCTGAACTTCGCCGGGGAGAACGTCAGCGGCACCTTCTGGAACTCCAGCCTCGGCCGGACCGTCATCCCGGCCCTGCCCTTCAGCTCGGACTCCGACACGACGACCTTCTCGGCGGCGGAACAGACGGCGATCCGCCGGATCTGGCAGCGGGTGGCGGAGGATTTCGCCCCGTTCCAGGTCGACGTCACCACCGAGCGGCCCGCCACCTTCAACAACCGGACCGCGAACGTCCTGGTGACGCGCAACACGGATGCCGACGGCCAGCCGAACCCGGCGTCGACCTCGGGCGGGGTGGCCTACGTGGACGTGTTCGGCCGGAGCGGCTACGCCAGCTACCGACCCGCGTGGGTCCATGCCAACAACCTGGGCAACGCCGAGTCGTACATCGCCGAGGCCGCCTCCCACGAGGCCGGCCACAACCTCGGCCTGGGTCACGACGGCCTGACCGACGGTTCCGAGTACTACGGCGGACACGGGAGCGGCGAGGTTTCCTGGGGACCCATCATGGGCACCCCCTACGGCCGCAACGTCACGCAGTGGTCCCGGGGCGAGTACCATCGGGCCAACAACCCGCAGGACGACCTCGCGCTCATCGCCGCCAAGCTCTCCTACCGGTCCGACGACCACGGCAACACCCCGGGGACGGCCACCGCCGTGGTGACGGATGCCGGCGGACAGGTGATGTCGGGCACGCCCGCCGACGATCCCGCGGGCGCCGACCCGGCCAACCGCGGGGTGCTGGAGCGGAGCACCGACGTGGATGTGTTCTCGCTGGTGACCGGCGCCGGTCGGGTGGTCCTCGAGGTCCAGCCGTGGCGCATGACCGACACCCTCACCCGGGGCGGCAACGCCGACCTCGCCCTTGAGCTGCGGGACGCGACGGGCCGCACGGTGGCGACGTCGGACCCGGCCGACCGCACCACGGGCCGCATCGAGGCTGACGTCCCCGAGGGGGTCTACCACCTGCACGTCCGCGGCGCCGGCACCGGGGATCCGCTGGCCACCCAGCCCACGGGTTATCCCGCCTACGGCAGCGTTGGGCAGTACTTCCTGACCGGACAGCTCGTGCCCACCGGCTTCTCCATTCCCCCGGTGGCCGAACTGCAGGCGGAGGACCTCACCGGGAACGGCCTCGCCGAATGGGAGTTCCAGGTCACCTATTCCGATGACGGGGCGGTGGATGTCGGGACGCTGGACGATGCCGACCTCCGGGTCACCGGCCCCCGCGGATACGACCGGCCTGCCCGCCTGAAAGGGTTCACCCCATCCGGCAACGGCACCCCCCGCACCGCGACCTATGCCGCGCCCGCTCCCGACGGCGCGGCGTGGAACGGGTCCGACAACGGCACGTATTCCATCGCACTCCAACCGGACCAGGTCACCGACACCGCCGGGACCGCAGCCGTCGCCGGGGACCTGGGTGGCTTCGGGGTGGCGATCCCCACGGCAGTCTACGCCGCCCCGCTCGACACCGACCCGGGCTGGTCCCTCGAGGGGAGGTGGGAGTATGGCGTTCCCGCCTATCCCGGGTCCGGACCCACCCGGGGCCGGACCGGCGACCGCATCCTCGCGTACAACCTCTCGGGCAACTACGGCAACCGGCTCCCGAACACCTGGGCCACGACGCCGGCCATCGACGCCACCGGGGCCGCGGCCCTGACCCTCCGGTTCCAGCGATGGCTGCGACTGCGGAACGCCGACACCGCGACGATCCAGGTCTCCACCAACGGCGCCGACTGGAGCGACCTGTGGCGAACCCGGTCCACCGTGTCCGACACCTCGTGGCGCGAGGTCCAGATCGCCCTGCCCGCCTGGACCGACGGCACCCCCAGCCTGTTTCTCCGCTGGGGCCTCGCGTCCGGCCCGGCCCAGTCGGACATCGGATGGAACCTCGACGACATCGAGGTCCTCAGCGGCGGCACCCTCGACACCACGGCGCCGGTGGCGGTGCTCGGGGCATCGGATGTCACCCTGGCCGGCGCCCCGACCCACACGTTCACGGTGACCTATTCCGACGACACGGCGGTGGCCGTGGCAACGATCGGTCCGGAGGATCTCCAGGTGCTCGGGCCCGGCGGCGGACTGCTCGCGGTGACCCTCGAGGGGGTGGATCCGGCCGGCGACGGCACCCCGCGCACGGCGACCTACTCGGTGGCGGCGCCCGGCGGCGGATGGGACCCGGCGGACAACGGGGTCTACGAGGTGACGCTTCTCGAGGCGGAGGTGGCGGACGTCGCCAACAACGCGGTGGCGGGCGGCGTGCTCGGGAGCTTCGTCGCCGCCATGACCGGAGACCCGGTGTTCCGCGAACTGACGGTCACCGTGAACCGGTCCGACTGGGGCGCGGTGACGCCGGCCGGCGGACGGTTTCCCGACGGCACCGTGGTGGAACTGCACGCCGCGCCCACGACCTATTACCGATTCGACCGGTGGACCGGCGACGGGGCCGGATCGACGGCCAACCCGCTGGCGTTGACGCTCCTCGCCGACGCGGCGGTCGGGGCCGAGTTTTCCGAGGTGCTCACCACCAACCGTCCCACCCCGCTCTGGTGGCTCTCGGCGGCCGGGGTCGAGGGGGACTTCGAGGCGGCCGTCGAACGCGTCGGCGCCAACGGGTTCGCGCTCTGGGAGTCCTACATCGCCGGACTGGATCCCAACGACCCGGAGAGCCGGCTCACACTGGCCATCGAGGCGGGCGGCGACCCGGGGACCGCGGTGCTCAGATGGACCCCGGTCGAGGGCCGCCGCTACACGGTCCTCGGCACCTCGGACCCCGGCGGGCCCTTCCTGCCTGTCGAGGGCGCCACGGATCTCCCCGCCACGGACGGACGGGTTATCCTGCCGGCCAGTCCGACCGCCACGCCCCGCCTCTACCGGCTGCAGGTTGTGAAGCCGTGAGAAACGGTCCGGCTCCGAAGCCGCGGAGCGCTACTCGGCAAAGCGTCCCTGCAGCGTCTCCAGCAGTCGGGGGACGTACTCGCGGTAGCGGGAGGGCGGCGGCGGTCCGTCGGCGCTGAGCGCCCGGATCCCCGCCGCCACGCCGGCCGCCCGGTCCCCCAGGTCGTCCAGGGCCACCAGGGCGGCCATCGCCGTGTGAACGTCCCCCGCTGCGGGCGACGCCCAACGCAGGAGCACCGGGAGCGCCCGGTCGAGGTCGTCCGGGCGACCGGCTCGCGCCAGGGCCTCGGCCGACGCCACCCGCACATCCGGCGAGGCATCCTCCAACGCCCGCAGGAGAACCTCCCGGGATCCGGCGGGGGCCGTTCCCCGGATTCCGAGGCCCATCGCCGCCCAGTACCGGACCGCCGGCTCGGTGTCGGACAACCCGTCCCGCAGGACCCGTTCGTCCCCCGCGCCCGGCATCGACGCCCGCTCGGCCATCGCGAGGATCCGCCCGAGGGGAAACCGGACGTCGTCGCGACCGAACTCGGTGGGGCTCATCCCGCCCCGCCGCCGGTGCAGCTCGCCCTCGGGCAGGAACCCGAGGTCGCGGATGCGCAGAATGTGCTCCCGGTTGGCCTCGCGCAGCCGGGCCAGGATGTCGGCGTGCCCGGGGGATCCGGCCAGGTTGCGGACCTCGTCGGGATCGGTCGCCAGGTCGTACAGTTCCTCCGGCGCCTTGGGTTGCCAGAAGGCGGCCTGCGCCGGCGTCGCCCGGCCCGAGGCATGCCACTGCTGCCAGACCCGGGTCGTGGGGGTCTGGAACATGTAGGCGATGCGCTGACCCTGGATCCGGTGCGGATGGTAGTTGCGGATGTAGACATACCTGCCGTCGGTGACGCTCCGCACCAGGTCGGGACGCTCGTCCATCCGGCTGCGGAACCCATGCAGGTGGCGCGCCGCCGGGACCGCATGGGCGCCGAGGAAGGCACCGCCGTGCATCCAGTCCGGCGGACGGATCCCGGCAAGGCTCAGGACGGTCGGCGCGAAATCCACGAACGCCACCATCCGGTCGGTCATCCCGCCCGGCCGGTAGTCCGCCGGACGCAGGTGGGCGAACTTCTCCGGGATGTACACCACCAGGGCGACCTGCAGCCCGGCGTTGTACGGCCACCGCTTGTTGCGCGGCATGCCCGAGCCGTGGTCGGAGAAGTAGAAGACGATGGTGTCGTCGGCGAGCCCGTCCGCCTCGAGCTCCGCCAGCCGCCGCCCCGCATCCGCATCGGCCTCGGTGACGGTGTCGTAGTACTGCGCCCAGTCCTGGCGGACTTCCGGGGTGTCCGGATGATACTCGGGAACGCGGACGCGGTCGGGATCATGGACCGCCGTGTGCGGACGGACCCGCAGCTGGCTCTCGTGGCTCCGGGTGCTGTTGAACACGGAGAAGAACGGCTGGCCATTCCGACGGCTCCGCCAGTGCGCCGTGCGCGACGACTCGTCCCACACCCGGCCGCGGGGCACGAGGTTGTAGTCCTCCTTCGAGTTGTTGCTGCAATGGTAGCCGGCCTCCCGGAGCAACTGGGGAAGGAAGGGCCGGTCCGCCGCCGCCGGCACCTCGCTCCGCATCGGCTCACCCCCGGTCGCGGGCGCATACAGTCCGGTGATCAGCGTCGTCCGCGCCGGCGCACACACCGGGGCCCCGGACCAGGCCCTGCGCCAGGTGAGCCCGCGCGCCGCCAGGGCATCGACATGCGGGGTGTTGGCGTAGGCATCGCCGTAACACCCCATGTGCGGCCCGTGATCCTCGGAGGTCAGCCAGAGGATGTTGGGGCGTGGCGGCGCGTCCTGGCCGAAAAGCAGGAGGGGGGCGAGGCCAAGCAGCAGGCGGAGGAGACGGGACAGCATCATGGGACGGGAGGGCTCGGGGGATGCTACCCGGTTCCGCCTCGGCGGACCAGCCCGGGTGCGCGGGCTTTCACCGGGTGGCGGCCGACGGTAGCCTTCCGGCATGACTCCCGTCGTCCGGATGCATCGGCTCCTGCTCGCGCTCCTGCTGTCGCTCGTGGCCGTGCCGCGCGGAAGGACGGAACCGCCGAACATCGTGTTCCTCCTCGCCGACGATCTCGGCTACGGCGACCTGGGCTGCTATGGGCAGGCGCGGATCCGGACGCCGCACCTGGACCGGATGGCGGCCGAGGGGACCCGCTTCACCCAGGTGTATGCCGGGGCGACCGTCTGTGCGCCGTCGCGGAGCGTCCTGATGCAGGGCCTGCACACCGGCCACTGCCGGGTGCGGGGCAATGCCGGCCGGGGCAACCCGATGGCCCAGTCCCTGCGCCCCGAGGACCTGACCGTGGCGCGGCTGCTGCAGCAGGCCGGGTACCGGACCGGCCTGTTCGGGAAGTGGGGCCTCGGGGACAGTCCGGACGCCGAACCCGGCCTGCCCCGCCGCCAGGGATTCGACGAGTTCTTCGGCTACCTCAACCAGCACCACGCCCACAACTACTACCCCACCTTCCTCTGGCGGAACGAGGAACGCGTCGCCCTGCGGAACCGGATGAGCCGCGAGGACTACGCCGGGTCCGGTGTGGCCGACGAGAAGGTCGACTACAGTGCCGACCTGATCGCCGACGAGGCGCTGGGGTTCATCCGGCGCCACCGCGACCGGCGGTTCTTCCTCTACCTGGCCGCGACCCTGCCGCATGCCAACAACGAGGGGGGGCGGACCGGCATGGAGGTGCCCGGGCTGGGGTCCTATGCGGATCTCGACTGGCCCGGCCAGCAGCGGCAGCACGCGGCCATGATCAGCCGGCTCGACGAGCAGGTCGGCCGTGTCCTGGCCCTGCTGAAGGAACTCGACCTCGACCGGCGGACGATCGTGTTCTTCACCTCCGACAACGGTCCCCATCGGGAGGGTGGCAACGATCCGGACTTCAACGACTCCAACGGACCCCTCCGGGGCATCAAGCGGGACCTGTACGAGGGGGGGATCCGGGTGCCGATGATCGTCCGCTGGCCGGGACGGGTGCCTGCGGGTCGGGTGAGCGACGCGGTCTGGTGGTTCCCGGACTTCCTGCCCACCGCCGCCGCCCTCGCCGATACCCGGGCGCCGGCCGGTTTGGACGGCATCAACATCGCCCCGGTGCTCCTGGGACGCGAACCCCGCCGGTCCCGGCCGCCCCTCTACTGGGAGTTCCACGAGGGCGGCTTCAAGCAGGCGGTCCGCTCGGGTCCCTGGAAGGGCGTCCGCACCGCCCCGGACCGACCGCTGGAGGTGTACGACCTCCGGACCGATCCCGGCGAGACCCGCGATGTCGCGGCGGAGCAACCGCGGGTGGCGCGACGTCTGGCGAAGCTGATCGAGGAGTCCCGGGAGGATTCACCGGACTGGCCCGTGCGCCGTCCGGCGACCCGACCGTGAAACGTCGGAACGCTCCTACTCGCCGGCGCGCTGCATGTGCACCACGCGCTGGGGGAACGGGATGGTGATCCCCTCGGCGTCGAAGGTCAGCTTGACCTTCTCGTTGAGGTCGAAGGTCACGTCCCAGAAGTCCGGGGCGTTCACCCAGACCCGGACGGTGAAGTTCACCGAGCTGTCACCCAGGCCCACCACCGCAATCCGCGGGGCCGGGTCGGGCAGGACACGCGGGTCCTCCGTCACCACCCGACGCAGCACCTCCTTCACCTTCCGCAGGTCGTCCGAGTAGCTCACGCCAAAGGTGAGGTCGACCCGTCGGGTGGGAAGGGTGGAGAAGTTGATGATCCGGTCGGCCGTCAGCTTGGCGTTGGGGATGATGACCCGCTTGTTGTCGGGCGTGTTGAGGATGGTGCTGAAGATCTGCATCTCCTCGACCAGTCCGCTGGTGCCCGCCGCGTCGATGAAGTCGCCCTTCTTGAACGGCCGGAACAGGATGAGGAGGAATCCGGCCGCGAAGTTCGAGAGCGAACCCTGCAGGGCCAGACCGACCGCCAGGCCGGCGGCGCCCAGGACGGCGACGAACGAGGCCGTCGGAATGCCCAGGGTGCCAAGCACGGCGATCAGGACGAAGACCGTCATCGCCACCGAGGCGATGTTCCGGACGAACGAGACGATGGTGCCGTCGACCTGACGTCGCTCGAGGAGCCGCCCGAGCATCCGGGCGGTCATGACCGCAACCCAACGGCCCACGAACAGCAGGGCCAAGGCCGCAACCAGCCGCGCGGCCAGGTTCATCCAGTTGTCGAGCACCCACTGCTGCACCTGATGCAGCGTCTCGGGAACGATAACGATTGAATTGGTCTGATTCATCGGGGGGATGGCTCGGAATTCTCGCGCATCGGACGGCGAAACCCGGCACCCCCGAGGCCTAACCCAAGCGCCCCAAAAGGGCACAGGTCGAAATGATTGAAATACCCTGAACGAGGCTGGAAGTGGGCCTGTGTCAGGGACTTGGAGGGTGAAACGAGGGTGATTTCAGACATTTCAGGGATTCACCCGAAATGACCCTCCCCGAAAATGTCTGAAAAGGGTGCCCGATGTGATCGTAGATGACCCTGATCACTGCCTGATCTGCGGGGATGTGTCGGGGATCTGGCGGACGATGCCAGGGATCAGAGGCCGTGGAGGCGGCGGTCGCGCCAGTGGGACTCCCAGTGGGCGATGGCGGCGGCCTGGATGCGGATCTTCCTGGGGCCGGCGAACTCCACGAAGCGGTCAGGAAGG
Organism: uncultured Verrucomicrobiota bacterium; assembly: GCA_964525755.1. Taxonomy (GTDB): domain Bacteria; phylum Verrucomicrobiota; class Verrucomicrobiia; order Limisphaerales; family UBA9464; genus UBA6176. The sequence continues at coordinate 9,813 of CAZGIK010000030.1, forward strand.
GCGTCGGTGCCGATGTGGCGGTAGACCGTGTCCCGGCTGAGGCCGATCCGGAGGGCGAACTCCTTGGGAGTCAGCCACTCGACCGGCTTCCCCGGCTTCACCAGGAACTCCCCGCCGCCCTGGGGCGTCAGGACCACCGGAATGTGGAGGGCGAGCGGCAGCTGGGTGTCCGTGGAGGCCTTCATCAGTTCTGGGAGGCTGGGTTGGGGAGGTACAGCAGGGCCGCGGCATGGTCGCGGCACCAGGCCAGCAGCCCCTCGGCCGTGGCCACGCGGAGCACCCGCCGCCGGCGCCGCCCCTGGGCGTTTCTTTCGACCAGGACCGCCAATGTCTGACCCTCCGTGTAAAACACTGTCTTGTCGTGCGCCTCGAAGCGCTTTTGCGGCTGGCTCATTGCCGTGAGCTGGTCGCTACCCTGGCAGGGACTGTGTTCCAGCACGGTCCCTGCCTTTTCGCTGTTCAGGTGTCGTCTTCCTGTTCGTCCCTCTGGGACTGCTGGATTGCGTACAGGTTGGACCAAAGGGTGTGGTAGGCCCCCAACTTGGGGCGCTGGTCGGGCCGGGTGCCGACCTCGGACTTGAAGTTCGAGTAGTCGATTGTCTCTGCGAGGGCCTGGAAGATGGCGCCCAGCTCGGCCGGGTCGTGGACGATCAGGCGCCAGCGGTAGTCGGCGGCCGGCCATTCCTCGATCTCGACCCCGGCGGTGTAGACCGCGGCGGCGAGGCGGACCAGGTCGTCACGGGTGCGCGCGCGGACGTGCCATTCGCCAGGGGTCTTCTGGACGATGGAGTAGAAGCCGAGCTTGGAGGCGATCCACATGGCGGATTACGGCTTTGGGACCAGACGCCCGTGGTCCATGACGAGGGCGACACCGTCGTAGGAAGGAATCCTCCGCCGGGACAATTCAGCCCTGGCCTCGTCCGAGGTCGGGATGGCCAGCAGCCGATCGAGATCGGAGTCGTCGTCCAAGCCCCAGACGCGGAGCGCCAGCGCGACCACCACGGGGTTCTGGGTGAATCCCGGTCCCTGCTGCTCATCCCATCCCGGACCGGCGGGGAATCCCCCGGTTCGGGACGAAACCCAAGCCTCGCCACCTGGATCCTGGGCCATCAGGCAGGCAAAGCCCGCATCGAGAATCGTCCGCTTGTCGCCGACACTGAAGCGGAGCCCGTCGATCGTCAGGGTCAGTCCCTGGAGCGGGTCGTAGTTGGCCTTGGTGATGTTCATCGGGTGCGCAGGTGCGACAGGTCCAGTCCCCAGCGGGTGGCATCATTCCCCGCCGCTTGGGAGACCGTTTCAGTGTAGCTGAACGGGATCGCCGTCGGCACGAACGTAAACTCGTTCTCCCCGTCACCGAGAAATGAGCTGGTTCCCTTGCCGGGCCGGCGCTCGAGGAGATAGAGCCCGGTGACCCTGCTGTGGGGAACGGCCTGAACGGTGATCTCCGTCCCGTAGACCTGGGTCTTCCGGAAGATGCTCGACGATTCGTTCAGTCCCCGCGGCATCCGGCGGGATTCGCCGGGGATGACCTTGTAGGTCTTCATCACCGCCTTCTTCTCGGTTCGGATCAGGCGGACAGCCCGACGGGTCCGGTCGTTGTGGCGGAACTCCACGGCCCCGAGGACCTCCTGAACTAAGGCGTGCCAGGCGATGAGCGTCTCCTCCCCGGCAGTGCCCCAGCGCTTCATCCACGCCTTGAAGGCATCGTCCGCCCGCTCCCGTCCCTGTTTCCACCAGATGTCCGCCTCGTCCACATCCATCTGGTCGGCGATGAATCGCTTGTAGGCCTGCGCGTGAGGGTTCCACGAGTCGCCGGCCTGCGCCTCCATCCACTCCGCCACGATCTCCTGCTTCCCGCCGGTGGTCGCGATGTACTCGGCAAACCGCGACACCAGAGACTTGTTCTCCTGCTGGGTGAAGGCGCTGACCTGGCCGATTTTCACGAACTTCTGGGCGTCCGCCGCCTTCTTCGCGGCCTCCAGTTGGTCGATGATACCGAGGTAGTGGGGGAACATCCCGCCCTTGCCGCTGCTCTTGAACTTCTCCAGCACCGCCTTGTGGCCGAGGGCCTTGGCCACGGTGGCGGCGTTGTATTTGAAGTCCCCGTCCGCGCCGTGCTTGTTCAGGGTCTTCACCGCTGCCAGGAGGTCGTTCCAGTACGGGTCGGTCCCGGTGCCGGAATGGGTGCGGAGGTGGTCGAACGCCTTGCCGGCCTCGTCGACCGGGACCGTCTGGCCAGCCTCCTGGGTGAGCTGCTTCGGGAGATCCCGCACCACACCCGCCTGCCGGAGCCCCAGCATGTTCCGGGTGAGCTTGTCGGCGTAGGCTTCCTTCCAGCGGTCGTGCCGCATGTCGACCGCCTTGGTCCCCAGCGCCTGAAGGTGACCCAACCGCGCCTGGAGCACCTCCCGCAGGTCCTCCGGGGCGACCTCAATCGCCTTCGCCCAATCCATCCGCTCGATCTGGTCCCCGATCTGGAAGATCCCGAGATCCCCAAACAGCTTCCCCGCCGGCTGGGACCGATCCCGCATCGACCACAGCTCCACCGGCCACTCGTTCCATTGGTCGGCCGTCTTCCGGGCGCCCTGGGCGCGGAAGCGGAGGCTGCCGCCGTTGTCGATGCGCCACGGGATGCCCTGGGCGTCGACCAGGACGTTGTCGAGCCCGAGGCCGGCCACGTCCCAGTTCCCCAAGAGGGCATCGGCCGCGAAGTGCTCGCGGAGCTTGCCGAGGGTAGCCGCCCGCTGGGCCGGGGTGGCCGTCTTGAGGTAGTCCCCGAGCTGGGTGCCCTCCAGGAAACGGGCGAGCTTCACCGGGCGTCCTCGGGCCTCGTAGAGACGGGCCTCGGGCACCGGGACCCCGAGGGCCTGGTACATCTGGTCGGCGAGGACCTCCTCGCGGAGGTGTTCCGCGCTCGCGCCCATCTTCCGGACGAACATCTGCCCGGTGCGGGGATCCCGCACGAGTTCGGCGCCTGTGCTGCCACCGAGCTTCCGGACCACGTCGAGTTTCAGGGGATCCTCGGGGAACGCCCGCGGGTCGATCGGCGGCACCGGCACCGGCTTCTTGCGCGGCCGCGGCGCGACTCCGGCCAGCTTTTTGCCGGCCCGGTCGCCCTTCCACCAGACGGCGTCGCCCTCGAAGCGCACCTCCGACCCGAACGATTCCCGGAGGAGCGCCTGCAGATCCGGGTCGAGCCCCTTCACCGACGCCTTCAGGTGGTCGTTGAAGTCTTGGACGATCGGCTGGACCGGCTGTCCGGGCGTCAGGAGGCCGAGCTGCTCGGCCTCGGCGCGGTCGACGTCCTCGACGCCCATCCCGCTGTGGAATCCCCACGGGCCCCACGGCACGCCGAATCCCCCGATCACCGGGCTGTTCATCCCGAGCCAGAACTGCAGGTCGGTCTTGAGCCGGACGACCCCCTCGTTCTGGGAGTGGATCGCCCGCGGGGTCTTCACCTCCACCTCGCGGACGAACCGCTGGGCGGGGAACGCATCCAGGGCGTCTCGGTCCATGCCCTGGGTCCAGTTGCCGTAGCTGTAGGCGGCCTCGGTCTGGACGTCGAAGATCAGGCCGAGACGGGTCTCGCTCTTGATGTCCCGCAGGCCGCCCTCGTCGTCGGGATCCACCGGCCCGAGGCCGTGCTCCTGGGCGAACCGCCGGGCCTGCCGGACGAAGTCCGCCCGGCTGCCGGTCTTGAGGGCGGTGGTCACCGTGCCGTCGGGCAGCGTGACCTCCTCTCGCGCGCCCGTGAGGAAGTCGGTCAGGAGATCCCGGCTCTGCTGGAGGAAGCGGGTGTTCTCGATCGTGGCGCTGAAGAAGGCCCGCTCCCGGAGCGCCAACGGCACGCGCTGCCACTCCTCTGAGGTCAGCTTCGCGCCAATCGGCGACCGGGCGCCGAGCTTGTCGACGGCCTCAGAGAACGGGAGTGGCTTGGTGAACTGCATGGAATCAGCCCAACGTCCTGTGAGCCCGCCGCCGGAGGCGGATGGCGCGTTCCTTCATGGCGCTCGACTGGCTCTCCAGCCAGGTGGCGGCGCGGTCGATTTCATCGAGGGTGGCGTGGTCGGCGTGGCGGTAGCCCTTCTGGCCGCTGATCACGCTGTCGCTGGCCGAGGCGAGGGCCCGGATCGCCCGATCGTCGAGGCGGCCGCCGCTGGCCGCGGCCAACTCCCGCGCGGTCAGCCAGTCCCGGCACACGTGGAGCGTCCGCTCCAGCCACTCGATGTTGGGATCCCGCTCCGGAGCGGCGAACATGTTGAGTTGGGCGTCCATGGTTCAGAAGGGCTCGTTGTCGTCCACATCCCCTGCCGGCTGCGGCACCGCCTCCTCCTGCCGCTTCGCCCGGTACCGGGCCGACAGGGTGGTGGCCAGCATCAGCAGCTGGGGGGTCGAGAGCTTGCGGAGGTCGGCGGTGCCGAACTTCCCATTCGCCACGGTCTGGACGTACGCCTCCGGCGCCGGGCCGTGCTCGATCACCCACAGGAGCCGGCGGCGGTCCGGGCCCGACCGGTTCTCCCAGTCGAGGATCGCCTGGATGTCGTCCGGGTTGGCGATCACCCGGCACAGCGCCAACACCCGGTCGGTCTCGGCATTGGTGAGCTGGGCCGAGCTCTTGTCCCGCCCGATCGCCACCACGTGGGCGGCGTGGCGGAGGTCGTCGGCATCCACTCCGCGGTACTGCCGGGCGACATGGGACGAAGCCTGGGTGTGGATCTGCTCCACCAGATCCCGCTGGGCCGGCTGCAGGGCCGGCCGGGGGAACAGCACGCCGTCCCGCTTCGCCCAGCCGGCCGCAAGGGCCCGGCGCCACGCGGGGAAGTACAGGAAGCGCTGTTGGCGGGTGGTCATGGGCGGCGGAGCACGTAGGGGTCGAGGTACTTCGAGCGCAGGGTCCGGCCGACGCCGGGCGGCCGGGGCGGGAGGCTGCCACGCGACTCGTGCCGCCCGGACCGGTCCTCCCACTGCTCGCACCGCTGGCAGACGGGCGAACCGTCCCGGCGATGGGTGGCCGGGCGGCCGCACGGGCAGACCATGGGCCGGAGGCTCATCCCAGTTCCTCCTTCAGCCGCTCCAGCTCGGCCACCATGCGGTCCCCGGTGATCACGTCGCCCACCGGGCGGGCCGGCGGCGGCTCCGGGGCCGCGGGGCGGCCGGTGGCCTGCAGCACCTCGGCCCGGCGGGGGTTGACCGGTGCCACCCGGTTCCGGGCCCGCAGCTCGGCCAAGTCCTCCTCGAGGTAGTCCGGGTTCCCGACGAAGTTCCGGAAGACCAGGCTCCGGACGTTGTCGCCCCGCTTGGCCCGGCGCCGGTTGTCCTGGACGAGGGCGGTGATGTCGCAGGCCCGAATCCCCCGCCTCCACACCTCGAACCACTGCATTTCGCGGTGGGCATCGAGGCGCAGATCAAAGCCGGTCGCACGCACGTAGGCGGCGTGCAGTTCGGCGATCGCGGCTTGGGCCTTGGTCTGCATCAGCGGTTCCTCGGGTCGGCGGGGAGTTCGGCCCAGTCGGTGACCGGGGCGATCAGCTCCAGTCCATCGGTCGATCGCCAGATCCCGGCCTCCCGGTAGGCCATCCAGACCTCGCCGAGCACGTTGGCGACCAGCACGGTCCGGTCGTCGTCGGGGAGTTCGTCCTTGGTATCGATCCACCGGATCACTGACGTCCGGCCGTCGGCCGGGGTGAGGTTGATCACCGGCCGGTCCGAGCACGGATCGAGCGGGCGCCGGGCGCGCTGGGCTTTGCGGGTGCGGGCGCTCATGCCTCCAGGCGGTTCTCGGGTTCCTCGATCTGCGGCTCGACGAAGAAGGACTCCTGCTGGACCACCCGGAGCCCGACCTGCCGCAGATCGGCGTCGGAGTACTCCTCCCGGTCGGCCAGGATCTGGGCCTTGTTCACCTCGGGCTTGTTCCGGATGTACCGGTTCCAGTTGGCGAACTGCTGGAGGCGCTCGAGCACACGGTCCCAAGTGAAGCCGCTGGCCGTCTTCAGGGTGGGTTGGCCGGTCCGCCATCCCACCTGGCCGTGGGTCATCTCGATCGAGCGGCGGTTGCCGAACTCGTCCGGGTTGGCCTCGGCCCAGACGCGGATCCGATCGGCCTTCTGGTCGAGCTCCAGCTGGATCTCGGCGAGTCGCTCGCGGTGCTCGTCCTCGATCGCCTGGATCGCCTCCTGCTTGTCCAGGAGACGGCGGTTCTTCTCGATCGTCAGTTCGCGGATCTCGGACAGGACGTCCTCGACCTGCGTCCGCGAACGCAGGGTGGGAAGGGTGAGTTTCAGTCGACGGGTGCTCATAACGGGTGCGGGGAATCTGCGGTTGAGGGTCATTCAGCGGTCCCGCACACCTCGTGGGCGGGATGCAGGCGCATGGCGCGGCGTTCCATGGTCCGGCCCCGGCTGAGTCCGGCCATGTACGCGGTGTAGAGGTCGGACGACGGATCCTGCTCCGGATCCAGTTCGGGCGGCGCCGACGGCTGGTGGCCGGAGTCGGCGGAGACGCTCACGTCGATGTCGTGCCGCGCGTCGCGGACGATCATGGCGAGCACGAGGAGGACGAGGAGCAGGCTCACGCCCAGGACGGCGCACAGGCCGAAGGCGAACCCGCGCACGGTGGCGCGGGTGCCACCGTCGGGGCCGATGAGCGCGGCCGCCACCAGGAGCAGGACCGCGAGGGGAAGCCAGCGGAGGATCGGTTTCATGCCTCGATGGGTTCGGGGACGCTGGGGTTGAAGCCGAGCAGCCGGGCTTGGCTGAAGATCAGGTGCTCCCACTGCTCGATCGGGAACACGAAGGTGTGGTCCACGAGGATGTCGCGGGCACCCTCGGCCGAGATCACGCGGGCGGGCACCCGGAAGGTCATGTGGACCCGATCCCCGCGCCGGACGATGTGGAGGATCGCCTTCATCGGGCACCTCCCTCGGCCGGGGTGTGGTCGGGCCAGATGGCATCGGCCGAGATCTGGGCCGGCGGGGTCAGGGAGAAGTCGTCGAGGATCCAGGTCTCGGTTGTGACCTTCCGCAGCCGGTACGGGTTGGGCCCCTGCTTCTTCTCTGCCACCCGCCGGACCGCACCCTCGGCGTCCGACGTGCAGCTGGCGGTCCAGCCCAGTCCCTTGATTCGGGCCACGTAGGTGGCCGCCCCGGTGTAGCGGACGAGGATCAGGTGGGTCTGGACGTGCGGGATCGTGCTCATTCCTCACCCCTCGCTTCCCGGACGTGCTCGATCGTGAAGGCCGCCTTGTCCGCGGTGGCCAGGATCTTGCCCTGCTGCAGGTCCTCGAAGAGCCGGCGCACCCGACCGGGCTCGCGGCTGATCGCCACCAGCTCCTTCAGGTGCTTCTTCGCCCCGTCGAGGCTGAACGCCTCGGCGATCTTCAGGACATCCTCCTCGGGCGGGTGCTCGGGCAGCCGGAGCCAGTTCCTACGGCCGCCGCTGCGGCCCTCGAACTGCTCGAAGTAGCCCATCATCATCCCGTTGGTCAGCTCCCGCTCGAAGGTCGGGGTGATGCTCAGGATCACGCAGCAGTCGGTCTCGTCTTGGAGCTGCCGCAGGAAGGAGAACACCGGCTGCTCGGTCTTTCCCGGCCGGTACAGGTCCTGGACGTTGTCGATGATGATCGCCTTGCCCCGCTGCACCGACTTGAAGAGGTGGGCCCGCTTGCGTCCCTGGTGGTGCTGGTCGCCCAGGCCTGAGCAGGCCGCCAGCCGGTTCAACAGCTCGCCGAGGACACCGCCCGTGGGCGCCTCCATCCACCACGTCTGCCCGTGGTTCCGCTGGCGGTGGTACTCCTTGAAGGTCGCCGTCTTCTGGCTCCCGGTCGGCCCCACGATCACCCCCCAGCGGTTGACCCGGTCGGTGGCCCGCCGGGCGTCGACGTAGTCGAATATCGACTGCGCCACCGAGGTCATCACGAACGGCACCCGGCCGCGCAGGACCTCAGCCCGCACATTCGTCCGGAGCGCCTCGATCGCCTGCTGGAGCTTCTCCACGCTGATCACCGGCGTGGGCCGGATCGCCCCGTAGGCGTCCACGAACACCCGGCCCCGGAGGACCTTCGACCACGTGGTCCGGTCGTGGTACACGCCCAGGACCTTCATCCGGTCCACCAGGACATCGATGTCCCGGTGGCACTGCTCCCGCACGTAGCACTTGAGCCAGCGCAGGTCGTCCCGCACCTCCTCCGGTGCGTGGGCGACCTCCCGCTCGATGTTCAGGTCGTCCCATTTGATCGCCAGTCGGGCGATCGGCTCTCTCTCCTTGTCCATGTCCTTCCTTCCTTTCCTTCCTTGGGTTCAGCCCTCGACTTCCTCCACCGCGGTCAGGGCGGCCCGCATCCGCGACAGGCGCTTCTGCTGCTGCTCGAACTGCTCGGGGGTGGCGGGGGCAAAGGGGTTGTTGCGCCGGCGGCCGGCGGGCTTGGCGGGCGTCGCGGGCAGGTCGCCGCGGACCAGTTCCGCGCGGGTGGACTCGCCGAGGCCGTTGCGGCTCTCGCTCACCGCCACCGCCCGGCCGGGGGCGACCGCCCGCACCTCACGCCGGAGGGCGGCCGCCTGCTGCTGGCGGATCTCCACACCCAGATCCGGATCCGAGCCCCAGCCCAGGGCGCGCCGGGCGTACCGGGCGGTCTTGTTCACCTGCCACGCGGTGCCCAGCACCTGCCCGGACCGGACGTCCCGGACGTTCTGGGCGAGGACGACGGTGGCGATCGCCTCCGGGGCGGCCGGGTCGAAGTGGACCCGGACCTTGGCCCCCGCGTAGTTGACCAGCCACTCGGCCGCGAAATCGAACCGGACGCTGAGGCCGTCCATCACCTGGACCGATCCCCCGACCAGCCCGCCCTGGACCGTCCACTCCCGGACGCATGGGGCGAACATCCAGGCGGCCTCCTCCGGCAGGGGCCGGAGCCGGCCGGTGGTCCGTGCCTCGGCCTGCTGGGCCAGCCACCGCTCCTGCGGGACCCAGTTGCCATACTGCTGGCTCTGGACCGGCTGCTCGTTGCGCTCGGCCACCGCCCGGCCGAGGGCCTGCAGGGCATCGGCCAGCATCGGGAATCGGATCCGCGGGTCGGAGGCACCCCGGCGGCAGCTCTCCAGCAGGTGGTTGGTCTCCTCCTCCTCGCCCTGGTACCGGCCCACCTGGCCGGGCATGTCCGAGAGCTTGGTCCACATGAGGTTGAAGAGCCCCTCGATGAATGGCTTCTGGTGCGGGCTCCACGCCGTCTTGCGCTGGATCCCGAGGTTCTCCAGCAGCTGGCTCACCTGATCCGCCTCCCAGACGCCGCGCTCCAGGCAGAGGCGCTGCCAGATGCCGTGGGCCCGGAAGATCCCGTGGAACAGGGCCACCACGTCCTCGGCCCGGTAGCTCGCCCGCGGGCGCATGGTGTAGCTCCAGCCGGGGACGAACCGGCTGGCCCGGTCGATCGCCACCAGCCACTGGAAGCGCCCCACGCGCACGCCCCACCGCTCGCTGCAGGGATCTCCGCCGATCTCCCACGGCACGCAGACCGGGAAGTTGATGGTGGCGTCGTCGGCCTCGAGGATGTCGCCCACCCGGACGAAGCGCTCCTCGCCGGTGCGCTCGTCCTTCACCCACATCAGGGCGCCGGGCGCGTTCAGGTAGTCGAGGTTGGCGTCGCTCGGATTCCGGTGCTGCTTCACCACCGCCGGGGCCGAGGGGATCTCCGCGGCGATCGAGCGTGGGACGATCGGGCCGGTCCGCTGGCGCTCCCGGAAAGCCTCGGCCAGCTCGGGCCGGATCAACCCCTGCCGCGATGCCATCCGGACTGCCTCCGGCACGCTGCCGCTGGTGGCGGTCCGGTTCGTGATCAGGTAGTTCCGGCGGGTCGCATCGAGCTCGGCCGGGGTCAGTTGGTACTTCCGCGGCCGGCCGGCTTTCTCCCGGTTGTCCAGGAGGCCCTCGAACCCGCCCTCCTGGTAGGCCTTCCGGTACCTGTCGAGGCTGGGCCGGCTGGTGGCCATGCCCTGGGCGTTCAGGTGCTTCGCCGCGTCGTTCGGGGTGAATCCCTGGGCGAGCAGCTGCTCATACGACTGGACCAGCTGGAGCCGGCGGGCGGCCTCCTGGTACTGCCGGGTGCTCTTCTGGGGGGTGGCCGAGCGGACGGGTGTTGCATGAAGGGACTCCCCACTCAGGGAGCTGCACCCCGCGTCCTGGGCACCCCGTCCGGCGATCTCCGCCGGCGCCATGCCCGTCCGATCGACGAAAGGCTCGAACCCCGCCCCGTCGTCGCCTGGGAGCAGCCTATGCACTGCCCGCGGCGCGTCGCACGCCGGCTCGGGGGCGGGGTTCAGAAAGTGTGTGCGGGTGTGGGTCATTCGACCGCGTGTTGCTGGTTCCGTTCACGCCGCTCCGAGCGGAGGGCGGCGGCCATCACGTCGAGCAGGTCATCGGGGAAGGCCCGGACCGTCTTCCGGACGTGGTTGGCTGCGAAGTCGCGGACCTCCGGATCCCACTTGTCCCACCCGGCGGCGGCTCGGCTCAGGCCGCTCAGGCCGGAGGTGAACTTGTGGAGGTGGCTGTTGCGATCGACCCGCGGGGTCTGGCCGGTGGTCTTCAGCTTCCCTGCGATCCCGGCCAACGCCGCGCCCAGCCCGATCCCGCCATCCGGGTCCAGGATCAGCGGCTCGAACTGCTCGCGGAGCTCGGGGTGGTCCTCGAAGGCCTTGTGGAGCCTGCGGGCTTGGTCGAGCAGCTCGCGGCTGACGCCGACCTGTTCGGCAACCTCCTCAGGGGTGAGTCCAAACGGCGGGACCTTGGATCCGCCCGACTGCTTGAGGTTGGCCAGTCGACGGGCCTGAGCCTCGGCAATGACCGGGGCGAACAGCGGCACACTCAGGTAGGCGCGCTGCCCCTTGGTGTAGTGGCGGCGGTGGCTGAGGGTGCTGAGGATCACCGCGACCACCTGGTCATCGGCTACCTCGATCACCGGGACCTCGGGGAGCTTCAACCGCTTGGCGGCCCTCCACCGGTGGCGACCGTCCACCAATTCGCCGCGGGCGGTCACCTTCAGCGGCTCGATGATCCCGTGCTCGGTGATGTCCGCCGCGAGGCGGATCAACCGCTCATCGTCATCGGCCCACCGGGGCAGGCCCTTCACGAGCTTGTGCTCATGGATCTGGTTCGTGGGGAGCGTGGTCATGGGGTCGGAAGGGGGGAGCCGGTGGTGAGGGCGGTGATCCGGGCCATCACGCTGCCGCGGAAGCCGTGGGCGCGGGCCTCGCGCACGTAGTCCCGGATCAGGCGCCGGGCGGTGGGTGAGCGGCGGCCGGGGAACAACCCGACCGCGACCAGGGCCTTGCAGAAACCCATGTCCTGCCGGACCTCGGCGGCGATGGCGTCGCGGGTGCTCATCGCGCACCTCCATCGCCGGGCAGGTTCAACCGGGTCTGGCTGGAGAACCCCCGAGCAAACTCGAAGCAGCGCTGGTCGACCTCCTCCAGGGCGGTCGCAAGCCGATGGAGGCTGGCTGCCTGATCGGGATCGCCGGCGTACTCGGCCAACGCCCGGTAAAGGCAGGCGCGGCGTTGAATCGGCTCGGCCTCGGCCGTCCTGAAGACGTGGTCGAAGAGGATGTGCTTGGGATCAGACACCGAACACCTCCTTGGCCCGTCCCCGGATCGCCTGGGCCTTCACCCCGTGCCGCTTCCCCCGGAGGGCGTCGTACACCGTGCTCGGCGACATCCGCTCGGCGAGCGCCCAGGAGCGGATCGTGAAGCCCTCGGAGTACATGCGCCCCTTCAGGCGTGCGTATTTGTTCCTTGTGCCGGTGGCCATTGGTTGCGTAAACTTGCGTGCAGGTTACGCAACCTGTTTCGTGGTGCAAGAGGAAACCGCAACTTCAGCGCAACTTTTTGCGCGCCGCCTGATCGGCCGTCGGAATCACCTCGGATTGAGCCAATCCGAGCTGGCCCGGCGCGTCGCAGCTTCCCTGAGATCCGTCCAGAACTGGGAGGCGGGAACCACGATTCCCCATGGCGCCACCCTGCGCAGACTTGCCGCAACTCTTGGTGTAACGATCCAGTGGCTGATGGCGGGTGGTGGCGAGGGGCAATCCGAATCGGCGGCCCACCAGGAAGACGTGGCCCCCGGATCTGTCCCTCGATGGATTGAGAGCTTGGTGTCCCGTCTGGCGCTGCTTTCCGAGACCCAACGCAACCGCGCCCTCCACGCCTTCCACGTCCAGCTGGACATGCTGATCGGGAACGATGTCCACCCCCCGGATCCCGCTCACGCGGGCGACTTGGGTCATGCAGGCGGCGAGGCCGAACCCACCGAACGGTATCCAGTACCGATCGGGGAAAAGCTCCCCAAAGGCTCACCACAGTCCCCAGATCCGACCAGTCTCCGGGAGGAGCCGACGCCGACTGGGAAGAAGCGGGATCCGAGCATGTGGGCGCACAACGACCTCAATTCCGAGGAAGTGTCTCGGGTGGCAATCGCTTCAGGCGACGTGGCGTTGAAGGCTGCCGGTTTGCCGCCGCGGCCGCCGCAGCCCACAGCTGCTTCGCCCAGCGGAAGTAAAGGCGGGCAAGGACCGTCCGTTCCGCCGGGCTCAGGTGCCCGGCGATCGCCTCCAAAGCCGGCTCCAGGCGGACCCGCACGCGAATCTTGACCCCAACCTTCGGCTCCATGATGCCCGGAAACTACCAGAAGGGGGTGGGACAAATGCCGTCCGACGAAGAAGATGTGAACAACTCGAACCGGCCGCCCGGCCTGCCTGTGACCCCGAGGAACCAGAGATCGCCACGCCGATGCCCTTCGTTCTCTGGATTGTCAGCGTCCACCTGACCGACCCCGACTTTTCATCCACGGAAACCGAGGACACAGAATGCCAACCGAGCAATCCAAGCAGTTCTGTCCTTGCTGCCGCGAAGACACCTTGGTGGCACGACCCTCACCAAATCACCTCGTCCACGGTGTGATCACATTGTTCCTAGTTGGCTTCTGGCTTCCCGTGTGGCTAGTCGCGTGCCAGAGGGGGCCGTGGAGATGTCAGCGATGTGGAACTGAAGTAGGCGGCGAAAGTCCGCCGATGGGGTTTCTGAAGATACTTGTCGGGATCATCGGCCTGATTATTTGGATTGGGATCCTAGTGATTCTCGCCGGCGGAGTTCCACACTAGCCACTCTCGGAAGCCACTGAAGTGGGCCAGTTCCCGGACCACTACCTCCTGTACGGGACTGAGAATCGATGGAGGTGCGAGATTGATGCGATGCCTGCTGCACGGATAACGACGTATCCGGAGATCGAATCCGCCATCGCTGCGCTACTTCCCGCGACCCGGAAGCTGATTGAGCGATTGCGCGGGTCCGGACTGGTGAGTGCAGGAACGAGGCAATGGCCGCGGTGGGTCCCGAAAGGAGGGGTTCGGTTCGAGAATGGATTCAGGTGTAGTCACTTCACGACCGAGCGCTGCGAAGTACCCGATTGGACGGCTGCGGCCAGATGTGCTGTTCCTGAACTGCGGTCCCTGCCGGAATGGAACGTCCTTCAGTTGCAGATCGACAAGGTCGAAAGCCTTAGAGACTGGCTCCCAACTGTTATCACCGATCGGCTGTTGGTGGGAATTCTAGACGGTTCCATCACATCAGACAGCGAGTTTGTCGACTGGGCTGTGAATGAATGCGTCGAGCGTGTGGAGGATGCGAAGTGCATCTTGTATATTGATGGCCTCCAGATCGAATTCCCGGAAGCGCGTGTCGCCAGCAAATGCACTAAACACCCAATATTGGTCCGGCAACCGTCCCGTGAAGACGTGGCCGCGGAACTGCCGTTTTCCCACTTCATGTTTGAGCTGCACCCGAAAGTTCCGGACGTTGTGGTAGAGATTTCGGCAACCGTCCAAGCCCCAATTGAACTCCAGGCGCTCGGGTGGCGGACCGAAGCGGCCGTCCAACTTTCAACACCTTCTTTGATTCGAACTAATCGAACTCTCTTCGTCAACTCGGGCCCAAGTTGGAGACGCATCCTTGATTGCATACCATCCCAAACGGGCGCCGGTTCAGGCCCGTGGACGCATATTCCGTACCATACTGTTCACGATCGACATCGTATGGCATTTGAAACATCCGTTGCCCACACGTTTTGTAGGCTTAAGGAAGAGACCTACACTCAATCGGGTGAACCTCGTAGTCCCGCAGCGGTCGCGTACCGATGTCTTCGAGCAGCATTCGAACCAGGAAGTGCGAGGATGGGAATGGCTAACGCGTGCGTCGGCTTGGAGGCTTTGCTGTGTGGGCAGGGAACGGAGATTAGGAGAACCTTGGCGTTAAGGGCGGCCAAACTCATGTCGTGCTACGGGTTTAAACCACTTCAGGTCAGGGAAGATATCAGGGCAGCCTACGAAGTTCGATCTGCGGTCTTTCACGGCGGTCCAGCGAGGAAGCCCAAGGATATTCCTGATCGTCAGTTCGTGTGTCGCGTGAGCAATTTTCTCCGAATCATCCTCCACGGTCATGCGACGGGCCACTTCTCCGATCTGGAAAAGCTTCGGGAATGTCTGGACAGGTCGATGATTGACGAAGCAAGCCATAAGGAGCTGGCAATGTGGGTAAGGTCACATAAGCCGTTCGCGCACGTAGTGCTCGATCAGGTTGCACTGCCCGCATAGCCGGACGACAGCCTGCTTTCCCTGCGCGCACTCTGTGCGCGCATGTTGGACGACCTGAGCCTGACCGGGAGCACCCCTCGCGGGCCGGGCTCTGATCGGATCCGACGCCCCCGTCATCCCCTGACGGGTTCCCCCTTGCCCGCGGCCGGCAACCTTCCGGCCGAATCGTCCGTCGGCCCCTTCCTCCGGCCGGTCGCGGGCATTCCGGGGACCACCTCCACCCCCGCCTGATATGCGCCCACTCCGCAAACACCCGATCGTCTTCACGTTCATCGTCGGCCTCGTCCTGCTTCCCCTGGGAATCCTCCTCACCGGCTGCGCCGGCGGGGGCCTGACTCGACCCGTCACCGCCACCCGGACCGTCGACGTGCCCGAACGCACGGTCGAGATGGTCCAGTACGCCCCGCAGCCCCCGACGCTGATCTACGTCACGAACACCGTGGCCGGGGAACCGGTGGTCATCACCAACGTGATCGAGCGGCCGCCGATCGTGGTCACGAACACCGTGGTCCTCCCGGCCACCACCGAACAGGTCACCGTCACCAACGGCTACGCCCCCGACCCGAGGTTCACGGCCGGCATCGAGTCGGCCCGTCGCCTCAACGCCGCCCTCAATCCCACCCCCACGTCTCCCTTGGTGGACTGGGGCCTCACGGCCTTGGGCGGCATCGCGACCATCGTGGCCGGTTGGCAGACCCGACGCCTCCAGCGGGAGCGGGACCTCCGGAAGGAGGCCGACGCGGTGATCGACACGGTGGTGAAGGCGGTCGAGACCTACCCTGGGCGCGAGGTGGAGCAGGTGAAGGCGCACATCCACCGGGTGTCGCAGATCACCGACGTGGCCGAGGAACTCGATCGCCGGGTCCAGACCACGGCGGCGGGCCTCGTCCAGGACGCACTCGCCGACGGCCGCATGACCGCCGCCGAGTTCCTTTCCCTCGCCCAGAACCCGCTGATCACCGAGGCCGACCTGCCCGAGAACTTCCGCCCGGCCCTCCGGAAGCTCCGCGCCTGATCCACTCCCCGATCGCCCCGCTCATGCCTCCCACCGACAGCGAACTGCTCTGGCGACTGGTCGTCCTCGCCGGCGTGGTCCTTGGCCCCGTGGTCAGCGTGGCCACCCTGGTCCGGATGGGCCGGAGCCAGCGGCGGTTGATCGAGCCGATGCCGCTGGAGGTGAAGGCGGCCGCCGACTTCGTGAGCCGGAAGGACTTCGACCACCACGTGGCCGAGACCCGGCAGGTCCACAGCCAGATCTTCGCCAAGCTCTCGGGCATGGAGCGGGGGATCAGAGAAGAGATGCGGGACGACCTGAAGCAGATCCGGCTGGAGATCAGCGGCCTTGCCCGCGAGGTGGGATCCCTGACGACGTCCACCTCGGCCCAAAACCAATCCTTGGCCTCGATGTCTGCCAAGCTGGACCGGGTGGCTGAAACCGCAGCGGCGGCGGCCGCCAAGGCCGCGGGAGGCAATCCATGACCGAACAGCAGACCGAGCACTTCCGACGGGCGCTCCTGACGCTCCTGAGCCGCAACCACACCCGGTTCGGCCTGACCCCGGACGCCCTGGCCACGCTGGCGGTGGAGTTCGGGTTCCAGCCGACCCCCGAGGAGGTGGAGCGGGAGATCCAGTACCTGGCCGACAAGGGATTGGTCGCCCAGGTGAGCCATCCCCTGAACCCCCGCAACCTCGCCTACCGCATCACCGCAACCGGAAGGGACATCCTGTGAGCCGACCCGCATCCACGCCCGTTCGATCGATCCTTCGCTGGCCTGGAGGCAAGCGGCGCCTCCTCAAGGCCCTGCTGCCGCTCGTGCCGGACGATGCCGAGTGCTACTGCGAGGTCTTCGCCGGCTCGGCTGCACTCCTCCTGGCCAAGGAGCGGCACCCGGTCGAGGTGGTGAACGACCTCAACGGCGAGCTGGTGGCGCTGCTCCGCAACGCCCACTTCCACCTGCCGGCCCTCCTTGAGGAGATGCGGTGGTTCGTCGCCTCCCGGCAGGACTTCCACGACTTCCGGGCCCAGCCAGGCCTGACCGAGATCCAGCGGGCGGCCCGGTTCCTCCTCCGGAACCGGGTGTCCTTCGGCGGCGGGATGAAGTCCTTCGGCGTAGCCAAGACCAAGGCCGGCGGCGGTGTGGGCTTCGACCGGGACGACGTGGGCGATCGCCTCGAGGGGATCCGCCGTCGCCTGAACAAGGTGGTGGTCGAGAACCTCCCCTACGAGCGCTGCCTCCAGAACTACGACGCGAAGTCCTCGTTCTTCTTCCTCGACCCGCCCTACGTCGGCCCGAGCACCGGCGCCTACGAGGGATGGGGTCAGAAGGAGATGGTCGAGCTGCGATCGCGCCTCGACCGCCTGCAGGGCCGGTGGTTGCTGACGGTGAACGACAGCCCGGACAACCGCCGGCTCTTTGCCGACTGCCGGGTCCACCCGGTGGCCACCACCAACCGGCTCCGGAACAACCGGACCACCGAGACCGCCGCCTTCGGTGAACTGATCATCACCCCCGCCGGATGACCCAGCGTCCCCAACGCGCCGACCGGTACGAGGCCCAGCTGCAGCCCGACGAGCTGGTGGCCCTCCACGCCGCGCTCCTGGACGGCAAGGAGACGCTGTCGAAGATCCGGGACGGCCTCCCGCCGTGGCGGGAGGGGCCGAACGCCGGGCGCCCCCCGAGCCTCGCCACGCTCTCGAACATCCGGGACCGGCTCCTGATGGAGGCCTCCTTCCAGGAGAACGAGGCCACCACCGAGCGCCTGCTGGCCGAGCTGAAGCAGGAGGCGCCCCAGATCACCGACGACCAGCTCGAGGCCGTCGGCCACCGGGCCTTCGCCCTCCTGGCCATCCGCCAGCAGGATCCCCGCTCCTGGGTGGCGCTGCAGGCGACCCGGAACCGGGCCGAGATCGAGCGCCTGAAGCTCCAGCTGCGGGAGCGGGAGGCCAACCGGGCCGACGAAGCCCTCGCCCTGGACCGGCAACGGTTCCAGCGGGAGACCTGTGAGCTGTTCTTGCGGTGGGCCGAGGACAAGCGGGCGCAGCAGATCGCCGCCGGCGCGGCGACCAACTCCGAGAAGATCGAGGCCCTCGGTCAGCTGATCTTCGGCGAGGGCTGGAAGTGAAACCACGGTCGGGACAACGCGAGTTCGAGCGCGGCATCGACCGTCACCGGATCGTGGGCCTGCTGGCCCGCCGGCAGTACGGCAAGACCACCATCGCCGCCCGGATCGCCCTGAAGAAGATGCTCCGCCGGCCCGGCCACACCGTGGTGTTCGGGTCGGTGAAGTTGGACCTCGGCCGGGAGATTGTCCGGAAGGAGGCCGAGGCGATCCAGCGGGCGCTGGCCCTGATCGCCGACGATGCCAAGGGCCTGTTCCGGCTGGCTGACGGCGAGACTGGCCGGGACCTGCCGGACGGGTCGGACCGGGGGTTCACGGCCGACGATTTTGCCGATCTGTACGAGTCCCAGCGGCTGGAGTTCCGGATCCACCACTCCCGGACGGTGTACTCCCGGACCAAGGTCGTGGCGCTCACGCCCTCGGCCGTGGGTGAGACCGGCGACCTGATCCTGGACGAGGTGGGCCGGGTGAAGAACTTCCGGGAGGTGTGGGAGGCGGTGAAGCCGATCATCTCCAGCCAGCCGAGCTTCCGCTGCCTGCTCACCACCACCCCGCCGCCGGACGACAGCCACTACTCCTTCGAGTTGCTGGCCCCGCCGATCGGGATGGAGTTCGAGCCCCGGCCGGTCGGGAACTGGTACCGGACCGACCACGGGGTGCAGGTCCTGCGGATCGACGCCTGGGATGCCTACGCCGACGGGATCCCCCTGTACGACGACGAGACCGGCGCCCCGATCTCCCCGGAGGAGGCACGGGCGCGGGATATGGACAAGGAGGCCTGGGACCGGAACTACGGGGTCCGGTTCGTCCTCGGCGGCACGGCCGCCGTGGGCCTGCTGGCACTGGACACCGCCCAGCGGCGGGGCGTGGGCCGGTGCCAGTGCGTGGTGGTCCAGGAAGATCACGAGTTCGACGAGGCGATTGTCTGGTTGCGATCGACCCTCGGGCCGGGCCCGGTGGGGATCGGGATCGACCTGGGCACGACCGAGAAGGCCACCAGCAACCCGACCTCCGTCACGGTCATGGAGCGCTCGGGCGGCGAGTTCGCCGGCGTGCTTACCCTGGTCTGGAAGACCCGTGACCCGGCGGTGGCCAAGGACCGGTTCCTGCGGACGGTCCAGGCAGTGGCGTGGCGGGACAACGCCGGGGAGACCAACCCCCGGCCGCGCCGGGTGTGCATCGACGCCACCAACGAGCGCTACTTCGCCGCCGAGGTCCAGACGGAGCTCGCCGCGATGGTGCCGGTGGAATGCGTGGTCGGGTCCGAGACCATCGAGCAGCCCGGCAAGGAGCCGATGACGAAGAAGGCGTGGCTGGGAAGCCAGCTGGTCGGGGCGATCGACGACAACCAGGTGACGCTGGCCCCGGAGCGCTACTTGAAGACCGACTTCCGGCTGGTGAAGCGGGACCGGGGATCGTTCGCCACCGAGATCGGGCCCAACGGGGAGCACGGCGACACCTTCGACAGCCACAAGCTCGCCCTGCATGCCCTGGTCTCGACCGGTGGCGCCCTGGAATCGGCCGACGGAATCCAGCTCGGGCGGGGTCGGTGGCGGCCCCATCGGCTCCGGTTGGCGAGGAGGCTCCCGTGACCCGGCCGAAAATGCCCCAGGACGTGCCGGGAACCCTCGGGGGCTACTCTGACCCGTCCGGACAGGAAAAACCCCGCAGACGCCAACGGCCGCAAACGGCCGCGGTCTCCCGTGGCCGGGTGCCGTCCCGGATCCCGCTTCAACCCCCGATCTGACCCCATGCCCCCCCTCCAGACCCTCCGGAACCGTGTCCGCTCCCTCTTCGGCCTGTCCGCCCCGTCGGTCGCCCCCGGCGGCATGGGCCGGGTGGTCCTGTCGACCGCCCGAGACCGGTGGCTGACCGCCTCGGTGTCGGCCTACACCCCGGACCGGGTTGAGCAGATCCTGCGCTCGGCGTTCACCGGGGATCTCCGGGCCCAGTGGGAGCTGTTCGACCTGATGGAGGGGACCTGGCCCCGGCTGGCCAAGAACCTGAACGAGCTGAAGCAGGCCCTGGAGGACTGCGATTGGCCATTGCAGCCGTGGTCGGCCGATGGGGAGGACCCCACCCCGGAGGCGATCCGGCGGAAGAAGGTGGTCGAGGCGGCCATCTGGCACTGCGAACCCGACCCCACGATCGACGAAGGGGACTTCGGTGACCTGGTCCGGGATCTGGCCGATGCCTGGGGCAAGGGGATCAGCGTCCAGGAACTCCACTGGGCGCCCCGGAGGCACGAGGGGGGCACCCTGATCGGGCTCCGGGCGGCCTCGTGGGTGCATCCGCGCCTGTACGGGTATCCGGCGAGCGACAGCCACCAGGACCGGCTCATGCTCCGGGTGGCCGAGCTGACCCACGACAACCCGCAGGCCCTGGCGGCGCTCGCCGGACTGCCGGCGTTCGGATCCGGGACCAGCCCGGTGACCGCCGCCCCGGTGGCGGCGAATGCGGAGTGGGTGCCGTTCCCGCGGGACAAGTTCCTGATCGGGATCGCCAAGATGAAGACCGGGCACGCCATCGGGGCGGCGATGCTCCGGCCGCTGGCGTGGTGGTGGGCGGTGGGGAACTTCACCGGCGAGTGGCTGGTGGCGTTGGCCCAGATCTTCGGGGTGCCCATCCGGTGGGCCACCTACGCCCAGGGAACTCCGACGGACCAGATTACCCGCATCGAGGAGATGCTGGAGAACATGGGGTCAGCCGCGTGGGGTGCCTTCCCGTCGGGGACCACCCTGGAGCTGAAGGAGGCGGTCCGGAGCGGGCAGGACAATCCCCAGATCGCCCTGATGGAGATCGTCGACCGGGTGTGCGACCTGCTGGTCCTGGGGCAGACCCTGACCAGCGACGCCGGGGACCGGGGCACGCAGGCCCTTGGGACCGTCCATGCCGAGGTCCTGACCGGGCGGAAGCGGGCACTGGTGAACTGGGTGGCCAAGACCCTGAACCAGCAGCTGATCCCGGCGATCTGCCGGTTGAACTTCGGGGACACCCTCGACTGCCCGTACTTCGTGATCGGGGACGAGGAGACCGAGGACGCCAAGGCGGTGGCTGAGACCTTTGAGATCGTCCTGCGGTCAGGGATGGCGATCCCGAAGCGGTTCGCCTACGACAAGCTCGGGATCCCGGAACCGGCCGATGGCGACGAGGTCATCGGGCCTTCGGCCGGACTATCTCCCGGCCAGCTGACGGCGCCCGGCGGGGATCCGGCCGCGGCCCCGCAGCCCGCCGGCCCGTCGGCCGTAACCGACGCGCGAGGAGGGGAACGCTACGTGTTCGTCCAGGCGTCTGCCGCCCAGCGAAAGCTGGCCGAGCGGATCGCCGAGGACGCCACCGGGGTGGAGCGGAAGTGGCTGGGCGGGGCGGTGCCGTGGTTCGTCCGGCTCATCGAGGCCGCGCGGGATCCGCGGATGTCCGACGCGGAGTTCATCCGGTTCCTCGAGGCCAAGGCCAGGAACGTGCCGGAGGAGTTGCTGCCCCTCCTGAACGACGACGCCCTCGCCGAGGCGATGGAGGTCCACCTGGGCGCGTCCGTGGTCAACGGGGCGGTGGACGGGTGGATGAAGCGGCGATCCGTGGCCCGGCGATGATGAGGCTACGGCTACGGCTTGCTTAGCTCTTCGACCTTCCTCTGCAACTCCTCGATCTTCGTGTTCAGCTCGACGTTCTTCTGTTTGAGAGACTCCACCTCGGCGGACCCCGCTGGAAGGGGAACGATCGACGCGGCACTGCTGAATCGGCCAAGTGCCTGTGCTGCCTTTGCCTCCTCGGCATCCCACTTTCCAGCAGCCCAGTCTTCTTTGTGAGAGATCAAAACCTTGATCGCAGCAAGGTATTCGCCGTCGGCCTCGCGCATCCGGGTGATGGTGTCGTTGTAGACTTGGGCCACGGCGTCTCGGGAGAATCCCTCCAGCGCCATCCTTGTCTGGAAGCTCAGGGCGCCTGTCCCCACGCCAGTCAAGGCAGCCACCCACACCGCGTTCGCCGGACTGGCAACCACCAACGCACCCGCGGCAATCCCAGCCGCGATCCCAACTCCACCCGTGCCGACGGCGATCTTGCCATGGTGATCTGCCTGTTGCTCCAGCCGGCGAAGCGTCTTTGCGGCGTCCTTCTTTGTGGCGGTGTACGTCGAATCGAGTTCACCGATTCGGGCTGCTCGGCGTTTCACCTCACCAGGAGGAACCGTCGACTTGGTTACCCCCTCAATTGCCACGGAAGTCAGCGCCCGTTCTTCCATCGGAATCCCGGCAACAGCCGCCTGCCACGACGAAACACCACGCGGCTTTACCGCGCATCCGGTCGCCACCAGAACGCCGAGGAGACAAACGATCGAGAGAAGTCGGTTCATCGGAGGATTGTTGGCCGTTGATACCGAACCCATTGCCTTCTGCCAGAGAAATCCAGCAATCACACCCCCACATGAACCTCTCGATCACCCTCACCGACTCCGGGGTCGTCGCCCAGTTGAACAAGCTGACAGCGAAGCTGCGGAACCCGCGTCCGGTGGCGGTAGCAGTGGGCCGGGAGGGGGTGCGCCAACTGAAGCGGCACTTCATCCACAAGGACCGGACCGAGCCCAACCGGCTCGGCGGCCGCCGGCAGCACTTCTGGCGGAAGGTCAGCCAGAGCGTCCAGGCCCCGGTGATCTCAGCCACGGCGTCGACGGTGGTGATCTCGGTCACCGATGCCCGGTTCGCCCAGAAGGTTCACGGCGGGGTGATCATCGCCAAGCGGGCCCGGATGTTGACGATCCCAGCAAGCCGGGAGGCGGACGGACGGAACGCCAGCACCTTCGAGGCGGAGACCGGGCTGAAGCTGTTCTTGATCCGTACGGGCAAGGGGCGGTTCCGGAACGCGGTGCTGGCGACCAACCGGGGCGGGAAGCAGCTGCAGGTGGAGTACGTGCTGACGCGGTCGGTGCGGCAGGCCCCGGATCAGACGGCGCTGCCGGAGCGCGGGCGGTTTAAGGCAGCCTTGTTGGAGCGGGCGCGGATCACGGTGGAGCGGTTGACAGCCGGAACCTGAAGCCCCCCACCGCAGGGGATAGCCTGTTCACACCGTGAACAACCGCATTTGAAATTGGAACGGTCTGCCGCTGTGTCAGTCTCCGGGCTGGATGAAGACCGACCAACTGGGCCGACATATCGAGAGTGAAATCGAGCCCGCCTTGCCCGACCCGAGCACGGTTGGAAGCAGGGTGCGATTTCGATTGATGAACTGCACCCAGGACGAGGCCCGCCATGCCGTCCACCTCCTAACCGTGGAACGGTTGATCCACAATCCCACTCTCGACCAAATCCAAGAGGGTTGGATCCTCGCCTGCAGGTCAGCGTCGATGATCGACGTCCTTCGCCGTGCACTGGTCGCCAATGGCCTCAAGGTAGAGTACGCCGGAGAGGGGGATTTCATCCAACGCCAGTAGCCGGCCCCGAACGATGAGCGTGGCCGCTTCCCGGCCGCCCTTCTGGAGCAGGTGCGGATTACAGCTTGATAGCCAACCTGATTCCTTAGCTTCAGGAGCAGTGGTAAATCGATCACATTTGTCGAAGTAGTCGATGCGCCCCCGAGTTCGTCACATCGCGAGCTTGACTCACTCATGGTGCGGGGTACTCACCTGTTGAGTATGAAAAGGGATCTGTGGCGTGCACCGCTCTTTGCGGACTCCTATCCAGGATGGGAGTGCCCGAGGTGCAAGAAGGGGCATCTTGGGTTCCCTTCGGTAGGCGAGTTCCAGTATTGGGAAACCGCTAACTCAAAAGGAAGCCGGAAACAAGGAGACTGGAGTCCCGACCAAATTGAGTACCGCTTCTCTGTTGTGCTTAAATGCAGCAATGGACATTGCTGCGAGAAGGCTACGATGATTGGAACAGGATCCGAGTATTACAACGAGCCGGAATCTCCCAACGAGCCGGAGTTTGTTCCAGGGTTCACCCCGCTGGCATGTCTGCCGATGCCCTGGATCATTGATGTCGGAAGGAAGTGTCCGCCTCCGGTAAGCGACGCGATTCACAGC
Organism: uncultured Verrucomicrobiota bacterium; assembly: GCA_964525755.1. Taxonomy (GTDB): domain Bacteria; phylum Verrucomicrobiota; class Verrucomicrobiia; order Limisphaerales; family UBA9464; genus UBA6176. Next base: position 33,580 of record CAZGIK010000030.1, read on the forward strand.
GCATGTGAGTTGTTCTGGATGAATCCAGAGGCATCGGCTCTTCACATTCGAATTGCAGTCGAAAGACTCCTCGATCACTGGAGGGTCCCACGAACTACCAGGGCGAAAGGGCGACGCAATCACCTCGCTTTACATCATCGAATCGAGAGACTGGATGGAACAGTCAAAGAGCTTCTTCTTGGCATCAAGGTGCTAGGAAACATTGGGGCCCATGGAACAGGGGAGGTTGGGCCTGAGTCTCTTCTCGACGCATTTGAAGTGCTCGAGGCTGTCCTTCGTGATTATGTCGAGAAGGTGGAGAAGAAGATCCGGAGAATCGCAAAGGAGCTAGCCAACCCGAGGCGCAGCCGCCCCTTGTTCTGATTTCGGGGCCCTTCCAACAGCTCCGAAGCGCACATTTAGGCGATCCGTCAGCACTGCCCGCACACTCGGACGACACCCTCCCCCAGTTGCGCGCACTCTGTGCGCGCAGTGACCGACCGTCCCCTCCAGATCCAGGCGCGCCTGAAGTCCCCCACCACCCTGGTGGCGGACGGCGCGACGGTCGCGCCGGAGGACATCCAGTGGATGCCGCCGGGTCGGCATCGGATCGTCCCCTTTGTCGACGGCGAGCCCCGCGAGATCGAGGTCACGGTCGACGCCTCCCTGGCTGAGCGCTTCAACGGCCACCTGCAACGCCTGTGGGCCGAGGCCCGAGCGGGCCGGGGCGACGAGCCCTTCATCGACTTCAACCACGCCGACCAGGAAGCGGCCGGCCAGCCCCTCGAACTCTACTGGGCTGGGGAGGATCCCCGCACTGGCGGGATCCGCGCCCGTGTTCGCTGGTCCGCCGCCGGCAAGGCGGCCGTGGAGGGCCGCACCTTCCGCCGGTTCTCCCCCCAGTGGTTCACCGATCCTGAGACGCTGGAGCCCTTGGGCGTCGGCGTGAACCTCGGCGGTCTGGTGAACCGTGCCGCCTTCCAGGCGATCGCCCCTGTCGTGGCCAAGCACGGCCACCCCTCACACGCCACCCAACCCCAAGTCCCCATGACCGAACCGGAACTTAAGCCCTTGATCATCGCCGCCGTCGCCGCCGCCCTGGCGCCCTTCGAGACGCGCCTTGCTGCCTTGGAGAAGCCCCCCGCCACCGCCCAAGGCGCGGACGCCCGGCTCACCGAGTTCGACACCCGCTTGAAGGCCGTGGAGTCCCAGCGCCAGACCGATGCGGTGGCCCGCGCCAAGGCGATCGTCCAGGCCGCCTGCGCTGCCGGCCGGATCTCGCCCCAGGACACCGAGACGATCGGTTTCTGGGAGCAGACCCTCCAGATGAACCCCGCCGCCGAGGCCCAGCTGGCCAAGCTCCCGGTGAACCCGGCTTTCGCCCAGCTCACCCAGGCCGGAGCCGGCGGCACCTCGGCGGCCGCCGCCGCGGCCGGCACCCCGGCCGAGCAGTTCGTGGCCGAGGTCCGCGCCCGCCGGGCCGAGCTGAAGGACGGCACCAAGGCGATGCAGACCGTGATCGCCACGAATCCGGAACTCTACAAGGCGTGGCGCGACGCCAACGGCAAGCCGGGCATCTGATCCTCCACCTCTCCCAAGTCCAGAACCAGACCTCTCCATGACCACCACTGAAAACACCACCGGCTACAAGGCCTTCCCCGCGGCCAACGCGATCGTCGAGGGCCAGCGGGTGAAGATCGTTGCCGGGGAAGCCGACGTGGCCGGCGCGACCGATCCTGCGATCGGCGTCGCCCAGCACGCGGCGGCCGCCGGCGAGTCGGTGACCGTGAAGCTCTTCAGCGCCGCGGGCACCTTTGTCATGCGGGCGGGCGGCCCCATCACCGCCGGCGCGCAGCTGTACCCCGTTGCCAGCGGCAACGTGGATGATGCCGGCACGACCGCACTGGGCCTCGTGGCCCTGGAGGCGGCCGGAGCCTCCGGCGACCTGATCGAGTGCGCCCGCATCGAGCTCGGCGCCTGATCCCACCCCTGTCCCCACCACCCAGCCCCAGCACCCACCATGTATCCCACCTCTGGAGCCACCCTGCGCGCCGACCTCAACATCGTCGTGGAGGAGGCGTTTGCGGCCGAAGGCTTCTTCATCGGTTCGCGCGTCATGCCGCCCCTGTCTGTCGACGAGAAGGCCGGCACCTACCCCAAGATCGAGATCGCCGGCGGCGCCCTGCTCGATCCTGTCGTCACCGAGCGCGCCCGCGGTGCGTCCTACGGGCGGATCAGCCGCAAGTGGACCAGCGACACCTACGACTGCGTCGATCGCGGTCTGGAGGAGCCGGTCGACGACACCGACCAGAAGGACCTGAGCCGGTTCTTCAACCTCGAGGCCGCCGCCACGCGGCTCACGCTCCGCAACGTCATGCTGGCCCATGAGGTCCGGGTGGCGGGCGAGATCTTCAACCCCACCAACTTCGGTGCCGCGACCAACTCCACGGTGGCTTACACCTCCGGGAACCTCGCCACCATCGACGCTCCGGCCGACATCCTGGCGGCGATCGACCGGGTGGAGGACAACGTCGCCCAGGCGAACACCATCGTGATCCCGAAGGCGGTGTTCACCCGGCTGAGCCTGAGCACCAAGCTCCAGCAGTGGGTGCGCGGCCAGCTGAAGGGCAACAGCGAGATGCCGGTCAACGCGGCGAATATCGCCGCGGCGTTCGCCGACTACGGCATCACCCAGGTGCTGATCGGTCGGGCTCGCCAGAACACGGCCAAGAAGGGGGCGGCCAAGTCCGTGTCCCAGATCTGGCCGAACACCCACATCTGGGTGGGCTACGTGAACCCCTCGGCCCGCACCCCGCAGGAGGGGGGCGCCGGGTTCACCTTCCACTGGAACGCCGAGGGCGGCCTGTTCGTGACGGAGACCTACCGGAACGAGTCGGCCCGCTCCAACATGGTCCGGGTGCGCCAGCACACGACCGAGAAGGTCACCGACGGCACCCAGGGCACGCTGATCGCCACGCAGTACGCGTAAGGCATTCCCCACAGCGCTCGGGAATGTGCTGAGCGCCGGCCTCTGGATCCCGACCCAAGCCGGCGCAACGACCTTCCTCCCCATGGCCATCACCCCCGAACAGCTCCTGCTGACCGACGAACGTCGGACCCAGCTGACGGCCGCCCTCACGGGCACGGGGATGGCCACGCCGCTGGAGACCCTGATCACCGAGGCGGAGTCCGAGGTGGCCCGGCTCACCCGCGGCTATGTGATCCCGGAGGCCAGCCAGCAGGCATGGGCGCGAGCCCTGACCCTCTGGCGGGCTTTCGTGGTCGCCGAGCTGGGCGTGCCTGACGACGTGAAGGCGGGCTACGAGGCCGCCATGGAGGAGCTGACCGCCATCGCCGAAGGGCGACGGCCGAACCTCGAACGGGAGGACCTCACCCCCGGCGCCACCACCGGTGGCCGGTGGGGATCCTCCGACCGGATCGCCCTGCGGATCTGACCCATGCGGACCACCACTGACATCGTCACCGCCCTCATCGCGGCCCTGCAGGCCCTGACCTGGACACCGACCGGCGGCAGCCCGGAGCCGGCGTTCGGTCGGGTGGCCCGGTTCGACTCCACCGACCTCGAGGCCGCCTTTGCCGAGCTGCTCCTGAGCGAGCAGCGGGTCGCCCTGGTGATCTACCTCGGTGACCGGTACGAGCCCGACATCCGGGGCACGGTGGCCGTCCGCCGAGTGGTCGACCTGGCCGTGCTGGTGAGCGATCGCCGGATCGGCAAGCGGCAGGAGGCCGTGTACGGCACGGCCACCAACCCCGGTGTCCTGGGCTTGAAGGACCTCGTCTACCCGGCCGTGACCGGCCGCCTGATCCCCAATCCCGACGGTGTGGACCTGGAGCCCACCAGCGCGGAACTGATCGAGCTCCAGGATCGCCAGACCAAGACCCGCAACCAGCCCGGTCGGGCGGTGGCGGTGATCGAAATCGTCGCCCGCGGCGGCGGCTCGGTCATCGCGCCCCGCCAGCTCGGCCCCGTCCGCTGACTCTCTCCCACCCCAACCTCTCCTGATCCATGGCACTGACCACCCGTTCCCTGATCGCCGGCCTCCACCTCTACTGGTTCCGCGATGGCGTCGCGTTCACCGTTCCCTCGGCCGGCACCGCCGGTCGGGAGGCGCTTCCCGGTGCAGCCGACGACGCCTGGATCGACCTCGGCATCGTCCGGGAGGGATCCATCCAGCACGACCGCGAGGAGCACGAGATCTACGCCCCGCTCCCCGGCCGCAAGCGCCTGTGGGAGGTGCTGGAGACCAAGGGGAAGATCACGATCTCGGGCACCCTCGAGGAGGTGAGCCCGCTCGCCGTCGAGTTGGCCTTCGGGGCGGACGCCCTCGACGACGACAGCACCTCGTTCACCCCGCTCGATGCGCCGGCGAAGAAGGGGTGGCTCCGACTGCAGGTCAATGACGAGCTGGATGCCGCGCTGACCACCGTCACGGTGTACGCCCGGCTGAAGCTCGCCGGGCCGGTCCAGCTGGGCGACCAGCCGGTGTCGATCCAGATCGAGGGGGTGGTGCTCCACAGCTCCCTGAACGCCGGCACCCTCTGATCCCTGTCACCCGAAACGAACGACGCATGACGGAGTACGAGCAGATCTTCGGGGGGGCGGATGTGACCGTGAAGGTGGCCGACCACGCCACCCGGACCGTGGCCGACGAGACCGTGCTGGTCCGCACGCTGACGTTGGCCGAGTGGCCCTTGGCGATCGGGCGCCGTGCGCATGCCGATCCGCACGCCTTGGTCCAGATGGTTACCGGGAAGCCGCGGAACTGGGTCGAGTGCCTGGCACCGCCGTCCTTCCAACTCCTCTGTGCCGAGGCCCGGCGGGTGAACCCGGATTTTTTCGCGTACGGCGCCCAGCAGGAGGCCGAGGCGCTGGCGCTGGTGAAGGCGATCCCGGCCGACGTTCTGGCGGCCGCCGTGGCGGCCCAGCGGGGGACATCGGGATCGGCCGGTACGTCGCCGACCTCGCCTCGGCGGCCGGGCTGAACCTCCGCGAGGCGCTGGCCTGGACGCCGCCACAGCTCCGCCTGCAGGCGGCCGCGGTCCGGCGGCGGGACTGCCGGAGGCTGTTGGACCTCATGTCGGTGATCACCCAGTCGGTGGCGATGGCGCGCGACCCGAGGAACCGGACGGGCTGGGAACGGATGCGATCGCAGATCGAGAAACTGTCGGAGGAGGACTGAAGCGATGGTCGCCAACCAGGTCGACATCCTGATCAAGATCCGCGAGGACCTCGCGGGGCTGAGGAACACCGTGCAGGGGATGCAGGGGCTGCGCGCGCAGGCGGCGGCCGCCGGTCCGGCCTTGGGCGGGATCTCCCGGTTCCTTCCGGCGTGGGCCGGGCTGGCCGTTGCGGTGGGCGGCGCGGCGACGGCGATGGCCGGACTCGTCCGGGAGGGGATCCGGTTCAACGCCACGATCGAGCAGCAGACGGTGGCGTTCGCCACCCTGCTTGGGTCGGCCGACGCCGCTGCGAAGCGGCTGGAGGACCTGAACAACTTCGCCAGCAGCACCCCCTTCGAGCTGGAGGAGATCATCGATGCCTCCCGGTTGCTCCAATCCCTGACCGGGGGTGCCTTGGCCTCCGGCGATGCCCTCCGGCTGGTGGGCGACGCGGCGGCCGCCACCGGGCGGTCCCTGCAGGAGACCGCGATGTGGATCGGGCGCCTGTACGCCGGGCTGCAGTCGGGCACGCCTGTGGGCGAGGCGACCCTGCGGCTGGTGGAGATGGGCCTGGTCTCCGGGGACACCGCCCGGCAGCTCAACGCCCTGGCAGAGTCCGGCGAGGGGGTCGGCAAGGCGATGGACGTCGTCCGGACCACCTTCCAGAAGACCAACGGGGCGATGGCCGAGCAGGCCCGGACGCTCAACGGGCTGCTGTCCACCACGCGCGACCTGATCCGGGCCCAGTCCGGCACCCTGACCGAGCCGCTGGTGGGCGGGATGAAGGTCGTCCTGGAGAAGACCCTCGAATCGCTGGGCGCGATCGACACCCAGCAGACGGTGGCCCTGCAGCGGCGGCTCAATGCGCTCCGGGGCCAACGGCAGGAGGAGGCTGCCGTGGCGGCCGCCCAGGTGAAGGACGCCGAGGACAAGGACGCGGCGCGGCGGGATGCCGAGAAGGCGCTCGCCGAGTGGCGCGCGACGGTCTGGGCCCAGTCGCTGGTCCGGATCGCCCAGTCCGAGGTCCAGGCCGGAGAGATGATGGCCCGGCGGGATGTGGAGACCCGGCGGATCGGGCTGGAGGAGTTCGAGGCGATCCGGCGGGCCCAGATCCAGGAGAGCTTCCAGTTGGAGGTGTCCGAGGCCCGGCTCGCGGCGGAGACCCAGGAGAAGGACGAGCGGCGCCGGATCGAGCTGGTGGAGATCGCGTCGGCCGAAGCCCGGCAGCGGCGCAAGGTGGCCGAGCAGGAGCTGGAGGCCGACCTGGCGCGCCGTCGAGAGGAGCTCGCCCGTGAATCCCTCCGCCGGGAGCTCGACGACCAGCAGCGGGTGATCGCGATCCGCCGGGATGAGCTGGCCGCGATGCGGTCGGTGGCGCAGTCGAGCATCCACCTGACCGAGGTGGAACGGCGCCGGGAGACGCTCCGGCTCCTGGCTGTGGAGCGGGATCTCCTCCAGAAGACCTTGGACATCCTGGTGGCCCGTCGGGAGGTCCTCACCGACCCGGCGGCGATCGAGGCGCTCAACGCCCAGATCGAGACGATCGATGGCCAGCGGCGGGGTGTGTCGGGCGAGATCGGGCGCTTCGAGGCCGAGGGGGACCCCGAGTCGTTCCGCGACCAGATGGCCCTCACCATCCGGGACATCCGGGACCAGCTGGGGACGACCGCCCAGGTGGTGGCGCGGGGGTTCCAGTCGATGGTCGGATCGGCAGTCAACGGGCTCGCCTCCGGAATCCGCGGTCTGATCACCCTCACCATGACCTGGGGAGACGCGCTGCGCACGATCGGCACGTCGATCCTGGACGGGGTCATCGACTCGATCGCCCGGATGGCGGCCGAGTGGATCACCAAGCACGCCTTGATGAAGGGGGTGAGCCTGGCGTGGCACGCGTTCCTGGAGGCGATGGGCTGGCGACAGGTGGCCAGCAGCAACGCCCAGGAGGCCGCGAAGACCCCGGCACTGGCGACAAACGCCGCCCTGTCATCGATCGGGAGCTACGGTATCTCGGCGGCGGTGGGCATCGCCGCGCTCGTGGCGGCTCTCGCCGTCGGCATCGCCGCGGCGACCGGTTCGTTCCGCGAGGGCGGCTACACCGGGGATGGTCCGGCCGGCCAGGTGGCCGGGGTGGTGCACCGGGGTGAGTACGTGGTGCCCGCGCCGGTGGTGGACCGGATCGGTGTGCCGGCGATCGAGGCGATGGTGGCCGGCGGGCCTGCGCCCGGCTCTGCCGGGGCTGGCGGTGGGGCGACGAACATCACCTTCGCAGGTCTCTTCGACACGCGGTCGGCAGTCTTCGGGGTGCTCGAATCGGCGGACGGCGAGCGGTTCCTCATCGACTTCATGCGCCGGACCCACCACCGCTACGATGGGAGGCCCGGATGAGGACCACGACCTTCAACGGCGCCGAGGTGCTGGTCCTGGACGACGCTCCGAACGTCGGCGCGGCCTTCCAGGCGACGGTGGAGGTGGTGGCGATCGTCACCGCCGGCCTGTCCCACCGGGAGACCCGGCGCCCGTTCGGCGAGACGCTGCGATGGTCCCTGCAGTTCGACTCCTTGGCATCGGGCGAAGCCGCCCGACGGCTGGAGGGGGTGCTCCGCACCTACACCACCCAGCCGGTAGCCGTGCCGGTGTGGCCCCTCGTGACCCGCTGGGCTGACCGGGCCGGGATCCCGGTCACCGCCGGGGCGTGGCTCGCCTACTCGGCCGACTGGACCCTGTGGGAGCTGTACGCCGAAGGCGATGAGCCGGGGTGGCCGACCGATGACACCAGAGTGGTGCCGGTCCTGATCGGGCGCCTGAACAGCCCCCGGCTGAACTGGATCGACACCGACCTCGCGGTCCTGCCCGTCGACTTCGTCGAGAACTCCGGCCCGGACTTCGCGGTCACCCCGAAGGCGGTGGCGTTCACCGAGGGCCCGCTGCCCTCGGATGCGTGGAGCACTGGCCCGGCGCTGTGCCCCTTCGCCGTGGACTTCGACACCGAGGCCCACGAGATCCGGGTCGAGGTGATCCGGGACCGGATCGGGTTCCGGCGGGAGGACGCCGAGACGTTCTACGAGCAGACCCCGGCCGAGGTGGTCGAGCCGGGGTTCACCGAGACCGGGGATCCGGGCCGGGTCCTGGCGTTCTTCCTCCGGCACGGAGCCGGTCGGGCGTTCTGGCTGGCCGGGAACACCGCCGCGGCCGTGCTGACCGCCAACGTCGACGCGGCCGACACCGAGCTTCAGGTGGGGGACACCCACGCGGTGCAGGAGGGGGATCGACTGGTTGCGATCGCTGGTCGGACCCCGGTGGCATTCGCCCAGGTGGATGCGGTCGACCCCGACACGGTGACGCTCACCGGGGCGATCGGGGCCGACCTCGATCGTCGGACCGCGTTCCTCGCCCGGCTCCGGCTGGTCCGGTTCGACCGGCCACGGCTGACCGTCAACTGGATCGACCAGCGGATCCTGTCCTTTCGGATCCCGGCCCGCACCGTGCCCGAGGAGGTCGCCCCGGCGGACGACGAGACGTTGGGGGCCACCCTCGGGGCCCTGCCCACGCGGGTGTACCTGTACGAGTTCACCCGCGACTACGGGAACGGGAACGAGGCGGTGGTCCGGTGGACCTCTTTCGAGCGGGATGTGGAGTGGAACGGCCAGACTTGGCTCAGCCGGCCGATCACCCATGGCGACATCCGCCGGAGCCTCAACCTCGAACGCGAGAGCGTCGAACTGACCACCCTCCTCACCGAGGACAACCCGCTCCTCGAGGACGTGACCCTCCGCAGCGAGGGCGTTCTTCGGTGCGTGATCCGCGAACTGCAGCTGACCGCCTGACCCCATGGTGACTGCCACCCCCATCTCCGTGGACATCCGGCGAGGCGACGCCTGGTCGGGGATGACCTTCAACCTGACCGCCCCGGTCGGTGAGGGCGCCTCGTACTGGGACAACCCGGTGATCGTCTGCCAACTGCGGCGCCACCTCCACGCGCCGACGGTCGATCACACCTGGTCGGAGTTCGGTCCCGTGGTGACCACCAACGGCGAGGGACGCGGGGTGCTGACCTTCTCGATCGTCCTCTCGCCCGAGGAGACCGCCGGCCTGCAGCCGGGGCAGTACGTCGCGGACGTCGAGGTGGCGTCCGACTCGTTCCCCAAGTCGACCGTGGTGGACATCACCGCGCGGGTGCATGCCGACGTGACCCGCTGACCCCATGGACGTCGCCATCGAGATCAATGCCGCCCCGGTCACCGTCGACGTCGACGTGACGATCGTGGAGGGGCAGCCGGGGCCTGCCGGACCGGCGGGGGCGACGGGCCCGCAGGGCGAGCAGGGGCCGGCTGGGGAACCCGCCCCCGGCGGTGGGGGTGGGGATGCCTTCCACTGGAATGGCAACTGGAACGGGAACGTCGTCCTCCCGCAGTACGGGTGGGTGAACCTGGGCGACGCCATCGGGCTCCCAGGACTGCCGGAGAACCCCACCACGGGAACGGTGGTGGAGTACGAGCTGATGATCTATCCCGGCCCGCTGAGTCCCGGGACCTATTCGCCCACGTACTACTTCGCTCTCTACGGCGGCTTCGGGGAGCAGTGGTACAACTACTGGGACACCGAGCGCCTCGCGCGACAGATCGAGTACGCGCCCGGACTCTACACCCCGCTGACGTCCGTCCGCATGACCGTCCGCTGCTTCGCCATCACCGCGGCGGACGCCGGGTTTGGGTCGAACCCGTACTGGATGGTCGACGTGGAGGTGATCGGCTTCTACTCGACTGGAGGCTCGACCTACAACACGCGCCTCCAGCTCGGCGGATGGTCACCGAACGGTGGCGACAACGACAGCATGCCTGGCAATCGGGCCCTCTCCATCGCTCACGACGCGAACGCGACGGGCGACATGGCGATCGGCTGGGTCACGATGAAAACGCGGACCGAAACCGGGGTCATCACGACCCCCGCATGATATGAGCTGGACCGTCAAACTGATCCAACGCGGGCAGGGCGCCGACGCCCTCTTCCGCTTCTCCGGAACCGCCGCCTCCGGAGTTGTCGAGTTCACACACCGCGTCCGACTGCCGGCGAACTGGACCGCGGCCGACGAGCGGGCGGCAGCGGATCAGGCGTCCGCCGCCCTTGAAGCCCGAGTTTCGGCCGGCCCCGGAGGCAGCCAACGTGATGCTGCGGACCGGATCCGTGCCCGGCTGACCGTTCCGCCCGGCGTCACCCCGACCCCCAACCCCACTCCCTGACCCATGCCCTGGACCGTAACAACTGGAACCATCACCGGGACCATCGGTGACACGATCACCATGCTGGACCTCGAACTGGTCACCAATCGAGGGTGGACCAAGGAGTTCACCGACACGAACAAGGCGGTGTACAGGAACGGTGCGGCCTCGCAGGCCCGCCGGTACTTCCGGGTCGTGGACAGCGCCCAGCTCGCGCAGATCTGGGGCTACAACACGATGACCGACGTGGACACTGGAACCGGTGACTTCCCGACTGCCGTCCAGTTGGCGTCGGGGATCCAGACCCGAAAGTCGGCGACCGCTGACGCCGTTCTACGCAGCTACGTCGCCGCGGGGGATGACCGAACCTTCATCCTGTTCATCGCCAACGCGGACGTGGCCGGTGTGTACTCCACGCTCTACATGGGGGACGGGGATTCGATCATCCCCGGCGATGATTCGTTCTCCTGCCTGATCGGGCGCTACACATCGACCGCTGGCGTCACGGCGGAAGGCCTCTGGCTCCTCTGCGGTCCCATCTGGAGCAGTTCGCTTCCATTCGGGTCAGTCGGCGCCAACCACCGAAATACCACCCGCTGGATCGGCGGAACGATTGGGGTGGCAGGATCGGTCGCGGCTCTTTCCATCGTGAACGGGATGGTTCACCAGTGGGCGTCTGGGCTTTCAAGCGCCCACGCCGGAGCCTTCGGGTTTGAGCCATTCCCAAACGCTGCCGGCGGGCTGTCCCTCGCGGACATCTGGATGATCACCGATGCCGGCGGTGGGCTCTGGAATCGTCGCGGTAGACTCCGTGGTCTCTACGTCCCGTGCCACCCTTACACGGCGTTCTCCGACGGGGACACCTTCAACGGCACGGGTGAGTTGGCCAGCATGGGCTTCCGCATCGTGCGCTCGGTTGGATCCTACTCCGGGTATTCCTCCACGCTCGCCTACGGCGCGGCCGCTGTTGCAACCTCTAATCCTCCCTCCCTCCTCTGATGCCGGCCCACCCTGAACTCGCCGACCTGAGCAAGAACTCGTCCATCGTCGTCAACACGCCGACGAAGGCGACGGCGGGGACCTGCGTGCTCATGCCGGATGGTCAGCGGCTCGTAATGGGGTCAGGCCGAGACGATGCGGAGGGAAACCCGGCCCCGTCGCTGAAGCTGGGCCGGTACGGGTTCCACCGCTTCCGCCTCGCGGTCGAGACCGGTGCCCGGCAGGTCAGCGTCCAGGTCAAGCAGCCGACCGCAGCAGCCGAGCGCCCCTATCTCCGGGTCCGGGCCAACCCGGACATCGGGATCGCCTCGGCCCAGACCGCGACGGCCGACGCCGGGACCGGCTGGCAGACCCTCACGGTCTCGTTCACCGCGACTGCCGACGGGGGTATCGTGGTGGAGATCTGGAATGCCGACCTCGGGTCACCCTGCTGGTTCGACAACCTCTCGATCACCTGATGGGCGGCTTCGGTACATGGCTCGATGGCGCCCCGGTCTCCGGGACCGGGACCACGTTCGCGTACTGGCTCGACGGGGCGGTCGTGCTTTCGGAGGCCGTCTCGGTCGAGGCCACGGTCCTGTTCACCGGGGAGGTCACCAACCCGAGGGTCCGCGGGAAGAAGCTCCTGGCGACCTTGGTCCCCGGCGGGGTCGACTTCGACCAGCAGGTGCCCCGGTTCCTGCTCGGGCCCCTGTGCAACCACCTTGTGGGCGCCAACCCCGGCGGGGGGTTCCTCATGTCCTACGGCTGCGGGCTCCTGAAGACCGCCTGGGGGTTCACCGCCGAGGTGGTGGGCCCCGTCTCCGGGGATCACCCCTTCGAGCTGAGCCTGGACACGCTGACCGGGGTCGGAGCCAGCGCGGCGGCCGCCCTCGCCGCCGGGGCGGTGTTCGAGAACTGGTTCGCCGGGGCAATCCTCGAGGTGGGATCCGGGTCCGGAATCCAGCGCCGCCGCGTCCTGACCAGCACGGAGCCTTCGGGCGGGGCCTTGACCGTGACCCTGAACCAGTGGTTCACGACGGATCCGACCGTCGGGGCGGTGGTGACCCTCTACCCCCAGTGCGACGGACGCCGGGAGACCTGCGGGGCGCATGACCCCGACACAAACCCCGAGGGGAAGTTCGACAACGACGATGCCTTCGGCGGGCACCCGTTCATCCCTCACGGGAACCCCTCGGCCCACGACGCCACGGACCTGACCGTGGCAGGAGGCAAGAAGTGAGGCCTTCGGCCGGACAACTGGAGCAGGTGGCCGCCGGGTGGCTGGGGACGCCGTGGTGCGCCAATAGCGCCGCCAAGGGGCCCATGGGCGGGGTGGCCTGCCACAACCTCCCACGCGCGATCCTCGTCGAGGCCGGGTGGCTCCCTGAGACCTTCCCGGTGGTCGAGGGGGACCCGAACAGCACCCAGAGTTCGGAGGGGAGCGTGATCGCCCGGTGGCTGGACGGTCGCCAGGAGTTCGCCCGAGTGCCGGTGACCCTGTCTCTCCTGAAGCCCGGCGACTTGATCGGCATCCGGATCCGGCGCCAAGTCGACCACCTCGGGCTTTGCCTGGGCGGGGTGCGGTTCATCCACGTCCTGAAGCACAAGAAGGCTGCGATCGACCGGGTGACGGACCCCACCTGGGGCGTCCGAATCCTCGCCGTGTGGCGGCCGACCTGATCCATGGGCAAGAGCGTCGCAAGCAACCTCCCGGCCGAGGAACCGCCGCTGGCCGGCATCGAGGCGGCCGCCACGGCCGACAACAACGAGGCCTCCGCCCTGCCGCTCGCCGCCGGGCTTTGCCGCTCGGGCGTCACATGGGTCATGGAGCCCATCAACCAGTTCACCCAACCGGCCCCGTCCTCCGGCGGGAAGAAGTGACCCATGGGCTCCCGATCCGCCGCCACCTCCTCCGCGAAGAACTACTTCGGCGACCTCGCCGGGTTGGTGGCCTGCGGCCCCCTGCACGGGGTGATCGGGTTCCTGTACGACGACAAGCTCGTCTGGCCCCAGGCGGAGCCGTGGAGTGCCAAGACCTGGGACGCCGGGAGCGTGGTCGCCCACAACGGGGCCCTCTGGGAGACCCCGAGCGGAACCTCAGCCGAGCCCCCGGCCGCCCCGTGGGTCCGGTTCATCCGGCTCCGCGCCGATGAGTCCCCCACCGGCCAGCCCACCAGCTACACCGTGCCCGGCTACGGCGACCTCTGGATCCTGTGGGGCACCGACAACCAGGCGTTGGCCGGGGACGTCGCCACCGTGCTGGCCGGGCATCCTCCGTACCGCCGGCAGGCCGGGGTGGTCTTGAGGAAGTTCCTGTTCGGTCGGGACCGGAAGACCCCCGGCAACGCCTCGCTCCTCTACACCCGGATCCCCGAGCAGAGCCTGATCGTCGGGACGGCCGCCGACCTCGATGCAGAGTTTCAAGCCAACCCCTGGTGCGTTCTGGCCGAGGTCCTGACCCATCCGGTGTGGGGCCTCGGGCTGCCGCTCTCGAAGTTCGACGCCGCCAGCTGGCAGACCGTCGCCAACTGGGCGCGGGATCACGCTGGGCTGACCTACATCTCCCCGCTGCTCGATCGCCCGGTGGGCCTCCGGGCCCTCGTGGCCGACCTGCTGACCTACTGCGCCGGGTGGGTCCGGTGGGATGCCGGTGCCCTGATCGAGGCCGGGCGCTGGCTGGTCAACGAGGCCGCCCCGACGTTCACCCCGGCGACCACCCTGGACTTCCACGACCTCACCGAGGAGATCGAGTGGTCGGCCGAGACTCATCAGGAGGTGGCCACGGCCGCCGAGGTGGTGTTCCGGGATGCGGCGGCCGCCTTCAAGGAACGCCAGATGGCCGTCCCGAACGCCCTGGCGGTGCTCCTGAGCCGCCGGGTGAACGCCCGACGGGTGTCGAGGCCCCACATCACCCGCGCGAGCCAGGCTCTGGCTGTGGCCATCCAGGAGGACAAGCTCTTCGGTCGCCGGGCCCGTTCGGGATCGGTGACCGTCCGGGAGGAGAAGGCCGCCGAGATCGGACCGGGGGACAACTTCCTCCTGACCCACGACGCCCTCGGGCAGAGCATCGTCGCCCGGTGCGTCGACAAGGCCCTCCGGACGCCTCCGGCCGGGGAGGTGGTGCTGGGCTGGGAAGAGGAGCGCGGAATCTCCGGCACCCCCTACGCGCCCACGGTGACCGCCCGGAACCCGTCTGGCCCACCGCCCTTGGCCCGGCCCCGGAACTTCCAGTTCGTCCACCTGACGCCTGAGCTGAACCCCGAGGGCCTGGACTACCCCTTCGCCCTCCTGTGCGCCCGGACCGAGCCCACCACCAGCCGGGTAGACATCCGGTTCCGGAAGGACGAGGGGGCCGAGGCGTTCCAGCAGTTGGCCACGGTCCGGCAGTTCGCAGTGGCGGCCGCCATCAACGCCCCGGTCGGCACCGGGGACGGCGTGGTGGAGATCCTGCTCGATCCGGAGACGCCCGAGGCCGACTTCGAGGCCCTGAACGAGGCACAGACCGCCGACGAGGTGACCGACGACCACCTCCTGCTTGTCGTGATCCGGTCCGGATCCCCGACCGCCTACGAGGTGATGAGCGTGGAGAGCCTGGCGGCCCTCGGGGGCGGTGCCTACGACGTGACCGTCGTGCGGGCCCGGCGCGGGACCCTGGCCGGGGGAGACGGCGCCCATGAGTGGGCGGTGGGGGCGAAGGCGTTCCTGATCTACCGGGAGGACCTGCTCGGGTTCTCCCATGCCCGGTTCGAGACGCTGCTCTCCGGCATCGACACGGCCGTGTTCCGGCTGACCCCCGGCAGCGCCTGGCGCAATGGGGATCCGGACGACGTGTACGACTCCGGGACAAACCCCTCGGGCAAGACCACCGAGGTCAACGTCCGGTTCGGCCTCCCCGACTTCGAGCCCGCCGACTTCGACGGCGACGACTTCGCCATCACCTGACCCACCCCGACCATGGCCGCAAAGGACAAGACCACCCTCGCCTCCGACATCGCCACCCAGCTCGCCGACGGCAGCAACATCACCGCCGGCGAGCTTCGGGGGGTGTTGGGGGACCTGCTCGACTCGATCACCCAGAACGGGAAGGCCACCGGGGCCGGGACCGACTACGCCCTGACCGGGACGTCCGCCCTGGCTGACTTCGGCACCACCGACCCGTCCGTCAGCCTACCGGGAGCCGGCTCCTTTTTGATCCAGGCAACCGTTCAACTGCAGGCGGACGCGTCAGGGGCCGGCGACGAGGTCCGGCTGAAGCTCCGCAACACCACCGACGGCACCGACATCGGCATCGAGCGCCGCGTCACGATGCCGGCCAACGACGCCCTCGCCCCCGTCGACTTGACCGAGATCGTGACCGTTGCCGCCGCGAAGACCGTCCAACTCTGGGCCTTCAACGCCACGTCTGCGCGCGGGACGGTCCTCTCCGCAGGCACCGCGCTGAACTGGGTACGCCTTGCATGATGTGACGTCAGCCTGGGAAAATGCGGTACATGAACGGTACGATATCCGACTCATCCATGTTTCGCAGCAGATGCCAGCCGGATCTCTGATACCATCCGATTCGCCAGTTCCGTTCATTCATCCCTTCCGGAGACGTTCCGCCGGGCCAGCCCACGCGAAGGAATCCTGACTTTGCACCTTTGGCGCTGGCTGCGATCTCGAATCTTGCAAGCAGCTGACCACCATACCCGTTCTTCCGAAGCGCCGGTTGGACCTCCAGATCAAGTAGGACAGCCAAGGGCCAAATGTCTTGGGTATGCATCTGGCGAGAGTACTGACTGAAAGGATTCGAATCGTCACCGAAACCGTACATCCTCCCCATCTCCCTCTCATTCGAATAGATCCGAGCTCGAAATTGGCCGGCGGTCGTCCCATCATCAGGAACCTCAATGACGCCTGGCCATTCCATGCTTCAGAGGGACTCTACGCTGGGTTCAGTCTTGTAGATGATACCAAACGCCATCGCCTCACCTATCGGTCGACCGCATCCATGACGGGGGCTGGGAACCGGACACACCGGCACGATATGCAGCATCTGGATCTCGATCGGCAATCCAGCCGATGATCCGCATGTGTCCCCACTGCATGAGCATCGCAAATCCAACCACGAGGGCGGTGGAAATGATCGTCTGAATAACGGCAACTCCCCTGGAGTTCATGGCAGCCGCCCGTTCGTAGCTGCTCGGCGTGGTGACGATCGCGGTCCACCAAAGGAGACCCGGCATGAACAAAGAAAACGGCCAGATGAAGAGACACGCAGCAACCCCTATCCATCCCCAAACGGCCTTCGTGACTGTGAAGTAAGCGTATGTCTGAACCGCCCCCTGAATGAAGGTGCTGATCGTGCACGCAACCAGCAGCAGCAGAACCGGGATGGTAATCAGTGAGAATGCTCCTCTAGTGAACCACCATCGAATGGGCCGTGGGCGACGCCCAATCCCATCTGGCTTCGAAATGTCGGACAGGTCGACGGGAACCTCATCGAATCCATCAGGTTGATCGCTGGGCTTCACTTCTGGAGAATCTCAAGTCGCTTGTCCTTGGGCAAGCTGCCCGACAAGGGGACCGCCCAGCCGCAACGTGATGCCTCGGTCTGCGGGCGAGTTGCGGATGCTGGGCTGCCAAGAGTCGGCCGGACTGGATCGGCACCTCGGCCGTCACCCTTTTCACCCTTTTCAGGGTTTTCAGGAACCCTTTTCAAACATTTCGACCTGTTACCAAAAAGTCACCCCTCCCGGCCCGTCAGAGTCGGCACAACAGGGAGCCTGTCACCCCTGTCGTGGGCCTCTCTGCCCGTAACGTGCCTGTCACCTCTGTCATCGCCTGTCGGGGCTCCAGGGGAGGCGCGATGGCGAGTCTGTCACCCCTGTCGTGGGCCTTCCGGCCCGGAATGTGCCTGTCACCCCTGTCATCGACCCCTCGGTCCACAAGGAGCCTGTCACCCCTGTCGTCGGCCGAGG
This sequence comes from uncultured Verrucomicrobiota bacterium, assembly GCA_964525755.1. Classification (GTDB taxonomy): domain Bacteria; phylum Verrucomicrobiota; class Verrucomicrobiia; order Limisphaerales; family UBA9464; genus UBA6176. The sequence continues at coordinate 50,897 of CAZGIK010000030.1, forward strand.
GATCCGGGAGGGCGCCGGGAGCCTGTCACCCCTGTCGGAGCGTCGCGGGCGCGGACCGGTGCGGTGCCCTTGCCGCCGGGGGAGGACCCGGCTTGAATGGCGCCCATGGATCTGCACCTCGCGGGCAAGGTGGCGGTGGTGACCGGGGCGGCGCATGGGATCGGCGCGGCAACCGCCCGGGCCTTTGCCAAGGAGGGCGCCTGGGTGGTGGTGGTCGACCGGGACCGGGAGGCGGGATCGTTCCTCGCCCGCAGCCTGGCGAAGGCGACCTTCGTCCACGCCGACCTGACGGTGGAGGCGGATTGCCGGCGGGTGGTGGAGGATACCCTGCGGCAGTTCCGCGCCGTGGACGTCCTGGTCAACAACGCCGGGGTGAACGACGCGGTGTCCCTGGAGGCGGGGCCGGAGGCGTTCGAGGCCTCCCTCCGACGCAACCTGCTGCCGGCCTACACCCTGACACACATTGCCCGGGAAGCCCTTTCGAGCGCCGCGGGGGCGGTCGTCAACGTCGGCTCCAAGGTGGCCGAGACCGGCCAGGGTTCGACCTCCGGCTACGCCGCGGCCAAGGGGGGGCTCAACGCCCTCACCCGCGAATGGGCCGTGGCCCTGGCACCGGCCGGCGTCCGCGTGAATTGCGTCATCCCCGCCGAGTGCGACACCGAGCAGTACCGGCGCTGGTTCGCCTCGCAGCCCGACCCGGCCGCCGCCCGCCGCGACGTCGAGAACCGGGTCCCGCTGGGACGTCGACTGACCTCCGCGGCCGAGGTGGCCGAGGTCATCGTGTTCCTCGCCTCGCCCCGCGCGGGGCATGTCACCGGCCAATGGGTGCATGTCGACGGCGGCTACACCCACCTCGACCGGGCCGCCACCCAGGGACGCATCCACTGGGGCGCACCCCCCTCGCCCGTCCGATCCACCTGACCCGCCATGTGGATTCCCGTCCTGCAACTCCTCGGCGGCCTGGTGCTGATCATCAAGGGCGGCGACCTGTTCGTCGCCGCGGCCGTGCGTCTTGCCGAGTTCCTCCGAATGCCCCGGGTGGTCGTGGGCGGTACCCTCGTCTCGCTTGCCACCACCTCGCCCGAGCTGGTCGTGTCGATCATGTCCGGCCTGCGCGGGGAACCGGGACTCGCGGTCGGCAACGCCGTCGGGTCCTGCGTGTGCAACATCGGGCTGATCCTCGGGGTGACGGCCACGCTGAAGAACGTCGACATCAACCCGCGCATCCTCCGGTTCCCGGTGCTGGCGATGTTCGCCTGCGCGGTCCTGGTACTGGTGATGACCCTGGACCTTTCGGTCAGCCGGGAGCAGGGCTGGATCCTGCTGGCTGTCGGGGCGGGGTACTTCGTCTGGGATTTCGCGCGGCATGCCCGCTCGCGGCGTCCGGCCGACGTGGCGGAGGCGACCGAGATCGAGACCGTGGTGGCCGCCACGCGGTTCCCCTGGTTCCGAACCCGGACCGGCACCGTGGTGCAGTTCCTGGCGGGGGCGGCCGTGGTGGTGGTGGGAAGCCGGTTCCTCGTCGACGGCGCGGTCGCGGTGGCGGCGCTCCTCGGGATCCGTCCGCTGGTGATCGGACTGACCGTGGTGGCGGTGGGGACATCGCTGCCCGAGCTGGTGACCGCCGTCAGCTCCGCCCGCCGGTCGGTGTCGGACCTGGCGATCGGGAACGTCATCGGGGCCAACGTCGCCAACCTCACCCTGATCATCGGCACCGCCGCGGCGTTGTCCGAGGTGCGCATGACCCGGGTCAGCCAGCTCTTCAACTTCCCCGCCCTGCTGCTGGTGATCGCGGTCCTCTACTTCATGATCTCGACCGGAAACCGCATCGGCCGACGCGAAGGCGTGTTCCTCCTTGGGATGTATGCCGTCTACCTCGCCGGGGTCGTGGTGCTGGCCGTGTCCGGACGGGGGGGGTGAGCCTGTCCGGGCGGCGGGTTGCGGCGGCATGGGAAACTGCTACTTGAAGGCACGTCCGGCCCGATGGCCGGCATTCATTCCGACCCATTCAAATACCATGAGCGATTGCTGTGCAGTGCGCGTGGGCCAGCAGGTGCCCGCGTTCCAATTCGAAACCTACGACCCTGCGGCGGGGGATTTCGGCTCCTTCTCCCTCGAGGCCGCCCAGAAGGCCGGCCGCTGGACGGTGCTGGTGTTCTACCCGGCCGATTTCACCTTCGTCTGCCCGACCGAACTGGCCGACCTGGCCACCCAGCACGAGCGCCTCAAGGCGGCGGGCTGCGAGGTGCTGGGGGTGTCGACCGACACCAAGTTCTCCCACCTCGCCTGGCTCCGCGACGAGAAGCTGCTGGCCGGGGTGAAGTTCCCCCTGGCGGCGGATCCCACCGGCCGGGTCTCCCGGATGTTCGGGGTGTATGACGAGAACTCCGGCCTCGCCCTGCGCGGCACGTTTGTCATCAACCCCGAGGGCCGCCTGGTCTCGAGCGAGATCAACTTCTACAACGTCGGCCGCAACGCCGAGGAGCTGGCCCGGAAGATGGAGGCGAACGCCTACCTGGTGGGACATCCCGATCAGGCCTGCCCCGCCAAGTGGACCCCGGGCGCCAAGGCGCTCACCCCGGGCAAGGACATGGTCGGCAAGGTGTTCGAGGCTCTCCAGTAATCTGCTGGCGTCCCGCCCCCTCAGGCCGGGGGGGCGGGACGGATGCCGGTGTCCTGTCCAGGGATTCCCTCCCCATGCCGCCCCGCCTTCGACCCGCCCTGCGGATCTTCCTGTGGCTGGTCCTGGCGGCATCCGCCCTCCGGGCCGGAACCGTCCACCACGAACTGGCCCCGGGCAGCCATCTCCTGGACGCCTGCCCGATCTGCGGACGCCCCGACATCCCCCTGCCCCTCACCGGGGGATTCGACCTCGAGCCGGTGTCGGAGGATCCCCTGTTCACCACCTATGCCGTGCGCCGGTTGGAACTGCGGGGGCAGGACCTGGCGGGCGGCGAGCTGAGGATCACCGGCGACGGGGACCTGGTGGTCGGCGGCGAGGTGGCGGTGACCCATCGGATGCGTCTCCGCCTGACCCTCTCGGTGGGCGGCACGAACATCATCCGCCACTTCACCAACGACCTTCCCGGCCTGGCCTGGCACTGGCCAAACCTCGGGACCGACCTCACCGCCGAGGAAACGCTCCCGACCCAGGTGTTCCACCTGCGGCTCCGGACGGTTCCCGTCCGGGAGCTGTGGTTCCTGACCCGGCACGGGATGACCTCGGGAAGCAGCCGCCCGCCCTTCGATCGGTACGAGGGCGGCGATGTGCTGGCGCGGGACGGACGACGGATCCGTCGCCTCGGGGACCTGCTGGGCCGTCTCGGCATCATGCCGCCGGTCCCGCCCCTCGCCGTCGACACCCTCACGGTCCTTCCCGGCGGCGAAGTGGCGTTCTCGCTCCGCGATCCGGTGTTCAGCGAGACCCTGGGGCCCCTGGGCGATGGCGATCTGCTGGCGGAAGGCGGGCGGGTGGTGCTCCGCAACCGGGACCTGCTCCAGGGGTTCCGGCCGGCGGAGGATTCCGATGCCGGACTCGACGCCTGGCAGGAACTGCCCGACGGCGAAATCCTCTTCTCCGTCGTCCGACCGGTCCGCCTGCCCGACGATTCCGTGCTGGCGCCCGGCGACATCCTGTCGAACCGCGGACGGGTGGTGCATCGGCTCAAGGACCTGCTGGCGCCGTTCGCCCCGGAAGTGGAGTTCGGCGACCCCGGGATGGACAACCTGGATGCCCTCCATGTGTGGCCCTCCGGCGAGGTGTGGTTCTCGGTGGCGGGCGGATTCCAGTCGGGCACGGTCGGCCGGGTGGGCGACGGCGACCTGTTGAGCAGCCATGGATGGGTGGTCTGGCGCAGCCTGGACCTGGTGGCGCCGTTCCAGCCGCTCGAGGACCTGGCCGACTTCGGGCTGACCGGGGTCTTCGTGGTGACCGATCTGGCCCCGCCCCCGGGCCCGGCGTTCCTCTACCGACCCACGGCGGGTCGCGACGGCATCGGCCTGGAATGGTCCGGACCCGGACGGGTGTTCCAACTGGAGACGGCGGTGCCCGATGCGGACGGCATCCGCTGGGAACCCGCCGGACCGCCCGTTCCGGATCGTCAGGCCACCTGGACCCGCGACACGGCGGGCGCCGTCCGCTGGCTCCGGGTGCGCTCCTGGTAGGCGACCCGACCGGGCTTCCGCGGGTTGGCGCGGTTCCCTGCGACGGGTAGCGTCCGCGCGGTGAGCAGTGATCCCGACTTCCGGTTCGCGGGCATCGCCCGGCTGTACGGCCGGGCCGGCCTGGCCCGTCTCCAGTCCGCCCGGGTGCTGGTGGTGGGGGTCGGCGGCGTGGGCTCCTGGGTCGTCGAGGCCCTCGCCCGGAGCGGGATCGGCGCCCTGACGCTCGTCGACCTCGACGAGGTGTGCGTCAGCAACATCAACCGCCAGCTCCCCGCGCTGGAATCCACCGTGGGCCGGGCAAAGGTCGACGTGCTGGCCGAGCGGGTGCGGGAGATCCATCCCGGCTGCCGGGTGGAGGCGGTGCCGGATTTCTTCACCGCCGAGACCGCCACCCGACTGCTCGATCCCCTGCGCCAGGAACCGGGTCCGGTGTGGGTGGTGGATGCGATCGACCAGGTCGCCAACAAGGTCCGACTGATCGCCGGATGCCGTGAGCGGGGCCTGCCGGTGTTCGTCTGCGGGGCGGCCGGTGGCCGACGCGACCCGTGCGCGGTCCGGGTGGAGGATCTTGCCCGGGTGACCCATGACCGCCTTCTCGGCGAGGTGCGCAAGCGCCTCCGGCGCGAACACGGCCTGCCGCGCGGGGAGAAGCGGTTCCGGATCCCGGCCGTCTGTTCACCCGAGCCCCCGGTCTATCCCCAAGCCGATGGCACCATCTGCGACCTCGCGACCTCGGAGCCGGTCCCCGGCGAGACCCGTCGTCTCAACTGCGACCAAGGCTACGGCTCCGCCACCTTCGTCACCGGGGCCTTCGGATTCGCGGCGGCCGGATGGGTGGTCCGGGCCATCGCCGACACCCCCGCCCCGGCCGCCGCCGCCCCGGTGGACATCGACGACGCGACGCGGCAGCCTTCGCGGCCGTGAACGTTCCCCTGCTGGAAGTGCTGGTGGATTCGGTGGAGTCGGCTCGCGCGGCCGAGGCGGCCGGTGCCGACCGGCTCGAGGTCTGCCAGAACCTGTTCGAGGGCGGCACCACGCCGAGCATCGGCCTGGTGGCCACCCTGCATCGCACCGTGCGCATCCCGTGCCAGGTCATGGTCCGACCCCGCGGGGGGGACTTCCTCTATTCGGACGACGAGTTCGCCGTCATGCGCCACGACCTGCTGGCGTTCCGCGAACTGGGCGTGGCCGGGGTGGTGCTGGGCCTCCTGTGTCCGGACGGCACGGTGGATGCCGAACGGACCGGCGAACTGGTCCGGCTGGCCCGCCCCATGAAGGTGACCTTCCACCGGGCGATCGACGTGACCCGCGACCCGCTGGAGGCGCTGGAGGTGGTGATCGGCCTGGGGATCGACCGGGTGCTGACCTCGGGCGGCGAGGCGACGGTGCTGGAAGGACTGGAAACGCTCACCGCGATGGTCCGCGCGGCGGGCGACCGGATCGTGGTGATGCCCGGCGGCGGGATCCGGGAGCGGAACGTGGAACGGGTGGTCCGGGCCACCGGCGCCCGGGAGATCCATGTGTCGGCGTCGGGATCGGTCGGCAGCGCGATGGAGTTCCGCAATACCCGGGTGCCCATGGGTCGGGAACTCCGCGCGCCGGAGTTTGTCCGTCAGGTGGTCGACCCGACCCGGATCGCCGAGTACCGGCGGTTGACCGGCGGCGCGGCCGGGTGACGGATCCGGAGGCGGGCCGGCTACCGGTTGGTGGCGGCCGCCTCCCGGCGACCCGCCGGGATCGGGGGCAGCGGCGGTGGCGGCGGGATCGGCTGGACCAGCCGACGCCAGGCGGCCCGCTCCAGCGGTGTCATGGCCTGCCATCGACGGGCATTGCGCAGGAATTCCGCCCGCTCCGCGGCATCCAGTCCCGCCAGCCGGCCGTAGCCCTCCAGGCAACGGGCCTGCTCGTCCGCCGGCAGCCGGGCGAATTGGGCGAGCGTCTCCTCCATCAGCCGCCGGTCGCGTTCCGGCAGGGTGTCCACCGCCCGGGCCTGTTCGGCCGGCGTCAGGTCGAAGAACCGCTGGAACCGCTCCGTGCGCCGGGCCCGCTCCGATTCCGGCAGGGCCGACCACCGCGCAAACTGGCGTTCCACCTCGGCATGGGACCCGCCGGGAACACTCCCGAGAACCGACCGGAGCCGGTCGGGGCTGGCCGACTGGTGCCGGACGAAGAAATGCAGGGAGGCGTCACTCTCCAGCAGGGCGGCCTGTTCCAACGGTTCCAGCGCCGCCCACGCCCGGAGCCGCTCCGCCAGCAGCGGCCGGTCGGATTCGGGACAGGTGGCGAGCACCTCCGCGTGGCGTTCCACCGGGGCCCGGAGGAGCTGGGAAAGGTGATGCCGGAACTGGGCCAACCGGAGCTGCACCAGCCGCTCCTCCCGTCGGGCCGGGGGCAGGGACTCGTACTCCCGGATCCGGGCGAGGATCAGCTCCCGGGCCGCGGACGGCTTGTCGACGAGCAGTTCCTCCCGTCGGGCGGGCGAGGCCTGGATCAGCTCGATGAACCGCTCGACCGCCGGACGCGGGGCGGGTGGCAGGGGCGGGGTCCGGGAATCGGCCGGTGCATCGCCGCATGCCGTCCCGGCGAGGACGAACGCCAGGACCAGGCATCGAACGGCAGGCAACCGATGTCGGATTCCGTGGATCATTGAAGGAGCGCGATCACCAGTTCCTCATCCTCCGGCCGGGCGACGGCGTTGAGTCGCCGGACGGCGTCGAAATCCGCCAAGGCGGTGGGCGGGACCCCGCCGGCGGCGGCCATGCCGGTCAGCTCCGCGGCGGCCCGGGCGCCGCGGGCCTCCGCCCGATCCTGCCACCGCCACGCACCGAGCCCCGCCGCCAGCACCAGCACGGCAAAGGCCGGTCCCAGCCAGTGCCATCCCCGGCGAAGCCATCCGGCAGCCGACAGAACCCCGGACGGGCGGGGTGCGTCCCCGGTGCGGATCCCGTCGACCACCCGGCGGGCGAAGTTCGATGCGACCGCCGGTGCAGCCGTGGCGGCGAGGAGGCCGTTCAACGCCAGTTCCATCTCCAGATCCGCCAGGACCTCCGGATCCGCCGCCGCCGCCCGCCGCCAGGACGCGATCGTCGGCGGATCCACGCGTTCACCCGCCAACCGGTCCCGCCAGTCGGGAGGGAGGGGGCAGTGGGGAGTGTTCATGATCTCAGGATGCAAAACCGTGTTGTCGGGAAAGTTTCACGGGCCGTCCGGATGCAGGTACGGCTTCAGCCGCGCCTTCATGGTCTCCCGGGCCCGGTGGATGAGGGACTTGATCGCGGGCACGGTCACCCCGAGCACCTCGGCGATCTCCTCGTAGCTCAGTTCGCCGTCCCGACACATCGCCAGGGCCAGGCGCTGCTTCTCGGGCAGGTCGGCCAGCGCCGCGTCCACCTGCGCCACCAGCTCCCGGTCCTGCAGCACCGTGGCCGCCGTGCGCGTGTCGGGGTCCGCCAGGGCCCGGTCCGGACCCGACCCGGGATCCGACGCGGCCTCGGGCAGGGCCTCGGTGGGATGGCGTCGGCGTCGACGGATCTCGTTCAGGCAGAGGTTGCGGGCGATGGTGAAGAGGAAGGTGCTGAAGCGGGCCCGGGGACGGTACCGGGCGGCGGTCTTCCACACCTGGACAAACACCGCCTGGGCCAGGTCCTCGGCCTCGTCCGGATCGGAGAGCATCCGATGGACAAAGTTCACCACCGGCTGCTGCCACCGCTCGACCAGCTCCACAAACGCCGCCTCATCGCCCCGGCTCACCCGGAGCATCAGGTCGGCATCAGGATCCGGGGAATCCGGACGGGACATCGCGGCCACCGTACCCAATAACCGCCTCGGGCTCAAAGTTCCGCGGCAACCGGCCCGCCTTTCCGGGCTTGTCCCGGAGTTGGCACCCGGGCCGGGGGAAGGATAGCGTCGACGCGCTCCGGGGAACGGTCCGCCGTTCGCCGGAGGCGCCCGATGCCCGATCCCGCCGCTCCAGCAACCCCGCCGTCGACTCCCATCTGGGTCGACATCCGACGGACCGTGGTCATCGCGCCGAACTTCAAGCGTCGGCTTTCCGGGGTCACCTCCACCCTGGAACGGGTGGTCCCGGTCCAGGCCCGGTCGCTGCCGGTGGCCGCCTTGGGCCCCGTGCTGGCGGCGACCGTCCCGCGCGTCCGCTTCCGCGACCTCCTCCGGATCGGATCGCCCCCGGCCGGCCAGGCGTTCCGCATCTGGCACGCCCGACGGAACGTCGAGATGCTGGCCGGCCTGGTCCTGCGGGATCTCCTGCGCGCCCCGCTCCGCCTGGTGTTCACCTCGGCATCCCAGCGGGAACACACCGCCTGGACCCGGTTCCTCGTGTCGCGCATGGACGCGGTGATCAGTACGTCCGGCCGCACCGCCGGCTACCTGCGACGCCCCTCGACCGTGGTCCGGCACGGAATCGATCCGGACCAGTTCCGGCCCGCACCCGACAAGGCCGCCCTGCGGGCCCGGCTCGGCCTGAAGCCGCTCCGCTGGGTGGGCTGCTTCGGGCGGATCCGGCACCAGAAGGGCACCGACGTGTTCGTCGACGCCCTGTTGCAGGTGATGGCGACAAGGCCGGACGTGGGGGCGGTGGTGCTGGGCCGGGCGATGCCGCAACACCGAACGTTCCTCGTCGGCCTCCAGGAGAAGGTGGTGGCGGCGGGATTGGCCGACCGGTTCCTGTTCCCGGAGGAGGTGCCGCCCTCGGGGATGCCCGACTGGTACGCGGCCCTCGACCTCTTCGTGGCCCCACAGCGCTGGGAGGGATTCGGGGTGACGCCGCTCGAGGCGATGTCGGCCGGTGTGCCGGTCGTGGCGACCTCGGTGGGGGCCTTCCCCGAGCTGGTGGTGCCCGGGGTCACGGGCTCGGTCATCGATCCCGGCGACGTGGACGCCATGGCCCGGGAGGTGTCGACCCTCCTGGACGATCCCGCCGCGCTGGCCCGGGCGGGGGACGCCGCCCGGCGGCATGTCACCGACGTCTTCTCCCTCCAGGGCGAGGCCGAGCAGATCAACGGCGTCTACCGGTCGCTGGGGGTCGCCCCATGATCGACACCCGGGTCACCTGCGTGGTGCCGACCCATGAACGCACCGGGTTCCTCCGTCGGTGGCTCGAGTTCTACCGGCGGTTCCCTCCCGGATTCGACGTGCTCGTGGCCGACTCGAGCGGCCCGGCGACGACGGCGGCGAACCGGGACCTGATCGGGTCTGTAACCGTGTCCGACGGCAGCCGGGTCGAGCATCTGCCGATCGACCGGCCGCTGGGTGCGAAGATCCTCGAGTGCCTCGGCCGGGTGACGACGCCCTTCGTCACACTCTGCGCCGACGATGACATCGTGCTACCCGACGCCGTGCGGCGCAGCGCCGAGTTTCTGGCCGGCTCCCCGGGACACGTCTCCGCCCAGGGCCGGACGGTGAAGGTCTACCCCTCCCGACGCTGGTTCGGATGCGACCGGCTGAAGGGATTCTCCATCGAGGACGACGACCCCCTCGTGCGCTGCGACCGGCTGTCGTCGAACTTCTTCACCAACTTCTACGCCGTGTACCGGACGGAAACCCTCCGGGACCTGTTCGGCCTCGCGACCGCCCACACCGATCCGGCGGCAGGCTTCGCGTTGGCCGAGATGCTCCTCTCCCAGCTCAGCGCCGTGCGCGGCCGGATCAAGGTGCTGCCCTTCCTCCACCTCATCCTCGAGGTGCATCGGAACGCCACCGGGGTGAAGTGCCGGGGTCACGGCTGGGACGACGTGGACCTCCAGTACCGGCGGTTCCGGGAATGCCTGGTGACCGGGCTGACGGCGGCCGGGGTCGAGCCCGGCATCGCCGGGGCCTACGTGGACCGACGCTACGAGCACTACCGCGACCCGTCCCTCCTGCACCGGCACCGGCGACGCACCCTGCCGGCGCTCGCCCGCCACTGGGTCCGGTCCGCGCGGGAGCGGTGGGAGGATCGGTCGGATCCGGTTGCGGTCCGTCACAAGCGCCCGGTCCGGCCGTCCGACGTCAAGGGCTCGGAGAACGAATGGCGGCTCGTGCTCGCACTGATGCGGCGGCACCCGGACGGGATGCCATCGGACACCCGCCCGGCAGACAACCCCCGTTGAGGATCCCGCGATGCACCGGCTCACCTGCCTTGTCCCGACGCACCGACGCCCGACGTTCCTCCGCCGGCTGCTGCGGTTCCATCAGGGATGCTCCGAGCCCGTGTCCCTGGTGGTGGTGGACTCGAGCGATGATGCGGCGGCGACGGAGAACGCCCGGGCCATCGCGACGGCCCAGTCCACCGGCTTGGAGGTGGAGCATCGCCGGATTGGCCTGGATTTCATCGGCAAGCTCCGCGTGGCGTTGGAGGCGGTGCGGACACCGTACGTGGCGCTGTGCGCCGACGACGACGTGCTGTTTCCCGGCGCGATGTTCCGGTGTGCCGACTTCCTCGACAACCATCCCGGGCATGTATCGGCCCAGGGGCGGACCGCGCTGCTCTACCCCCGCCGGCGCCACTTCGCCTGCATGCGGCTCAAGGGCTACGACATCGGCGACGACGACCCCTTCACCCGCTGCCGGAAGCTGGCCGACAGCTTCTTCTCCAACTTCTACGCCGTGTACCGGCCGGCCGAGCTGGCGGAGAACTTCCGCATCACCGCCGCCCACAGCGACGCGCGGCTCGGCTACGTGCAGCCGGAGATGCTCCTGTCCCAGCTCAGCGCCCTGCGCGGACGGATCAAGGTGCTGCCGGCGATGTACCTGCTGATGGAGCGGCACGGGACCAATGCCGGATTCCTCGGCCGCAGCGGGGAGCGGCCTGACGCGGCGACGGTCTACGCCCGGTTCCGGGAATGTCTGGTGACGGAGTTCGGGCGTGCCGGGATCGACCCCGCCCGGGCCGGCGCGTATGTCGACGAGACCTTCGGCTACTTCCGGGAAACCAGCCTGCGGCACCGGGCCCGGCGTCGTCCGCCCGGCGAGCGGCTGCGCCGCATGCTCCAGGCCGCCCGGGAGCGGATTGAGGATGCGGTCCACTGCGACCAGGCCCGGCATCGGCGTCTGATCCGGCATGGGGACCATGCCGATGCCGGTCCGGACTGGGACCGCGCGGTGGGGCTGATGCGGCAGTTCCCCGACGGGATCCCGGATTAGAGCTGCCCGGACACTCCACCCCTCCGATCCGGACGCTCATCCCCAACGGTGTCGGGATGACCACTCCGATGTATCACTCGTAGTGATAGCGCGCCTGGACGATCCAGACGACATCCCCATCGATGGCGTACACGAGACGGTGCTCCTCGTTGATACGCCTTGACCAATACCCGCTGAGGGCATGCCTCAACCTTTCCGGCTTCCCGATGCCGTCGTGGGGGTTGCGGCAAATGTCCCTGATGAGCTCGTTGACACGCTTCAGCAGCCGCTTGTCCGTTTGCTGCCAATACCGGTCGTCTTCCCACCCCTCCGGGGTGAATCCGACCTCCACTCCGACAGCTCCTTGAGAGCTTTGATGACTCCCTTAGAGCCTGTCCTGAAACTCCGAGGGGTCCTGTTTTCGCGGAAACGGCCCGGGGGCGAGGCGCGAGGA